>JAJZXY010000018.1 GCA_021806165.1 Thermoplasmata archaeon
TTCCGCGGCTCCATTTTTCAAGCTGCAGCCGTTCCTCGGGTGTGACTGTGATAGATACAGCTTTGCGCACGACACCTGACTGGCATGAAGATATATAACACTAGCTATTTGTGTAACAGCACACTAGAGTGATGACTGCTGCATTTCCGCACCAAGGGTCGCGTTCCATGTCTGACCGGAAAGGCCGGTCTCATGGAATGTCACAACATAAGCTATCCGGGCAAATGGGACAGTGATTGAAACACCGGAGCCTGACCGTCAGATTCCCGCAGGTGACGCTGGGGGTCCACCCCTGGATGGTGCTGACGGCACATAAGCATATGCCCCATCCTGCTCCCCGAAGCCAATGCTGCTGTTGGTTGATAAGATGTTTGTGGGGGCAAGCCTTACTCCCCAGGCGGTGCCCACGGGGTGGCCGATGTTCATGTCCGCCGTCCTGTAGAAATCGAATCTTTTCAGAGCCCCATGTGCCTGGTCGTGGTACAGGGAAAGGGCTATGTCTTATGCGCTGTTCAGAGTATTGCGGTGGACAACATCCGCAGGGACTGGCCATGTGACATTCAGTTCCCCCGAGGCATCCTCTATTACGGGTGCAATCACCTTTATCTCGGTGTCGCAGGGGAGTTCCCCATCAACGCCGTGCGGGTTCAGTGCTGCCACTGCGATGCGTCTCTGTTTGAATCCCAGGACCTGAGAGCACTGTCTGAAAGCCTGATGAACTTCAGCACATTATCCCTTGTGACAAGATTGAGCGCTTCCGTGATGGGGAGTTGCCTGGTCAGCAGGACGGTCCTCAGGGTCTGCAGTCCGTAGATCACCGTTACATCCTTTGAGGATGTGAAAGAGCTAAGCATGGATATGTGGTCCCAGAAGGTGGAGCCTGCAAGTGCAATCGCTTCCGTGTGGACAGGCGCGGTGCACATGCCGTCGATCTTCCCCACCCCTGCAATCGAGGCACCAACCCCCATTGTCCTGAGGGAGAGGAGTCCTGTCTCCTATGCGCTCACACCAAGCTTCATGCTGTCGAAAGTGAGGTTGCCTGAAGGTATGTCGGCAAACTCCACATCCTCCAGCCGTCCAATGTCCAGCCCAAACCTGGCCGCAGTGTGCCTGAATATCTCATTGTTCCCTATCAGCACGATCCTTTCCAGCGGGAAGCTCGCATTGAGAAGCGCCTTGGTCATTATCTCATATCCTTTGCCAGCGGGATCCCCATTGTAATGCCTGTTCTTGACAAACTTTTACTTCCCTGTCACCGTCACCGGCTATGATTCATACTGCTAAAGAACCCACAGACATTACCTGCCTGTTTTTCCAATACACGGCACCGCCATAGGACGGCTATATCTTTTTAACCAGACCGGGGCTACTTGCAATGGAGTGAATGGAATGGAAGCGAAATTCGTCTATACGGGCATTAGGGTCAGGGACATGGACAGGGCAATAGCCTTCTACACTGGTGTCCTGGGCATGAAGCTCACAGGGAGGCAGAGAATCGAGGTTGCCAGCGGGGAAGTGGCAAACCTGGTCAGCGAGGAGGGTGGCCACGAGCTTGAGCTGAACTGCTATGACAAGGGAAGCAAGTTCGACACACCATACACCCCAGGTGAGGGGCTGGACCATCTGGCATTCAGCGTCCCCGACCTGGATAAGGCGGAGGAAGAGCTCAAGAGGCTTGGACACAGGGTCGTTGAGGTGCTGGACACAGGCAAGAGCAGATGGTTCTACATAGAGGACCCCGACGGCAATTACATCGAGTTCCTGGGGTGAGCACCAGTGATTGGCGGGCTGGAAGCGGCTGGTCCCTTCCCTGGACTTGAGAAGGAAATGGCGCTCTTCGGGCAGTTTGTTGGAGACTGGGAAATTGTAGAGGACCGTTTCATAGCCGGTGAGCACAGCGGCCTTGTGCTGAAGGGAGAGCTGCACTGGGGCTGGATCCTCGGCGGCCGCGCGACGCAGGATGTCTGGATAATGCGCGGGGTGGCCGGGAAGAAGGAGATTGCGGGAAGCACCGTCAGGTTCTACGACAGCCGGACTGGCGACTGGCAGAGCATCTGGATCGCCCCGTCAAGGGGGGAGGCCAGGAGTTTCAGGGCGCGCAGGGAGGGTGAGAGCATAATCCTCGATGGCGGCGGCAGGGAAACGCCGGAGAGGTGGATATTCTACGACATAGGCAGGGATGAATTCAGGTGGAGGGCGGAGGAGCAGCCCGCAGGGGACGGTGAGTGGGTTGTTACCGAAGTCATGCAGATAAGGAGGATTAGGGGAGGAGCATCCACCGGCAAGGCGCCAGATTCGCTATAAAATCAGGACGGCTCATATATTCGGCACCCTCGATTTATACGGCTGGGGCGTAGAAGTCGTTGCAGGTGCCGGCCAATGGCAATTCCCATGGTTGATTTCGACAGGTTTCTGTTCGCTTTCACGATAGGGTAGCATATTCTCCTTGTTTCCTTAAGCATAACACTTTCCATACTCATTTCCATAGCCGAATTCCTCTCAGTCCGCTATGTCGACGCCTACTACGGCGCGCTTGCCAGGCGCCTCCTGAGGGTGTTTGTTGTATCGTTCGGCGTCGGCACTGCAAGCGGCGTGGTTATGGCGGTAGAGCTGGTCAGTCTGTTTCCTGGATTCATGACGCTTGTCTCCCAGACAGGCGTGATTGCCATATTCTACGTCGAGATATTCGCATTCTTCGCCGAAACCATCTTCCTGGTTGTCTATGCCTACTACTGGAGCTCGTTCAGGGGGAAGTATACACACTGGCTCCTGAGCCTGCCCATCGTTGGAGGGACACTCCTCTCGGGGTGCTGATAACGATGGTCAATGCATGGATGAACACTCCAAACGGCTTCAACATAGCCACATACCTTGCAACTGGCCAGATTAACGATGTCAACCCGTGGGCACCATTCCTGACCGTGTCCACCGGGGCGGAGGTCTTCCATGTCATTTCCATGGTGGTGCTTACGGGCGCCATGCTGATAGGCGGATACTTCGCATACCGCTACATGAAGGGGAAGGGGGAGGATGAGAGGAAGCTCTTCCTCAAGGGTCTGAAGCTGACCACTGCCATCTCCTTCGTATTCATCATACTCACTATAGTCTCAGGAATCAACGAAATAACGACGCTGTGGTGCAACAGCCGCTGAAATATGCCGCAGTAGAGCTGAATCCGGACCCGGGCAGCGGTCTCTCCGAGCACATATTCGGCTCACTAGTAGGCGGGCAGGTTGTCGGCGGACTCGAGATTCCAGACCTCCAGGGCTACCTGGTGAAGCTTGAGACTGGCATAACCAGCCTGCCCGGGCTCTCCCAGTTCCCACAGTCGCAGTGGCCGCCGCTCATCATACACACTACATTCGACACGATGGTCATTTCGGCATTAATCATGCGCCTCTTCCTCTTCGTATTCACAGGCCTGTGGGTTCTCGGCAGGAGGCCATACGACAACAGGCTGATGTCATTCGGAATACAGTTCTTCGCCCCCTTCACACTCCAAATCATGGAGCTCGGCTGGGTTACAGACGAGCTTGGAAGGCAGCCGTGGATTGTATACAACGTCATGACGGTGAGCGAGGCTGCCAACTACAGCAGCTAACTCTTCACGCTTCTCACAGGGCTTGTTGTTATCAGGGTGGTCTCAGGGATAGTAAGCGGCAGGGGAGTGGACCTTGTCAACTACTCATTCTCACTTGAGCGGTGGATAACAGACCCTGCGAGCATCCTCTACGTTGCAGGAGTACTGGTGACAGTGATAGGGCTGGCGCCTGTCTTCTACGGGATGGAGGAGCTGAGGAAGCTGGCTGCGCCGCTTACGGCTGCGGGCATAATAATGTCCTCCCTCTCCTCTGCCTCTATTCGGTCCCGTTCATATCCCCGCTGTTCATACTTCCCGTGGCGCTCACAATACTTCCTCCTGTCCTCTATGCCTGGAGGAGGACAGCACCCATCGTGAGCAACAAACTGGTGTTCTGCCTGATGGCGACTGTCATAATATTCTCACTGAACTATCTCGTCTACCCTACAGCGTTCGGCGGAACGCTTCCTGTCGACTCGGTGACTGCGACAGGGGCAATGGCGGATGCATTCATTGTGCTTTCGATCGCGGGAGCGGTGATCATCGGGCTGCTGATGACACTCTACCTGCTGGCTGTGAGAAACTTCAAGAATAGACCTCGACCATCAGAGCACGCTGCCTGAATTCAGGTCATGTAGGAGATGAAAAGTTCAGCCAGCCCGGCAAGCCTGTAGTTCTGTAGGTTGCCGTTTCCAACTGCGAGTGTGAACGCATAGGAACCCACATGCCCGACGACCAGCTGGATTGTGGAACCGAGGGAGTCAACGTGTATGATCGAGAAGACAGACTTCCCGTAGGTGATATAGAGCATGTTGGATGAACCAGGCACCGGGGCGAGGCTGAGGCTGCCGAAGAGCTGTGAACTGTAGAAGCCCGAGGTACTGCCGCTGCCGTTGAACAGACACTCCACCGCATAGATGTAGGGGGTGCCGGGCGCCATGTTCACAGAGTTGTTTGTATATATTGCTGTCCTCGTCTCCAGCAGGCCGAACTCCTGCGGTATTGCAGGGGCCGTCATATTGAATGTGACGCTGCCTGTCTGCAGGCAGGTGCTGGTAAGATTCTGGCTCGGTGAGCCGCTGAGGTATTCGCTCAGCACCTGGTTCGGTGGAAAGCCGAACCAGTCCTGCCTGGGGTGCTCTGAGGCAGTGACATCGCTGCAGCTGACACAACCGGAAGAGGCAGGATTCTCTGCATTCGAATCAATATCCGGGGTGGATATAGTCAAGGACCGCCTCAGGAAATGAAATATGATAACCGGGGCTTTCGACAGTAATTTGTATACTGCGTGATTACAATCATTACCGGGCATCTGACATGACAGCCGGACAGCTTACATATGAGGAATATATCGCGGGTGCTGAAAAATGGCAGTTCAGCGGCTGGGACTTTTCCTACCTTGAAGGTAGGATGGTGGATGCGCCGCTGCCCTGGGATTTTGCATCGCTGGTAAGGGGGAGGATGAGGGAGGATGCTCTCTTCCTTGACATGGGGACAGGGGGAGGGGAGTTTCTCGCCTCGCTCGCACCCCTCCCAAAGAGGACATACACCACGGAGGGCTACGGCCCGAACATGCAGGTGGCCCTCTCGAGGCTGTCACCGCTCGGAGTGGATGTGGTGAACACATGGTGCACAGACAACACGGCCTTGCAGCAGAAGGGGGATATGCCGTTCAGCGAAGGCTCATTTGACATCATTGCGGACAGGCATGAGGCTTTCAGGGCAGGCGAGGTGGCGAGGGTGCTGAAGCGCGGTGGAGTGTTCATGACACAGCAGGTGGAAAGCATATCCAAGCCTGAGCTCAACCAGGCGCTTGGCGTCCCCGTCCCGGAAGACCTGTGGAACCTGCGCACAGCGACAGGGCAGCTTGCAGATGCCGGTCTCGAAATAACCGCGGGAAGGGAGGCTGCTGTCCCCTCTGTCTTCATGGACATTGGCGCTGTGGTCTGCTACCTCAGGATGGTGGAGTGGCACATACCCGATTTCAGCGTCGGCAGGTATGACAGCGAGCTCAGAAGTATTGACAGTGAAATCAGGCGGAACGGAGGCTTCAGGACAAGTGACAGGTATTTCCTGGTTGAGGCGACAAAGGGTGCATGAGGCCGTTGAATGGTGAAAAGGCGGATCATTCAGGTCAGGGTGACAGTCAATGCGCCGGCACCCTCTGTAAGGGAGGTGGCTGAAGGGAGGTATGAGGTCAGGGTAGACGAAAGGGCCGTGGCCGGAAAGGCAAACAGGAGGCTTGTCGAGATACTGGCGGCGCACTTTGGAGTGAGGAAGTCCGCCATAACAATAGTGGGAGGCCTGAGGTCGAGGGAGAAGAGGGTTGAGCTGGCTGAGGAGTGAGGCAGCTGCCTGCAGTGTGCTGCACCGTCTGCTCTGTTCCTCTTCCTGCGCCTGACCACTGTGGCTGCGGAGGCGATGACAGCAATGAGAACCACGCCCAATATGATATACAGCGTAATGCCAGCTAGGGGTGAGACGCCAGCCCCCGACGGAGCGGCCGCCGGAGCCTGGGCGGGCATTGTCTGCGCCGGTGAAGCTGTTCCCCCGGCCGAGGAAGCGGTGGAGTATGGAAGGGGAGACAGTGATGCTACCGCAATTGTTGAGAGCAGCAGCAGAACTGCAAGAATTAACGGAACAATACAATCAATCCTGAATCCAGCCTTCCCTTCCGTTGCCATTGAAATGCACCTGTGATGTCATTTCTTTGCCGCTGCCGGGCAAAGGGACTATGTGCACTGGACATATCGCCGGCCCAGCGAACCTGCGGTCGCTGGAAACGGTGCACAGTGGAATAGTTGGATTATAAATATATCGTTATAAATTTCAGCTGCCCGAAGGCAGCCCCGTTCCTGCGGCGCCCACTGCAGCGCTGGAGGACTAGACCAATGTTATCATGCATGCTGCCCTGCTGGTAAGTTTAATAAGCACTCCACCGGGATCACCTGTTCATGGCAGCAAACATGCAGGGCGACCCGGAGTTCGCCAAATACACGGTTATGCCTGAAAAGGTCTTGGGCAAGGTGCAGCAGGTGCTTCAGCCCAACGAGGTAATTGAGTTTGCCCTCAGGGGCATAGGGGCAACACACAGCCAGGGAATGAATGTGCGCAGGGGAGACCAGGGCACGCAGGTGGGGCATCCGTGGTTCCTTGTAACAAACAGAAGGCTTCTGCTCGCTTCCACAGGCCTGATGTCATTTGAGACAAGGTCTTTTACATGGGACCAGCTCAACTCGGTGGAGCTGCAGCAGGGCATAATGGATGACCATGTGGTCATAACAGGCATGTCCTCGACGGAAAACTGGACATTCTGGAAGAAGGTGCGCCCGCTGACGCTGCAGGCGGTGCAGCTTGCACAGAAGCTTATAGACCAGTCCAGGAACAGGCCCCAGCAGGCGGCCGCACCGGCTCAGGCGGACCCTGTTGCAGAGCTCAAGATGCGTCTCGTCCGCGGCGAGATAACTGAAGAGCAGTACAACAAGATGCTCAGCATACTCAAGAGCAGCTGAAACCGGAGGCTACTTCAGCCTGTGGAAATCCTTTACCCTTCCATCATTGTGGAACTTGATATAGAAGCTGAATTCATTCTTCCCGGACCGGGCGCTGCACTTCCTTCCCGTATTGTTGTTGCCCTGGATTTCTATGGAATCCACCGAAGACCACCCATTCTCCTTCTCGACCGAGGCAACCATGTTCTTGAAGGCGGCTGCACATATGTCGCAGCAGAAAACCATCCTCTCCCCCTCGACTTCATCCCGGTATTCACCCCATGTGGCATTGCAGAGTGCGCACCCTTCAGTGTTGTTTGTCTTCAAGCATCTCCCCCCTTTCGAGCCTTGCATTGAGGTAGTCGTCGAGGAGTGCAACCGTCCTGTATACAACAGACTGCACGTCCAGCCGAATCGCAGGATCGGTGCAGTGTTTCACAATCAGCTCCAGCGCCTCCATCGAATGGCCCGCATCCGCCCTGTATCCCTCCAGCAGGAAGTTCTTGACGCCGTCGCTGTAAGATGCATCATCCAGAATGGATGCATCGAAGTAGGTCATCTTCGAGCCCATATCCCTAATGTCCGGATTGGCGGTGAGCTCCAGTGTGTGCATCGCCGCCATGCCCTCCTGCCAGCTGCAGCCTGAGGCGATCCTCCACCACCAGTCGAGGCAGCGGGATGTTGATGGCAGAGGCTTCCCTGCATAGACGGCATCCCTCCCTATGCCGATGCTCTCCCCCATTCTAAGCAGAAGCTCATGGTGGGACGGCCTGTCAGGCGGCATCCCCCTGAACTCTGATATGATGTTGTCAATCTCATACAGCTGCACCTCCTCGAGGTCGGTCTTCGCCATGATCATTGCGCAGCACCTTACCCACTGCCTGAGGAAGTGGTGATGCTCCATCACATAGCCGTAGATGGTCTTCCTGTCGGGGTGCTGCAGGTGCAATATGAAAGGGTGAGGCTCTGGACCATAAATGCGCTCTATGAGCCTGAGCACGATCCACCTCTCCAGGTTTCCGGAGGTGTCATACAGCCGCTCAAGGGAGGATGTGAGTGACGAATGGTCGGTGCCTGCTCCGCCTGCATACCTTGAGAGCCATGCTGAATGCTCCGCCTCCCCTTCTGCAGCTCTACTGGAGATATGTGCTGCGAGGGGTGCAAATTCCGCCCCTCCTTCAGAGGAAAGGCACACGGGGCACTTCACGTAATGGCGATCCTGCCGTTCTTATTTGGACATTTGCAAAGTGCACACCTTCACCACACACCTCCCACCTAAAGCTTGAGCGTCCTGTCCAGCCTGGCAAAATACGGGTCGGTGCTCCTGAAGCTGTCGGGGTTTGTGCCCCGCAGCATTGCAAGGTAGAGGGCTGTGAGCTGTAGAGGTATGACTGTAACGAAGGGTGAAAGGTGTTCCTGGACATGCTTCACGGGTGGAAGGAGATTGTACGGGTCGTCCGCGCTTTCCGATATGGTCAGCAGGTGCCCGCCCGCATCCGATAGCGATGATGCGAGCTCCCTGCACCTGCCGGCAGAGGCACCCCAGATGATAGGTATGAACAGATCCTGCGGTATTGAGGCTGCGCGCATCGGACCATGAATCATCTGCTCCACCTCGAAGCCGAAGGCGTTTATGTAGCATGTCTCCTGAATCTTGAGCGACCCTTCCTTTGCCACTACCCCATTGGGTCCTCCGCCTGCAATCCATATTCCAGGCGCATGGTCATAGGCGGCAACCGCCCTCCTGACAGACTCCCTTGCTGCAAGGACCGAGGACATGGCATCAGCCACTTCCCTCGATACAGAGGATATTGCCGTGCGCGCCTCACCCCCGTCGGCAGAGGAAGCCATGGCAACGGAGAGCATTACTGCCAGAGCCGTTGTGAAGCTCACGGTGTGGGCTGACGAAACTTCCTGCTCGACAGTCCTGAACACGGTGTCGGCATCCCCGTCGCCGATTGTGCTGCCATAGCCTGTAACAGCAGCCACATGGCATCCCCTTTCGCGTCCGATGCGGAGAGACCTGTTGCTGAAATTCTTGTAGCCCCTGTGACTTATCACCACCACCGTGTCCTCCCTGGAGATCGGTGGTGTGTAGTTGGCAAAGTCGAAGGAAGAGTATGCAACTGCCTTGACACCCTTTCCAGCATTCCGAGACGAGAAGAATCGGGAAGATAGCTCGGCGCAGTGGAATGAGGTGCCTGTGCCCACGACGTATACCGTCCCCTTCCCCCTGCCTGCAATTTCCGCCCCCAGCTGGAGTGCGCCGTCTGTATTCTTCTCAACAGTGGTGAGAAGTGCTCCTGGCTGGGAGAGTATCGCGGCCATCATATGGTAGCCCTGCTCGCTCATGCCTGCCCCGGCCTCCTGCCTGCCAGTCGCGCGCTCCTCTCCCCTGGTTCAAGTTCAGGCTATCTGCCTGTATCCTGCTGTCTGGTTGTTGTAGTATGTGAAACTCCATCCGGGAGGCGCGTTGAGGGTGAACGGGAGCATGTAGTCCTCGTTGAGGGGGGACAGTTTGGAAGGGGTGCTGCCGTAAGAAAGGCCGCTCATGCTGCCGTTGAAGTAGTACTGTGATATGGGGTATGAGGACGACGGCTGGAACTCGAGCTGTGTATAGCTGGCATAGAAATCGGTGCCATTGTACGGAATGGTGGCATTCCAGTACCTGTTGCCGGACGAGGTGCTTACCCCCAAGTCAACAATGCTGAATGTGATTGTCTTGTTGGCAGGTGAGTCGACAATGCTCAGCTGCAGTTTGCTGCCCTGGGGTGTCAAGAAGCCAGGCTGCACCGCCGGATTGTTTGAGTGAAGGAAATAGTGGGCGAAGCAGTTCTTGCCGGGCACATACCACGGGGATATGTGTCCGTTCGGGTTCAGGTCCACGCCAAGCTGGAAGAAGCCAACGCAGCTGGATCTGGTGGCACCGTAGTAGTTCATTGCGTTGATCTGGTAGCTGAGTATTCCGCCCTCGGGCACATTCCAGTTGTCAAGCGTCATGGTTGCCTGCAGTATTGTGAATGGCTTAAGGTTGCTGACAAGCAGGCCCGAACCCTGGCCGTAGCCCTCCATCGGATTGTAGCCTGGAATGTAGATTGGTATTTCATATGATGAGAAGACCACGCCAGTGGCATAGCCCGCAGCCTTCTGCCCGGATGGGACTGATAGCTCCACCCCCGCATACTGGTAGGCGGCAGGCACACTGACAGTTGCAAGGTATGACGAGGAGCCGTCAACGAACAGCTGGGCGGTCCATGAAAATGCCTTGTTTGTGCTGCTGTCATATATGTTCCCTGACAGGTAGACCCAGTTCGCAGGATAGGCCGAGACCGAGGGGGCATTTCCCACTGAACTCAGGGAGGCGGGTGATGTCCCGGCATATATCGCGGCACCGTCGACACCAACAGTGAACAGCTGTTCCCCGGCCTGGTTCACAATGCTGAAGAGCGTCGTGGAAGAGGGAGAGCTCACTGCAACCTGGAAGGATATGAACTGCCCTCCCGGAACCACACTCCTGCTATTCGAAACAGAGCTGCCGGCGGGAATTTTCAGCGATGGTTCACCGAAGTAGTTGACCGACGAGCTTATTGCAGGCGACCTTCCGGTGAGCACCTTCCAGCCGTAGCTTGCATATGTGCCCCCGTCATTGAACGAGGAAACCAAGGCGAATGTACCCTGCGTCGATGCAGCCGGAGCGGCACGCTCCTCAAGGAGGTGCTGCCCTCCCTGTGCCACCGCGGGCAGCAACGCAAGTGCGAGCAGTGCCACTACAAGCAGTACAGCGGTTCTGTGGAGAAATGACACAGGGGTGAATCTGCCTG
This sequence comes from Thermoplasmata archaeon, assembly GCA_021806165.1. Taxonomy (GTDB): domain Archaea; phylum Thermoplasmatota; class Thermoplasmata; order Sysuiplasmatales; family Sysuiplasmataceae; genus JAJZXY01. Next base: position 10,893 of record JAJZXY010000018.1, read on the forward strand.
CTGGTAGATAAAAATATTCTGGACCGGGCCCGCAAACCCATCCCGCTGGCTCTGCACTGAGGTGCTCAGTCCCTTATCTCCTTCTCCGCCATCACATAGGTAAGCGCAACCATCCCCGCTGCCAAGAGAGCAAGAGCCCCGAGCCACTGGAAGATGCTGCCCCACTGGGACGCCGTAAGGGAGCCCTGAAGGACGACCAGCCTTATCGACTCGGCAGACCATGAGACGGGGTTGTACTTGGCGACATCGCCTATCCAGGGAGCCATCAGGCCGACCGGAAACATTGCATAGCTCATGAAAAGCAGCGGAAGGTTCACGAGGTTGACTATCCCGAATATGGTGTTCATCTCCCTCATCCTGATAGCTATCACGCTGAACATGGATGAGAAGATGAGCGACGTGAGCACAATTGCTGTTATGATTACAAGCACGTCCGCAAGTGAGAAATCGCCGGGGAACTTCAGCCCATTGGGAAGGACCAGTGCAGCTATGATGAGTATGACTGACTGCACCATAATCCTGATGATCGCTGAAAAGATCCTCGAAAATACGATTGAGCTCCTGGAGATGGGCGATGCCAGGAACCTGCCCATCGGACCCAGCCTTCTGTCGAATATTATATTGGTGCCCGTAAACATGCCGGTGAAGAGCGCTGTGATTGTTAACACCCCTCCCACAATGTAGGTGATGTAAGTGCTCCCCTGCGGTATCGCACCCAGGTGGGACAGATTGGACAGGGCGCTGCCAAAGAGGGCTATCCAGAAGAAAGGCTGGATCAGGCCGGTGAAGAAGAATACTGGATTTCTGTACCACTTCTTCAGGTCACGCATCAGCAGCGGGAAAACGCCGCTCATGCCTGTCTCATCCTCCTCATGTTCATGGCGTTCTTGAACCTGTCAGCGGGCGCATCCTCCCTCAGGCTCCTGCCCGTATACCTCAGGAACACCTCATCAAGGGACGGCTTCTGGACGCTCAGCGTGGTGATGCTTATTCCCTTCTTGAAAACAAAACCCATCAGGTCTGGCAGCTCGCTGTCAGCATCTGCAACCCTTATCTTCAGCGTCCCGGGCTTGGAATCGAGTATTTCAATTATGCCGCCGTACTCCTTGACCGGAGCGGTATCCTGGCCATCCCTGAATCCCATCGTGACTATGTCACCCTTGAGCGATGCCTTGAGCTCACCTGGCGTCCCTGTAACTATGATCTTGCCATGGTCAACTATCGAAACCCTGTCGGCCAGTGCATCGATTTCCTCAAGATAGTGGCTTGTGAGTATGATGGTCATGTTATAGTCGCGCTTGAGCGTCGTGATGTAATCCCACATGACAGACCTTGTCTGCACATCGAGACCGAGCGTGGGTTCGTCGAGGAAGAGCACGCGAGGCTCATTTATGAGACCGATTATCAGCTCAAGCCTCTTCCGCATCCCGCCGGAGTATTCCCTGACATGCTTGTCGGCGGCATCCGCCAGATCCACCATGTTAAGGAGCTTTGACGCGCGCTCCGCAGCTGTCTTCTTGGGAACGTCGTAGAAGCTAGCCACGAGGAGCAGATTCTCGCGGCCGCTAAGATCCTCGTCCGCTGTCAGGTCCTGCGGGACGACGCCTATGATGCGCCTTATCGCCATTGATTCCCTGTTGATGTCATGCCCGCCAACAGATGCCTTCCCTCTGGTCGAGCTGAGCCTTGTGGTGAGCATGTTTATGGTGGTCGTCTTCCCGGCGCCGTTTGGGCCCAGGAGGCCGTAAACCTCACCCTCCAGTATTTCTAAACTGATAGCATCAACTGCCGGCTTTGTCTCTCCCTTGTAAACCTTGGTCAGGGACTCCACACGTATGATCGGAACCAACCACATTCCTCCACTTAGCTGTCTGCCGATGGCTCCGCCGAAGCACTGCCATCCTGCGTCAGGAGGCAGAGAGCGCTGCCCAGCGCTTGCGCAAATGTCAGCTTGATGCCAGTGCAATTCCCGGGCTTGAGAGCCATAATATCGTTTCGATATCGGATTGACTATATCAGATTTGCCTCTGGTCATCCGCGACAGCGTCAGACAACGGAGGAGACCATCGCCTTTGCGAAGGAGGTGGGGGACAAGGACTGCGCTGAGCTGTATACGTAGATAAGACTGAAGCAGAAGAAACTGCCCGTGTAGAATGAGATGAAGTATGACTGCCGGCCCGAGGTCGTCAGGTTGAAAATCGCCACGCTCACAGATGAGTATTTAAGCGTGCTGACGGGCGAGCTGGCTGCGGTATAGCCTGAAACCACTGCAGACTCCAGTGAGCCGGCGCTCTGTGAGGAGTTCATCTGGTTCTCAATCACCATCGCTACCACAGAAGATGAGTTGTAGTAAACACCCTCCGTCTTCTGGATATAGAAACCTGATTCGCTGTAGCCAGACCTTGAGACAACCGCCGACTTGGTTACGGAAGTCCCAAGAGCGCTTCCGGCCTGCTGCTGGGAAGGGAAGCCGAAGTGAGGGCCGCCGAACCCTCCAAATCCAGCCACTCCCTGGGCTGCAAATACCGCGGCAAGCGATATCGCCGTTACAACCAGCACGGCGCCAATCATCATGAGTAGCGCCTTGAAAGGCGTCTTTCCTTCAAACAGCATTTTCCCCGCCAACCCACCTGCAAACGCCCTGCAGCCTATTAGAGCTTCCGCAGAGAATGTCCCCGAATGATATCCGGAGCCCGCCGGGAATGTATTAATATCGAAACCCGATATCACCCATCGTTATCAATATCCGAGGTTAACCCATGGATGAACTGACACGCTATCTGGAAAGCGGGCTTTTCCGCCCATACGTCCTCTGGATTTGCTCAAAGTCGGCCATTTCAGGGACAGACTTCCTGAATGTGGAAAGGACGCACGACCATGTGCTGAGCCCCGGTAAGCTCTACCCTGTCCTGCATCAGCTGACCCGGGACGGCCTGCTGAAGGAGGAGATGAGGATAGAGCACGGCAAGGTGCACAAGTACTACAGGACTACTTCGAAGGGAATGAAGTCTCTGGAGGCGCTCAGGTCCGACCTGGGGCCCCCCATGAAGCGTTTCCTCCTGGACTGGCTTAGACCTTCGGCAGGCGGAATCTGAGTTCAAGCTGCTGTACGCAGCGGCGGTGGATTGGTTTGAATTTCAAGCGCAGCCCTGAACTGTCTGAACGCAGGTCTTATCCGGCCTGCTGCAGCCGGCAGGCTGCAGAACGACTGTGCTGTGCGGAGGAGTCGAGCGGGAGGTCCTGCCCTTGAAGAATGTGACCGAATCGAAGAGTGCGAGGGGCAACATCGCCAAATCTGCCGCCCAGTTTCTGCGCTGGATGGGGCCTGCTCTCATGGTTTCCATAGCATACATGGACCCGGGCAACTACGGCACCGACATTGCTGCAGGCGCAGGCTACAGGTATTCCCTGCTCTGGGCCGTCTGGCTCGCTTCTGCCATGGCCATGCTGCTGCAGTACCTCTCGGGCAAGCTGGGAATTGCCACCTCATATGACCTTCCGCAGCTTGTAAGGAAGTCATTCGACGGCAGGAGGGGGTATGTCATACCCTACTGGCTTGCCGCGGAGGCTGCGGCGGCTGCCACTGACCTCGCCGAGTATCTCGGCACTGTCCTGGCGCTCAACCTGCTGTTCGGCATTCCGCTGCTCTATGCCGCGATGTTCGGTGCGCTCGACGTCATACTCCTCCTGGTCATGGTGGGGAAGCGCTTCAGGCTGATAGAGCAGTATTTCGCCCTGCTCATTGCAATACTCGTTGTGGGCATACTCTACAACCTGATCGTCGTGGGCATAGAGCCGACGCAGCTTGTCTACCATTCATTTGTTCCAGAAGTCTCAAACACGAATGCATTCCTGATTGTCGTCGGCATCATAGGCGCTACGGTGATGCCTCATGCGCTGTTCGTCCACTCCTGGCTGACGAAGAACAAGGTTAACATGCTTGGCAGGAAGGAGGGCGGAGGGGAGGTCAAGGGTGGCGCATTCGAGGGAGAAGACGACCACAGGGAGCATTCAGAAGCTGAGATCAAGGGGGCTATGAAGCTCCACCGGAACGAAACCATTGTTACCCTCACAATAGCTGGCCTTGTCAACGCAGGCATACTGCTCGTCGCCATTCCTCTCTTCCCGAACGAGAGCCTGACTGTGGGCGGGTTTGTGTCGGGCGTGAGCAAGATTTACGGCCCCCTGATAAGTATCCTGTTTGTCGTCACACTCCTTGCGTCAGGCCTCTCTTCGTCCGCACTCGGCACGATCGCCGGGCAGGTGATAATGGAAGGGCTGATAGGGAGGAGGTGGAACATATGGGCAAGGAGGATTGTCACAAGGGTGATCAACGTCTTCCCCACTACCATCGCCATCCTCATCGGTCTCGACCCCCTCATACTGCTCGTCTACAGCCAGGTGATACTCAGCATCATGATTCCGCTGCCGATGATACCCCTTGTCTACTACACGTCAAAGAGGAAGTACATGGGGGGGTTTGTGAACAGAAATGTTACAATTGCGCTCTCGGTGCTCACGGCGGCACTCATCCTGTTTTTCAACTTCTTCCTTCTGACAACAATTCTCTGAGCGGAGCTCAGTCCGGGAGGAGCCGGAGAGCACTGCGCCGGGCTCTCTGGAAACATGCCGTATTTCCTCCAGACCCATGGACGGATGTATGCCGGCGGAAATGCCGTCCTCGGCCGCCCTCTGCGTATTGGGAAGCTCTGACCTGCCTGAAAAATCGGAAGCCGCGTACGAGGGCTGGTCATCTATGTTGCACGTCAGTATCGGCCTCGTTTCCATCCTCCTGCTCTGCAGGTGCGATACCACCTTCGTCCCGGATATGGCCCAGTCCGCGATCATCGGGAAGCAGAACCATGAAACATCCGAACCGCTGATAGGTTCAGGGAGCATCAGGCTGCCCGCTGCCCCTCCGTCATTGAGCTCATCACTCGGCGCCGCGGAATTCTCCTTCCTGCGTCTGGTTATGCAATGAAAACTGGCAAGTTGTGAAATGCCAGTGCGTCCGGGATATCCTTGGACTTCATGTTGAATCCATTGTGGTCGAAAACAAACTGCAAATCACAGTCAGTGGGAAGTTTTACCTGACAGCTCCATTGAAGCCTGCAAATAGAAGGTGCTCCGCCGGGAGAACGGCAGATCTGTGTTCCGACCCAGTCCCTGAATGACATAACTGCAGAACTGAGTTCAGCATTCTTTGCAATAAGCATCCCTCCTTCGCAGGTGGTGATGTGATGCGACGCGTAGAAAGAGAAGGTCGCAATACAGGGGCAGGTGCCAGGCAGCTTGCCCCCGTACCTGCTCCCGAGCGCGTCGCAAGAATCCTCGATAAAGAGGAGAGCATCCTCCCTGCACCTCTTGCGCACTGCGTCGGAAGGGTGCGGTATACCGAGGATGTACGGGAGGATCACTCCCGGAGTTCTGTCATCCACTGCCTCGGCAACCGCATCACGGCGAACTGCAAATGGAGGCAGTTCTATGTCAGGGAGCTTCGCCTTGAGTCCTGTCTGTGGGAATGGGTTGTTCGTTGTTGGAAATGTGAGGGCAGATGTTAAGCAGTCGCCCTTCATCCTCGCCCATTTGCGGCAGCAAGTGCACTGAAAGCGAGGTAATTTGCGGAAGAGCCAGAGTTGACATGGACTGCATACTCACCTATGAAGAGTTGTGAAAATTCCCTCTCAAATTCGGATGCAAAACGCCCTACACCTGGCCAGCCCGGGGAAAAAGCCACCACGACTGCATCAATGGGCTGCCTGAAATCATCTTCGCCAAGCAGCGGCCGGCCGATTCTCACAGGCGTTCTTCCCGGCTTGGATTTCTATTTCGCCGGCTGCAGTCTGGTGTTGTACAGATGGGTGAGCAAGTCGTCAAAGCTACCAGTCTCGTCACCTTCCGCACATTGAATGGCTGGAACGCGGTTCAAAAGTGATGCCAAAACGAATGGCCCTTAATTTCAATGAAGGATTATGCCCGCTATCCATTGACTTCATCTGTACCTCCTCGAAATTCAACCTTTGGGACAGACATGCCTCGAACCGTTACTTATTATTCCACCACCCCTCAACCTGTAAGACGGCTCGTCAGGGCACTGAAGCGCCCCAATCAGCAGGATGATAGAACAAGTTGAAATATGATGGGCCCGATAGTTTCAGCATATTGAGGCGAGAACAGATGAAAGCGACGTTTGAGTGCAAGGATCTGGGAATGGCATGTGACTTCAAGGCAGAAGCCGGCTCCAAGGATGAGCTGATGCCAAAGATAGTGGAACATGCGAAGACGGCCCATGGCATGGAGACCATTGACGAAGAGATGAAGGGCAAGGTGGTTTCAGCAATCAAGGTCCTCTGAAACGGCCGTCCCACACGGAATGGTCAGTACGGCGGCAGGTACGGCACCAGTACAACGGTTGCCTGCTTGACAACGATCGCAGTGGCAGGTGGATTTGCAATTTGCAGCTACCCTCTCAGAGACCGAGCCCCAAAATGGGGCCTTTGCAAGTCCCGTGCCTCCGTTTCCCAGTGGAATCCAGGAGTATGGGATCGGCGCCCTTCTTTTCGGCTGCGTCAAGTATGACATCGCCGTGTTGCCCTTCACCATCATAGCTTCCGGCTGCCCTCCCCATGTCGCCTGCCGCGGGATGGATGGGCACCTGAACTGCGTGGACTGTGTGAAACCGCGATCCCCCGTTCTGGATTGCAAATGTAATGCCATAGTCGAACGCCTTCCATGGCCTCTCGCAGCTGTCGAGTGCGACCGCGCTGAGGGCGGGAAGATTCGTCGGGAGTTCCTCTAGGCGTGTTATCAGTGACTCGCTGGCAGGCACAGCTCATCTCACCGGACAGCAGCTCGCTGAAGAGGCTGATTAATATGACTTGTGCGACGGGATAAATTCATTAATAAGCCTCCCGGATTATACATCATGCAACTTGATTTTTCGGAACTGTTTCTCTCGGGCGATGTGAACTATGCGCGGGATGACCTGCCACTCGGCGCCCTCCTGCGCTACATCGGTTTCACTCCGGATGATGACATGGAGGAACTTGGGCGGTACATATCAGGCAGGATGATAGAGGCTGCATTCTATATCGACAGGTATGCCAGGCCGCAGCTGGCTGCGCGTGGCGTTTTGGGCAACAGGCTGAATTCAGTATGGCTCTCCCCCGATCACAGACGGATACTGCAGGAGCTTCAGGACTTCGGCACAGTGTGGAAGTCCATTGAGAGCGGCGATATGAAATATCACTTCGTCTCAGGCTACCTGATATCGGACTCGGGCATATTCTGCACCCTGACACTCACAGCGCAGACAGCATACGCCCTGAGGAAGTACGGCAGCAGCTCGCTGAAGGGCAGTTACCTGGGCAGATACACTGACAGGGAAAACCCGTGGTACGGTGCCACCTACTACTCCGAAACGCAGGGAGGAAGCGATCTGGGTGCTGGTGAAACAAAAGCTGTTGAGGACGGGGGGGCGTGGAAGCTTACCGGCCATGAGAAATACTTTGCCAGCAACGCAGGCATAGCCGACGGTGCCATTGTCACCGCACGGCCCGAGGGTGCAGCCGCGGGAGCCAAGGGCATAGCTGTCTTCTTTGTCCCGGCGAAACGCGAAGGCGGGGAGGACAACTACTCGGTGAGGAGGCTGAAGGACAAACTGGGTACGATATCAGTCCCGACCGGTGAAGTTGAGCTGGAAGACTCGGAGGGATTCCTGCTGGGAGAAAGGGGGAAGGGAATATACTACGCCATGGAGATACTGTCTGTATCGCGCATAGATGACGCGCTGGCGGCAGCAGGCATAGGCAGGAAAGCGCTCTGGGAGGCATACAGGTTTGCATGCAGGCGATCGGCCTTTGGCAGGAGGATAATCGAACACCCCCTGCTTGCAAGGGACTTCATTGAAATGGAGGCTGACCTGGAGGCAGCGCTCGCCCTTTCTCTGGTCGCGGCAAAGCATTTCTCCGACAGCAGCGAATCCGTGCCGCCATACGACGACAGCTATCACTTCGCAAGGATGCTCACGCATATTGCAAAGAACATGGCATCAGAGGTGGGCGCAGAGGTGACGAAATATGCCATGGAAATCATGGGAGGCCGCGGCTTCCTTTCCGAATACCCTATAGAGAAGTTCCACAGGGATGAGCTTGTCACATCGATATGGGAGGGGACGAGCAACATACAGGCGCTGGATCTCCTTGAGCTGATGGTGAAGAAGGGGACGCACGAGCTGCTCTACACCTCACTCGCCCAAATTGTTGCAAGGTGCAATGACAGGGAACTGAAGGATGCAATGGAAAAGGCGCTGGAAAGGACGCGCGCTGAAGTGGCGCGTATGATGCAATCTGCATCCCCGGAGTTCTACGGCAAGGACATTCTCAGGGCGCTCGGGAGTGTTGCTGCCGCCATATACCTGCAGGATGCTTCATCAGCGCAGGGCGGTGATGTGCTGAAGGATATGGCAAGGACATACATTGAAAGGCACCTGGCCGGAAAGAGTGCTTCGCCTGATATCCTGTCCCGTTCGGCTGGTCTCGAATGGATGGACGGCGGAAAAGCAACTCATGAATGAAACAGCGGGAATGTGTACATGACAGTTCTTTCCGGCAGCCAGGCACGTGGAATGCGAGCTCAGCTGCTTATGGGCTGTGCTCCTGCACAGCTGAATGATGTGATGTGTGCGGTGTTGGGGGCAGCCTGCAAAGTGTCCGCAACCATGTAGACTGCAGTCACTGTTGCACCGTGCCCGGCCTCCAGTGAGGCAAATGCGGATTGGCTCATCGAATAGGATGATACGCCGCCTATTGTCTCGAAACCGGGATTGTTGCCGGTCGGGTAGTTGAGCGCATAGTTTCCGTCACTCATCTGCACATATACCCGCGGAGTTCAAGACACACAGTTTACCCCCCTGGACGAAGGTTCCGCGGCGGGCAGCTAGGAGGTGAAGTGATTAACTGTAACGGGTGAATAACTCGGTCTCCGGGATGGCTATTCTAATGTAGACTTCCTGGTTCTGGCAACCGGGCCAACTGACCCTGCCGGCCGGGTTGCCGGCTGTCGCAAGGAATGGTATATTTATAGGTGCACCTCCACACACGTCTGCGGCTGTGGAGAAGAGGAGTGCAACTACCGCCAGGCTTGCAAATCATGCAACCCTTCCGCTCACTCCCCTGAAATCCCTCCGCCTGTCCTCCAAACCATGCTTCAGGTTCCTGTGTTTAGCCAAATCCCTGCATCCTGCCGAACTGCTCCCCTCCATTACCCACATTCAGAGGAAATCAGGGAGTGGGGCAGATGAGCATCCCGTGGCCCATACTAAGCATTTCGAAAGAACCAGGCAGTAGAAGCGATATGTAGCGTTAATTTGCGACATAGCCGGCCTGCGCTGGAGTGTCGTACCGGCGGCCGCATCAGAGGCTACGGGAATGGTCAGTCCACTTCCTGCTTTCCATCCCCCGCAGGGCAGCGACCTTTGTCACAGTGCCGGCATATGACGCCCACGGGCTGAGTTTCTGTAGGTCAGTAACCTCTTTCAAGAAAGGTACATGGCCGGGCGGGATGCGTGGACATCGGCTTCATTGTAGACCTCCTCCCCTTTCCGTAAGGTCACCAAGCAACTGCCATTCAGCACATAACCCCCGTGTTCCACCGGACAGAGATCACAGGGAGGGCTGCTGAACACAGCTCGGCCATCGGATTCCTTCAGGGAACTCTCATAAGACACATGCATCACGCCCATCTCCTTTGCCCCCACTACGAAATCAGCCGAGTCGAACAGTTTTTCCACGTCACATCTCTTCGAGCGCATAGTGCACTGATCGGCTGAGCTCCAATAGGCGGTTAGAACTTACTCGCCATATTTCACCCTGCTCGGGCACCGTGCGGGGGTGTAGCTGGTCCATGGAGTACGAACGATGCCAAAGAAGACCTCCGGCGGCTGTATCCGGATTCCGCTCCCGGCTTTCACAGATGTACACCAGAATGATATGAGATAAAATAAATACGGGAGACTGGACACCATCACACCACTTCCAAGCGGGGATATGACATGCAAAGTGAGAGGAGAACAAAGATTGTATCGCTGTGCCTTGTCGTGCTGACAGTGGCCACATTTTCAATCATGGGCGTTGTTCTCGTGGCCCCTGCAGGCGCTGCTTCGCCTTCAGAAGCTGTCCACCTGTTTGCACTGAGCAACATCTTGCAGCCACTTAAGAAGGGTGGCCAGGGTGGCGGGGGGCACGGAGGAGGTGGAGGTTCCACCCCGACGGCACCTGCAACGTCACCACCTTACTCCCCGAGCCAGATTCGTGCTGCATACGGTTACAGCCAGACCTACAATGGCGCTGGTGAAACAATTGCGATAATCGATGCATACGGAAGCCCGAGCATCCAGAACGACCTGAACTACTTTGATGCTGCCTACGGGTTGCCCTCCATTACCATCAGCATTGTCAAGCTGGGCGGACACATTTCAAGGAATGCGGGCTGGGCTCTTGAAACAAGCCTCGACGTTGAGTGGGCTCACGTAATGGCCCCGGCTGCAAACATAGTGCTGATTGAAACATCGTCTGCATCCTCGAGCATGCTCATCACCACTGCAATAGGCTATGCTGTCAATACGACCCATGCAAACGTGATTTCCATGTCGTGGGGAATGGCTGAGAGCCAGATGACAAGCGCCCAGATTGCTTCATACGACACCACGCTGCAGTACGCGGCACAGCACGGTTCAATTCTGGTTGCGGCATCGGGCGACAGCGGCGCAAACGACGGAACGTCGGCCCCGACCGTTAACTTCCCCGCAGCCAGCCCCTACGTTGTGGGGGTGGGGGGAACTACACTGAACATAGCTGTCTCAGGGGGTGTAACCACATACACGAGGACTGCTTGGAACTCGTCTGGCGGCGGTGTTAGCGCCTACTTCAATGAGCCTGCTTACCAGTCCGGCAGCGGAATACAGCTGACAGGCAGGGGCGTTCCGGATGTATCATATGACGCGAATCCTAACACAGGTGTCTGGATATATGACACTACAACCTACGAGGGCCTGAGCGGATGGATTGGCGTTGGCGGCACAAGCGCAGGTGCCCCCCAGTGGTCAGCGATATTCGCCGACGGAAACCAGTATCAGCAGGGTGCTGCTCTAAGCGGTGTCGCTGTCCTGAATGCTCTGTACAGCGCATACAGCTCATCCTCCTATACATCTGCATTCCACGACATCACATCGGGTTACAACGGCTATTACAGCGCCGGTCCAGGCTATGACGAGGTAACCGGAATCGGGTCACCGGACGTCGCAAACCTGCTTCCGCTGCTCTGAAACCGGGAAGACTGATTGAGCGGTGGCAGGTCATATGTCCCGAAGGGCATGATTCGAAAGGGCACAAATAGGTGTTGCAGGTTCTAAAGAGCATGGCAGCAAAAAGGAAGGCAGCAGTAACGTGGCAGAATGATCTTCTGAAGGGCAGCGGGACCGTCAGGTTCGACAGCGGGGCATTGCCCGAGGCGGGAGTGTCCTGGGCGGCCAGGACTGAAGCAACCAACGGGAAGACGAGCCCCGAGGAGCTCCTGGCCGCAGCTCATGCTAGCTGCTTTGCGATGGCGTTCTCCAATGGCCTGGCAAAGAACAATACTCCGCCGACTAAGCTCGATGTAACGGCAGTCTGCACCTTTGACAAGGTTGGCGATGGCTTCAAGGTTACCACCATGGAGCTTGCAGTCAGAGGCGTTGTGCCCAACATAGACGGAGCAAGGTTCCAGGAGCTCGCTCAGGCGGCAAAGGAAGGATGCCCCATATCCAACGCGATAAAGAACAACGTGGCCATCTCGCTCACCGCCGAGCTTGTCTGAAGCACATCCGGGCTCTGAAGGCATATGATGGAAGCGCTGAAACAAACACCTTTTCTTTTTATTCCACACCCCGGCTTCTCTGTCAGCTGACAATCCGATGCGCAAATGCATCCTGCTGCCCGGCTGCTGTACGCAGAGACTAAGGGAAGGGATGCAGATATGCATCCGATGAGGAACTACAGTATAGAAACGGCATCAGGCCGCACAATCGAGGTCCAGGAGGGGGCGATGAGAAGGGGTTGGCGGTCTTTGCAATACACGGGACTCCAGGCTCACGGCTCCTTTACAAACCTCACCTCGACAGCGCAGAGGCCGGGGGAATAAGGCTGATTGGCTGCAACAGGCCAGGCTTCGGACACTCCACACGCGTGGAGGGAAGGAACGTGGCCAACGCAGCCAGGGACGTGGCCAGGATAGCCGACAGCCTCGGCATTGACAGGTTTGCAGTATGGGGGCACTCAGGCAGCGGTGACCCCGCACTCGCATGCGCCGCGCTGATGTCCGCCAGTGTTGTGGCGTCGGCCTGCGTGTCCTGACTTGCACCATACAATGCGGGGGGGCTCGACTTCTATGAAGGGATGGGAGAATTCAACGTGGAGGATTTCAAGCTCATGTTGAGCGACATGGAGGAATGGATAAGGAAGAACAGGAGTGATGCTGAAATGATGGCAGTGGGGAGCAGGGATGACATCAGGGAGCTACTCAGCTCACTCCTGTCCGAGGTTGACAGAAAAGTTCCGGACGACACGAAGGTCGATATCTTCTGCGACCAGGTTGCCGAGGCTTTTGCCGTGGACATACACGGCATCGTGGACGACAGACTGTCCGTGACCATGCCATGGGGATTCGACTCCGCGGCCATCAGGGTGCCTGTGCAGATATGGCACGGCGGACAGGACAGGTTCGTACCCTTCGGCCACGGGAAGTGGATTTCTGCACACACCCGGGCTGCCGAAGCGCACCTCGAAGAGGACGAAGGGCACCTGTCCATCTTTGCAGGCAGGATTGATGCAATACACGCCTGGCTGGTTTCAAAGTTCCAGGCGTCGCCTGCTGGCTGAAACCGCCCTGCCCTGCCGGCAAATCAGAACTTGCGCCTCATTCTCACGAATACGACAGCGACAGCGGCTATCACAACCACCACCCCTGCAAGTATGACGATTGTAATCAGCGTTCCGCCGAAGATGCCGAAAGGACTGTTGCCGGGAGGCGGAGAGCTGCTGGCAGATGTGAATGAGATTGCCTTGCTCACGCTTGAGCCGTGTACTGTTACAGTGCCTGTGACCGTCTGTGTTGTGTAACCGCTTGGAGGCACAACTGTGAACTGGTATGTGCCGTTGGGCAGGCTGAATGTGATATCCTGCCGGGCTAGTGTCACGTTCGCACCGTTCACAACAACAGACCATGCTGTTCCCGATGGAAGGCCGCTCTCTGTGAAAGTCAGGTTGTAGTCCACGATGCTGAATGTCACTGAAAGGGACTCTGTGCTGCCTGCGACCGAGAAGGAGCCTCCCTTTGCCGAATACTCCCTGAAGCTGGTGCCGATAACATAGGAGTAGGAGCCGTTGGGTTCATTGAATGAGATTGATGTGGCAGTGCTGCTGAACGACTGACCGCCGGTAAGGTTGACGAACCAGGTTTCTCCAGAGGGCAGCCCTGACTCGGTGAATGTCACGGAATAGGTAACCTTGGTAAAGGTTACGGTGCGGTTCAGCTGTGCACCGTTCACTATGAATGTGCCACCGCCACTCTCAAACAACTTGTCCGTCGTGCCAACCGAATATATGTAAGTGCCATTTGGAAGGGTGGCGGTTATTTCAGCAGAGGATGAGGAGAGGGAGGGCTCTCCTGATAAGTTGACATACCAGGTCGTTCCGGACGGGAGTCCTGTTTCAGTGAATGTCACAAGGAACATGGACTCATTGAATGCGATGGCCTGAGAAGCGGGTGCGCCGTTTACTGTGATGCTGCCTGAGGAGGGTGAGACGTAGTAGCCTGTGTAGGACCCTGCAGTGAACGAGTATGTGCCGTTGGTTTCATTGAAGGTGACTGTACCCGTAGTTGAGGTGACGGTCACACCATTCAGCGTGACATACCAGGTTGTGCCAGATGTCAATCCTGATTCAGTGAATGTTACAGTGTAGACGACCGGATTGAAAGTCACAGATACTGCCGTTGCAGATCCGCTGACTGCGAATGAGCCCCCTGGAGCAGTGTAGCTCTTGTCTGATGTGGCTATCGAATAGGTGTATGTTCCATTGGGCTCGCCGAATGTGATTGTAGCCGTAGCACTGCTGAATGTCTGGCTGTTTGTGAGGTTGACATACCATGTTGTGCCGGAAGGCAGACCGCTCTCGGTCATGGTGACGTTGAACAGCAGTGGCGATTCTATCATGGAAACCGAGCCGGAGTATTGGTTGGTTACATAGAGAAGGAAGTTGGATGGGTCGTACAGAACAGCAAATGGGCCACTGCCAACTGCTATGGATCCCAGTAGCGACACAGATGAGGTGTTAATTACCTCCACTGTTCCGGTCAAGACAGTTATGTAAAGGTAGCCGTTCTGGGAGTCATATGAAAGCGCCTGTACAGATTGTGCTGAGAATGCGACAATCGTCGATACAACAATTTCGGTCGTTGCATTAATGACCGAGACATTGCCAGAGCCTGAATTCACTACATACAGGCTGTCTGTTGCAGGTACATAGGCGAGGCCTTCTGCATTTGCACCAACGCCAACATTGATGGGAGATTCGAGTCTGTTAGTGGTGCCGTTGATTATGTAAACCAGCCCCGAACCGTATGTGACAAACAGATTGCCATTGGAGGAATCTACTGCGATCTGCCCTGAGCCCATGAGGACAGGCATGGAAACGGATGCAACAATTTTGCCCGTTGCAGGATTGATGGCTGCGATAGCAAAGGCTAGGTACATACCTGGTATGGAAATAGATGACACGTATACTGCACATATCAGTCCATTGACTGGGTCGTAAACGGGAGAGTACGGATCCATACCAATGGTGATGTTACCAGTTATGGTTTCTGTGGAAGGATTGATGATATAGAGGTTGTCGCCTGCGGCGTTGGCGACGTAGACCATGCCGTTGACCGGGTCATATGCGGACCCCTGAGGTGATGAACCGGTGCTCACAGATGAAACAACCGGATTGATAGTGACATTCACCACGAAGAAAGCGCCTCCAGAGTCAACGAATACGAGCTCAGTGGAAGGTACGTATAGCAGGCTCTGAGCTAAATTCGTGGAAGAGTTGTGATATACCTGGGTGACAAGCGATGTTATGTTGGTGCTGACGTTCAGTGAAAAGAGTTCTGAGGACGCGTCAACGCCGTAGATGTTCCTGTTTGCTGAGTCGTATGCAAGTCCCTCTGCTTGGTTAGGTATGACAGTTACCTCATTGACGACTGTGTTGGTGGTTCCGTTGATTACAGTGACATTTACTGAGTTGCCTGAAACTGAGACATAAAGAGCATTGTTAGAGGGGCCATAGGTTATGCCATAAACGTATGCCCCGACTGTAATATTGGTGACAATTTTGTCGCTCGACGGGTTGAATACAGTCACATTCCCTAAATTCCCACTCCCTTGACCTGTAATGTAAAGATTACCATTTGAGCTGTCGAAAGCTATGCCGAAAGGATTGAACGGCCCGGGCAACGGGGTTGCACTCGTAATAGAGTTTGTGGCTCCATTGATTGCTATCAAGTCGGCAGAGTCTGGAGCTCCAACAATCACACTTGTTGAATATAGAAGGCAAGAGCAAGGAAGGTGCTGAGGAAGAACAGGGTGCTCGTGGTAACAGGCGATCTCAGGTTCAGCGGAGTGGAACGGCATGGTTTGAGGAGAGAGATCAAGGGCGTCCTCGGACCATTGGGTTTTACAGTTAATCCAAGGTCAAGATCTGCACGCGCACCAGGCCTCCTGATAAAATACCTGAACCGCGGGCTGAATGTGGTCTCCCTGGATTCGGTGAGGACCGTGGACCTGGCGGCAATGCCTGGAAAGGGCAGAAGTGCCCCGCCTGGGTACATGATTCTTGCTGTTAACGGACGCGGTCTCAAGCACCCGCTGGAAATTCCAGGTATGCGCATTACATCTCCGGAGGGACTGTCTTGAAAAGGGGAGGAGTTCATGCACTCCTTGCCCTACTGCTGTTGATCGCAGTTGTGGTCCTTTTCCTGTCAGCTTTCAGTAGCGGCATGCGTGGAGAGATTGCAAATGTGCTTGCTCCAGAGAGCACAGGCACCTACACATTGAGCCCAGATACGGGGGTTGGGTTCGAATGGATAGCACAATCTTCCGTCACGTATGACATAAGCTCCACATCCACCGCCTACCTCACAGTCTTCTGGAGCACCTCGACAGGCAATGCACAGGTGGCGAGGAACGGCACGTCCCTCACCGGGACTGCCTCGCCGCAGATTGATACCAGCCAGACACCTACGCCCGCAGACGCGACGATAGTTGCGGCTGCGGAGGATGTATGCGGGCATACGCAGATAACAGTCACATTTGGAATGCAGGGATCGGTTACGCCTGACAACGGACCGACCTACATCACCGGACTGCAGACAGGCAATTGTTCGACTTCAGTTACCACCGCCCTACCCGGTCCCGGGATAGGTGTGATTGCCGGTGGCGCTTCCGCGGCCATTGGAGGGATTGCACTAGCAGGTCTTGCCGCTTCAGGAGGCGGAGGTGCCTATACCGTACCGTCCCTGCCTGAGCCAACACCCGGGCAGCAGATGGATTTCGGTTCGTCGTTCTACGGACCTGACACCCTCATTACCATGAATCCATGGGAACCCACGCTGCCGCCTCTGCCTCCTCCACCAGGAGGCTCTGGTGCTGCACCCGCGCAGATACCCGAGCTCCCCCCTCCGACAATGAAAATGACAGGTGAAATATGCGCGTTTCCCAATCCCGGCGGGAAAGGCGATCCATATGAGTCCTGGAGCAGGAATTCAGAGCACAGTGTTGCAGGTTTTGTCAACGTGAATGGAGGGTCAGGCCCTTACACAGTCGTGCTTCATTTCGGCGACGGCACAACCGGTTTTGTAGAAGGGGGGAGCCCCGGTTCAGGCTTTGTGAGCTTCAACCACACCTTTCCCCACGCCGGCCTCTGGCAAATCACAGCCCAGGTCCAGTCTCCAGGTTCCGGCCTGCAGACTTACACCTGCCTGGTCGTGGCGCAGTAAATAGCGTCTGATATAATAAGCTGACATAATGGATTGGATTAAGAGACATCTGCTCCTGATCTCTACCACGGCGGATGAGAGGGGGAAGGGAAAATAGAAGGGGATTGGTGAGAAGACATGGGAAGCTGCCGGCAAGGTGGTCAAGGTGGTGACTGGAGGAACAGAATCATTTACCGGACGGCTGAAGAAGGGGCTCGGAAGGAAGAATACGCCTTTCCATAGCAGCACTGCGCCCGCTGGCATTTCTGTCGCATGCAGCCGAATTACTTCTGCGCTTCCGTACGGCTGTGAGTCCTATAACTGCTGCGTTTAGCGCAAAGGCGGCGACACAGAAGAGGTGGTTGACAAGCGGGGAAGAATGCCCGGGATTCTGCGTCTACCGGAGTGACACTGTGCAGGCGCTTGTGCCGCCGGCTGTAACCGTGATGTTCACGTATTTCATCAATCCTGGTGTGATTAAATGTGACCTGTCATCTGGTACACGCCTGTAACGTATCGTTGGAAAATCTCGAAAGGGCAAGTGCCAATCCTGTATGAAAGGCATGCCGCAATCCTGTTCATGCCGGTCCATTGCACCGCATGGCAAGTCTCCCCAGCTCTGAAGCGGAGCTCATCTCCGTCCATGAACCTGAGTTGTAGGACATGAGCGCCGACCCTTTGAGTGCCAAAAAGAGTGATTCCCGGAACTCCCCTCCCCTGAGTGCTGATATCACCGGACCCTCCTCGTTGAATACAAAGACAGGCACTGCATTGTTCCTCACGGCCCTCTCAATCTTCTTTCTGCGCTTATCAAGCTGGTATCTGGTTGCCACCTCAACCTCAACATAGAGCAAGGTGGACGAAATGCTGCCCGGCGTCTTGACTATCAGGTCAGGCTGCTCCCTCCCCAGTCGCTGCCTCGGAATGTATGTGAGCATGTGCATCGAGTCGAATATGTCCTTGACAGCAAGAACCATGCTCCTGTGCTCCGAATTGCCCGCAAGCATGCCTCCCTGCAGCCTCAGCAGTTCGTTCCTGCCGGACTGTGACAGTTTCAGGTGTGCCTTCTGCACCAGGGACATGGATCTTGCCCTCTCGATTAGAGTGGACATTTCAGAGGCGCCATAGCCGAGGAGGGTCAGCGCACCGGTCTCCTCTATGCCGCTTATTGACTGCTTCCCCTGGTTTTCGGCCATCCTTGTTATCTGCAGCACGTCGAACAGCTGCCCTTCGAGCGATGAGAGAGGAGAGGGGAATGCATCATCGGTCGTGCTGTAGCACTCCCCGACAGCGCCTGCATATGCGCCCAGGTCGAATGGGGAGGGGGCTGGCACATCAACAGACAGCAATCCTGTCGACCCCCTGCTCCTGATTATGGCCGAAAGAGGCTCGAGCCCCGTGATGTCCTCCGGGGAGATGTCGCCTGCGAACTCGCTTGCCATCCTGGCATCCATCTCATCCAGGTGCAGCAGAATCTTGTTTTCGAAGTTGGAGCCAAGAGAGGCAAGAGTGCTCCTGCCAAACACTGAAGGGCTCTGAGTGGCAAAAACAACATTGACTCCGAACTTCCTTCCCTGGGAGGCAATGCGCCCGATTATGTCCGCCGGATAGAGCTGTGCCTCATCTATGAGTATGGTTGCACCGCTGCGGGCGGACGAGGCCAGTATCCAGTATGCGGAAATCAGCATTGCCCCCACGAGCGATGATACGCCCGCACCGATGCGGTTCATGTCCAGGTTGGCCACGATTGTAATCCCCTCCCTGATGCAGGCGCCAATATCGAGATTGCCCTTCCTCCTGCAGAGGAGGGAGCGGCAGTGCCTGTCATCTATGATCCGGCCGATCTTGTCGATGGTGGACATCCACCACTCGTCCTTCGCCTTCGGTACTATGGAGAGGAGGAAATTCCTGGTGTTGCCTTCGGGAGTGGTGTCCGCAAGCTCCTTTGACGCAAACGGGTTGTTGATCAGCTCCATGACATCCACGAAATTGGACTCCGGCAGAGGCGCAACGGCTCCGATCATCCCCTTGAGCAGATACTCCAGCCTTGGCCCCCAGTACTCCTTACCGAATGCCTCCCTGACTGAGTGGCCGATGGATTCGACAAGCAGGGAGGAGACCTCCTGCGTCTCCCCGCAGCTCCTGAACACTTCGAACGGGTTGATGCCCAGAGGGGTGAGGACAGGATCAATCATAAGCAGCCTCCCCTCGTCTATCCTGTTGCCCCGGGAACCCATGATGGAGATGGCAAGCGTTCCATGGGGGTCTATGACGCATACAGGCCTGCCCTGCCTGATCAGTGCAAGTGCGAGATGCTGCAGAACGGATGACTTTCCCGAACCGGTTCCACCGAAAACCAGCGTATTGCCCCTGAGGAAATCTTCACCTACAAACAGCCGGTGCCTGCCGGAGGCAGTAACCACATTTATGCCCTCTAGCACAACGTCTCCATGTCCAGGTGGAAAGCCTCCCCTGATCATCCAGGTCTCATTCGGGGAGGGAAGTATTGCATCTATTGCAGACAGAGGCATGACGGAGGCCGGAGGCCGCGCCTTCCACGGTTTACTCCGCTTCCAGAGCTTCCTCTGCATGGCAGGGGGAAATATCTCCGCCAGCCTCCACTGCTCACCTGCAAACAGCAGGTGAAATGAAATCAGTGCCT
The DNA here is from genome assembly GCA_021806165.1 of Thermoplasmata archaeon. GTDB lineage: Archaea > Thermoplasmatota > Thermoplasmata > Sysuiplasmatales > Sysuiplasmataceae > JAJZXY01. The sequence continues at coordinate 30,607 of JAJZXY010000018.1, forward strand.
TCCCGTACAGGCCGTGCCCCGGTCTTGAGTGCCACAGCCGCCTGATGCTGACCGCCGCCCTGAGCTTTTCGTCAGGGAGCAATGATCGCATCGCTGAGTGGACAGCCTGAGTGAGATGGAGGCTTGGGATGTCACCCGCGTGCCTCAGTGATAGTGCGACAGAATATCCTGCCGAACGCACAACGTCTAGCGTGTCAACCCGGCATCGCGGGTCTCTGCCTGCAATGGCAGTCCGGAGCATCCCAAGAATATTGTCGTGGCACGTCACTATGGTCTGCAGAGGGAAGAGACCCTCTTTTTGAAGTATCAGTGTGAAGGAGCGTATTCCCCCTGCCATGTCGCCCAGGAAACCTGAATGGTTGAAATCGATGCTCTGAGGGAAGTGCACGGCGTAGAAGTTCAGGCGCTTGCCCAAAGGCAACACCCCCTGCTTGAGAACCCGGAGGGAGACGGGTGAAGTCGCTTAGCTGTTGCACCCAAACCGCAGATACTGCCGTTGCGAATGAGCATGATGATGAACCTGCGATTTCACAATATAAGCCATACTGTTACATGTAACAGGTTAACAGCAAGAATCTGCCGGAATGTGCAGCTTCAGCCTTGTGAGAATCCTGCTTCTTCCGGTCGAATTCCTGCCCCGTAATCAGTGTGTATGGGAAATGAGGATATCAGCAGCGGCAGGGAATGTGTATCAGTTCTGCCGGCACAGAATATGAACATCGCCATCAAGACAACGGACATGAAGGAGCTGAATGTCGATGGGCAGTGCTCCGTCAGGCAGGCCGATCTCATTCGGATATGGGGTTCATTCAGCCTTCTTCGGACCTGCCAACAGCATTGATGGCACTTGCCGGGGGGATCATGCAGGGCAAGAGGCCCGGTATTATCTGCTGCCCGTTGTACATTCTCCCGACAGCGGGGCTCGGGGCTGGCTGACCTGCCAATCGCCGAGGGTGCGGCGGGGCGCACTGCAGGATTGATGTTATAGCCAAACCTTTTCCGGCAGCAAATGGATCGCTGATTTTGCTTAGACTGCCCCCGCCCGACCGGGCGGACTATCCGGGGGCATCCGTGACAATAGTCATTGTTGGCTTCATTCCTGAATGCTAGGGGGCCATATACGCAGGAAAGAGCCGTGCCTGAGACATGCCTGCCTTCGCTGGAGGCGACTTGCTGGAGCATTGTGATATGCGGTTGCCGGCTGCACGAGCATATGGCAGTCATTATATCCCAATAAGGAGAATGACAAGCGATGCCCCGCGACAGCAGACAGGTGAGCAAGAGCGGCGATGATGCCGATACCCAGGACAGGGCGAGGCTCCTGGCATTCCTTGTTGACGGGGATAATGCCATGGCCTCCCTCATCGAACCCATGCTTGAGGAAGTAAGCAAGTACGGCACCTCCATCATAAGGAGGGTTTACGGCGACTGGACGAAGTCGACCATGCAGGCCTGGCGCTCGGTTCTGCAGGAACATGCGCTCAGCCCAGCGCAGCAGTTTGCCAACGTCTCGGGGAAGAACGCAACAGACAGCGCGCTGATAATCGAGGCAATGGACATGCTGCACAATGGTGTTGTTGACGGTTTCTGCATCGTGTCCAGCGACAGTGACTATACGAGCCTTGCAAAGCGCATTCGCGAGGAGGGGCTGTTTGTCATGGGCATTGGCAGGGCTGCGACCCCCGCTGCATTCAGGAACGCATGCAGGGTATTTGTTGCCACGGAAAACCTGGCTCCTGCTGAGAGCACGAGGAAAGAGAGCAGAAGGCGATCAGGCAGGAGGTCCAGGGGAAGGGAGCCCCGTCAGCCGGAGGAGATGGTTGCAGAGGAGGTACCACCCGCAGACGGCAACAAACTGCCTCCTGCTCATGCACTTCGCCTCCTCAGAAAGGCATTTGACGCGACTGTGAACGAGGACGGGCGTGCGACACTTGCATCAATGGGGCTGACGCTTAGAAGACTCGACCCCGCGTTCGATACGCGAACCTATGGAAAGAGCAAGCTGATGTCCCTTCTCGAAGCACTTAAGGACGATTTCACGATAGAAAAACCAAGGGATTCTTCAGATACCACCGTCTTTGTGAAATTGAAGCAGTAGACACCGGGAGCAGTCAAGCTGCTGCATTAAGAATTCAAGATTCCTGACTTTCCCCTGCACTCGACTCCCGGCGCTTTTCCCAGTTCCGAATTGCCCTGTAATAGACAATCGAGCTGCCAATCTGTATAATCCCTCCGACAATGAGCGGTGACTGGAAACTGGCATCCATCAGATATCCGGACAGTCCGGAGGTGGTCTGGGAGCCCCTTGTTGCCACTCCCTGCAGGCTTGATGCCGTGCCGTAATCCTCGTCGCCGATGCCCCTGATGCTGATTGCACCGCGCATTGGTATGCCCGCCCCGGCCACCGCACTCCTTGCAGCATAAAGAATGAACGCAGCCGGAAGGAATGGAATCAGCGCTATGGCGACAAGTATGCCTCCCTGGAAGAATCTGGTGACAGAGGACACGCGTATGGCGCTTATTCTGGCTGAATTGAGGTATTTCCCTGACAGATAAGAGCCGGCGGCTGTGGCTGCATAAGCGAGCGTGAATATCTCACCTACCGTGGAAACACTGATGCTGTACCGCAGTTCAAACCACAGGGGAAGCAGTGGAAGGGCTATTCCTATGGCCGACCCGTTCATAATATTCGGGAGCATCACCCTCAGCAGGTACGAGAAACTCTCCCTCTTCATCACCCTGCTCGTCTTCCTCGGTCTCCTTCTCTCCTTCAGGAAGAGCAGCGATACAAGGGAGATGAGCATGACAAAGAAGGATGCTACAAAGAGGACATGGAATGTTCCCACGCTTCCAAAATACGGTGTCAGGTATCCATGTGTCAGGAGAAGAAAACTACCCACTATGGCTGAAAGGGATGCAACAACGCTCATCCTCGCAAGCATGTTGACCCTGCTGACCTCGTCCGGCCAGTTGCTTGCGATGAAGGCTGTGAGGCCGGGGGAGAAGGCACCCCTTGCTCCTCCAGCCGTCCCTGTTATACCAGTAGCCACCGCTGATACAGCGACAATGGCGATATTGGTTGAAAGCGAAAGACCGGCCAGGCCGAATACAGGGAGGATGTCCCCGATGATCAGTGCCCTGCTGTAGCCGATCCTGTCTCCCAGTATACCAAGAACAAGAGACAGGAGCATGTTGAAAACGACTATTGGCAGATATACAAGTCCGATGAAGACGAGACCAAAGCCGAGAATATGCAGGTAGAGGGAAAAGGCAAGTGTGACGAATATCAGCGAGATGCTCCTGGCAGACCTGGATATCAGGAGGAACTTGAATGTTGCATCTATGCTCTGCTGGGAGTCGCTGAACACCATCTTGCGGACGCGGTCATAGTATTAATCCAGTGCCATTCCTGAGGGGACAGAGGCACCACTGAAACTGTAACTGGCCAGACAGAGGCCGGTGCGTTTCCGTCGGAATAGGAGGCCGGTGAAATTAGTGTGGAATTGTGAAAGATAATGATTTATAACAACAATCCGATCAACCACGGTCCCAATCGCGGGAGGACGGCATTGAGCTATTGCGGGAATTGCGGGACGGAACTCATCAGTAATGCCAAATTCTGCAGGTTGTGCGGTGCACGCGCGGGGTCCGGACAGGCGGCTGTCGATACGGAGCTGCCAGAAACTGAGACCATACACCTGAGGAGAGGGGGAAGGATTGTTGTGAGGAGCGACATGGTGCTGTTCTACCTGAACAAGAGAAAGGTCAAACACAACAAGCCGGTCCTCTTTCCCCTGGTCGGACTTGTCAGGCTGAAGGTGAGGAGAAAGGTCAACTGGGGACTTGTTGCGCTGGGTGTCTTTTTTGTCCTTGTTCAGGTCAATTTCATAATAATGCAGATAAGTTCGGGCAGCACGACAACTGCATCTGCTGGAATTGCCGCCTTCGGACCAGCGATTATAATCGTTGGATTCAGAAGATGGGTGATCACAGCAGAATACTCATCGGGGCAGGTCCAGAGCTTCAAGTCGTACAGCAGACCGCTTCTCAGCAACCTTGCCGGCACGATACACACGCATGTCCCGTCGGCTGAGCTCATAATGAAATGAAAGCAGACAGCTCCTGTCCTCTCAGTCTGGCTATACCTGAATTGGGCCCTGCACAAAAAGTGTAATTCCAGTGTGTTCGTGAATTGAATTTATCGTGGGCATCCCATCACTGCTTAGCACGAGCACGCGGCTCAAAACAGGGGATGGAATGCTTGAGAAGAGATAGTGCAAACAGTGTACGGAGACGTTGCTGAAGCAGGTGCAATGAAAGGAAGAGGGACTGGAGCAGATACAACGAATGGCAGTGCAGGGAGATTGTGCCTGCATGCACTGTGCTGAGAGGGATTGTGGACAGTTCAGGGGTGCGGGTGCATGACTGGGAAAGGAGGA
>JAJZXY010000019.1 GCA_021806165.1 Thermoplasmata archaeon
GCCTCATGATCCATGACCTGGTTGAGAAACCATGTCGAGCTCACGCATTCCCTGTTCATTCTCTTCCAGATACTCAGCTATTATATCCCTGACTTCCTTATTCTCCATGCCCTGTGCTTCCATTCTCAAACACTCCTAATGTTCAAGAGTGAAGGTACAGGGTCTTATTGAAATTTACAGCAAAGTGTGTACACGTCCTGCCACCGGTCTAAAACGGTTCGTCAGAACACTGCGTACGCTTCGTGTGTTCTATTGGCTGAAGGCATTCATGGTGCCTTATTCGCTCATGGTTGCGCCGCATGTCTGGAAACAGAATAAATACTAAATAGCGATTGCATTTCGAGTTTGACCCGACTTAGCTCAGACTGGTAGAGCGGCTGACTGTAGTTGTGTTATCGGCTTTGCCGATTGTAGCCGCTGAAATCAGCAGGTCCCCGGTTCAAATCCGGGAGTCGGGATTCTACACATTCCGTTTCCATTGCGAATCAGAACACGTCGTTGTTCAGAGCTCTTCCTCTGGCATATCTGAAGAGGCCGCTTTCTTCATTTCTAGCCTTATCCTCGCAGCTGTCTCCTCCATCTCCTCCGGAGCCATCCTCGCCCTCCTCATCCTGAAATCAAGCGAGTCACCAGGTTTTCTCGGTATGAGGTGGCAGTGCACATGGAAGATCACCTGCCCCGCATCTGCCCCCTCGTTAACTATGTAATTTACGGCTGTATACCCCATCGAGTAGAATGATCTCGAAATCAGCTTTGCGATGTCAAATATCGACGCAACAAGGTGCCCCGGAACGTCCGTCATATCCGGGATATGCGTCTTTGGCATGATCAGCGTGTGTCCGGGGACAGCGGGAAATGTATCCAGGAATGCTATGGTATGCTCATTTTCGTGGATGAGATATGCAGGCGCGGTGCCATTTATTATCCTGCAGAACACGCACCCCTCGCCATGAACCCTTTCCCTGTCCGCCATGCCGCAAAATCTCCTCACTTCCCTTTATGCCTTTTCCCTTCCACCGGGAGAATCTGCCGTGGGGAAAAAGATATTATTGCGGATTCATTGGCAGGCAGAAGATATGAAGGCAGGGGTAGTTGCCGTCCAGGGTGATGTTTCCGAACATATACACGCCCTCGAGAATGCAATGCATGTTTTGTCGATAAGCGGTGAAGCGATCAGGGTCAGGAAGGCAGCAGATGTCCTGTCGGTGGATTCGCTCATAATCCCTGGAGGGGAGAGTACCACGATTTCAAAGCTGCTGAAGCTCTCAGGCATGTTCGACGCAATCAGGAAGAGGGCTTCCGAGGGGATGCCGCTCATGGGCACCTGTGCAGGATGCATACTTCTTGCTAAGAAGGGTGGTGAGCAGGTGGAGAAGACATCCACTGAACTGCTCGGCCTGATGGACATGGGCGTCGACAGGAATTATTTCGGAAGGCAGAGGGAGTCATTCGAAGCCTCCCTTTCGATAGACGGTCTGAGCCGCCCCTTCACCGGCGTTTTTATCAGGGCTCCCGCAATTGTGGAAACGTGGGGGAGGTGCAAGCCGCTGGCGGAATTCGCCGGCAGGACGGCAATGGCAAGGCAGGACAACATGCTCGCACTCGCCTTTCACCCTGAGCTGTCGGCAGACTCCTCGCTGCATGCGATGCTGCTTAACCTCTAGGCCGCCCCAGTACCAGCGGCCTTTACGGCGGACACTATTTTCTTCAGTCTGGACAGCCCCCCATTCCTCTCCACCACGGTGCCAGTAACAATGACATCGGCTCCCGACCTCACTGCAGCCACCGCGCTCTCAGGGTCGGTGATACCTCCTCCCACAATCAGCGGTATCGATATTGCCCTCCTGACCCCCCGTATCATGTCTGGAGGCACTGGAAGGTGCGCCCCGCTTCCAGCCTCCAGGTAAACAACCTTCATGCCGAAGTACTCGGCTGCAAGCGCATAAGCCGCAGCCCTCCTGAGATCCTTTCTTCCCACAACATCCGCCTCCCCCACCTCTGCCACCTTCATCCCCGGTTCAACAACAATATACCCCATGCCAATCGGCTCTATTCCGAATTCCTTGACAAGAACGGCCCCGTAGGCCTGCTCACCGGTTATGTGCCTGGGATTCCTGGAGTTAAGCATTGACAGGAAGTACACAGCGTCGAATCTTGGACTGAGGCCCCCAGCGCTGGAAGGGAAGGAGATGACCGGTATGCCAACCCCTGCCCTTATCTCCTCAACAGTCCTGTCGGTAATCTCAAGTCCCACTCCAGTCGAACCCCCGACCATGATCGCCGAGGTGCCGAAGGAGGCGCTCTCGGCGGCAATCCTCCCTGCCTCCTCAGGCGTCTGCTTGTCCGGATCAATGAGTGTCATGTGCAGTGCACCGTTCTCAAGCTCCTTTCTGATGTAATCGAAAACCTTTCCCAAAGTTCACACCTCCAGCGCGCCTACAAGGAATGCAAGCAATGCGATATACATCGCAGCCTTGGCAACCCCCTGCGCCCGGGACGCGCTCTTCCACTGGAGCGCAGCAGTGTATGCAAACACGGCGTCCGCGGCGAGCACAAACCCGAGGAAGAGGTAGCCAAACTGATGCAGTATGAATGGGAAGGGGCTTATGGCTATCGCCCCCGCGAGAGCTGTGCTGGATACCATCATGGCCTTCCCGTTTCCAAGCTGCATGGGCAGCGTCCTCCTTATACCCCTGTCGGCTTCGACATCCTGGACATCCTTGATTATCTCCCTGCCTGCAGTCGCGAGGAATGAAGTGGCAAAGAATGCCCAGATGGGTATTATGGAGCCAACTGCGGCGGCGCCGTAGAGGAACAGCGAGGCAGTAAGCCATGCGATAGTGATGTTTCCTGAAACTCCCGACTTCTTCAGCCTGAATTCATAGGAGAGCATTAGGGCAAGAGAGAGCAGAACGATCGCGATGGAGTATGTGCCAATCGGGACAGAGAGTATCACCGCAACGGCAAAAAGGAGTGCCGAAATGTTCCTTGCGCTCACCCTTTCAATACGGCCGGACGGAAGGGGCCGATCGGGATGGGCTGTCCTGTCAATATCGGCATCCAGGTAGTCATTGAGTGCATTACCGGCGCCTGTGAATGCAAAGACGACAACCATCGCAACCCCCACAGAGGGCAGGTGGTGTATGATAGACCTGCCTGTGACCACAAACGCACCGAGGAAGGCTGCAACGGATGACATTGCGCAGTTTCTGTAACGTATCAGGCCAAGGTATGCAACTACCCCGCCATCTATCGCTGCTTCCAGCTCTCCCACTTCCGATTGCCTGAATTCGGCTAACCTGTTTAACTAGTTAATTGTCGCCCCGGGGGGCAAGGGTAACCATAGGGGCATTCACAGCCGAATCCCGGTGAGGATGATGGTTACATAATACTTATTTACTGGAGCCTTCCTAGTTTTTCCGTGGTTTACGGAGAACAGTCTTCCACATCATCCGCGCTGGGTGCGGAGGTGGAGAGGCTAAGGAATGTCGTCAGGAGCCAGTTCGAGATATATGATATCAGGGTCAGCTATGATGCTGTTGTCTTCTTCGTGTCATGCAACCCCGCAACCCTCGAGTCCAAATTCGACGCCGTGAGAACGGCACTAGTGCCGGCGGACTATATCCCATTTGTACAGAAGAGGGGCGGGGAATACACCATAACCGTTGCAAAGAGGAAACCAGTCAACAAGCGCGGCATCCTCTGGAACATCTCACTGCTGGCAGCCACACTGGTCGCAACCACGATAACCGGCGCGATCCTCTGGGCAGGTTATTTCAACCTGGCCAACTGGCTTACCCTTGGCAACATATTGAACGGCATCGTCTTCTTCGTGGCCCCTGTTATGCTGATTCTTGGAACTCACGAAATGGGCCACTATGTGGTTGCCAAACGATTCAACGTGAGCGCCTCCCTCCCATTCTTCCTTCCCTCTCTCCCACCTCTAGGCACTCTCGGCGCGTTCATATCAATAAGGGATCCGTTTCCAAACAGGAAGTCGCTCCTTGAGATAGGCATTGCCGGCCCGATCGCAGGCTTTCTTGTTACAATACCGGTTGCCTTTCTCGGCCTCATACTCACACAGATGAATCCAGTTGCAGCAGCCCCGCTTTCCCCGGGCGAGTCGGTGTTTTCAGTTCCCTACCTCTATGACATAATAATTTCAATGTTCACATTCGGAACCAACGTCAACTTCTTTCCCACTGCGTTCGCAGCGTGGGTTGGATTCTTTGCGACAGCACTGAACCTCCTACCCGCGGGGCAGCTGGACGGGGGGCATGTCGCCAGGGCATTGCTTGGAGAGCAGTCGAAGTACGTCGGCTGGGGCACAGTTGCCGCCATGCTCATCCTCTCATTCGAGTTTGAGAGCTGGATAATAATCGCGTTTCTTGTCCTGATCCTTGGCGTGAGGCATCCGCCTCCGCTCAATGATATTTCGAGGCTCAAGGTCAGCAGGAAGATGCTCGGCGCTGTGGCACTTGCAATGTTCCTTGTTTCATTCACACCCTTCCCCATCACAACAGTTCCATCCAACACCTCCTTCAACCTGACCTCAGGCACCGGAACCGTCATGATGAACAGCAGCGGTGTGCAGTACTTCACTGTCACAGTCACCAACACGGGTAATGTTCAGGAAAGCGTCAATATCACACAGCTGCGGAGTTCCTATTTCGTTGCAACTTTCTCTCCTTCAGGCAGCAGCAATCAATTCCTGGGGTATGTATTGCTCACAGTCGATCCAGGCGGTTCGGCAGGCGCTACCGTGAAGCTGGCCGTTGTCCAGACAACCGCCGCCGGGAGCTACCTGGTGCATATTCATGGAGAGAGCAGCGGATTCTCCAGAACGCTGCCTGTCAATGTCCAGTACGGCTGACACTGCCTTTCTCCATGACAATGAAATGCCTGGTGAGCGACCTGTGCACCCTGTGAGATACCATCGACTTCAAGCGCATCTCAGATGTGGCATGGATAAGGGACGGGTCAGGCACGACTATGCCCAGGAGTCCACCAGGCTTCAGGCACTCCGAGATGGCGTCAAGCGCGCGGGAGTAGAGCGCTGCGATGCTCTCCCTGTTTGCAAACGACGAGCGCCCGTATGGGGGGTCGGTAACCACTGCGTCAAAGCTGCCAAGTGAGCCAATCTCACCCACATCAAGCCTGTGCAGTTCCCACCCCCGTTCCAGCCCTATCTGCCTCAGGTTGAGTGCAGTGCCCTCCACCATCCGGCCGTCAATATCGCTGCCCACGACATCGGCACCAAGAAGGACAGCTTCCATGGCAATACCTCCAGTGCCGCAGAACGGGTCCAGGACCCTCTTCCCCCTCCGTGCCCCGCATATGTTGAGGAAGGCTCGTGCGAACCTGGGTGAAATGGATATGGGGGAGAAGAACTGCCTGTACTTCGCCTGCCTTGAATCCAGCGCCCTCCTGTCAACATCAGCGCTCTTGATGGCGAGGCAGTGGCTGCCAGCCTCTGTTACAACCCTTATCTCCCTGTCAGGTTTGACAAGCTTCACCGGGCAGTGCCCTGCAAGGAGTGCGCCGAGCTCCCTCTCACTCTCAACCTTCCCACCGGGTCCGCCGGATGCAACCCTTATGCATGCACTTTCCCCCTTGATGGAGAGGGCAAGCTGTGAAACTCCCTTCCTGAGCGCCTCCCAGCTGTCGTAGACACCATGCAGCGCTGATACGCGCATGGTGAATGCCAGGGAAGAAGCATACTCGCCTGCAGCTCCTGACCGGTTGCCTGTCCTGATGATGGCAACGCGCCTCCCTGCCACCGTGCATTCATCCCCCCTCCATCCTGCAAATGCGTCTGCCTCCAGGGCAGGTAACTCAGGATGCTCCAGCGAGAGTTCCAGCAGCAGTGAACTGCCGGCTACGGGCGCAGCATCAGTCGCGTATGCCATCTTCATTTACAGTTATCACGCATTCTGCTTCGGGAAGACTGGGTGAATCCACCAGCCTGGCAATGCGCTTTCCGGCCTTGCTTTTCCTCAGGTAGACCCTGTAGGTGGCCGTGTGGCCGACAATATGCCCGCCGATAGGCCTTGTAGGATCGCCGAAGAATGCATCCGGTTTGGCGGCAACCTGGTTTGTGCAGAGTATGACTGCGTTGTGCAGGTCGCCGAACCTGAGCAGCGCATGCATGTGGGTGTTAAGTGCCTGCTGCCTCTCGGCAAGCGTTCCACGGCCGACGTATTCCGCCCTGAAGTGCGCTGTAAGTGAATCGACGACAAGCATCCTTACAGGCTTTTCCTTGGCAAGCTCCGCCGCCTTCTCAACCAGCAGCATCTGGTGGGCCGAATTGTATGCCCTTGCCACATGAATCCTCTTGAGTGTCTCCACCGGGTCCAGGCCAACCGCGGAGGACATCTGCGCGATCCTTTCCGGGCGGAAAGTGTTTTCGGTGTCTATGATGACAACCTCTCCATTCAGTCCACCCCTGTCCTCAGGCATGGTCGCATTCACGGCCGCCTGGTGGCATAGCTGGGTCTTGCCGCTGCCGAATTCACCATAGACCTCCGTTATCGACTGTGTTTCGAGCCCCCCGCCTATCAGCTCGTCAAGCGCCTTGGATCCTGTGGTCAGCCGTCCGATGCTTCTTCTCCTTTCCAGTATCTCGTCGCCAGTTTCGAAGCCGCCGATGTCGACAGCCTCCTTGGCCGAGTTGATGATCTTGGCGGCAGTCGACTCACCTATCTCGCAAACCTCCGCCAGGTTGCGCGGCGACTCGATGGCTATTGTCATCAGGTCCGTATAGCCCGCCTCCCTAAGCTTTTCGGCCGTCGCAGGGCCGATGCCGCTTATCTCTTCGAGCTTCTTTTCCTTGACCTGAACTGTTTTGGAACCGGACATTGAAATCTCTACCAACACTACCATTTTGCGTTTATTTAAATACGTGTCAGGGGGAGTTGACCGGAAACGCGCATGCCGCCTTCCATCATGCCTGCGCTGCCCTCTTTGTCAAATGCCTTACGTGGACCGCTTCCCCCTTTGCGGCATCAAGCATCTCAAGGGCGCTCATCGACGCCACGCCCACCGCCTCCACAGCTCCGGCGCGCATCACTATGGCCTCATCCCCCTTTCTCAAATCCTTCCCGGCCTCGAGCACTCCGGGGGCAAAGAGGTTGCCGACAAGGTCAAAGTCACCCATGTTTACGCAGTAGCCCGGCACCTCCCTGCAAATCGCCTCTGCTCCGTCCAGAGTCAGCGATATTACGCCGCGCTGCCCGGTAAGCATTCCCAGCTGCCTGTCGCCACGGAATATCCTCAGGTTGGGGTACCTGCCCGTCAGCCTGGTCCCATCAAGCAGCTTCCTCCCGCCTGGTCCGAACTGGAACGCCGCTATGTTGCCTAGCAGCATCCTCATTCTGTCCTCCCAGTGTATTCGCTCCTCCCCTGAACCCCTGCCAAGCTCATCTGTCAGCCTCGACAGCGATTCAGCCTTTCTTGTGCTGCCGCCGGACGTATCAACAAAATCCACCCCCTTGTGCGCCAGGTGTTCAGTGATAAACTCCCTCTCATCCTCCAGATGTGCCACTACACATGTATAGTTGCCCCTGGCTAGGAGTGTGTCCAGCATGTCTGTTGCGCGCTTCTTTTCCTCCATTGACCATCTGCCGGTCACCGGTATGTCATAGTGGGCTGCCGGGAACACCGTCTCCAGCTCCTCCGGCACAAGCCCCAGCGGTGATGTCACCGTGACAGTGTGGACCTGGGACGGATTGGAGGAGGCCCTTATGGCGGAAGCAAACAGCCTGTGTGACTTGGACATGAAATAAGGCTTCCTGTTGGAGCATGGCACCAGGAGCAGGACCTTCAGAACCGGGGGCATGTATCTGCCGGTGAACCTGTTCACGTACCTCCTGACCTCAGGTCTCCTGAGCGAATGTTCCGTGGACGCCGTTATCGTTATCCCCGCGCTGGCGGCATGCCTCTCAAAATAGCTGTGGAAATCCTCATCAGCATATCTGAGAAGCTCGGAATTCCAGGGTGATGTGGCCCTTGCCTCCAGATACTCCCTCAGACCGCCGGACTCAATTGCATGCCTGCACCTGTTCAGCTCTGCAAGCAGCTGATACCTGTTGTGCCAGAGTGCCCTGTCCGCCTTCCGGGACATGCATGCAGGGCAGTGGCAGACGCCCTCCCCAAGCACAGACGCGTTCCAAGCGCTGCCGTCCACGAAGACCTCCCCCGCCATGGCTGACAGGTCACTTGAAGTGGAATCCACTATGTCGACTCCGCTGTATATGAGCAATGCAAGGTTCAGCGGGTTGGCAACTCCTGGAGCATACAGTGCGCTCCTCCCGCCAATAGCATCCCTGGCAGTCGAAACGGAGAGGATGAAGTCATACGGGTCCCTGGCAATCTCAGCGGCGTTGGACAGATCAACGAGCCCGGCCTTAACACCTTCCAGCTCTGCGGAAAGCTCCCCGCCCCTTCCCACAGCGACGAAAACCGGGGCCTCCCTTTCCCTCTCGTAATTCCTCCCTATCCCGCCGATGAGGGATGAGAATGGTATGAAGTTTGGCATGGTTACAAGGCGTTCCGCCGTTTCAGCGCCCCTCGGTCCGTCCACCATCTCATTCCTCGGAGCCACAAACTGCGTCTTCTCTGTGCTTATGGCTTCCCGGGTAAGGAGCGCCTCGAACATGTTGCCGTACTCATCCCTTCCTGTCGTTTCGCAGAAGAGGACATTCGGCAGCCTGATGGTGGCCTTTCCAAGCCTCAGTGTGGCTACCCTTGAGAGGAGGTATCCTGATTCCGGCTCAATCATTGCTGAACCATAGCCAAGAAGCATTAAAAGGTATCATTACGGCATCGGTGCAGGCTGCCATGAATACCCTTATGATTTAATACTGCAAGAACATCAGCAGACCGGTTATCAGATGGGCAAGCCATCATTCTCAGATTTTGTTTCAATAAGGGACTTGACGAAGAAGCAGATGTCTGAAGTTCTCGAGCGTGCAGAAGGGATGATACCTTATGCAAGCGGGGAGAAGCGAACAAGAGCCCTCGAGGGAAGGATTCTAGGAACGCTCTTCTATGAGCCCTCGACCCGGACCAGGCTGTCATTCGAGTCTGCGATGCTGCGACTTGGCGGCGCGGTGATGGGCTTTTCAACACCGATGGGCACCTCGATTGAAAAGGGGGAGAACCTGTCGGATACAATCAGGGTCACTGAGTCATACGCTGACATACTTGTCATAAGGCATCCGCTGGAGGGTGCTGCAAGGCTTGCCGCGGACATGAGCAGCAAGCCAGTGGTAAATGCCGGTGACGGCGCAGGCCAGCACCCGACACAAACAATACTCGACCTTTTCACCATGCTCCAGGCGAAGGAGACGCTTGAGGGGCTGAACGTTGTCATACTGGGAGACCTGAAGTTCGGCCGTACCGTCCACTCGCTGTCCGAGGCCCTTGCGCTATTCGGTGCAAACCTTACCTTTGTCGCACCTCCCTCGCTGGAGATGCCCAGGGAGGTAATCGCCGATATTGAGTCGAAGGGCGTCAAGCCGCATTACTCATCTTCGCTGGGTGATGCTGTCAGGGAGGCGGACATTTTGTATGTGACAAGGATACAGAAGGAGCGCTTTGCCGATGCTGCAGAATATGCGAAGGTTGCAGGGACGTACAGGATAGATTCCAGGCTGCTGTCTCAGGGAAAGTCGACTCTGTCTGTTATGCATCCGCTCCCCCGCATTAGCGAGATTTCGCCGGATGTGGACTCAACACCCCATTCACTGTACTTCAGGCAGGCTGCAAACGGGATACCGGTCAGGATGGCAATACTCTCAATGCTGCTGGGGGTGGATCCATGAAGGAGCTGAAGGTACAGCCAATCAGGAACGGCACAGTCATCGACCACATTGAACCTGGGGCCGCTCTCAGCGTGCTCAAGATACTGGGCGTCAATGGCGAGAATGTGAAAGGCACCGTCAGCGTGGCGATGCACGTCCGGAGCAAGAAGGATGAATGGAAGGACATTGTCAAGATAGAGGACAGGGAACTCTATTCAAACGAGGTCAACAGGATCGCACTCATCTCACCGCATGCGACAATTAACATAATCAGGGACTACAACGTTGCCGAAAAGAAGAGCGTCAAGCTTCCGGAGGTTGTAAGGGGCATAGTGCGATGCGCCAACCCCAACTGCGTGACCAACAGCAATGAGCCGGTCGAAACCAGCTTCCTGGTGGTGAGGGAAAGGCCGCTGACACTCAAGTGCCACTTCTGTGACAGGGTCCAGTCAAATGTCGAGAAATATATCATCTAGTTGAGCCAGGGCGCTTCCTTCCTCAGCTTGACAGCACCTTCCTCAAGCGCCTTCAGCGCCTTTTCAGTGGAGTGTGTGTCCGAGGCAACGCCGACCAGTATGTAGTTTGAGCTTACAGGATAGAGGAGCAGCTTGCTGCTTTCGAATGATGCCACTATGCTGTCAACCTTCCCGTCCTTCACATCATCCTTTACCGCCTCAGCGGCGCTGAAAACGATTGCAGTCATGGCAGCGAATGTTTCTTTCTTCTGCGGGCTTACCGAATCACCTGCAACCATGAGCCCGGTCCTGGAAACAATGGAACATGATGTCAGGGAGCCGTCGGCGACGAGCTTGTCGAGGATGCGTTCCTCAGTCTTCTTGTTGGCAGTCCTGCTCTCCACCAAAACGCAGTTCAACTCCTTTTTTACGCTTCCCAATCGTATAATTCCGATATAATAGTATGCGTCATGCGGCAGGGTGCCGACGCCGCATTTATGCCGTTACCCTGCTGCCGCAGCGACCGCAGTATTCATCCCCGTCCTTCAGCTCCCCGCCGCAGGACCTGCAGGCGGCGGCCACCCTGCTCCCGCATTTCCTGCAGAAGCTGTCTCCATCCAGCAGCGCCGCTCCGCATGAGGCGCATTTCCTCACAGCATCAGGCAGCACCTCTGTCTCCGCAGTTTCAGCTGGGATGGACTGTATTCCAGGCCGCCCTCCTGCTCCAGCCGCAAGAACCCTGCTGGCCCTGACCGCGTGTCTCAGGGCTGCATCATAATCTCCTGCGCTGAATGCATTTCTGGCATCACCGAGCAGCCTGCCCGCCTCATCTGCCCCTGCTCCTCCAGCCTGCAGGTCCTTCTCCACGGAGCGGATTGTGAAGCTCGCCTCCGCGTAATTTCTCGGAAGCTGCCTTGGCTGCGGTGACCCCGGAGCATCCGCAGCAGCCTTCTGCTGCATCCGCGGCTCTGCCGGCGCCGAGGGTGCCGTCTGCCGCTGGATTCCCTTCGATTTGATGTCGAACAGTGTCTTGCGCGCATCCTCCGCCAGCAGCTTTGCGTTGGTGAAATGACCCAACTCCAGCTCGGCATCGGACTGTCTCACAAGGGACTCCGCGCCTGTGACATCGTACCCCTGTGCCCTGAGATTCCTCATAATTGCCTTTGATGTGACGGATGCGTTGAATGCCTGGTCCTTGGCGGCGCTGGCCGTAAGCCTCGTCTGTCGCCTCCGCATGATGCGGCCACGGGCGTAGCTCCACTCCAGGTAGCCGGCCAGAACGACAACTGCGATTAGGACCGAAACGAAGAACGCAGTCTCTGTGTCAAACGCCACTCTGATTCCCGGGCAATACTCTGCGGATACGCAAATAAAACTTACTGATCCATTCTCAGCAAAGGGATCCGGGGAATGGCCGACAGCGCTCTAAGCGTTTTAGTACCTTTATAGCGGTAAACTTCATCGCCATCCCGAAGGATGTCGATTAATTTGCCTGGGCACTAAAGGCAAAACCCCTTGCGGGACCAAGCTTCCCGTTGGCTCGCGCACAACAGTACCACAGGGAACGTAGGTGGTCTTAACTTCTGGGATCGGACGAGACCAGGTGTGACACCACCACTTTGGCCGTCGTACCATTCCTAAGAACCAACAAACTCATTCCATATTTATGCCTTTTGCCAACCGCTGTGGGGAGCAGCATTCACAGCGCGAGCAGGACCGCGGCTGCCAGGCATGCCAGCACTATGGATGATATGTTGTTGGACTGCTTCCCTATAATCCCTCTCCTTTCAAGCGTTGCGCCAAGTATGCTGTCTATCACCGACCCGGAAAATCCGAGGACAGCGGTGAATGGTATGGACCACAACGGCATCGTGTCGCCAAGCAGCACTATAAGGGCGTAGCCGGCTACAGCGATAAAGAGGGCGCCACCGAACGAGGCCGCCGTCCCCAGTGCCGATACCCCCCCATCTGTGCCTGGCGGGACAGGCTTCATGGTGGTTATCAGCCTGGGATGCCTGTTTATGACTCCGATCTCACTTGCTAGTGTATCGGCTGTAGCCGAACCTATCGCCACAGTGAACAGCATGGCGAAGTAGGACTGCGGCGCATATCCTGCCAGCAGCGTGCTGAGCAGTGCGACACATACCGCCGGCATGCTGTTGGCCACAACGTTCCTGCTGCCCCGTTCACCCCTTCTCCCCTCCTGGAGCCCCATCTTGGCCTTGTCGAGGAGCTTGAACCGCGTTGTGATGAAGGCGGCTGCCACAAATGAAAGTATCAGCAGAAGCCACGAAAGCCCGCCGAACAGGCCAATTGCGGCGCTGACTGCAAACGCTGACGCGGAGCCGCGTGCAGTAAGCATGTTCTGCCTGAACGCGGCATAGCTGAGGAGTATGCTGACGGCAGTCACGGCCAGGGCTTCCACAGGATCGGCGAGCATGAATGCACCCCGGGCAGGACTGGTTACAGCCCCTCTCCTCCGATTCTGAGCAGGCGTCCAACCTTCCTGTCACCCTCGAGTACCGAAAACAGCCTGGTGGCTGTCTGGACAGCTGTCTCCCTGTCACTGCACGGGTTGATAAGCAGCCTTCCTGTCCTGTAAAGTGTGCAGACTGAGCCATCAATGACAACGTCGACCATCAGCCCGGCCCCCCTCACCTGGTATCCCTTCCTGCCAAAAACCTTTCCGCAGTCCTCCAGAGGCAGGTTGTATATCTGCGCTGGATAGACCACGTATGAATTGCCTGTGCATGGCCTGGCAGAGAGGAAATCCATATCTCCATTCTCCAATCAATCCTGCGGATTGAGGAATTTCGACTCTTCAAGGAGTTCATTAATCTTTTGCCTGAGCTCCCTGATGCTGCCTTCGTTTCCGATTGCCCGGTCGGAAAGGGCTATCACATTGCCCAGACCCCACCCCAGCTCCCTTCTGTCCCTCTCTTCGAATTCGCCGGGGGTCATCGGCACATCCTCCCTGTTCCTAGACTTGAGTCTGCTGAACCTTATAGGTGCTGAGGCGTACACCGCCACCACCATGGCATCCCTGCCGAAATGACGCCTGAAATATGCCACCTCAGCTTCGCTCCGGGTGCCGTCGATGACAGTGCTGGTGCCATCTACGCGCGCAGATGTGTGCCTGGCCCATACATCGCTCCCGTGCTTCAGTCTCTCGACATTGGCCACACGGGCAATGTTCCTTCCAGTCATTTCCAGGCCATACTCCCTCACCCTTTCACGGACGAGGTCGCCCATCTGCACCACCGGTATGCCCAGAGACTTGCAGTGCTGGGCAAACTCGGTCTTACCCGCCCCGGCCATTCCCGCGATGATTAGTGCTTTCAAGTCGAATCAGTGGAGAGGAGATCTCACCGGTTTAAATACTATGCCGGTTGGCACCGCCGGTCTTCGTGATGCCATCCAGGTTGACTTGGGTAAACAAGGTTTTAATATGGGCTGCGCGTTGGAAACGCGCCGCTATTCGCTCACACTGGAATAGTAGAAAACGGACGTGACATGACATGGCAGAGGACAACATCATTTACATCGGCAAGAAACCGGCAATGAACTACGTGCTTGCGGTCGTGACCCAGTTCAACAGCGCAGGCAAGGACGTGACCATTAAAGCGCGCGGGAAGTCAATCAGCAGGGCTGTGGATGTGGCGGAGATAACAAGGAACCGCTTCCTCAAGGACGCAGCTGTCAAGGATATAAGAATCTCCACCGAGATGATCAAGGAGGAGGACGGCAGCACATCCAACGTTTCCTCGATAGAGATAGTGCTCGGCAAGTAATCAGGCCTCCCACGCATTGGTCAGCTTCCCTCACCCACCGGCAGTGAAGCAGGGCGCCGGTGCTTATTTTTCCATCCTGTTCGAACCATTTAACTATTCGTAAGCTCTACCATATTCAAGGTGCTGGTCGATGGTCAAGAGAAAGATGGTTTACCTTTTTGAAGAAGGCAGTGCTGAGATGAGAAACCTCCTCGGAGGCAAGGGGTCTGGACTCGCCGAGATGACGCGTCTCGGTCTCCCTGTTCCACCAGGATTCACAATCACCACCAGCGTCTGCAACTCCTTCTACTCACTTGGAGGCAAGTTCCCGCCAGGGCTGCGAAGGAAGGTGCACGAGGCCCTCCGGTCTGTCGAGGAGAAGATGGGGCGTAAATTCGACTCGAATGAGAAACCGCTGCTGGTCTCGGTGCGTTCAGGGGCCAGGGTATCGATGCCAGGGATGATGGACACCGTCCTCAACCTCGGCCTGAACGACAGGACACTTGGCGCCATCATAGGAGAGAGCGGGAACCCACGGTGGGCGTATGACACATACAGGCGCTTTGTCCAGATGTACGGGAACGTCGTGATGGGAGTCGAGCATGATATTTTCGAGGACATCCTCAGGGAAGTCAAGGGGCAGCGCGGCATACGCCTTGACACGGAGCTCAACGAGGCAGAGCTGAAGGACACTGTGGAGCGATACAAGAGGAAGATAAGGGAGGTAACAGGACAGGAATTTCCTGAGAAGCCCGAACAGCAGCTCTGGAACGCGATTGGCGCAGTCTTCACCTCATGGAATAACAGGAGGGCCATCACCTACAGGAAGCTGAACGGGATACCGGAGGACTGGGGCACAGCTGTTACTGTCCAGGCAATGGTGTTCGGCAACATGGGAGATGACTGTGCGACCGGTGTCGCCTTCACGCGCAACCCTTCCACGGGGGAGAACGTTTTCTACGGTGAGTTTCTTCCAAATGCCCAGGGGGAGGACGTGGTTGCGGGGATAAGGACTCCACAGCCAATCAACAGGGTAGCTGGGCGAGACGGCGAATCGCTTGAGGAACGCATGCCAGGGACGCACGCGGAACTCCTCGAGATAAAGAGGACGCTTGAATCACACTACAAGGACGTCCAGGACCTCGAATTCACTATCCAGAACGGCAAGCTCTACCTGCTGCAGACCAGGAGCGGGAAGAGGACCGCCGCCGCTGCAGTTAGGATTGCAGTCGACATGGTGAATGAGGGACTTGTCACCCGCGAGGAGGGAATACTCTCGGTGAACCCTTCAACACTCGAACAACTCCTTCATCCTGTATTCGATGAGAGCTCGGAGAGAACAGAAGTGGGAAGGGGTCTGCCGGCCTCCCCCGGGGCAGCCACCGGAATGGTGGTGTTTGACGCTGAAAGCGCGGTGGAGAGGGCAGAGGCGGGGGAGAAGGTCGTGCTTGTGAGGAATGAGACATCCGCAGAGGACATTCACGGGATGGCCGCCGCCCAGGCAATTGTAACCGCCACCGGCGGTATGACCTCCCATGCAGCCGTGGTTGCGAGGGGAATGGGAAAGACATGCGTCGCCGGCTGCTCCGACATAGTCATAGACCATGCATCCCGCACCTTCACTGGAAAGGGGGGACTGTCAGTCAGGGAGGGCGACTTCATCAGCGTCGACGGCACCGAGGGGGTCGTCTACTTGGGCCGCATTCAGACCAGGCAGGCGCAGATAACATCCTACTTCCGCACCTTCCTCGACTGGGCAGACGGGCTCAAGAGGCTGGGGGTCCGCGCGAACGCAGACCTGCCGGCTGATGCAAGGGTGGCGAGGGAGTTTGGTGCTACGGGGATTGGCCTCGTCAGGACCGAGCATATGTTCTTCGGTGCCGACAGGCTGCCGCACATGCGCCGCATGATACTCGCCGAAGGCGAGGAGGAGAGGAGAAGGGCGCTGGACAGCCTTCTGCCGTTTCAGAGACAGGATTTCACTGGACTGATGAGGGAGATGAGCGGCTACCCTGTAACCATAAGGCTGCTGGACCCTCCGCTGCACGAATTCCTCCCGAAGGGGGAGGAGGAGATAAGGGCTCTTGCGGACGACATGGGCATCGACCCGGAGAGGGTCAGGTCCAGGACAGAGGCATTGAGGGAACTGAACCCGATGCTTGGACACCGGGGGTGCAGACTGGCTGTCACATATCCTGAAATCTATGAAATGCAGTGCCGTGCAATATTCGAGGCGGCATGCGATCTCAGGAAGGAGGGGGTGGCAGACCCTGTTCCGGAGGTCATGATACCGCTTATTGCAGGAAGGGAGGAATTCGACCTTCTCAGGAAGGATGTCGACAGGATAGCGTCAGAGGTATTCACGGAGCGCGGCACGGAAGTCCACTACCTTGTGGGCACCATGATAGAGCTCCCAAGGGCGGCTCTGCTTGCGGGCGACATAGCTAAGAGCGCCCAGTTCTTCTCATTCGGCACCAACGACCTGACACAGACCACACTGGGCATAAGCAGGGATGATGCGGGTCGCTTCCTGCCCGAGTACGTGGGCAAGTCACTGCTCGAGTACGACCCCTTCCAGACCATTGACGTGGAAGGTGTGGGCCAGCTGGTCAGGATTGGCATTCAGAAGGGGAGGCATGTGAACCCAGGCCTGGAAACGGGCATATGCGGCGAGCATGGAGGAGACCCGAAGAGCGTGGAGTTCTTCCACACTGCCGGTCTCGACTACGTAAGCTGCTCGCCTTACCGCGTCCCGGTAGCCCGCCTGGCCGCCGCCCAGGCCGCTGTAAGGGGAAAGGCAAAAAAGTCGGGAAAGGACCAGGACTGACTACATAGTCAGCGTCATTTCCTTTTCAAGGAGTCTGTATTCCCTTTCGTCCACAGCGTCTGCGTCCGCGGAGATAATGAAGAAGCCGCTTGTGTAGGAGACCTGCTCCCTTACCATCTGTATGAATTTCAGCACCGGTCTGAAGTCAAACTGGGTAACAAGGTACTCGAGTCCCTCAAGCAGAACCACTCCTCCACCTCCCGGCTGCGAGAGGAATTCCCTTATCTCTGATGACAGCTTGGCAAGATTGCTTCTCACAAGGACCCTTCCCTCTCCCTCCCTTATCTCCTCCTTCTCAATCCTTGTGAGCCATACCGCATTGCACCCCGTGAGGTCAAGTCCGTACCTTGCCGCCGCCTTGAACGGGTCAGTCCTTGTCACAGACATTCCCCTCATTCCCCTGTCAACAAGCCTGTTGAATATCGAAAATGCCTTTTCGGGCCTCTCCTCCCTGACGAGGATCGAATCGCCTTCAGTGAGATCGATACCCTTCTGGGTTGCTTCCTCCCTCACTGGCAGCAGGGCACCCGTGCTCTTCTGCAGCTCCCTCCGCCTCGACTCCACCGCCTGCCCGACCATCCCCTTCCTCGTTCTGGCAATTATTCGAAGCTCATGGGGTGAAAATGAGCTGCCGAGGAGGGAAAGGACATCGCTCCACGCCTCTGTCAGAGCCTCCTCGTAACCCTTCATGTATCCTCTGGCGTACTCTTCCCTTTCACCCATTTGCAGCACCCTCGGCCACAGACTGCCCTCCTATGCCAAAGGTCCGCAAAACAGTTTGCGGTCAATCATTCCAGAACCTCCAAGTCCATTGCCATGTGGTCAGAGATGGCTGAAAAGCCCTTCACCCTGCGCACAGCAATCACCTTCACCCTCCCGCTGCAGTACTTTTCTGCTATGAGCCTCCTCCACTCGTCTGAGCCCCCGCGCCTCACCTCCTCATGGAAGTGTATGATCGTCCCGGGCCTGCTCATGGTGAGGGCCTTTCCAAGCCATCTCCTGGTCCCATCCAGATAGCCCATTATGATCCTGTCGCACCCTTCAAGACGAAGGTCCATGCTGTCCATGTTGTGCGCCTGGAAGAAACTGTCAGCACCGTTTGCATGCACAGTCTTCAGCAGGTAGGCGTGTGTCAGCGGATCTATTTCGGCAGCTGCAATCAGCCTGGGACTCGAGTGGACTGCGATGGGCATGGAGAGGTGACCAATCCCTGCAAACATGTCTGCAACCAGTTCACCGTTGCAGTCCAGTGATGCCATCCGAATGCGTTCGTCATGGTTGGCCGACGAGAACATTATTTTCGCAGGGTCTATCACATAGTCGACACCATTTTCGTGGTGGATCGTCTCCCCGCCGCTTCCACAGATCAGTCTTACTGAAGGCCGCCTGTTACGGCCTCCTATGCGCCCCGTTACCCTGTAAACGCTGTCAGCCCCGAGTACGGACGCGTATGCCCTGCCTATCTCCCCCTCCCTGCTTGTAAGGGATTCGTCCAGCTTCAGAAGCAGTGCCTTCCCGATCATCTCCCACTTGCTTGGCAGTAGACTCTTCTCCATGTCGGTGAGAGCTGCCGCCTTCCTGATGGAGGATATCGGCATCCCAGCGCCCCTCTTACTGAATTGAGCGGCATCCACCAGCTCTCCACCAGGCGGAAGGGCATCCGGCACTCCCGTGAGAGGTATCATCACCCACTCCCCCTCCTCCGCAATCCTGAATCCTGGGTCAATGAGTCCCATCCTTTTCAGCTGATGCACTGCGCTACCCCTCCTTTCCCTGCTGATCCGCAGCGCTGCAACCGGCGGCATTCAGGATGCAATTCCATTGACCAGTTTTTAATACTTATCGGCGATCAGAAGGCACAATGGGCAGGGGCGCCGTGCTGGTCATTGCAATTCTTCTCCTCCTGCCGGCCGCGATACAGCAGGCGGCAGGCACTCAGGCAAACCAGTACTATGCAAACAGGCTTCTCGATGTGGTCAGCACTCCGCAGCTAGCGCCCGGAGGAAGGGGCACGCTGGAGCTGGCGGTCTCCAACCCTTTCAATACCACGCTGGACAACCTCACACTCGTTCTTTCAGTCTATGCATTCTCCACAGGGGGAGGCGAGGTGCAGCTCTCCTCGATTCCAGTTTCCGAAAGGCCTGCGATTGGGGGAAGCGGGACTTCCACGCAACTGCTGGTGCCCATAATGCTCCCGCAGACATCGGTGTATTTCAACATCACGGTGAGCACAACAGCGTCCACCAGGCACGGGGACTTCTTCAATCCAGGCACGTATTTCGTGAGCACATATGCCTCCTTCACCGCCTCCGGGCAGCAGATTAAGATGGGCTCCAGGGGAGTATTCACGGCTGCTGAATGGAGTAGCATACTTGTGCAGAGCTCTGGAGGCAAC
Organism: Thermoplasmata archaeon; assembly: GCA_021806165.1. Lineage (GTDB taxonomy): Archaea > Thermoplasmatota > Thermoplasmata > Sysuiplasmatales > Sysuiplasmataceae > JAJZXY01. Next base: position 19,251 of record JAJZXY010000019.1, read on the forward strand.
TATCTGAACTACACCTACCTGAACGGCACGCTCGGCTATCAGGGAATACTTCCTGACACCTCATTCACAGTCAGCACACCCTCCCCTGTTTACCTTCTATGGGTCGCAGCAGGGCTCTCTGCCTTCTTTGCAGCAGCCGCATTTTTCGTTTACAGAAGGGGGCAGCTGCGAGGCGGAAGGCAATCTAGATGAGTGCCCGTATCAGCTGCGGTGAAAAGCGCCACAGGCCAGGCTCCCTTGAGAGCATAAGTGGCGAAAGTTCGGTGGGGAAGTCTATGTCGCCGCCTGCCATCACCTCCTTGAGGGAGCTGTTGTCAAGCACGCTGAAAAACTGATCGAGCTTCTCATCGCTCATCTGAAGGAATATCCTCCTTACAAGAGCGGCCCTGTCGAGCTCCTTCCCGACTCCCCTCTTCCACTCGCTCTCGTATCTGGAGAGGAATCTCCTGGAAAAATCACCCCTTTCGAAGGCGGACAGCGCCACGCCTGCTGCAATCCCGCCCGCCGCCATTCCCGTGAATATGCCACCGCCCGATATGGGCTTGACCTGTCCCGCTGCGTCACCAATGATCATCACACCGTCAGCAGTCAGCCTTCCCCTGTTGCCCACGGGTATCGGACCCGCTGTGATATTCAGCCTCTTCCCTGCGCCGAGCTTCTCAAGCAGCCTCTCGAAGTAGCCGCTCGCGGGCATTACACCGCCGTATGTGCCAAGGCCTATGCGGGTGAAGCTCCCTCCCGGTATCGCCCAGGCGAAAAATCCCGGCGCGACTTCCGAACCGAAGTAGAGGCTGACGGCGTCCCCTTCATCCATCCCTCCCGTTACTGCGTCCGTCTGAACACATGAGACTATTTCCCTGAACTTCGTGAGGCCGAATGTCCTTCCCACAGTGGATGATGCACCATCGGCGCCGATGAGAAGCGTGGTGCGCACATGCTTCTCCTCCCCCCTGTACATGTAGCGCACGTCAACTCCACCGTCGTCTCTCGCTGCTCCAGTGAACGAGGCTCCCAGCAGCATCGTCACATTCCTCCTCGCCGCCCTCTCTGCAAGGTGGATGTCAAGTGCGCTCCTGTCAATCACATAACCCTTGGGTGCCTCCCCCCTGAGTGACAGCCTGTTGCCCGCAGGGGAGACGAAATCCACTGCCTTTATCGTATTGTGCCAGCTTGAAAGACCGCTCATCTCAAGCACTCTGGGGCTGACAAGGCCGGAGCACTGGACAGGCTTGCCAATCTCGAAATTCTCCTCAAGCAGCAGCACGCTCCTCTCCTCGGCAGCCTTCCAGGCAAATGCGAGCCCGGCGGGTCCGCCCCCGGCCACCACAATGTCATATTCAGGGGAAGTCGAAGTCATTCAGCCACCACTGCAAAATATGTCAGAAGACTGGAACGATCTCATCGCCGTCAACATCGCCCACGTCATCTCCGCTAATACCCAGCTCGGGTATCTCAGGAAGCCTGATGCCGTAGCGCTTCAGGGAAGAACCCACCTTCATCACAGCGGATCGCCACGCCTCTTCCTTTTCTGATAGGAGAGGGATGCCCAGCCCGGCATCCCTTGCTATGTCCTCCATCTTTTCGTTGACCTCCACAAAATAGTGCGGAAGCTTCCAGAATGTGTTGGACTTTTCGGGAAGCTTGTATGTTATGAGGGAGAGGAAGATGAATCCTGCCTTGATCTGCTTTGTCACCAGCCTCTTCCTCTCCTCATTCATCTTCTCCGCCCCATCTGCCATTACAAGCTGGGTGAATGCATAATGTCTCGTCTCATCGACAGCTATCTGGCGGAAAGCCTCCCTGAAGGTGGATATCTTTGTATTGCCGGACATCTGCGTGAACACCGTGGTAGCGGCAGCCTCTCCCATCATGAAAGATGTGAACAGCACATCGGTTGAATACTTGTTGTATGAATCAAGATATGCCTTCCAGTACCTGGCACCGTTATACCATGTCCAGATAATGTTGGCCCTGGCCCTCGCCTCCAGGTCGTTCGCCGGCTTGAATTTCATGGGGAAGCCCGGGCAGAGCTTGTTGATGCACATACCGCACACTATGTTGTGCCTGTTCTCATCAAAAGCAATTGTGTTGAGAAGGCACCTTACAGCCGTCTTCTCCTTCAGCTCATGCGCCTTTACAACGGCATATGAGAACACGGGGTTTGCATTGTCAAATGTGGAAAGGAGTGCCCACCAGTATGCCATGGCCAGTCTCTCCTTGTTGTCCAGCCCAGTCACAATCTCGTCAAGCCTGGCCCAGTCGAGCTTCTCCTCATCCCACTGCTCTCTCTTGGACCTCGAATAGAGTCTCCACTCGAGATCGTTCCTGAACTCCCAGTCCGCCGGGTATATGTTGTTTGGCGGAAACTCGGGCAGTTCTATCTTTTCCGTCCCTTCCCTCTCTTTCATTCCTGCACGGTATAGTGCACTGCCACTTATTTAAGGGTGGCATGGCTGCGGCGGCATGCTATAGTGTTAGATACACGAATACCGTTCTGTTTCAGTGGTTTGCTATGCCGGGTACGGTCATTGTAGAGAGGAGCGGGAGGGTTGGAATCGTCCGCCTCAACAGGCCTGAGAAGCTGAATGCTGTAAACATGGAAATGGTGGGGGACCTGATAGCCGCGCTTGACGGGCTTGCGGACGATCGGGGCATCGGGGCGGTGGTGATTACGGGCAGCGGGAAGGCATTTTCGGCCGGGGCGGATGTTGCCGAGATGCTTTCGGCTGATGTGGAGGAACTGGAGGAAGGGGGACATCTTCCGCTCTGGCGGCGTCTGGAGTCCTTCGGCAAACCTGTGATAGCCGCACTCAACGGCATTACTGCGGGTGGAGGGCTGGAACTTGCAATGGCCTGCGATATAGCACTCGCCTCCACTGCAGCCATGATCGGACAGACCGAGATCAACCTGGGAATCATTCCGGGCGCAGGCGGGACACAGAGACTCACGCGGGCCGTAGGCAAGCAGAAGGCGATGGAGATGATACTCACCGGCAGGCTCATCACCGCATCGGAAGCAGAGGAGTGCGGGCTGGTACTCAAGGCAGTGGGACCGGAAGGACTGATGGATGAAGCAGTGCGCATAGCCGGTGCTGCAGCTTCACACCCCCAATTCCCGCTGAGGCTCGCGAAAGAGAGCGTTAACCAGTCATTCGAAAACCACCTGCGCCAGGGGCTTGAAGTGGAGAGGAGGAATTTCCTGCTCTCAGTGTCTTCGCACGATGGCAGGGAAGGGATGAAAGCATTCGTCGAGAAGAGGAAGCCGGAGTGGGGCCGATGAGTCTTGTGGAGAGCAGACGGAACGGCAGCATTCTCCACATTACTCTGAACAGGCCCGACAAGCTGAACGCCCTCAGCCATGAAATGAGGCTGGAGCTTGTCAGCGCACTTAAGTCTGCCAACGGGTCGAGTGACGTAAGATGCGTGTTGCTGACGGGCTCGGGCCGTGCATTCTCTGTGGGCGCGGATGTGGAGGGCATAGCGGACGACCTTGGCGAGGATCTCGCCTCCACGTTTCATCCGATCCTGAGGGAGATACGCTTCGGCAGCAAGATATTCCTTAGCGCAGTTTCTGGCATAGCCGCAGGCGCGGGCATGAGCATTGCACTCGCTGCGGACTTAAGGTTCTGCTCTCCCTCAGCGCGCTTTGTAACCGCTTTCCACAGGATCGGTCTTGCACCGGATACAGGCCTCGCCTACCTGCTCCCAAGGCTGATGGGGGGCGGCGTTTCAATGCGCCTGCTGCTCAAGGGCGGAGAGCTCAGCGGCCGTGACGCGGCAGAAGCGGGTCTGTTCACCTCTGACGAAGACCCTGAAAGAATCGCAGCGGGGGCTGCCGCGGAGATTGCCGACGGCCCGTTCCTGGCACACGTCGAGAGCAAGAAACTGGTTAACGCATCGCTCTTTGGAGGCATGGATGATTTCCTGAATTTGGAGGCCGAATCTCAGCAGCGGCTCGGCGAAACAGCTGATTTCGCCGAAGGACGCAGGAGTTTTGCAGAAAAACGCCCGCCTGCATTCTCAGGCAGGTGATTCCAGGCAGCAGAGTGCTTATGGCGGCTGCTCTCAAATCACATTGAAGATGAAAAGAAGCGCGACAGCAGCAAGCACCGTGATTGCAATCAGTATGACTATGACCGGGTCCACACCCTTCCTGCTTACCTGCTGCTCCCTCTTCTGCTCCTCCATATCCTCTTCACTCATGGGCTCAATGCCTATCAGCCTGTCAAGTTCATCCACCCACTCGTCAAGGGCATCCTTCTTCTCAGGCTCACTGCGCTCGGCCCCGCCCGGCTGCGACGAGCTCATTTCGGAACTCTCTCCCAGTCCTTGAGGAAGCGTTCCAGCCCTATGTCAGTCAGGGGGTGTCTGATCATCGATTTCAGCACCGGGAAGGGAAGTGTTGCTATATGGGCACCAAGCTTCGCCGCCTGAACGAGATGCACCGGGTGCCTCACGCTGGCCACGAGCACTTCTGTACGGTAGGAGTAATGTGAGTATGAGGCCACAATGTCCTCTATTATCTGCATTCCCTCGTTGCCTACATCATCCAGTCTGCCAATGAAGGGGCTGACAAAGGTCGCGCCCGCCTTTGCGGCAAGGAGCGCCTGGTTAGCCGAGAAAACAAGTGTGACGTTTGTCCTTATGGTCTCTGATGAGAGTGTCTTAGTCGCCCTCAGCCCCTCGGCGGTCATAGGCACCTTCACAACAATCCTCCTGTTGATTCTTGCGAGAGCCCTCCCCTCTTTTACCATTCCTTCGTGGTCAGTGCTGACCACTTCCGCGCTGACAGGGCCGTCAACAATGCTGCAAACCTCCCTGAGAACGTCTTCGAACTTCCTGCCTTCCTTGGATACAAGGGACGGGTTTGTCGTCACACCATCTATTACGCCCCATCCCCATGCTTCCCTTATCTCGCCTATGTTTGCCGTATCGAGAAACAGCTTCATCAGTTCAGTCTCCTCTTAAGCACAAGGGCGCGTTCAGCCGCCTGGACCGCCCCTTCAGTTGACAGGCCGTACTTTACAAGCAGTTCTGCAGCTTCCCCGGATTCACCGAATGTGTCCTGCGTGCCGACCTTCACCACAGGCACGGGATAGGCGGATGCGGCCGCGGCGCACACGGCGTCCCCGAGTCCATTGACAACACTGTGCTCCTCCGCCGTCACAATTGCCCCAGTCCTTCTGGCCATCTTCTCCACGAGCCGTGCGTCCAGCGGTTTCACTGTGCTCATGTTGACCACCGCCGCATCCACTCCGGACAGAGAGAGTTTTTCGGCTGCACTCAGGCAGGAATAGACCAGCTGACCGCAGGCAATGAATGTTATGTCAGAACCATCCCGGACGAGTGATCCCTCTCCCAGCCTGAATTCATTCTTCTGCTCAAGGACAGGCACATCTGATCTGCTGAACCGCATGTATGCTGGCCCGTCCATTGAGGCAAGGGCGTAGGTGGCGGCATATGTTTCAGAAGCATCAGCCGGAACGACCACTGTCATGCCGGGGAGACCGCGCATGAGACCTATGTCTTCGAGCATCTGGTGCGTCGCGCCGTCCGGACCGACGGACAGACCAGCATGACTCGCGGCAATCTTCACATTTGTGCGCGGGTAGGCAACAGACTGCCTTATCTGATTATACGTCAGGCCCGTTGCAAACACAGCGAAGGTCGATGCAAAGACCAGCTTGCCGCTCATCGCCAGCCCCGCCGCAGTCGTAACCATATTCGCCTCGGAGACGCCGCAGTTGAAGAAGCGCTCCGGATATGCCTTCCCGAACTCGCCTGTCCTGGTTGACACGGAAAGGTCCGCATCCAGGACTACAAGATCACTGTTCTTGCCGCCTATCTCGACGAGTGCCCTGCCATACTCCTTCCTCTGGCTGGCCAGTTTAGCCTGCTGTGCGCTCATTTACCGACCCCCGCCCCGTCGAGCTCGGCAAGCGCCCTGACAGTCTCTTCGCTGTTAGGCGCCTTGCCGTGGAATGCAACGTTGTTTTCCATGAAAGAAACACCCTTTCCCTTGACTGTGTTCGCTATTATGGCAGTGGGCTTCCCCTTGATGCTGAGAGACTCGGTGTAGGCATCAACAATCTCCTTCATGCTGTGGCCGTCTATGACAATCACATGCCAGCCGAAGGCCCGCCACTTGTCCTCCAGGGGGCTTGTGTCGAGTATCTGCCTGGTAAACCCATCATTCTGAATGCCATTCCTGTCGACAAAAACAGTGATGTTGTCAAGCTTCCTGAACGAGGCAAACATTGCCGCCTCCCATGTCTGCCCCTCGTCATTTTCACCATCGCTCAGGAGGGCAACTATCCTTCTGTCGCTGCCGTCAAGCCTGCTCGCGAGGGAGAAGCCGTTTGCAATGGAAAGCCCCTGGCCGAGAGAGCCTGTCGAAACTTCCACACCCGGGACATCTGTATGTGCATGCCCCTGCATCCTGCTCCCCAGTTTCCGGAGAGTCATGAGTTCATCCTTGGAGAAGTAGCCTGCCTCGGCAAGGACAGAATAGTAGCAAGGAGCAGCATGTCCCTTGCTCAGTATAAACTTGTCCCTTCCAGGCCATCTGGGGTTATCCGGATCATTCTTAAGCAGCCTGAAGTAGAGCGCCGTGAGTATGTCCGCGGAAGAGAGGGAGCCACCCGGATGGCCAGAGCCGGCGGCGCTGGTAACCCTGATTATGTCCTTCCTTACCTCCCTGGCAATTCTCTCTAGCTCTTCAATGGACCGTGCCTTTGGGAGCTGTTCAACCAAAGAAGTTCACACCCGAATTGAAGCGAACAGATACACGTATTTAATCTTTTTAAACACTTTGCCAGTGACCATTTGCTGTTTCATAAGCAAGGCATCAGGCCGCAGGTGCTCATGCCATCACCGCATCGCCGTTCAGCACCATCCGGATGGCGGCTGGATATGCCTTCATCTCAGCACCGTGTACCCTGGCAGCGAGCGCCTCCGGGGTATCCCCGGGGAGAACTGGCACCCTCTCCTGGTAAACGACTGGACCTGCATCGACACCGTCCGTGACGAAATGCACCGTGCATCCGCTTTCCGTGGCACCGCTGCTCAGGACAGCTTCATGCACCCTCATGCCGTACATCCCCCTGCCGCCAAATGACGGCAACAGTGCGGGATGTATGTTTATGATGCGTCCTGAGAATCTGTCCACGGTCCTGCTGTCGAGTATCTTCAGGTAGCCTGCAAGGCATACGAGGTCCGGTGACAGCTCCACGAGCTTCCGGAACAACGCATCGTTGTACTCTTCCTCGCCCATCTTCCTGTAGTCCAGCTCCACTGCCTGTATGCCTGCGCTTCTCGCCCTTGTAAGGGCATATGCGCCGGGTCTGCTCGAGATAACAGCCGCGATCTTAGCATCCAGCTTCCCATTATCTATCGCATCCATGATAGCCTGAAGTGTGGTGCCGCCGCCTGAGACCAGCACGCAGATTCTGTGCATGCGGCCTGTCAGCTCTCTACCCTCGGGGCAAGGAGATACCTGACATGTCCGTTACCGCCAGCTATTTCAAACTCAAGCTTTACAGGGTAGTTGTTGCCCAGGTTCAGTTTTACCTCGCTGCCGGATGAAATTGCTTTTGCCATATTCGAGAAATAATCCAGCGGGAAGAGGCTTCTCACCTTGCCCTTTGCCTCCAGCTGAAGCAGTTTCTCCTTCGGAAGCTTGTAGTCCACCGAATCACTGTCCCCCTCCGAGCTCATTTCAAAGGAAGTCTCGTCGGCCACGAGCGCGATATGATCTGAAACGCTTTCCGAAGCCTTAATCCCGTAGTTGAGCTCCTCAGCCTTCAGCTTCATCGTCGTCGGCAATTCAATATTGGGCACCTTCGGGTCAGACATTCCTGCTGTGTCGACGAGGCTCATCCTCCTCGTTACAGCCCCTATCTTGATGATGAGCTGGTTCTTGTCCTCGTTGTGCTCGAGCCTGACGCTGTCACCCGCATGGGCCAGCTTCAGTATCTCCTTCAGTTTTTCAATATCTATTCCAAGTTCGGTCTCCTCGCCTTCGTAATTCTCGAAAGCACCCTTTCCGAGTGTGAGCTCAATCATCGCCACATGCGCCGGATCAACCGCCTTCAGTGAAATGCCGTCAGCATCGACATTGAACTTTGCCTCGTCGACAAGGGTTGAAACCACGTCGACTATCTGCTTGAGTATGTCTGCTTTTGCGCTGGCTTTTAACATCTAAAACTCCAAATTGGAGTAAAAAGCTTTCAAAATATAATTGTTGTGATGTCAAAGGATCCCGTGCCAGGGCAGCACCGGCGCTTTGCAGACCCGGCTCAGTACTCGCGCCATGAATGGCTGCACTTCGTGCATCTGTATATCCTGGTTTCAGGTTCGTCTGCGGCCCTGGTCTGCCTCAAAACCCAGTATGCCTCGTTGTTGCCGCATTTAGGGCATCTGACCTCTGTCCTTGGCAGCGTGTCGGTCCGCCCCTCCACGACGAGCATTCCCATATCCTTGTTCATTTCAGACCGTATTGTGGTCTTGGGATTCTCGGAAGCCTTCACCTCGAACCCGCACCTTCTGCACCTGAGAAGGCCGTCCTCGGGAACCATCAGCGATTTGCACTTCGAGCAAAACATTGGATCGTGCTTTTTAGAATTTAAACTAGTTTAAATGTCTTTGCTACATCACGCCCCGCTCTACGCTCAGAGCAGCTCCCACTCACCATTCTTCCTGACCGTGGGCTGCCTTTCTGCGGTGGCGCCTCCCCGCCCTTCGCCGTCTATTGCCTGGAATCCCGCAGCCGGCCTGCGTTTTGTCGTCCCAATGTTCTTGACATACTCCTTTCCCAGCGCCCTCTCAACCAGCCTGCGCGTGCTTTCATCCCTTATATGGTCACGCCTGACCACTGCAGGGGCTGCCCGCTGTTCAGGCACCCTGTTCCTAACCACTGGCCTTTCGACTTCCTCCTCCGCAGGATACCACCGTGGAGACGGCCTGCTCATTCCCGGTCTTCCGTATGGTGTGCGTGAAACTCCTGAGCCTGAGAGGCCTGCAATCCTCATGTTGCGCAGGTAGACGTCCTCCCAGGATCGCGGTCTTGCCTCCTGTGCGGCAATCCTCCTGTGCATAACACGCGTCGGGCGCGCTACAGCTGGAGCCACGCCTCCCTCAGGGGGAGCCCCTGCAGCCTGCAGCGCTTGGGCGCTTCCATTGGCAGAATAGGGCAGAGGGAGGAGATTTGCAAATCCTGAAGGCTGTCTTTGCCTCTGTGGCATCAGGTGGTGGAAAAACGCTGCCGGACTGGGCATGTGAAAACCCTCACGCCTCTCACCCTCCCTTCCAGATACAAGTATGTTGGTTGTAGGAGCGCCATATCTGGAAACGTATTCCAGCTCTCTCCTGCTCTGGTCGGAGAGTATGCCTCCGACATAGGCGAAGGCTATGGTGATGAGGTAATTGCCAACTTTCAGGGAGGCAGCTGTCTTGAGCTCATCGATGAATGAACCCACATATGTCGTAGCGAAATTGACATACGGTGAAGCTATTGGAAGTCTCTCGAGACCCTGGGCGATCAGGGTGTAGGCCAGCACAGTTGCGTTTTGAAGCTTTATTGGAATGAAACCGGTCTGAAGTGCGGTGGAGATGCCAAAAAGGACCGCAACCGGGATAAGAGCAGCTATGATTGCCCTGAATGGCGAACCCGCCCTCCTGCCACCTATGAAGCCGCCAATCATCTGTCCGACGAGGGGGAGCCAGTAGAGCATCAGCGATATCATTAGAATGTACTTGGATGCTGACCAGATGCTGTACGGCTTACCGCCCAGCAGCGGCCTCTTCCTGTTGTCCGTCTGCTTGGGCATCTGGTAGACCACGGGCTGGGAGCTCGCAACGTCTGCGGGTATCCTGTACATGTCCTCGCTGTTAAACGGCTGATCTGCATACCTCTTCAAGTTTACTCACCGGTCGGACAACCGTCTGACAGTATTTACTTCATGATATTTAATCTTGCTTTGAAGTGCTCCCTGCCGCTGCATGCGATCTTTATATTTCCACCGCACCTACCATGAGCCGGGAGCATGGAACTTCTCATCCGTCACGGATTGATAGTCACACAGGACGCTGCAAGGAGGGTCATCGAGGGCGATGTCATGGTCGAAGACGGGCTGATTACCTCAGTGGGTAAGGGGGGAAGCGGCAGCGATCATGTGATCGATGCTGAGGGCGGTATCGTCATGCCCGGTCTCTTCAACACGCACACGCATGTCGGCATGACTGATTTACGCGGACTTCTGGACGACATGAACCTCGAACCATTTCTGGAAAAGACGTTCAGACTGGACAACGGCCGCACCTCCGGGGAAATACAGTCGGCGTCCATTCATGCCATCCATGAAATGCTTGCAGGCGGAACAACGAGTTTTGCAGACCTCTACTACTCCGAGGACGTCATAGCTGAAGCATGTGGGCAAACCGGGATCAGGGGATTCCTTGCATGGGTGACTTTAGACAGGGAAATCACGACACAGAAGGGTGACCCCGTGAAAAATGCAGATGATTTCTGCAAGCGCTTTTCCAAGCCTGGACTGGTGACGCCAATGGTTGGACTTCAGGGCGTCTACGTGTGCTCGGAGGAAACAGCAATGGCTGCGAAGTCCGTCGCCCACCGGAGGGGAAGGGGCATGCATATGCATCTCTGTGAAACCAGGCATGAAGTCTATTCTCACGAGGCAAGGACAGGCAGAAGGCCTGTAGACTGGCTAAGCAGCATTGGGTTTCTGGACGGAAGCGCACCACTTCTCGCCGCTCACGGCGCTTGGCTGACAAGGAATGAGATGAAAACCCTTCACGCAGCAGGCGTCTCTGTCTCCAGCTGTGCGCGCTCAAACATGAAACTCGGCTCGGGCATACCTCCCGTGGAGGAGCTTCGCAGCGAAGGTGTGACAGTCTCCCTTGGTACCGACAGTGCCACGACGAGCAACAACCTTGACATGTTTGAGGAGATGCGCACCGCGTCTCTTCTTCAGAAGGTGAATAAGTGGGACGCCTCAGTGCTTCCAGCCTCCGGCGTTCTGGACATGGTAACGCGAAATGCCGCAGGCTCTCTGGGAGTCCTGGGCACACTCGGCTCGATTGAGGAGGGGAAAAAAGCCGATATCATCCTGCTGGACAGGAGGAGTGCCAGGCTCTTCCCCCTGGGGAAGGAGAACGTCATCCAGCAAATTGTCTACAGCGCGCAGTCTTCGGATGTTACACACACCATAGTCGACGGCAGGCAGGTTTATTCCCGCGGCGGTTCAGAGGGTGCGCCGTGGAATGGCATGACGCCTTCCTGAGGTCAAATGTCTGGATTCGTGTGCCATCTTATTATATACTGAATTGCAGTAATCAACCATGAGAATGTCAGGAGGTTGCGGTCTGTGGTGAACGGAAGGGTGTGGCTGACAGCCCCCTTCAGGATCAGAATCATCAGCGAGGGCATTGAAAAGGCCGAAGGAATCAACCGCCTGGCGAGGATAATCGGGTACAGATCGAGGATACACCCGGCATGGCCGTTGCGCCAGATTCTGGTCGGCAAGCAGCCGTTTCCTGGCGACAGACTTGTGAAACTTGCCGAATTCACGGGCCATGATGTGGCGGAAGTAATGAAGCATTCAGTGCCGACCGCCAGGCTCGCCAATGAAAACAACGAAACCGCTCTCAAGAGATATGGTTTCAACGCGTATTCAAATTGAGTCCGACGCTTGCAGTGAACTTTCTTTTGCGGCTCCTGTGGCTGGAGGCAGATGCGCAGGATAGTGCTCCCGTCAGCGGATCCTGCATGAATATCAAATCGGATAACAGTTTGCTATATATAGCACCGTCAGAATACATTCTCTAAATCGCCCAACTGTGGTGTTAAATAATGACAGGTAGTATAGAACAGAAAGGCGGTAGCCCCGGTGGTATGGGTGAACCTTCGGCACCTCCAAGTGCCGGGGGCAATCCGAGTACCAAGTGGTTTGTAGTAATCATCGTCCTATTGGTGGTGATTGCTGGTCTCGCTGTCGTCATAGTGACGCAGCCAAAGGGGACAACAACCACCATAACCCCTACAACGGGTCCAACCGCAGGAACAACTGCTAGTGCCACGATTTCGACCGCGACTGCGAACATAGGTGCTCAGGTCAACTATACCGTCACCGCCAATGGTCCATTCCAGCAGATGACCATTAACTGGGGAGACGGCTATGTTCAGACAGTTCCCTATAGCGGTTCCAACACGGTAGCCGTGTCGCACAGCTACCGTTTCCCTGGAACCTACGCGGTCTACTACGTTGTGAATTTTAATGCTACTAGCTCTACAAACAACGCGAACGCGCTTAACCCAGTCACCATTGGCTACCCGAACCAGCAGGTTAAGACGGCTGTGGAGCAATTTGTGGCATATGCTTCTTATGAACTGGACATCGCTCTCAGTTCAGCTCCGACGCTGACCAACCCGTTCTACGCGTTTGCGCCAGGGTCTGATGCAGTGTTCAATGTCAGTGCTGCCATACCCGGTGGTAACTTCGAATACGGGGTTGTGTCGCAGAGCGTCCTTGTTTATCAGGGCGCACAGGTAGTGCAGAACATCAACATTCCCTATGCTGGCAACGTCTCAGATGGGGCACAGTCGGTGAACATACTTAACACCGCCTCCGCATACTACACTATAGCTGTTGCAACCTATACGGCTCCGTTCAATGGCACTGGGATGCCAATTTCATCCCCGACGAACTACACCTTCACCTACTACGATGTGCCCAGCTTCACGAACGTCAGCCTGGCCAGCAGCTCCGCTGCTTCAGGCCAGCTGATAAGGTATGAGCTTGAAACGGGCGGCTTCAAGACACTCGACCCTGCAATTGAATATGACACTGTCAGCAATGAAATTGTCATGAACACGTACCTGTCCCTCTTTGGATACAACCAGTCCGGTTCGTCACCCAGCAACGCGTTCATACCCATACTCGCAAAGAACCTGCCCACGCAGGCAAACGGCGAGGTCAACTCCAACACCTACTACTACAACATAACGGCACAGAACGGAGGCACGCAGATGGTGAAGGTTCTTCCCAACGAGAACTACACAATATACATCAACAACAACAGCAAGTGGCAGGACGGAACACCAGTTACTGCTTACGATGTGTATTACTCGATTATAAGGAACCTCTTGTTCGTTGCCGGTTCACCGGGAACACCCGGGTGGATTCAGGCACAGTTCCTGCTGCCGGGCAATTTCTACGCCAGCAATACATTCTACAACATCACCACCAACATGACATACAACAATGCGACCAACAGCCTCACACTGCACCTGCAGTCACCTGTGGCTCCGGGTCTCTTCTATGAGACATTCGGTCAGTCAGCCGGTGCCAACTGGGCGAGCGCCTCATGGCTCATAGCCCATGGATCTGGTATCCACCCGTGGAATGCAGCCGGATTTGCTGCTTACCAGCAGGAAGGCAACCAGGGCAGCTACAACACATATGTGCAGTACAACGTATTCGCCGATGGTCCATACATGGTGAGTTACAGTGTTCCTGGCCAGCAGATTGTTCTGGTCGCCAACCCGAACTTCGTTGCACCGAACCCCTACTTCCCAGCACCGACCATCAAAACCATATTCATAAAGTGGATTGGGCAGTCTTCCACATCGTACCTCAACCTGAAGGCAGGCTCAGCACAGTTTGCCTCAATACCCACAAGCCAGTGGAACCTTGTGGAGCAGCTGCAGGCACAGCACACAGTGGACTACTTCGGTTTCCCGACGCTGAGTATATTCTGGTTCAACTTCAACGCCCTGGTCAACCTGACGATGCTCTCGGCAGTTGACAAGGCCGCCAACCTGCCCGCGGTGCTGTTTGACAGCCTTGCAGCAAGGCAGGCCTTCGCGTACGCGTTCCAGTACGACCAGTTCATAAACCAGCAGATAGGCAACGCAGTCTACAATGTGACATTCGCCTCGAAGTATGCAGGAATGCTACCGGCTGGAATGCTCTATGAGCAGTCCATATCGGCGCTTAACGCATCGGGTGTCACAAACGGTGTGCCTTACTTCAACCTGGCGCATGCCCGCTCAATCTGGGCAGGGTTTGTGAACAGCAGTATGGGGGCAGCGATGGGCATCACATGGAATGCAGCCAAGGGAGTAGATGAGTACAACGGGGCTGTCCTGAATGTGCCTATATTCATATTCAGTGCAGATCCAGTGTCGCTCGCGGGTGCCACCAGTTGGGTCAGCTACCTGCAGCAGGTCATACCCGGCTTCCAGTCGACAGTTCTCCCGACCTCATTCCCGACACTGATTGGTAACATGGTGCAGGGGCAGAACCCGATGCCAGTCTACGAGCTTGGCTGGGCTCCCGACTACCCGTACCCGACAGACTACCTCGGACCTATGGCACTGCCTGTCAACTCAAGCACATATCCGGGACCTAACGACATGACACCATACTGGTTCGACGGCAACGCATCCAACCCGCTCATGGGACAGCCCCAGATGGTTTCCCAGGCACACAACCTCACATCGATGGTTAACAACTACTTCAACGGAACAGAGGCATCCAATGCCACATACATTGAGCAGCAGTTCCACTCGATGAACCAGATGCTCATCAACATGACCTTCTATGTCTACGCTTGGCAGGCCTACGGGTTCTGGGTCTACAATTCCACTGTGGACAAAGCATCCCTGCAGGCCTGGCAGGTATCGACACTGACGGGAATGTCTGGTGACCTGCTCTACAACTACGTGAAGTACGTGTAGGCGGGCTCGGCGAACCAAACACCTTAAACCTCTTAATTTTCATTTTGTTTTTTTGTTTCCTTCTATGAATGCAGGTGCAACGTACAAACGTTCATGATTTCGCATGTCCATCGAATGCATCAGGTATTGGGATGCCGCCGTCGAGGGATTATACCGATTATGGTAAGGTCTACTTCAGGCCTGAAATGAAGAACTGCCCCATCTGTGTCTCGATGCTCAAGCGGAGCCATGCTGCCTGGAGCTTGGGGGTGCAGACGATGAAGGTTAACATCCACGCAACAAGCTATCCGTACCGCTGTTCCAGTATGGATTGCGGCGGCATGTCCAAATCTGCAGAGGCGGAGGCGCTAAGCCTCCCGTTCAGGACATATGCGCTCGATGTTGTCGTCGAGAATGGTTGCCTCAGGCACAACGGGAAGAGAAGCATAGCTGAAATACACAGGGAACTCCGTTCGGCCGGAATAGAGATATGCGGGAGGGAGTGCTATGAGCTCCCGCACGTGTTCGAGGAGCTCCTAGCAGTCAGGCCGGTCGAGCTCGACCCTGACTTCTACGACGCAGTCGTTCAGAACGGCGGGATTGTTCTTGCAATTGACGGCGTCCAGCCGGAGAGGGGCAACAGCACCCTCTACGTGCTGCAGGATGTGCTTACGGGGAAGGTGCTCTATGCCGATTACCTCGAAAACAGCATATCTGAAAATGTGTCGAAGCTCATAGACGCAGTCAGGGATAAACTGAAGAAGGCAGGACTGGACATAGTCGCAGTGATAAGCGACCACCAGCACAGCACAAGGCTGGCGGTCGCCGGCTCCCTTACGTGCGTCCCACCAGTTCTGCCATTTCCATGTGCTCAGGAACGCATGTCTTCCAGTCACCGACATGGACAGGCAGCTGAAGAAGGAGGTGAGGAAGAGGATAAGGGGAATAGAGCCGGTGGAGCGGGCGCTGTCGCGAAGGGATGACGCATCCGCAAGGGAGGCGGCTAACGCATGCCTCCTCCTCAGGAGCCTCCTGATATGTCCCGGCACCATCTCAC
>JAJZXY010000030.1 GCA_021806165.1 Thermoplasmata archaeon
GTTTCCGAGCGTGAACGCACTCAAGAAAGACATACTGTCCTTTCTTGAGACGTATCATTCAAACAGGAAGCCGTTCGTGTGGACAGCAACATCGGATGAGATTATACGCAAGGTGGCCAAAATCCGGTATCTGTTGGAAACAGGACACTAGGCCATGCTGTTCAACGAGCCTAACGGCTCCTACTAATTAGCAGTCACTGCACCCTCCGGCTATACTGCAAACATCACTAATGGCATTCCCACCATCAGCGTGTCTCCAATGTCAGTCTACATCACATTCAACGCAACGCAGCAGTCTCCTCCAACCAACACGTCCAATCCTCTCCCGTACACAACTCCAGCTGGCGGAGGCAATCCTGTCCTCCTCAACATCGGGGGATAGGCCTAATCACAACGATGTCATAGTCATTTCCGTGGCTGCAGTCGTCAGGAGGTTTGAGCGGAGCAGGCGCAGGTGAGTCCCTGCGCACGTTGTGCGCGTAGCAAAATCACTCCCCTCACCCTTTTCAAGCTCTCCTCCTCTTTCTGAATATGTCGACCCTGTTGATAGAACCTTTAATAAACAACGTCTGAATTTGTTAACCTCAGCAGATTATTGGTGAAGAGATGGAGGCTCCGCACCGCGACGGCATATCGCTTGTGATCCCCGCATACAACGAGGAGGATCGCCTGAGCAAGTCACTGGAGGCATACCTGCCAGTGCTGAAGTCATTCCACAGGCCATATGAGATTATAGTCGTCATAGACGGAATGGACAACACCTACGGCGTGGCCCAGGGATATGCCAGCCAGGGTGTCAGGCCGTTCAGGTATGACATGAAGCTCGGGAAGGGCGGTGCAATAAGGGAGGGCATACTGCTTGCCCGCCACGTCACCATAGCATGGGTGGATGCAGACGGCAGCCTTTCGGCCCACGACCTGCAGACGATGCTCGAGGTCTCCTCAGGCTTCGACTGCGTCGTGGCATCCAGGTGGGTTGCGGGCAGCGTCTGGCTGGAGAAGGAGCCGCTGTTCAACAGGGCCGTCGGAAGGGTATTCAATTTCATGGTCAGGGGAACGCTGGGGTTGCCTATTGCGGACACCCAGTGCGGCGCGAAGGTGTTCAAAGCGTCCATTGCCAGGCATGTAATATCATCAACCGTGGTTACAAACAGGACATTCGATGTCGCAGTCCTCTACCACGCCAGGAAGTCAGGCGCCTCCATGGTCGAGGTGCCTGTTTCATGGAGGCATGACGCCGACACCCGTATGCCCATATTCAGGGTCATACCGATAATGTTCATCACTCTCATAGGGATAAGGCTGATGAACCTTCCAATAAGGAAGTACCTGCCCACCCGTTTTGTCGATTACTTCGTGAGGCGGTATGCGAGAGACTGATATACAGGCTCAACGCTCCAATTACATCTGCGCGTGCGAAGCTTGTCAAAGGGTGTTTAGATGGCTGCCGGTAAGGGAATGAGAATCGTCGTGACTGGAGGGGCCGGATTTGTCGGCTCCCATGCTGCTGAACTGTTCGCCTCATCGGGCTGGGATGTCACAGTCCTGGACAACCTCTCCCGGCGTGCGATACCCGGCTTTGGTGTGAACACGAGGCTCTACAACTGGAACCACCTGTCAAAGGTGAAGCATGTAAGGCTGGTCAGGGGCTCTGTGCTGAACAGGCAGCTCCTTGCTCGCCTGGTGAGGGATGCGGACGCTGTAGTGCACACCGCAGGGCAGGTCGCCGTGACAACATCGCTTGAGCAGCCGGAGCATGATTTCAACACAAACATGCGCGGAACATTCAATGTGCTGGAGGCATGCAGGAAGGCGGGGAGGGGCCCGTCACTTGTCTTCTGTTCAACCAACAAGGTCTACGGGGAGAATGTAAACACCATCCCGGTACGCCTCGACACCTTCAGGTACGAGTTCGACGACAGCAGGTATGCAAGGGGCATACCGGAGGACTTCGAGGTTGACAGGTGCAAGCACTCGCCGTACGGCGCGTCCAAGCTCTCCGCCGACCTGTATGTGCAGGAGTATGGCCTCACATACGGCCTTCGCACGGGATGCTTCAGGATGAGCTGCATCTACGGCGACAGGCAGTTCGGCAACGAGGACCAGGGGTGGGTGGCCCACTTTGTCATCTCCGCGATGCTTGGAAGACCGGTCACCATCTACGGCGACGGGAAGCAGGTCAGGGATTTGCTCTTCGTGGATGATGTTGCAAAGGCATACAAGGCATTCATTGACTCAAAGGTGAAGTCCGATGTATTCAACGTCGGCGGCGGGCAGGGCAACACAATTTCGCTGCTGGAATTGCTCAATCTGCTTGACAAGAGACACGGCCTCCGGATGCCTGTCGGCTACGGCCCGTGGAGGAACAGCGACCAGAAGGTCTACATCTCCGACATATCCAAGGCAGGAAAGGTTCTGGGATGGAAGCCTGAGGTTGATGCTGCAACGGGCATCAGCAGGCTGCTAGAATGGGCCCGGGGAGCCATGTCAGGCGCCAGAAACAGTCGGAAATAAGTAATCGCCTGACACTACTGCAGACCGTGAATATCCTAGTTACGGGAGGGGCCGGTTTCATCGGTTCCAACCTTCTGCACTACTGGACATCGAGGTATCCCGAAGACAGCGTCACCTGCCTGGACCTTCTTACCTATGCAGGCCATATGGATTCTATTAAGGAACTGGTGGATTCTGGCCGGATAAGGTTCATCAGGGGAGACATAAGGGACGGGAAGGCGGTCGCATCCGCAATGGAGGGGATGGATGCGGTGATACACCTCGCGGCCGAATCGCACGTGGACAGGTCCATAGCCTCTCCGCATGATTTCCTCACCACCAACGTCATGGGCACAATGGTATTGCTGGAGGAGGCAAGGCGGAGGGATCTGAAGCGCTTCCACCACGTTTCCACCGACGAGGTATTCGGCTCACTGCCACTGGAGACGGAGGAGAAGTTCACAGAGCGCAGCCCGTATGCGCCCAATAGCCCGTATGCCGCCAGCAAGGCGTCATCCGACCATCTTGTGCGTGCATACTCGTCCACCTACGGCATCAGGAGCACTGTAACGAACTGCGGCAACAACTATGGTCCACGCCAGCACCCTGAGAAGCTGATTCCAAGGTGCCTGTCGCTGCTGCTCACTGGAGGCAAGGCGCCTGTCTACGGCTCGGGCAGGAATGTGCGCGACTGGATTTATGTCGAAGACCACTGCTCCGCCATCGACGCAGTCCTCCACAGGGGAAGGGAGGGAGGCACATACCTTGTATCGGGCGGCTTTGAGCTGTCAAACATCGAGCTTGTAAGGCGCATGGTCGCCATGCTGGGCCTCCCCCGGGAGAGGATAGAATTTGTTGCAGACAGGCCGGGGCACGACCTGAGGTATGCACTTGACGATTCGAGGCTCAGGGGCGAGCTGGGCTGGAAGCCCTCATGGTCATTCGAGGACGGGCTGCAGAGCACTGTCCGGTGGTACAGGGAGAATGCCGGATGGTGGCGCCCGTTCACGGGCGCGGTGCGCTGACACTTGCCGGCGGCAGGGGGCTCAGGCAGCCTTGAGCCTGTGTTCCTTGTCAGTGAAATAGTTGAGCTGCTCCTTCACCACGTCGGCCAGCTTGTGCTCGATGCGGTAGCCAAGCTCCTTGGCCCTTGTGGTGTCAGCCAGCAGTATGGGGACATCTGTTGGCCTGTAGCGCTTCCTGTCGAACTCGACTGTGACCTTCCCCTTCTGCGTGTCAATCTTGAGCCCCTTGTCTGCAAGCTCGAAATCAATCTCCTCTTCGAGGATCATCCTGTCAGCCTTGACGAGATCCCACTTCTTCCCGAACTTCCTGACAGTCTCCGGAGCAACCGGGTCGTCTATCCTCTTCCCGTTGCTCATGCTCTGCAGGCTCTTCACCCCGTAACCCGACGCCTCCAGGCACAGGAGGAGATAGCCCAACACCGAGTTCGCCCTCTCAGAGCCGAGGTTGACCACTCCCGCTGCTGGTCCACTCTCCGCCAGCAACTTGTACCCTCTCACCATGTCGTTGACATGCGTCCAGTCTCTCAGGGCTGAAACGTTGCCGACGCTTATCCTGTCCGCCTCTCCCATGCGCAGGGAGACAACCTGCCTGGCCAGGGCGGATGTCACGAAGTAGGAACCCCTCCTGGCACCCTCGTGGTTGAAGCCCCTGGAAACTGTGTTCCTGAGGCCGTAACTGTGTGCATATTCCAGCGTGAGATATTCGCCGAACACCTTGGTGGCGGCATAGGGGGACATGGGCCTGAGCGGATTCGTTTCTGTTATCGGTACTTCGGGAAATGAGACGGGCGGCGGAAAGAGTTTTCCGTGCCTGGACTCGAATGCAGCCACCTGCTTCCTGCTGATGGCGACGAAACCATACTCCTCGCTTGAGCCTGCGAATACCAGCCTGGTGGAATTCTGCCCCTTGAGGCGCATGGCCTCAAGGACATTTGCAGTGCCGTTGCCGTTTACCGTCACCACCTCAAGCGGGTTGATGAACGACCTCTGTACAAAGCTCTGCGCTGCCAGGTGGAAGACTATGTCGGGTTGCGCCTCGTCAAAGGCTGTAAGGAGCGATGTGAGGTCCTCGACGCTCCCCTCAATCTTGTTGACCTGACCGTCAATGGAAACGTCCCTCAGTCCCCTTGAAACATCCCCGTCCGCCCTTCTCCTGACAAGGCCGTACACCTCCGAACCCTCATCTATGTATGACTTTGCCAGATGAGGCCCCACGAAACCGCTAATGCCAGTGATCAGTATTCTCTTGCTGCCGCTCATTACAACACTTCTTCAATGATATCCATGTACTTGAAATAACTTGCCAGAAAACGCGTTGAGCTGGAGACGCACAAATTCATTCGTCAATGTCAAGAGCCCCATTCCCCCATGACTCGTAAAGCCTGAGCAATTCATCATAGAACCTTCTCACGATTATCTTCCAATCCAGACTCTCATGTATATAGGTCGCAGTCTCCCTCCTTTCTTGCTCCATATTTTTGATATTCTCTGCTGCGTGCAACATCGCAGTGCTGAAAGCCTCCACCGTGTTATCTGAGAAAATCACAGCCCCTTTGGAGGCGATTTCAGCAAGACTTGGCGCCAGATATTCAGACGTTATCACGGCCATGCCTGACGAAAGTGCTTCCAGCACTGCAAGGCTTTGACTCTCTCCATGAGTCGGCAACACGAATATGTCACTGTTCCTATAGACTCTAGCCAACTTTTCCTCGCTAAGCCGCCCATGCCATGAAATACCCGGAATACTCTTCACCACGCCCTCTTGAGAGCCAGCTCCGACTATGTGAAGCTCAAAGTTGTCTCTTCTTATCCGCGTCCAGGCGTCAATGAGCAAAAGTATTCCTTTGTTCCTTTCCAGTCTGCCAACGAAGAGGAAAACGATATTGTCTCCTTCGCTCCTCCGAGCCGGCGTGAAAAGAGTGGTGTCTACCCCATTGGGCAAAACAAAGTCGCCCTCCCTTTCAAATAACCACCCGTCGGTATCGAAGAATTTGTGAAAGCCATAAATTCGGTGATACAGCAACCCGGATCTTATCAACTTGGCTAATGCCATGATTGACCTGCCAGTTGGAGGCACTGTATGCGTGCTACCAATTATCATTTGGCTCTTTGATCGTCCCAACTCCGCCAGGAAATCATTGTGGAAAAGGTATACGATATTGCAATCCCTGAGCTTCTTAGACTGCGATCTGTTGTAGGTGAATCTGGATATGCAGAGCAAGATCGGCGCTAAAAGCTTGAAATAATAGAACTTCAGGAGGTCATTCTCCCACAAGAACTTGAAGGATTTAGACACCGACCTGAAAGTGACAATTTCAGAGCTATTCTCCAGGATGCGCAAGCTCTCATCGTCGAGTCTCTCCCTATCCAAGTAATCTGTCTGGAATATTACTGTTTCAACGTTCAATTCTCTCGGTCTGTATTTTATGTAATTGAGCAGGACCTTTTCGGTTCCGGCTCCAGCAAGGACCTTTGTGAACAGAACAAAACCTATCTTCAAACGCTTATCTGGCATGAAGTCTCACGAAACACTTCTACATGTTGGATGATCCGCCTTATTCATCTGCCTAACTTCCCTCTTCAAATCTTCTCATATATATCGATATCCCTGCTTTTGTACTTATACCGGACATCAATGCAGCCATAACAATTCCTGCATCATATCGAAAGAACGATCGGGAGATGAATTTTGTATAAGTCAGGGCCGTTTTCAGCCTTTGGGATGGTGCCACCGCTTCCCCTGTGAGGAAAAGGTGTATCTCATCGTCCAAAATAGTGCGGTTAAGTGCCCTTGTTCTGTCAACACCCCCGTTCCCAAGGTTCAAGGTTTCTTTCAGAATCAAGCAATCTTGGAGGTGAGTTTTGAAGTTGCTGTTTAAGTCCTCTATCTTCTGCCTACCACTCTTGGGAACTGTAGAGGTATTGAGGGGATGCACTCTGTAATTGGTGAGTATAGAAGAATCAAGCAACAATTTCTTCCCCGGCAACAACGAACTGTAAAAGAAGAAAATTTCTGGTGATCTTGCTATCTGTTCAAGGCTGTCTAGCTTGTTGCTTAGTATATCGCGTCTAAACGCCAAAGAGCTGGAGTTCCAGTCAGCCCTCATCTGATGCATTTTCCTTATCTCTACAAAATCAGCATCCCCGCGGTATTCCTGAACTCCTCCAACAATGTTATCTGTCTGACCTTTTAGAGTTCCCCCTTCGTCCATGGTGGCAGCCTCATTATGGTAATATATGATATTCTCATCTTTGGAGAGAAACGAGTAAATGCGACTGAGCCGATTATATCTCCAGGTATCATCATCATCGAGAGGGGCAATCACACTTCCAGATGATCGTTTGAGGCCCATCGCGAGTTTGGCACCCGTCCGACTGTCATCACACCTTAGTACAATTATATCTTTGGCATTTGTCTCGAAGTCGAAATTGGTAACGATGATAATCTCTACAAGTCTTCTATCAATGCTCTGGTTCAGAACAGAAGCAAGAGCGTGTTCGATGAACGCTCTCCTGTCTTGCGCTGCGATTACGACTGTGAAGTAGGGAGTCATCGCGGTCATTAATAGCCAGGATGTTCAAATAGGTATATCCGCTAAATGGCGAAAGATGGACTTATGCAGATTAGCTCAAAGAATGAGGAACGACTCAACAGTCTGGATATTAAGTGCAGACGAGAATCTGAAGCTTGTTTCCATCGATAGCGCAGACGGTTCTTGTTTCATCGTATAGAGATCCGGGCAATTAAGCCGTAACTCCGTCAATTATGCATAATAGGTATCTCGAGCGCATTGATTATTTCCCTCGATTTCTTAGGTATCTCAGTCATTATCCAATTGCCATCCACACTGAGCATCTGCACCCTTGACAG
>JAJZXY010000031.1 GCA_021806165.1 Thermoplasmata archaeon
CCCAGCTGCTTGCCCTGATGGACGGCCTGGAGAGCAGGGGAAAGGTCGTCGTGATAGGCGCAACAAACAGGCCGAATGCGCTGGATGCAGCGCTTCGCAGGCCTGGAAGGTTCGACAGGGAGATCGAGATAGGTATTCCGGGAAGGAACAGCAGGTTCGAGATACTGCAGATACATACCAGGGGAATGCCTGTCGGCGACGATGTCAACCTGGAAAAGCTCGCCGACATGACACACGGCTACGTCGGCGCAGACCTGTGGGCGCTGTGCAAGGAGGCTGCGATACGCTCACTCAGGCGCATACTCCCGGACATTGACATCGACTCTGACTTCATACCGTCTGATGTTCTCAAGAGACTGAGGGTGGGCATGGATGATTTCATAGCCGCATTCAGGGAGATGTCTCCTTCCGGACTGAGGGAGGTGCTGGTTGAGAGGCCCAATGTTTCCTGGTCGGATATAGGCGGGCTCGATGATGTGAAGGAGGAACTTCAGCAGGCAATCGAATGGCCAATGCGCTACGGCAGTGCATTCACAGTCCTTGACGCTAAGGCGCCGAAAGGGATACTGCTTCACGGTCCCCCCGGGACGGGTAAGACGCTGCTGGCAAAGGCGGTGGCGCACGAGAGCCAGGCCAATTTCATCAATGTGAAGGGACCCGAGTTCCTTAGCAAGTGGGTGGGCGAGAGCGAGAAGGCCGTCAGGGAGACGTTCAGGAAGGCCAGGCAGGCAGCCCCCTGTGTGATTTTCATTGACGAGATCGATGCCGTGACCCCGGGGAGGGGAAGCGCATCAGGCGACTCACAGGTCACAGAGCGTGTCGTGAGCCAGATACTCACCGAGATGGACGGGCTGGAGGAGCTTGAAGGCGTTTCAGTCATAGCCGCGACAAACAGGCCTGACATCATCGACCCTGCTCTGCTGAGGCCAGGCAGGTTTGACAGGCTCATCTACGTCCCCCCTCCTGACGCGGAGGCCAGGAAGGATGTCATCAGGATACACACTTCAAAGAAGCCACTTGCGGACGATGTTGATGTCGGAAAGCTGTCTGAACTCATGGAAAACTACACAGGCGCTGAGATTGCAGCAGTCTGCAACCAGGCCGCGATGGCTGCCATGAAGGAGTATGTGAGGGGGCACAGCAGCGTGGACGAGGAATCGCTCAAGGAGCTAAAGATAGGATGGAAGCACTTCAGGGAGGCCATGAAGAAGGTCTCCCCCCTGACCAGGGAGGAACTCTCCCGCTATACGGGCATCAGCGGCAGGTTCAGGGGAGAGACATCGTACCCGGAGGCCTGAAACGGGAGATGCATGCATGGAGGATCAAAGGATTTCTACCAGGAGGAGGTACTGGGACGTATGAATGTGCTGTCTGAGAGCGACTTCAGCAACGGATCACTCAAACCGGCGGGAAAAACCATGGTTCTCTTTCACGCAAGCTGGTGCCCGTACTGCAAGGAACTCATGCCCTCCTTCCTTCAGTTTGCCCAGAGTGCGAAAGTGGATACGGCCCTTGTCGACATATCCGACTTCGGCTCTCCCCTATGGGACATGTTCTCCATAGATGCTGTCCCTACCGCCATCCTCTTTGAAGGTGGGGTGCCTGTTGACAGGGTTGGCTCCACCATAGGAAACGGCGTATCGCCTGGCGAATTCAGCGAATTCGCCTCCAAGACAAAATCGATATAGGCAGCGCACTTCTACTACGGCTGATTGTGATGTCACCCGGAGTGGATGTTTCCGACGTACTTGAGATAATAAAGGGGCAGCTGGAGATTGTGCTCAAGAGGCTTGATGCAGCCGAGAGCAGGCTGGAGACGATAGTGAAGCGGGAGGAGGAGACGGGCAGGATGCTTTCAGGCATCATGGAGACGATGCAGCAGATGGGTGTCCTGTCGCAGCCCTACAGGAAGGAGGAGAAGGGCTCAAGGACGGAGGACGGGGCCTACTGGTAGGCCCATTTAAGAGACGATTTGCCTATACCGCAGCGCTGGAGGGATACGGCGGCTATATCAGGAGACTACAGGGACAGGAGCTACCTGTCAGCCATCGAGTCTGCAAAGTACCTCGGCATTACGGTTGACGAGCTGCACGCAATAGTAGGAAGGGGGGAGGTGCACGCATCCCTTTCTGCAAGCGGGCAGATGCGCTTTGCCCTCAGGGACCTTGTGACGTACGAGTCAGCGCATCCGAGGGAGGAGCGTTCAATTCTGGAGTCTTCAGGCGGGGAGGTCGAGGTCAACGGCACTGTCCAGCGCATATTCGCAAGTGGTTCGCAGTCCATGGATGAACTGTCCGATTCCTCTGTGAACCTGATGGTCACATCGCCCCCCTATTTTGATGCAAAGATGTACTCCAGGTCCTCGGTCGACGGCGATCTGGGCAGCATTCATGACATAGACCAGTGGTTCGCAGGCATGGGGCAGGTGTGGCGGGAGGTATACAGGGTGCTTCAGCCTGGCAGGAAGGCATTCATCAACATAATGAACCTCCCTGTCAGGACAGACGAAGGGGGGTTCAGGACACTGAATCTTGCGGGGAGGACAGCAGAAGCAATGGAGAAGATAGGTTTTGTGTTCAAGCGCGACATCATATGGCACAAGACAAACTCGTCGCGCGCCCATTTCGGCACTTACCCCTACCCCGGCGGCATTTTGATAAACAATTCACATGAATTCATTCTGGAATTCGAGAAACCCGCTCCACGCGGATACAGGAAGTATTCGCACATACCGCCGGAGAAGAAGGAGCTGTCGAAGCTCGACAGGGAATTCTGGCTTTCAATCAAGAACAGCGATGTATGGACGATGCACCCGGAGGGAAGCGGCGACAGGCGCAGCCATGTTGCCCCCTTTCCCCCCGAACTCCCTTCAAGGCTTATCCGGGCGTACAGCTACGTGGGGGAGACGGTGCTTGACCCGTTCGCCGGCTCGGGAACAACGCTGCTGGAGGCCGCAAGGTCGGGCAGAAATGGCGTTGGCTACGAGCTGATGCCGGAGATAGCCTCGGGCGCCCTTCACGAGCTGTGCCGGATGCGCGATGCCATGCTCACTTCTTCCGGTGGAAGAGGTTGATATGGCTCCCGTTCTCGGATGTCTTGTCCCTCTCCATCGACCTGTTGAACGCAACCTCATCCACCACAATGAGCAGCTTTGTTGCCTCAATGCAGTGGGATATGATGCGCTGGATTGCTGTGGCTTCGGTCACCATCAGGTCGGAGGGGGCGAAATCTCCCAGGTCTGACACATCATCAAGCCAGGTGGTTATCTCATTGATGATATTGTTGATTTCCAGCAGTGAGCGCTCCCTGAATGCATCGTAGCTTAATGTGATGAACCTGCCTATGCTGATAAGCATTTCATCGATGTGGGCGCGAAGCTTTTCAGGTATTGGGTGAGGTGAGCTGACGACCGTTTTGAGGTCGGAGGCTATCTGGTATATCAGGTCGGCAATCATCTCCAGATCCTTTATCACAAGCCTGTAGCCCATCTGGTATCTGTGGTTCTCAATGCCAAGCCCTTTCGCCAGCCTGTAGTTTTCGGAAGAAAGGAGGAGCTGCCTGATCATGAGCAGGTAGAAGCTGTCCACCTCGTCTTCGAGCTGAAGGACGCCCTGAAGTGCCTCAAGGTCGCTGTCGTTCAGACCCTTCCTGCATCCCTCAAGCTCGGCAGTGAGCACGCCTATGACGCGCGACATTATGTGATCGAGCCTGTACTTGATGGGATCAATGAAATTCTGGAATTCCATTGTGTTGTCCGACTGCTCAACAAGGCTCAGCCCAAGCATCCTCTTCACGGCGCTCGCCGCCTCCTCCTTCTGAGCCTCAGTGAACACGTCCCTGGATCTTATGATGACGTTGTCATGCCCGGCTATGTAGGAACCGACTATGAGCCTGGTGAGTATCGACGGCTCCTCCTCCTCCATATCAATGTGCACCGTTGTCTGCTCCTCGGGGATTAAATTCCCCTTGGTTTCCTTGGCAAGCTCCAGCCTGCCACCGCTAATCTCCTTGAATGTGAGTATGTCACCCGGCTTGAGATTAATCTCCTCAATCCAGTTCTTGGGAAGTGTCACTGAAAGGGACGAGCCTCCTACCTTCTGCACCCGCCTGGTGCGTTCGAGCTGGTCATCCCTGTAATTCTTTCTGCTAGCTGTTTTAGCCATGAGCCTCAATGCGCCCCCTTGATAGCCTTTCGGTATGATCAATATTGATTGCGGTGGTTATTTGACTTTTCTGTCCCCGCTGTCCTGTTCACATGCGCCCGGACAAGCTTGACACCGGGTGCAAGGCGCTTACCATATTGCAGCCTGAAGTATTCAAATGGTCCAATGGCCGGCATCCACTCACAACCGACCATTGCCCTCAATGCAAGGTGCTCAAGACGCCGCAGCAACATGTAACTTTTTTATAAACACCAAGCGGCCCTGCCCCCACGCGGAGGCTCACATTGCCCTTGAGTGCCGACACACTACACCCTCCGCCTTGAAACAACAAGGTGCCATCTGAGGAATCCGTGGACGAGTGCGACAGGTTTCATCAGCGCCTCATACTTTGCGAACGGGTGTTTCACCCTCTCCCTTTTCTCCGATGCGCGCTTCCTCAGCCTTCTGTTCTTTGTCATTACGACTGCGGCCGCCAGCAGGTATGCATACCTCTTCCTCACCAGTCCAGTGAAGCTGGCAGGATAAGTCTGGTTGTGCCTGACCTCAGCCTCCCTCACAAAGAGTCCCCGGTAGCCTGCATCGACAGACCTCATTTCAATATCATAATCCTCTGCCTGGCCATAAGACTGGGCAAGCCTCGGATCAAATCCGAGCTTCCTGAGTATTTCTGTCTTCCATGCAGTGTTTCCGAGGGGCATGTAAGTCACATCCATTTCAACATCTGAGCCGTAAATCCTCCTTTCAAGCTCGGAGTAGTATGAGGAGATGTAGTCTGTGCCAGGATTAGAGAGCATAGGTCCGCCAGTAAAGTCGGCCCTCCCTTCCCTGATGGGTGCTGTCAGCGCTTCCAGCCATGCGGGCGACGGCACTTCGTCGGAGTCAAGGAATGCTGTAATTTCACCCTCCAGGAATGGAATGGATTTCTGCCTTGTTTCAGGCTGGGTGCCCTCAAGGGTCTTCCAGATAATATTCATCTTACTGACAGCAGGCTCGCCCTGAATGAATGCCATTATCTCCCTTCTGTAGCCTTCGCCGGAACCGCCGTCCGCAATCAGAACGGTGTCCGGCTGGAACGTCTGGGAAGCGAGTCCAGCAAGCGCATCCCTGAGCTTCGTGTCGTTGAAATTGCAGATCTCAACTACTGTCTTCACTGCCACTCCTCTCGAGCAGCCAGAAGAGGGCGACGCTCATTGCAACCATAAGGGCAAACGGTGTGAAGAGCAGAAGCTGGTACTTGTGCGCTGATATGTCTGCAGTAAGCGTGTTGAAAATCGCAAACTGCAGGATGAGCATGAGCAGTATGCCTGCGAACAGTCCAGTCATGAATTTCCCCTTTGTCTTGTTGTCCATAATCGCGCCTCTTCCACCTTGAGCGACAGGGCAGCAGATCGCAACCTGCCCGATTCACCGATGATGAACCGGCTACGTGTTAAAATAGCTTTCATTGTGCCTGCGGCTCCTTCCCCGATGACTGACCTCTCTATAATGAAGGCCTTTGTATCTGAACACGCACCCATGGCGGGCGACCCGTCCTTCAAAGCCACTCCAGTGAGGAGTGCAGTCCCCTTGGGTGTGAAGGTCTGACCGGAGCCTGGTTTGCACACGCACGTAGTAAAATACCTACCTGGCGGTCTGATTATTCAGCTACAGGCATGGTAAGTGAATTCCATCTGAAGTGTCGAAAGCGCGGCAATGAACTTGATTTGAATATGACATGCTGAACAGCTTCTCCGACCCGAACGTGCATTGGATCGCTTTGCGCGAAGTTTCCAGCACGCTTGCAGTCAAGTTTCCTGCGTGCTGGAGGCGATCTCACTATCGTATGGGAGATGAAGGTAAGCAGCTCACAGACCGCTGAGACTCAGCCCACGTCTCTCCTGATCAGATTGGCGTTTTGCGCCCCCTCCGAGACATTCAATTTCTTCATTGCAAATGCCACCGGCCACATTCCACCCTCATCAGGCCTGTAACTGTCGCTGAAGCCCAGGAGAAGGAGAATTATTGAACTTCTTGCAAGGCGCGGAGAGCTTTCGGCCGGTGAGATATGCAGAGATTTTGAGGTGACGGCACAGGCGGTTTCACAACACCTACGAATCCTGCTCGATGCCAGTATGGTAAGGATGGAGAAGCGTGCGCAGCAGCCGTATCTACAGCATCGATCCTTGCGCCATAGGGGAAGTGTAGCAGTGGGCTGCCCGGGTCGAGAGACTCTGGACAGATTCCCTTGGCTGGCTCGCAACGGTCCTTGATGATGAGAAGGGTGTGAAAAGGAGAAGTTGACAAAACGGCCGGCACGGACGAAGCAAGAATGGAACTGACAATCAGGCACACATTTGACGCGCCGAGGAAAGCTGTCTGTAATGCATGAACAGATCCTGAAACGGTGGCAAAGCGGTGGAGACCCAGGGGAGTGTCAACCCCCGCCTGCGAGATCGATCCAAGGCCCGGAGGTAAATTCAACATAGTCATGCTTGCAGGCAGGAAGCTGTGCCCCGCAGAAGGGCAGCGGTGACCTCTGGCAGGGTTGTTCAAGGAGGTAACACCCAAGAGCAGGCTGGTGATAGCCCCGGAGGCACGAGATTATACTCAGGACCTCTCTTCGAGCACCAGATCACAGTGGAATTCCCAGAGAGTGGCGGGAAGACGGATCTCTCGCTCCATATATTGATTACCAAGGTGAACAGGAGTTAAATGACGATGCCCGCAACTGGAGGGGATGGAGCACGGATGGGCACAGAGCATGGGCAAGGCTGGTGAAATTTTGGAGGACTGAGGCGCAGCCCTCTTTGCGGTAGCAGGGTAAAAGTCGTGGATGCATCAGAGCCGCGGGTGCAATGCAGTGCAATGCCGCCCCATTCAGGTAGCTCAGCACGCCTTCGAATCCCGGTTGCAGACGATGGACCCAGAGGGATACGGTCAAAGTTTTAAGCGAATACGTAACAATTCACCTTTCTGGCAATTGAGCGTGAAAGTCGACTAATTTTGAAGTTAAATCTGATTATTTTTATTTCATTCGTACATAGATATATAACTAG
>JAJZXY010000032.1 GCA_021806165.1 Thermoplasmata archaeon
AAGAGGATAAGGGGAATAGAGCCGGTGGAGCGGGCGCTGTCGCGAAGGGATGACGCATCCGCAAGGGAGGCGGCTAACGCATGCCTCCTCCTCAGGAGCCTCCTGATATGTCCCGGCACCATCTCACTGAACTTCGGCGGAATGAAGGTGTTCGAGCACCTGACAGCACTCGACGGCGCGCTGCACAGGATGCTCGCTTTCAGGAAGGACAGGGAGATTGAGCGCCTCTCCGCCATAACAGGCGGATGGTGCGTGATGGAGGCGCAGTACAGGGACGTTGCGGCACTCGCAGCCTATGCGGACAGGCTGCGCTCGATGCTCGCAGGCGATGGAAGCGCCGACAGCATCAGGCGCGGGGTGGGACGTTTCTTCTCGTCAGTAAGGAGGAAGGCAGCCGAAGGCATCAACTTCTCCATGCTTGATGCGATGGTCAGGACACTGGAGAGCCACCGGGACGGACTCTTTCACTGTTACGCAGACAGCAGGATACCCAGAACAGACAACGGCCTGGAGATAACAATAAGGAGGCTCAAGACAGGGTACGGGAGGACAAGCGGCAGGAAATCGTGTGACAGCTTCATGGCACAATACGGCAGGAGCGTCTTCATGATACCGCTGGATGTGCCGAGGAGCACACTCCCCGGCATGGCAGAATCGGCTGACAGGGAGAAGTTCGGCGCGAGTTGGAAGGAGTTCAATTCAAGGCGCCCGGAGCAGTCGCTCATGAGGGTGCCGCGCTTGATTACGATGCTGCACTGAAGGAGCTGTAAGAGCACCGGGCTGCAATCGGCACATAGGCCACAGTCAGCACTGTCCGGCATTCATGATGTTTTTTGTCCAGGGAACATGCATCTGGGGGCGCAGCGCGGTGGTGCAGGTGCAGGCCGCGATGATGCAAACATCAGAGTTCGTGAACGTCGGCGTGTCGTCTCAGTCATCTCCGGCACAGATATCATGTTGCAGCAGGCAGGTGTCGAATTCGGCCTGCAAGTCATTTATACGTTGCATACGCAGTCATGGTTTTTTAAGGCAATGGTGGTTGGATTGTCACCGGGCAATGAACTGTTATCCCTAACAATGACATGCAGTTGAGATTTCCAGTTGCGGACGCGATGCTCCGGTGGTTGTCAATTTACTGAAACCGGTGCCGTAGAAGAATCATTCCACCCATCTCAATCATCCCGCTTCAGCGTGTAGTATTTGGGCCAGAGTTTCCTGTAGCCCAATATCTCCAGCCATATTGCCGCGATTTCCAGTGTTCCAATGACACCCCACATATAAATGGTGTAAAAAAGCATCGAGCCGTACACGTAGGTGAAATAGTTCATGAAGAATGGGCCAGTCGGTCTCAGAAGGTATATCTCGGGTATGATAAGTGCATCGAAGAATATCGACAGGACGTCATACGAGATGCGGAAGAAGTCCCTGAACACATATGAGAAGAGTTCCCTGCGCGTCAGCTCCTTTGCGCTTACATCCTCTTCACGCGTTTGCCTGTGTGATACTTTTACGTACCTTGGCTGCCTCTTCTCCATATGTTCCCTTCCCTGCCACCTCAGGCTTGTCGTATATCAGGCAGGAAACATAGTGGTTAGGTCCCACTTCCTTCAGATGGGGCTTGTCCGGCTTCATCATGATGAGCTTGATAGAGTTCCCGTTTCCGCCCAGGCCGATTGACTTTACTGCCTTGAACCTTATGCCTCCACGCCTCTCGGCCTCCCTGGACATTATGGTCCTGAAGACTCCAAGGGCAGCGTCGTTCAACTGTCCTTCAAAAACGACCTCAACTTCGCGATTCGGTTCGTCGAGTATAATTTCGCTTAGAGTGGGTAGCTCTGCAGCCTCAATATTTCTGGTCCTGTCGAGCATGTGCTGAATTGGCTTGCTCATGTCTCTCGGTGACCATCCGCAGTTGACCATGGCTACCGGACATCTAGGGTGGAAGTAACACCCTGCCGGCGGATTCGCGGGACTTGGAATCTCCCCCTCAAGCACAATCCTCTCCCTCTTGGCCCTGGGGTCGGGGACAGGTATTGCACCAAGCAGTGCGGCGGTGTAAGGATGCAGCATCTGCGAAAACAGCTCCCCGGTGTAGGCAAGCTCTATGACCTGCCCAAGATACATTACAGCCACCTTGTCTGCCATAACCCTGATGACGCTAAGGTGGTGCGATATGAAAATGTAGGCAAGTCCCATTTTGGACTGGATATCCTTCAGAATGTTCAGTATCTGGGCCTGGACTGAAACATCCAGTGCCGATGTCGGCTCATCCAGAACAAGAAGGAGGGGATCTATGCCTATTGCCCTGGCAATGCCTATCCTCTGTCTCTGCCCGCCGCTGAACTCATGAGGGAATCTGTACAGGTGGTCCTCACTCAGTCCAATGCTTTCGATTAATTCCTTGGTCTTTTCAAATATCTCAGCCCGCTTCATATCAGTGAGAAGCTTCATCGGCTCCCCAATGCTGTCCTTTATGAGCTTCCTCGGATCCAGCGAACTGAAAGGATCCTGGAAAACAGGCTGCATCTTCTTCCTGGCTGCTCTCAGCTTCCTTGCGCTGAGCTTTGTTAGTGAATACTCCTTTCGTGCAGTTGCCAAATCTGACTGCAGGGCATCAATTCTCGCCCTCTCATCATCTGAAGGCTCTTCAACCTGCAGAAGACGGTTAAGTTCTTCCTCCATTGAGATTACATTCTTCATTATGTCGTCCGGCAGATCGAAGTAGATGTATCCATCGGTAGCCTTAATGAGTCTGAGAACA
This sequence comes from Thermoplasmata archaeon, assembly GCA_021806165.1. GTDB lineage: Archaea > Thermoplasmatota > Thermoplasmata > Sysuiplasmatales > Sysuiplasmataceae > JAJZXY01. The sequence goes on from JAJZXY010000032.1 coordinate 2,762, forward strand.
GTCCTGCCAAGCGTAGTCTTGCCGCAACCAGTCTCACCAACAACCCCCAGTGTTTCCCCTCTTCTGAGGGAGAATGTAACGCCGTCCACAGCTTTGACGAAACCAGTTGTCCTGAGACCGTTGGATATTTCAAAGTACTTCTTCAGATTGGAAACATACAGCAGGATATCGCTCTTTGGCTTCTCTGCCGCGGTCATTTCAGTTCACCTTCCCCTGGTCAGGGTAAAGCCAGCATGCGACCTTGTGATTCTTTCCGACACCTACAAGCAGAGGCTTCTCCTTTTCGCATATGTCCATCTTGAAAGGGCATCTCGGGTGAAACCTGCAGCCGGTGGGGGGTGTAATCAGATTCGGAACGCCTCCCGGTATGGAGCTCAGCTTCTGAAACCCGACACCATTGTCGGGTACCTTGGGTATCGACTTGAGCAGTCCCTGGGTGTAGGGGTGCTTGGCATCGAAGAATATGTCCTCCGACGAGGCCTCCTCCACCAGATTTCCGGCATACATCACACCCACCCTGTCGCACATTTCTGCTATGACTGCAAGGTCGTGTGTTATGAAGAGCACTGACGATTCAGTCACGTTTCGCAGGTCCTTAATCAGATCGAGTATCTGAGCCTGCGTTGTAACATCAAGTGCAGTCGTCGGCTCGTCTGCTATGAGCAGTTTAGGATTGCTGGACAGTGCCATTGCAATCATAACCCTCTGCTGCATCCCGCCGCTCAGCTCGTGAGGGTATGAGTCTATGACCCTGGTGGGTTCGGCTATGTTCACAAGCTGGAGAAGTTCAAGAGCTCTCTTCCTTGCTTCCACCTTGAACGGCTTCTCTGCACGCTTCCTGAGGAGTTTCAGGAACAGCACATATGCGAAGTGCTTCCTCACTATCTCTGTCTTGAGCTGCCTTATCTGCTTCCTGAGCCTGACTGCCTCTGTGCGATCGATTTTCGAATTCGCATCCTTGATTGACGTCTTGAGGGCTGCAACCTCCGCATTTAGCCTCCCTATATCCTCCTCGTTCTTCTCGGCCCTTGCAGCCGCAAGGCTTGTTCTGGCTTCAGTCAGTCTGGAGGAAAGCTGCCTGACATCCCTTTCCAGCTCGTTTTCAATCTCAAGCTGCTTGAGGTTGAGCTCAAACAGATCTTCCTGCATCTTGTAGTATTCGCGGGCCCTGAACAATCTTTTGGTTTTTATTCCGGTCTGTTCGGAGGCTGCAAGCCTCATAACCTCGGACCTTATTCTGTCCCTCTCCTTCTCGTTCTCGAAAAGATCGGTGAGTGAAAGTTCTATCTCTGCGAGCCCGAACTGCCTGGTCCACCTGTTTATCAGCTTCTTCCTTGCATCCGCTTCGGTAGACTTCATCGCCATTATGTCGTCGACAAAGGCATCAATGTCGGCTGGCTTTATTGTCTCTCTCCTGATGATGGAGTTTGTAATGCCTATCCTGTCATGCAGCATAATGGACTCCATAATCTGGTCGCCCACCGTTATGACGGGGTTGAGTGCAAGGAACGGCTCCTGGAAGATCATGGCGATCTTCTTTCCGCGTATCCTGGAAAGAATGTAGTTGTGCCTCTTTATGTATCTCTTCCGCCGCTTGAGTTTGACGTTTGTCTCACTCTTGACGTTAATGGTGGACATCTTCTCCAGATCGCTGATTATGTTAAATCCGTCAATGTAGATGTTCCCGCTAACAATCCTGCCGGGAGGATCGGGAATGAGGTCCATTATGGAATTGGCAGTGACGCTCTTGCCGCATCCACTTTCGCCAACTAGCCCGAAGATCTCACCCTTGTTGATGCTGAGGGAAACTCCGTCCAGCGCCTTCACTATACCGCGGGCGGTGAAAAACCTTGTCACCAGATTCTCCACCCTGACGTAATACTGGCTGTCTGAATTGTTTGTCAAAGAAGCCATCAATATCCTCTCAATTTAGGATCCAGGACATCTCTCAGTCCGTCCCCCATCAGGTTCACCGCCACCGTGAAAATCAGAAGGAAGACGCCAGGAACGGTGACCGGCCACCAGGCACCTCCAGCCAGGTAGACCTGTCCTGTGTTTATCATGCTGCCTATTTCAGGAATTAACGGGCTGAGGATTGGGAGCTGCAGATAACTCAGTGCAGCCAGAATGATGACAACAGTCCCCATGTCAAGTGAAAGCTGGACAAATGACGGGGAGAGGGTATTGGGGAGGACATGCTTCACAATGATGCGCAGCTTGGACGCACCGCTTGCCACTGAGGCCTCTATGAACTTGGTGCTCTTGATTGTAAGCGTGACTCCCCTGGTCAGCCTTGCGTAAATCGGCCACCATATGATCACTAGCGCAAAGTAGAGATTTGTGATGCTGTACCCCAGCACATATACGAACGCTATGGCCAGAATCAGTGATGGCACGCTGAAGAATATGTCGGTTATCCTCATCAGCGTCTCATCCACGACACCTCCCAGGTAACCGGAGACACCGCCAACGATTATTCCAACAAACAGACCTGTCAGGACCACGGCAAGCGAGAACGTCATGTCTGTCTTGAGGGCAGCCAGCATAATGGGCAGTATGGGAAGCCTAAAGCCTGTGGTTCCCAACCAGTACCACCAGTGCGGAGCGCCCGCGGGAGCATTACTCGGGATAACAAACGGCGGTGTAGGCGGGTACGAAAAAAGCTGCGGTACCCAGCTTGTCACCTTGTCTATGTTGGAAACGCCGAGGTACGCGGGGTATATGTAATCGAGTATTGTGATGATCGCGTAGACCATCGTTATGGAGAATCCGACCAGTGCCAGCTTGTTCTTGACGAATGCCCTGAATGTGGATGAGAGATCTTCAATGAGAGGGTGTCTTTTCTCGACACGCGCCGCGGCAGGGCCTGTCTTCTTGGTTATTGTTATTTCAGTCATTCCCTCACCTCAATACCTTATTCTTGGATCAATCAGGGCATAAGCGATGTCGACAATAAGATTTGCAAACATGAGCGTCAGCCCGAAGACAAGCGTCGTCCCAATAACACCGTATATCTGGAATTGCAGCGCCGCATTCACAGAAAGGAGGCCCATTCCGTTGTAGTTGAACACGTACTCCACCAGCACTGCACCCCCGAGTAGTGCTGCGAACAGGAGGCCCATGACTGTCACGGTCGGAATCAGTGCGTTCTTTCTGATATGCCTGTGGATTACATCCCTCTCAGGTACGCCTTTGGCTCTTGCAGTCTTGACATATTCCTGGTATGTACTGTCGACCATCCCCGCCCTGACAAACCTCAGCACACCAGCAAGTATGCCGTATGTCAGAGTCAGCACAGGCAGCACGAGGTGCATGAGGGAGCCCCAGGCATAGGACCAGTCTGCATGCAGCAGTGCATCGAAAATAGGTATGTGTGTGGGGGAGGTGACACCGTTGTGGAACCAGGGTGGCGCTACCGAAACATCTGGGACGGAACCGCTAATCGGGAAAACACCGACTGGATTTCCACGGATGACACCCTTGCCGAAGACGATCTGGAGCAGGAGGGCCAGCCAGAATGCAGGCATGGCGAAGCCTGAAAGGGAGAATATCCTGCCACCCTGGTCTGCCACGCTGTTCGGTCTAGCCCCTATGTAGGTCCCGAGGGGTATTGCAATTGCAAGTGCAAGAACCGTGGAAAAGAGTGCAAGCTGAATTGTGTTCGGAAATGCCTGCAGAATGGCCGCGCTTACCGAACCAGGGTAACCGGCCAGGTTCATCACACCGAGGTTGCCGTGGAGAGTGAGCCAAAGATATTTGAAATAGCGGAGAGGGAGAGGAAGGTTCAGGCCGAGCAGCACCGCTGCATTGTGCAGCTGTACCGACCTCGGGACTGCAGACTTTGGATTGTAGTAAGGTATTTCAAGGATGGATGCTGGAATCATGGCCATTAACAGGAACATCAGCAGTGTTAGACCCAGCATCGTGGGTATCAGGATAAGCAGCCGCCTGATAATGTAAAAGCGCAGCTCCATCTTCTCAAAAAAAGTCTATCAGATACGGTATATAAGCAATTTTCTGTAACCAAAACGGGGATGCAATGCCAGATAGTGCACATGACCACCTTGATGCTTTCACTGCATGAAATGGCCCATAAACATTCTGCATCCCGTTTTAAGGGGTTGTCAGGGTTGTAATGAGGAAGCAGTTGGGGACTCTCTCCAAGGGAGCACCCCTAACGAACCTTTGCCTCAACAC
>JAJZXY010000006.1 GCA_021806165.1 Thermoplasmata archaeon
CCCCACGGGACATTCCTCTCAGACACTGTTTCGGCCGGCGCGTCCGAATTCTCCCTTTACCACTCGGGCCTGATGGCGTGGACCGCAGTTTCGCTGATAACCGCACGTATCTGAAGCAGCCGATGCAGGGCAAAGATTAATTGCAGCCGGATGAATACAACCAGACATGCCGGGGGCGGCTGAAAGGGAAGGCAGGCTGTCGGTCGAGGACAGGACCGGCCTGGACTCTTACGAATTTGGAGGCGCCGATTTCATTCGTGTCGACACCGCTGTTTGCGCAGGGTGCGACACACGGCCGTGCCTCTATGTCTGCCCTGCAAAGGTCTACAAGGAAGACGGGGCGCGCAACCTTGTCTACAATCCTGAAGGGTGCATGGAGCTTGGCGCCTGTGTGATTGTATGCAGGCACATCGGAAAGGGCGCCATCACCTGGAGCTACCCCGACGGCGGCAAGGGAATATCCTACCATTATGGCTGACCGTGCCTCTCCCTGTCTGCCGTGCTGAATCACCATGTTGCTTCTGAGGTGTTCTGATTGAAGAATGGAAAGATTGTGGTAAGGAAGGCGTCGGGCAGGGATGGAGACAGTTTCATAGCACTCGTCCGGGAACTGGCAGACTATGAGAAACTCCCGCCGCCAGGCAGAAGGGAGGAGGCAAGACTCAGGCGGGATGCGTTCGGCAGGAAGCCCAGGTTCGAACTGCTGATGGCATTCCGTGGCGGAAAAGCGGTCGGCTATGCCGCATTCTTCATGACATACTCCACCTTCCTGGCCAGGCCGACGCTCTACCTGGAGGACATCTACATTTCGCAGGAAAGCAGGCGGTCGGGTGTGGGTAGCGCCATCTTCGCAAAGCTGGCGGCAACCGCCGTGAGAAGGGGTTGCGGAAGGATGGAATGGTCCGTTCTCAGGTGGAACAGGCCGGCCATAGCATTCTACCGGGGACTGGGTGCGCGGGAGCTGAAGGAGTGGACATACTACAGGCTTACAGGTGATGCGATAAGGGAGATTTCAGGAAGGAAGGGCGGAAGGAGGGGAAAAGGCGCCGAGGGGGAGATTTGAACTCCCGAGTCGCAGAGCGACACGAGCTGGCTGTTGAAAGTTCCAGGCTCGCGCCTTACCGGGCTGGGCCACCTCGGCCTGCACCATCGTTATCTGACCACCGTATTTAACAATGTCCGAAAGGCAGCATCCCTGCAAATCCAGATCGTGTTCCCGACAGTTTTAGATACCTCGCTTCAATAGACTCGCATGCTTCCCCAACTGAAAGCCGGTGCCAGGGAAAAGATTGTTACTTTCATAAGGCACACTGTGGAGGAGAGCGGGGCATCCGGCGTGGCGGTCAATCTCAGCGGCGGCATAGATTCGGCGCTTACCTTGAAGCTGTGCGTTGAAGCACTGGGTCCGGGGAAGGTCCACGCACTTCTCCTCCCGGACAGGAGCGAGAGCGGGAGTGACGAGGAGGACGCACACTTGTTTGCCACATCCCTCGGCGTTCATGTCCACCGCTATTACATAGGGGGGATAGTTGGAGAGTTCTCTTCCATTGTCGGTGTGGAAGACAGGCGCGTTCTTGGAAACATCAAGGCCAGGACCAGGATGGTTTTCGTCTATGCTGTAGCGAACAGCCTGAATCTTCTTGTCGCAGGCACAAGCAACAAGAGCGAGTTCCTTACAGGCTACTATACAAAGTTCGGTGACGGGGCATCTGATTTCTGCCCGATAGGCGATCTGTACAAGAGCGAGGTAAGGCAGCTTGCCTCCGAGTCTGGTGTGCCTGCCGTATTCATCGAAAAGGCGCCCAGCGCGGGACTCTGGGCCGGTCAGACGGATGAGGGTGAAATGGGCATTACCTATGCTGAACTGGATACGATACTACATTCCGTCGAAAGGGGCATGGATGCAGCCTCCATTTCGTCGGCAGAGGGGATAGACTTGGCGGCTGTTGAGCGTGTGCTCGAAATGGTCAGAAGCTCAAGGCACAAGCGCAGCTCCGCATCCATTCCTCCGATCGATGGCACTGTCCCGAGCCCGGACTGGCCCGGATGAGCCATAGCAAAGGAAAGGATTTAAGCAACGGCAAGTTTGCATCTGCATATGCTCGGCAGGGAAATCGTTGAGGATGCGTCGAGGGTTGTATACAGGCACTGCATACGCACACCTCTTTACAGGGATGCGCACCTCAGCGCCCTGACAGGGATGGATATCTATCTGAAGATGGAACTGTACCAGCCGGTACATTCATTCAAGATACGCGGTGCATCCAACAAACTTTCAAGGATCGAAGGGCCAGAAGTTATCACCGCCTCATCAGGAAATCACGGAATTGCGGTTGCATTTGTCGCAGGCGAGCTGGGCAAGAAGGCGATAGTAGTCCTCCCCGAAGACGTGAACCCTTCCAAGCTGCAGATGATCAGGGAACTGGGGGCTGAAGTAGTGTTGAAGGGAAGGAGCTCAGACGAACGGATGCGCTATGCTGCCGACTACGCCGCATCACACTCGATCCCGCTGATCCCCTCATTCGACGACGCACACATAATAGGGGGGCAGGGAACCATCGGCCTCGAGATACAGGAGCAGAAGGATGTGGGATGCATCATTTCCCCTATCGGCGGCGGCGGCCTGATATCAGGAATTGCCCTGTCGTACGGCGGCAGAGGCACGCAGATATTCGGCGTGCAGGCGGAGGGTGCATGCTCAATGTACAAATCGGTAGGTGCAGGCACCCCTGTGACTGCCGATTCCAATACGGTAGCAGACGGCATAATGGTTTCGACACCCGGCGCTGTGAACGTATCCATTGTGAGGGAGAGGGTCAGGGAAATATTCCTTGTCAGCGATAATGATATAATCGATGCATTCAGGGAAATGTGGTCGCATTCGCACGTTCTCATGGAGCCCGCAAGCGCTTCAACGGTGGCAGCACTCCTGAAGAATGCTTCTGTCCTCGGGGAAAAGGGGATCACCAGCGCAGCCCTGATCATAACCGGCGGCAATGTTTCGGACAAGGTCCTGAAGATGCTCTGATACAGCTATTTCTTGTATCCTATCTTCCTCAGGAAGTCACGCCTCTCCTGCCTGTCTGCGTCAGATTCCAGACCGGCGGGAGAGCTGCCATCCATCACTCCGATGATTGCTGCCCCCTCCCCTTCCCTGAGCACAACTGCGCGGGCGGGATTGGCTGTTGCACAGTACACTGTAGTGATCTCGGGAACGGCCTTCAGCGCCTGCATGACGTTGATGGGGTATGCGCCGGCAATCAGAACAACCAGCAGGTGCCCTGCACCAATCATGGATGCATTTCTTGCTGCAGCCGAGACAAGGACCTCATCGCTGCCTTCTGTCCGTATCAGCCTTGGCCCGGAAGCCTCGTTGAAGGCAATTCCGAACCTGATGCCGGGCATGCTGCCGTTGAGCGCCTCGTACACGTCCTCCGCAGTCTTGATGAAATGTGCCTGTGCAAGTATTATGTTCGATTCAGCCGGAAGCTCCAGGTCCACCAGGTCGATTGAATGCGCCATTCCACTCACACTTTCCCTCCTCCCCGAGGAGGCTGCGGCGGATAAGGCTGTTGGGCCTGCCTGTATGGCTCATACCAGCCAGGCGGGCTGCCCGGGTATCTCGTCATCGAATCCCTTATCTTGATGTATGCGATAATCAGGAGTATGCCCGGGATAACGAGGCCGAATACGAGTTGAAGAATGCCCAGGACAAGAGACGGCGTCTCGGCGTCCGCAACCAGTCCCTCGGACAGTCTCTTATACACCATGTAATAGTCCAGAATGATCCAGACGAACCCTATGAGAACCAGGATAATGAAAGGCGCAACAAACAGCGCAGGCATGAACCAGGGCGATGGTACAGCCGGGCCCCCGGGATTGACGGGCTGCCCGGCAAACAGCAGCCCAATGTAGGCACTTGCAAAAACCATTACTGCCGAGATTACCGCCTGAACCACGATGGCCGCGAGGGCGAGCACTCTGGCACTGTCGGCGTCAGGATCCAACATGACAATTCATATCTGCGCAGCATCTAATAGCACTTTCCCACGACCCCCTCCGGTGGATTAGTTTTATTTACTATTTCGGTGGTAGTGCGCTATCGCCCTAGCCCCGTAGTGTAGCGGTCAATCATGCGAGACTCTGGATCTTGCGACGGCAGTTCGAATCTGCCCGGGGCTACTTCTTTCCAGAACAGTTGAATTGCCAGCGTTGCGGCTGTTACTGCATGGCGGCAGGCTCGGGCCCGCAATGTCTGAAACGGAATGCGGCACATGGGCAAGACAGTATGAAGCTGCCTGCATTATTACACCTGTTGCGCCCTCTTCTCCGCAAGGGAGCGCAACCAGCAGACGCTTCTCCAGTTTCTAGTCGTTGCATCGACCTTTAGCTTTTTTTCAAAAAAGTTGTTTGAGAGCCTGGTTCTGCCATAACCGCCTGGGCAGTACAGGTAGATTTCATGCCCGCTGAATCTGTAATCCTCCCCCTCACTCCGGACCTCATCCACCTCATCCGCCGGGAAAAGCGCCGGGGTGGCGGAGAGGAATGTCACGTGCATCTTGCCGTCATCAATCCCTGTGAACGGCATTCCGTCTACCAACCGCCGGAGGTCCGTTGCACTCCTGATGAACACTTTAACACCGTAGCCAAGGCTCTCAAGCAGAGCATCCTCTATTGCACCTTTCAGCCTGGTCCTGTCCCCTTCCTCGATATCGAAAATCACGTTTCCGCTGCGGAGATACGTTTCCACCTCCTCGGCTCCCAGGGATGAGAAGATTCGCCTGAGGCCGGGCATGTCCACAATCTTGTTTCCCACATTGATTCCCCTCAGGAGTGACACATAGCTGTGCATCGCCAGTCAATCAGTTCACAGCTATTTCAACTGCTCAGGGAGGGGACCGCAGAAGCAGAAAGGAATGATTGGCCTGCTCCTGCTATGCAGCCATGCGGGGGAACCATGACCGAATTGCCTGATGACAATGCAGCGCGTGAGCTGACAACAGACACATGGAAGGATTTTGAGCAACTGCTTGGAAAATAGGGGGGAGTGCAGGCCGGATGCTGGTGCAAGTATTACCGGCGCACGGGGCAGAATCCGGGCGGATCGCCCGCCGAACGGGAGGGGAATAGCCACAGGGCGAAGGAGCTGCTTGTAAAATCCGGCTCCGCTCACAGCATCATTGTCTATTCCGGAGGCAGCGCGATTGGCTGGTGCCAGTTCGGCCCGGCAGGGGAGCTGCCGAGGATCGACGGCATCCGTAACCACAAGGCACTCGGCTCAGCATCTCCTGCCAGCCGGCTCTGGAGAATCACATGCTTCTCTGTTGACAGGGAATACAGGCACCGCGGAGTAGCGCGATACGCCCTTGCTGCGGCCCTGGATGCCATCGGAAGGTACGGCGGCGGAACAGCGGAGGCATACCCGGTGACATGGAATAGAGCTGTCAACATCTGGTTCGGTACAGTGAGCATGTTCAGGGAACTTGGTTTCAGTGATGCAGGGAGGCTTGGGAAAAGAGGCCTTCCTGTGAGGAAGGATGTGTGAAGCTCAGCCTGGTTCTGTGGCTGTGTCAACATTCACTGTTCGCCGCCTCTGCCCGACCACCGGCCATAACGCCCGGCGGGCGCTCCCCTGTGAGCATCCAATATAGGTCCCTTCCGTGGTCAACTCTTCGGGGAGAATGGAAATGGCAACGAGATACAGTTTCACATCAGAGTCTGTGACAGAGGGTCATCCGGACAAGGTTGCAGACCGGATTTCAGACTCAATCCTGGACGCCGCAACTGCGGAAGACAGGTATTCAAGAGAGGACTGTGAGACAGTACTGCTGCAGGGGATTGTAGTTGTGACGGGACAGATCAGCACCAGTAACAGACTGGGTTACGCCGGTATCGTGCGCAGCGTTCTGCGTGGCATAGGGCTCGACAATGCCCTCGGCTACATCGACTGGAAGACATGCGCCGTTCTAGTATACGCTGAGGTGCAGTCGCCTGATATATCGGCAGGCATCGGGAAGCCGGGCAGGGGCATGGGCGCAGGTGACCCGGGAATAATGTTCGGCTATGCATCCGGCGAAACCAGGAAGCCCATGCCTCTCCCGATCATGCTTTCACACCGCATGGTCCGGCGCCTGGCGCAGGTGAGAAGGGATGGAACGCTGCCGTATCTCAGGCCTGACGGCAAGTCTCAGGTGACTGTGGATTATGAGGACGGCGTCCCCGTGTCGGCCAGCCGCGTCGTTGTAGCAGCGCAGCATACAGAGAAAGTGGACAGAAGCAGGCTCAGCGAGGAGATTGAGGCTGAAGTGATACGTCCGTCGATCCCCGAGGAAATGCTTTCCTCTGATGCGCTCTTCCTGGTCAACGAGACAGGGAGGTTTGTTATAGGAGGCACCCGGGCGGATACCGGGATTACGGGCAGGAGGATTGTGGCAGACACATACGGAGGATTCGGCTCCCACGGCGGAGGCTGCTTCATGGGGAAGGACCCGACAAAGGTGGACAGGTCTGGCGGATACGCCGCCAGGTACGTTGCAAAGAACATTTTTGCGGCAGGCATTGCATTGAGGTGCACGGTTCAGCCGGCATATGCAATCGGTGTCTCCGAACCTGTATCCTTTACAATTGATATTACGGGAACAGGGCAGGTCGTAGGCAGCCTCATCGGGGGAGAAGCTTCAGCAGTATTTGATCTCAGCCAAGGGGCCGTCATAGAGAGTCTTGACCTCCACAGGCCAATATACAGAGATACGGCATGCTACGGGCACTTTGGAAGGGATGGGGAAAAGTTCAGCTGGGAAAGGACCGACAGGAAGCGGAAGATGGAACAAGTCCTGCATGTCTAGGCGCTCACCGCTGCGGTCTCCTGTAGCCTGGAAGAACTTCAAAGAGTTCTTATATTGAATCTATTTTGGACCGATCCCAAACGAAGAGGAAACTTCAGTTGAATAAGATTGGTGCGGAAGCGGTAAGGTCCCCGGGGTACAAGTGGGTAGTCCTGTCAAACACAACCATAGCAATACTGATGGCCACCATCGATACCAGCATTGTCATAATTTCCCTTCCTTATATACTGCAGAGCATACTTCACCATCTTCCCGGAGGCACCGCGCCTGTAACCTCTGCAGCTTATGCAATCGCTACTGCAAATTCATTCATCTATGTAATCTGGTCCCTGATGGGTTATATGCTTGTCACCGCAACCCTCCTGATATTCTTCGGGAGGATTGCGGACCTGAAGGGGAGGGTGAAGATATACAATGCAGGATTTGCCATATTCACAGTGGGCTCCCTTCTTGCCGGCTTCTCAGGCATAATCATTCCCAACGGCGTTATGACCGAGGGTCTGCAGCTTGTCATGTTCAGGTTCCTTCAGGCGGTGGGAGCCGCAATGCTCTGGTCAAACTCGGCAGCCCTTCTTACGGACGCCTTCCCTCCCAACCAGCGCGGCCTTGCCCTAGGCACAAACATGGTCTCGGGTGTGGGGGGCAGCATGCTCGGCCTTGTCCTTGGCGGTGTGATCACCTCCTTCGCCAGCTGGAGGTACATATTCTTCATCAACGTCCCGATAGGCGCATTCGCAACCATCTGGGCCTACTCGAGGCTCCATGAAATTTCAACACCCACGAAATCAGAATCGCTGGATATTCCGGGGGCTGTCTTCTTCTCCCTCTCAATTGCTATGCTGCTGCTGGGCTCAACCTTCTACACCCTGGGCGGCATGACATCGGGCACCGCGGCAGCGAGCAGCGTCCTTTACGCAACCTTCCACCCCTACATAGGATACAGCGTGATATGCTTCGCACTGGCCATTGTCCTGATGGTTCTCTTTGCAGTCAATGAAACAAGGTGGGCAAAGTATCCCCTAATGAAGTTCAGCCTGTTCAGGAAGAGAATGTTCAGCACGGGCGTCCTCTCCTCCACCCTGCTCTCGCTGGGGAGGGGAGGAATGATGTTTCTCCTTGTATTCTACCTTGAAGGCGTCAAGGGCCTCAGCGCTTTCAATGCAGGACTGTGGCTGATACCGATGAGCCTGGGCTTCCTTGCCGCCGGACCGCTGAGCGGCATCATCTCCGACAGGGTCGGCTACCGCGGTCTCACCACCGCCGGCATAGTGATATCAGGCGCTGTCCTCCTTGCCCTTAGCGTCATACCGCAGACCATCCCTGTCGCCGAGCTGGCCGGCATACTTGCCCTTGCAGGCATCGGCGGCGGCCTGTTCGCATCGCCCAACATAGCTGCAATCATGAATTCAGTCGAAGCCAAGGACAGGGGGGTTGGCGCTGCAACAAACTCGACCATGCTCAACGTTGCAAGCATGATGGCCATGACGCTTGCATTCGTGTTCATAGGCACAACGGTCGACGTTTCGCACTTCATAACACTCTTTGTAGGGACCATCCACAATCTCCCGGCCTCAGAGGTCAACAGCCCGGTATATCAGGCCGCATGGACCCCGTTCATGGATTCCTTCCACAAGGTGTTCCTCGTGTTTGGATTGATAGTGATGGCAGGCATCATACCTTCCCTGCTCAGACCAAAGATGCAGCGCGCAACAGAGGTCGTCGAAGACAAGTCGCGCGTCGAGCTGAAGGCTGGGGAGAGGACACTTCAGGCGGAAGTCCCCGAGCCTGAAACAACCAGCAGAAGCTGATGCAGCCGACCAATGCTTTTATGCACAGCATCCATTGCACTTCATGACTCCCATGATCGAAAGAAGATTTGTGGAGGAGATTGCCCGGGGCTACGGCAGGAAAGTATCGATTGGCGTGATCGCCTCCCATTCCGCTCTTGACGTCCTGGACGGGGCAAGCCAGGAGGGGGTGCCCTCAACCGCTGTCACGCAGAAGGGACGTGGCGACGCATATGCGAGATACTTCAGGAAGGTCACTTCACCGGGCGGAGCAGTCCGCGGAATCGTGGACAATGTGCTGAGCCTGAACCGCTTCCCCGAAATCATGGAAGAGGTGAACAGGGTTGCGCTGCGGAAGATGAACACAGTTTTTGTGCCTAACAGATCCTTCTCATCATACTGCTCCCTGGATGATATCGAGCAGAAGTTCGACATACCTATATTCGGATCAAGGGGAATGCTGCGCAGCGAGGAGAGGGAGGAGAAGGAGAACTACTATACCCTTCTGGAGGAGGCAGGCCTCCCTTATCCTGAGAAGATAGAGAATCCAGATGACATAGATTCACTCGCAATCGTGAAACTGCACCACAAAGTGAAGAAGCTGGAAAGGGGATTCTTCACAGCTTCCAGCGGAGAGGAATACAGGAGGAAGTCACAGGAGCTGATCAGGTCTAATGTAATCACCGCTGAAGATCTTTCGACATCAAGGATTGAAAGATATGTTATAGGGCCAGTTTTCAACCTGGACTTCTTCTACTCACCCCTGCAGGAAAAGGGCGAGAAGATTGAACTCCTCGGGATAGACTGGCGCTTCGAATCATCCCTTGACGGGCACGTGCGCCTTCCGGCAGACCAGCAGCTCTCCCTGCCGCAGTCGCAGCGCATACCGGAGTACACCGTTGTGGGGCACAACAGCGCAACCATGCGCGAGTCCCTTCTCCAGGCTGCCTTCGATCTTGCGGAGAAGTTCGTAAAGGCAGCTGCGAAGAGGCATCCGCCCGGCATAATTGGGCCGTTCACCCTTCAGACATGCGTCGACAAGGACATGCACTTCTTCATCTATGATGTCGCACCGAGGATCGGCGGCGGGACCAATGTCCATGCCTGGTCCGGTCACCCCTACGCCAACATGCTCTACAACACGAACATGAGCACAGGCAGGAGAATTGCGATGGAAATCAGAGAGGCGGCGGCGCAGGAGCGGCTCGGTGAAGTCGTAACCTGAGCGCGCATCTGCGTAATTTTTACATGCCTTAATGTGTCTCGGACGTTTGCTGCCGGGGCACTGTCCAGCTTTCGCAGCCTTCTGCGGAGGGCAGGAGGGCCGTCAATAACCTTTATTAAGTGGTACTAGTTAGGCGGAAAAAAGTTGGCTTCGAACCGTGTTGTCACGGCAACCATTGTCTAAGTTCTTTGTTTGCCGGGGCCGCGGTAGTTCGGAGGAAATACCAATGCAAAAGTGGAAACTGAAAGGAGTGGCGTCTCTGCTTGTCGTCCTGCTGCTAGCAGCTCCGGCGATAGCACTGTTTGCGCCCACAGTCGGCAACAGTATTGCTAGCAGGTCGACCGCAACCAAGGCAAGCCCCCAGGCAGCTGGCGGCAACACGTTCCAGGTCGCTCTGGTTTCCACTGTGACCGGTTCCTCGATATCACCGCCTCCCACCAACGCAAATGTGACGCTGACGAGCACGCATAACCCGTCCGTGTCATATGTGCTCAATTACACCACACTCTACTCAATTCAGGGAATTCCTGCCACCGGAGGCCTCGTGCCAGGCTACTACACAGTATCGGCCAGCGCACCCGGCTACTTCACCAGCACACTCCAGAAACCTGTTGCATTCAACAACACAGCATCCGTGACTACGCCCGACCTCGTCCTTTACAAGAAGGTGTCGACCGGAGGCGTAGCATTCTCGCAGACGGTGACCACAGCAGGCGGCGTGGCAATCCAGGGTGCGCTCGTCCAGCTTCTTGTGACCTCATGGTCCAACGGGACGGTTGTCAGCAGCTCATTCGGCGTCTACAACCAGACATATGTGAGTGGCTATACCAACTCCAGCGGCCAGGTTTCCTTCACCATATCAAATGCCTATAACTACGAGGTCATAGCCTCTGTCAACAACTCAAACACGACCCTCTCGAACTACTTCGCACCAGTAAGCTACCGGGTGGCGGGCTCGTCTCTCGGAACCACATTCACCAACACCGCAGCACTCCCGTACGCCTTCGACCTCAGCGGCGTTGTCAGGACCAGCGGGGGAACACTCGCAACGGGTGTATCCGCATACCTGCTCAGTTACGGGTCCACGGCACTTCCACTCCAGGTGAGATTCTTCAAGGCTTCGGTTACTGCCTATTTCTACAACTTCTATGTCACAAACGGCACATACCTCCTTGCAGTGAACGCAAGCGGCCAGGGTTCCTTCATATCAAACGCGGTCGTCAGCGGGGCCACGACGCTCAATATACAGCTCGGCTCCAAGTTCAGCGCTTCCGCACCGCTCTCAAGAGCAGATGTCACCTATGCTGCAGGAACTCCGAACTGGAACTACATGAACATCAGCTACTACCAGTCACTTGACAACGGCTCGGTCATACAGGGCGTCCCGTACGCATATGTGCCCAGCGTTGCAATGCAGGTGGCACTCGCATTCAATGACGGCTATCCAGCCATCAATGCATCGACGATAACATCAGCCCAGAGCGCCATCGCGGCTCTCGGCCCCGAGTACACCACTACATACAGCCTTCTCAATGTCAACTCAACCGCGTATATCGGCTCCAACACCTACACCGCTACACTTCAGGGCCTGAGGACAGGCTCGCTCTTTGCGACCAGGTCGTTCTATTACAACATAACCGACTCATACCACTCCCTTGCATCGCTCGCAGCCAACGGC
Organism: Thermoplasmata archaeon; assembly: GCA_021806165.1. GTDB lineage: Archaea > Thermoplasmatota > Thermoplasmata > Sysuiplasmatales > Sysuiplasmataceae > JAJZXY01. The sequence continues at coordinate 11,536 of JAJZXY010000006.1, forward strand.
ACCTCCTACGGAGTGGTGATGCAGGTCAACTACAACACAACCGAGATGCAGTATGTCTATGCTGTGACAGTTCCGGAGGGCTTCCAGCTGTCCACCAACAGCAGCAGCGGCCCCTTCGGGCCTGTCAATGTGACGGGCCACACCACAATAACCATCTATGGAACCACGACAGGCTACGGCTATGCAACAGTCTCCCTTTCAATTCTCAAGGGAAGCACACCGGTTGTAAAGGCTGCCGCCGTTACTGGCACCTACGCCTTTGCCTACACCAAGGGCGGAGTTGTCAAGTACTACATTGTCAGGGCAGGCATGCCAATCAACTACACCGCGCAGGGCTCATATGACCCGTCCGGCGGACCGCTCCTGTATTCATGGCACTGGAGCAACAGCACAGCCCCCTCCTCATATACAAACAACACATACAGCACCGTGGTCAACCACACATATGCCAATTTCACAAGGCCCGGCATCTACGAGTATGTGACGCTCACCGCCACATCCGTGACCGGGTACTCGGCCAACACATCTATACTTGTCAGGGTGGCAAACGACACCACGCTCACTTCCTCAATAACTGTTGTGGGCAAGACAGTTTATTCCGGCAGGGTGTATGCGAACCAGAGCACGCCCATCACTGTAAACGGACTTGCATCAAAGGCATCTGTGAGCCCGGGAGACAACCAGGGCACCATTGTGTCATACAATTTCAGCTGGGGAGACGGTGCAAACAACTACACAGTGGTCAGCTACACTGCAAGCAACCTCAACACGACGCACTCATATTACTCACCAGGCAACTACACACTCAACCTCACAGTGACTGATGAGGTCGGCTTTACCGCAAAGACAAGCATCACCGTCCAGGTCAACAAGACTCTGAAGCCCATTGTCTCATTCCTTGTATACAACAGCGCGTGGAAGTCCGCGGGCGGCTCCGTCAGGGAGAACACGACGGTTCATTTCAACGCATCTGCCACCTCTGACCCCAACTTCCCAGTCTCCGGCCTGACATTCAAGTGGGACTTCGGTGACACTCACAACACAACCAACGCATCAACGCGGGGCAACGCCCTCTACAGCAGGTACCAGAACATCACAGGCACCGCCGGGACGAATGTCTCTCACATTTACACATACATCAGCAGCACACCCATCACAGTAACGCTTACAGTGGTCGACCCGGCAGGCAACAGCGCCAGTTACACCTACAACCTGACAGTAACATCACAGCCCAGGCCCGATCTGCGCATCATCAACATAACATTTGCACCGAAGGTGTTCACACAGGGCTCCTCGGGCACGGTCAAGGTCTTCCTGATTAACATAGGGAATTCCAATGCCAACCTATCCAAGGTCACGCTCGTCGCAATCAACGCACAGAGCGGCAAGAAGACCAGCATGGGGACAATCTCCTCATTCTACAACTCGACCAACAACACGGCAGTCACATCAATAGCGCCAAACGAGACGGTCTACGGCACACTTCACTGGACACCCTCCAGCTTCGGCAACTTCACAGTACAGGCAAGCAGCTCTGCAGCATACCAGCTTTCCTCGCCCGACACAACCGCTAGCCAGCCTCTGTCAATCAATCAGTCGCAGCTTCAGGTGTATGCCCTTTACATAGGCATAGTTGTCATCATAGTGGCCGTCATAGCGGTGATTGCACTGAGGAGAAGGATGCCCAAGCGCAAGGGGTACGAGAAGGGGCAGCCTCCGAGGAAGGGAAAGTAGGCAGCAGGGGCAGTCAAACCTTTTACATAAACACATTAATGTTTTTCACATGCTTTCCGGTGCAGCGATGCCCATGCAGCGCAGTGCGTTGCCTATGGCTATCTTCGATGCGCTGACAAGCGCCAGCCTCGAACCTATCCTGCTCTCGGGCGCCTTGAGCACAGGCACCACCCTGTAGAACTGATTGAACTCGGCTGCAACCTGCTGTGCATAGGTTGCCACCCTGTGGACCGCCATCGATCCTGCTACATCCCTGAGCACGGAGGGGAAGAGGGCAATCTGCCTGGCAAGCCTGAGCTCGTTCTCCTCCTCATATGTGGGTTCCGGGCAGTTCCACTCCCCAGCTCTTGAAAGAATACTGCAGGCGCGCGCATGTGAATACTGCACGAACGGGGCGCTGCTTCCCTCGAAGTTGAGCGCCTCCTCCCACCTGAAAATGATCTTCTTTTCAGCCTGGAGCCTGACTATGTTGTACCTGACCGCTCCGATGCCCACTGCAGCAGCTATCGCCTCCGCCTCCTCACCCGGCAGTTCAGGCCTCCTGCTGAGCACCTCCCTGAGCGCCCTCTCCTTTGCCTCCCTGACGACGTCATCGAGTAGGACGCCAACCCCCTGGCGTGTCGACATCTTTCCCTCCTCGAGGGATACGAAAGAGTGGAAGAGGAAATCTATGCGATGCGACTCACCGAGCATCTCCAGCGTCCTGACCAGGTATTTCATCCCCAGTTTCTGATCCTCCCCCAGCACATCAACCAGCCTTCCAGCCCTGGAAAGCTTGTCCATGTGATACGCAACATCCCTTGTCGTGTAGAGGCTTGTGCCGTCAGACCTTGTGAAATAGAAACGGTCCTCCTCTCTGTCTCCATCGAGCGGGAGGTACCAGGCGCCCCCTTCCTGAGCGGCTGAAGGAAGAGCCTTTAGCCTTTCAACGACGCGTCTCACGCTGCCGTCCTTTATCAGCTCGCTTTCGAAAACAAACCTGTCGTGGAAGACGTTTATGCTCTCAAGGCTCTCCCTTATACCGGCAAGGACCATCTCAGCGGCCTTCCTTGTCTCGGCAATCAGCGCCGCATCACCTCTCTCGAGCCTCTGCTGTATATCCCGGATCTCTGACGCGGCACCCTCGTCCTTCTCAATTTCCTGGTTCGCCCTGATGTAATGGCGGACAAGCTCATGGTCCGGCTTTCCTCCCTCATCCCCTGCCATGTACCTCTTAAGCCCCCAGTAGAGAACCACCACCTGCCTGCCAACGTCGTTGACGTAATATTCCGATGATATGTCCATGCCGGCCTGCCGCAGGGATCTGGTCAGCGTGTCGCCCAATATTGCATTCCTTGTCCGCCCTATGTGCATCGGTCCGGTCGGGTTAATCGATGTGTGCTCAACAAGCATGCGCCCCCCGCCTTCCACAGACTTCCCGTATGAGTCACCCATCCGGTTCGCAGTTGCAACCGCGGATGAGGCAAGTTTCACCGGGTCAGCGCTCATGTTAAGGTATCCGCCCTTCGAGCTCACCGCAATGGTTCCGCTGACAGATCCTGCTCCGCCCGCAAGGGCCGAGGCTATCTCCAGCGGGCTCTTCCTGAGCGTCTTGGCAAGCCGGAAGCAGGGGTAGGTGAAATCCGCGATGTCGCCGCCCGTTTCAAGCCTTGGCTCCTCCTCTACCCCGTAGAGCTGCTTCAGCATCCCTGCCGCATACGCGGACGCAGCCTCCCTGAAAGGACGATAGGGGTCCATGCTCAGATGCCCGTCCTGTAACGCAGCACAGCCGCGAGGCCACCGAACGCGTTCAGCAGCATCTTACCCTCTTCGGATGCGTCGGATATGAGCTCTATTTCGGTCCCCATGCGCTCAGCCGTTTCGAACATCTCGTCCACAATGTCAGACTCTGATGTGAGCGACATCTGCGTCCCGCATCTGCCGCATGCAGGCGCCTCCGCCTCCTCGGACTGTATCTCGTTCTGCACATTGCCGCAGCTGCCGCATGTGTACACCCTCTCCATCTTCTTCAGTCCCTCGCTCACAAGAAGAAGTGCGACGGCCCCCATGTCCAGCGAGGCCTTCACCTCCCTGATCCCGTAGGCGGCGAGTCCTCCGTCCTGCTTCCTTAGCTCAGTCATGAATTTCTCCACGAGCGCCTTCTGCTTCATTATGTCCAGGTCCTTCAGCTTGTCCCTGGCGTTTTCGACAAGCTCCCTGAGTCCGTATTCGTCGGTGTAACCGGTATCAAACAGCGTGTCCACTACCTTGCTCTGGAGTTCATAATGGAGGTAGCCCTCCTTGACGAAAAAGTCCTTTGTCCCGCCGGGTCCGCCAACAAGTATTCCCTTCAGCCCCTTTATCCCGAGGAATATGGTGCTGCATGCCTCCGCAACCTCCTTGAAATACTCATTGGCAGCGATCTCGATCAGCCTTTCGAAACGGAGCGACGACTGCCCTCCCATCCTGTGCTTGCTCGGGACGAGCGACTGCATGTTCTTCACCATTTGAATCGCCTGCCCCCTGAGGAAGCCTATGGTTGCCTCCTTCCTGTCAATGACAAGCAGGCCGAACAGATCCCTCTCCTCCAGCATCGATTTCAGCGGGTCCAGGTAAAAGCTCGAATCACACCTGTAGAGGAATGTTCCAATGGGCTCCGGCGGCTCTATGACGTGCTGCACCATTGTTGTCTGGTCGCCATTCTTCGGGATTGTGCCAACAAAGAATGCAATGCCATGATCAGGAGCGAGCATCTTGTAGTATTTCAGGCGCGAGAGTATGGAGCTTATGGCAGACTGGACGTTCTTCCTGGTGGTTGATGACTTTATGTTGGATGACTGCGACTGCTCCTCCCTCAGGTAGTTGGCAACATCCGAGATCATCTTCCCCGCCGGTACGTAGAGGGAGATTAGCTCTGTCCCCCTGCCCTGGTAGGAGGAGATTCTCTCTATCTCCCGCCTGAAGTCATATCTCTGTCTTTCTGTTATTTCCATGTCTGTCACTTTGATTGATTTTTAATACTAAAAAAAATCTCTCCTCCGGTGAAAGCACCATTAAATGGTAGGAAGCAGGTTGTCAAATGCCAGTTGAAAAGATAGCTATCTCGATCGGAGGATCCATCCTCGTCCCGGATAACGATGACATGTCATTCATCAAACAGCTCGCCTCTACGCTACTCGAATTACTCCCCAACTATAAATTTCTGGTTGTATGCGGCGGCGGGAAGATTGCACGCTACTACATAACAATCGGCCGTTCCCTGGGTGCCGACGAATCTTCGCTGGACGAGCTCGGAATCGAAGTCACAAGACTGAACGCGCGCCTCCTCATCACGGCACTGGGGGAAAAGGCATACTACAAGCCTGCAGAGAGCCTGGATGAAGCCAGGCTTGCGCTGAACAGCAATCCTATAGTCGTCATGGGCGGAACGCACCCCGGCCACACAACCGATGCTGTTGCTGCAATGGGCGCCGAACGCATCAAGGCGGTCAGGCTGATCAATGCGACATCCGTTGACGGCGTCTACACCGAAGACCCAAAGGTAAATCCCCAGGCAACGAAGATCGACAGGATGTCCTACAAGGAGCTGCTCGACAAGGTCATCTATTCCAGGATGGATGCTGGCTCAAGCTTCGTGTTCGACCCTCTGGGGGCGAAGCTTATCAGCAGGAGCAAGATTCCCACAGCTGTTGTCCACGGGAGGGACATACAGCAGCTTTCCAATGCGATAAGGGGCCAGGAGTTCAAGGGAACACTGATTACCTGAGCTCCGCCGACTGGTGGTCGAGCCTCCTCAGCCCGGCCGCCTCCATCAGCCCCGCCACCCTTTCTATCCCATCCATGTTTTTCCTGTCCTCGTGAATGACATAGTGGGCTGTTCCAGGGCTCCTTTCGGCAATCATTGAGGCAACCTTCTCATCGATCGAAGGCAGCGAGTGGTTCGGTATGAAGTGGCCGAAGTTGATTTTCCTCTTCTGCGCAATCTCCTTGAATCTGGAGCAGTAGTGGCCGCCGCCTATGCCTATTGCGTTGACGCCCTCGGACTCGCTCATTGAGAGGAGGACAGCTGCAAGCCTCCCACCAGCCTCTTCATCCCTCCAGGCATTTTCGTCGCTGCCTATCTCTGCAAACAGGGCTGGAGTCCGAAGGTGCGGTCCATGGTGCGTCGCCTCGTAGGTCACCTGGTATCCGTCGTGCTCCTTCGCCTGCATTGAAAGCAGCAGGCCTGTCATGAGCTCCGGGCATGACGGCACCGCCTCGCATGGCATTCCGCCCAGCCTTGCCTCACCGTAGTTGCCAATGGGATGGAATGTGATGGCAGGCGTGTTTGTTGCAGACCTGTGCGTCGACATGAAGACGAGCCTGTCGGGTCTGAGGCCGAAATCCCTCTCTATCTCATCATCAAGGCCCTCTCTGTGGATGTGTATGGAATCAATGCTGACTATCATTGCATCCCGTGATGCAAAGAGCTCCTTTCCCCCCGCCGACGCCTCCTTCTCAAATCCGCCCAGCTTCTTCAGCTGGCCGCCGACGTTGCTGCTGGCGGGGTCTGGAGTGCAAAGTACGAAGACAGTGTTCAACCTCAAACCCTCATTTGAGGCCGATTCTCACTCTTCTGTATGAAAGTATTGAAAGCAGGAACATTGCAGCAGTGACCACAACCAGTATAATTTCATCGTCAAGCAGCGCCGGCGTGAAGCTGGATATGTAGCCTGCCCTGACAGTATTGGCAACATACGTCAGAGGGTTGAAATCCACAACCAGCCGCAGCGCGAGAGGGGCTGTGGTGGATACTGGATAGAAGACAGTGCTTGCGAAGCTTGCGAAGAAGAGTATGATGACCTGGATGCTGTTGTACATCTGGTTGGACTTGGATATGGCGGCCAGCGCAAGGAGGAATGCTCCCCAGAACACGCTACCTATTATGAGATTGGCGATTATCAGAGCGAAGCCTGCAACTGTAAGGGCAAGCCCGCCTGTCAGCACAGCCGAAATGATGAGCATTATGATGGCGCCGAATATCGCCAGGGCCATGGTCGTCAGAACGATGCCGAGGAGGTACTCCGCTCTTGTGTAGGGGCCTGAGAGTATCTGCTCGAACATGCCGTACCGCCTGTCCGACCAGAGCATGCCTCCCGCCACGGCACCGGCCGTGAGCGTCTGGAAGGAGATGATGCCGGGGGATAGGAAGCTCATGTAATCGATGCTCGACCCGCCAACCGCAATTCCCCCGATCAGCGAACCGAACATGTATCCCATGAAGACAAGGTAGAGCGTGGGCATCATGAGAAGGAAGACCATCGTGCCTGGGTCGGCATTTACAAGTATGTTCCTCATTGCAAGCCTGTAGGAATTCAGCAGGTCCACCCGATCACCCTCCCGCCCCGACGGCCTTCAGGAATACCTCCTCCAGCGTAACAGCGTGTATGTTGAGCCATTCGAGCTTAATGCCGCTCTTCACCGCAATATCCACCACGGCCCTCACAGTCTTCTCCGGCTCAGGACCTATCAGCTTGAACGGCTCCCCCTTTTCAGCTGGCCGCTCAACCCTAACGCCGGGTATGGACTCCAGAAGCCTCGCTATTTCGTTCCCGTCACGGTCGAAAGATGCTTCGACAGTCTTGAAACCCGAATAGCTGCGCTTCAGGGCGCTGACGCTGTCATTTGCAAGTATCTTTCCCCTGTCTATGATGGCTATCCTCTGGCAGAGGTAGTCGGCCTCTTCCAGGTTGTGCGTTGTGAACAGCACGGTAAGCCCGTCCTTCGCCTTCTCCATGACCATGTCCAGAATCTTCCTCCTTGCAATGGTGTCGAGGCCGACCGTGGGCTCGTCGAGGAAGAGCAGCTCCATGTCGTGCATGAATTCCCTTGCCACCTGCACCCTCCTCTTCTGCCCGCCAGAAAGGTCCCACATTCTCTTCTTTCTTGAATCTTCAAGCTCAAAGAAAGAGAGCAGGTCTTCAATCCTCTTCTCCCTCTCCTTCTTCGGAGTGCCCCAGAGCACTCCATAGATGTCAAGCGACTTCTCGACCGTAGTGAAATCAAACGACTCCTCCTGCATCACGACACCAACCCTCCTCCTCAGAGATTTTCCCGCATGCATGAGGTCAGTGCCGAGCACCGTCGCACTGCCGGATGTGGGCCTGATGAGCGTTGTAAGCATCTTTATCGTGGTGGTCTTGCCTGCGCCGTTCTTACCCAGGAAGCCGAATATCTCACCCTTCCTGATGCCGAAACTGATGCCGTCCACAGCGTATCTGCCCCCTCCGTAGGTAAAGCGGAGATCCTTCACCTCAACCACGTTTTCCTGTTCCACCGGCACACCACTTCATGCTCTTCTTGTCGAGCTACCCACTTCCGCACCCTTCTCAGCAGTGCACGCTTCTGTATATGTCACCGACCGCACTCTGCAGTCCCTACCTATCTTCACCGTTCCTGCAGACAGGGTGCCGACGATGCAGCGGTCAACAGTAACTTCGCCTTCCGCTTCTATCTTCTCTACCGTGAGCATCGATCTCCCTCTTCCTGCAAGCCTGTTGATTAACCTTCCGTTCTTGCCGTGCATGTTTATGACAGCGTTCCTGCAGCTCAGCGTACCCACCTTTCCCCCGCCCTCTATCTCGACCTCGGGTGCGGAAAGTGTATCTGCATTGATGGAGCCGAGGATCTCCACCCTCCTTCCAGAGGAGGCGGCGGCAGCACTCAGGCTGCCGGAGACAGAAAGAAGCGTCTCGGCGCGAACCGCGCTCCCCACCCTGCATGAACCCGAGACATGGCAGTTCATGCTGCTTATTGAGCCGCCCGTTTCAAATGAGCCTGACACTTTGATCTCCGCTGATTTCACGTTGCCGCCTGCGTGGACAGAGCCTGAGCAGCCCAGCGTTCCGCTTCTTATCTCCCCGGTCACAGCTGCGCTTCCTGAGATTTTAACGGACCTTGCGTTCACACTTGCAGCCCTGGCGCTTCCTGAAAGGGAGATCTCCTCCGTTTCAAATTCTGTTTCAGGGGTGAACACCTCATCACCGGCTGATCCCTGGGCCTCATAATACCTGTCAAATCGCTCCGCACCCATCATTCACGCCCCCCTGCTTCCCTGAGCCTGCTGTTTATGTCTGTCAGGAGTTGCTTTATGCGCCCTATCCTCGCCCGCATCTCCTCCGTCACAGCAGCATCTGAAAGTTCCTGGTATCTCGTCTTCATTCAATCACCTTCGGGCCCCTTCAGCGCATCCCTTATCTCCTCGAGGAGGGCAACAACGTCGTCCATCTCCTCAAGCATCGCCCTCTGCGAAGCCCTGAGCGTCCTTGCAGTTTCGTAGGAGGAACCCCTTTCCTGCTCCGCCGTTGTCGTCATTGCCAGGCCGACTACGCCCAGTCCCCCTGCAACGAGGAGGGCCGCAAGCACTATAATCGTGCCCATGATTGCGTCAAGACCGCTTCTCATCTCCAGCAGTGCCGCAGCGGGTACGAACACACCTATGGCAATCGAGGGCGCAAGCATCAGCATCCTGTTCTGCCGGTTACTCATTCGCATTTTCCTCCAGTTTGGTTAACAGAGCGGGCGTCAAGACCAACTCGAAGGGGAGTACGTGGTAAGTCTTCCTCTCCCGCTCGTCCACCTCTCCTGCGGAAAGCAGGCCTGCCACGAGCCCCGCATTCTCAAGAGATTCGAGGTAGAGGTGCACTAGGGGGTATGAAAGCTTGAGCTCCTTCGCCAGCGCGTATATGTGCTTGGGTTCACGTTCGAGGGAAGCAATGATCCTCACCCTGACCGGGTTAGACATTACCTTCATCAGCCTCAGAAGCTCCTTCATGCTGCGTATCTCAGCCACAGCTCACCATATATGTAAAAGAAACCTGATATATTAAACTTCTTCTATCTATGCAGAAGTAGCTGTTCAGCCGACATCTCCCTTTAAGGCCCGCAGACGCATTATGGCGGGAGCGTCTTTATGGTGCATCTCAAGAGCAGTGATGCCAGGGGTAGCCCCGCCGGTTCCGGCGGAAGGAAGCTGCATGTAGTGCTTTCAATGCATCTGAAGGATTACACCGGGGGAAGGAATGAAATCGACATACCAGCGGCCGAATCTGTTGGCGTACTCATCGGAGATCTGGACATCCTCTTTCCAGGCATATCCTCACGCATCCTCGACGACCAGGGTGGCGTAAGGCGCCATGTGAACATTTTCGTCGACGGCGAGGAGATAAGGCGGGGTGCGGGCATCCGCACTTCCCTTTCGGACGCACTGGAGGTCGTGATACTCCCTTCTGTCGCGGGTGGTTGATAGGATGGCAGGCAAAACAGGAAGAATGGCAAAGGATGAGATTCTGCTGATGGTCGGTACAAAGAAGGGTGCATTCCTCTTCCGATCCAGGGACGGAAGGCGAACGTGGAAGTCGCAGGGCCACTTTTTCAGGGGGAAGGAAATATACCACATGACATACGACAGGCGCTCCCGCTCTCTGTTTGCTTCTGTTGGCAGCGGCCAGTGGGGACCCCTCGTGTCAGTCAGCCGCGACATGGGAAAGACTTGGAAGGAAAGTGAAGCGCCACCCAAGTTTCCCAAGGGTTCACGTCTCTCGGTGGAGAGGGTCTGGCATATCGAGCCTGGACCGGAGGAGCAGCCTGGCAGGATCTATCTTGGTGCGGAGCCGGCCTGTCTCTTCGTCAGCGACGATGACGGGAACAGCTGGAATGTAAATGAATCAATCATGCGTCACCCCACAAGGCCCAAGTGGCAGCCGGGCAACGGAGGACTCTGCCTGCATTCCATACTGCCGGATGCTCGCGATCATCGCCGTCTTCACATCGGCATCTCTGCGGTGGGTACCATGTTCACCAGCGATTCAGGGGGAAGCTGGAAATTCCAGAACAGGAATGTTCTTGCCGACTTCTTCCCCGATTCGGTAAAGTATCCTGAATTCGGGCAGTGCGTCCACAAGCTGGTGAGAAGTCCGGCAAGGGCAGACACGATATTCCAGCAGAATCACTGCGGCGTATTCAGAAGCCGTGACAATGGAAGCAGATGGGCGAATATAACCAGCAACCTCCCCTCCCGCTTCGGCTTCCCGATGGCTGCCGACTCAGGCGGGAAGCCAAGGATATATGTCGCTCCGCTTGAGGGTGATTTCTCCAGGATACCGCACGATGGAAGGTTCAGCGTCTGGGCCTCCGACGATGAGGGCGATGAGTGGTTCCCGCTGAACAGGGGCATTCCGAAGGTCTCCTACTACGATGTTCTGCGCGAAGGTATGAAAGCAGATCGTGAGGACCCGGGCGGCGTCTATTTCGGCACAACCACAGGACAGCTATACCACAGCAGGAACAGGGGGGAGAGCTGGACATGCCTGAATTCGGGCCTCCCTCCAGTACTTTCAGTCGAGGTCTCCGCATCCTGAGCGCCGGCGGTCAGACGATTTGGGAGAAGATCTGATCCACCCAGTCAAGGAATTCGGGACTCTTTCTCTCCCTCGGCCTGGGCAGGTCGATATGCATGTTGCTGACCATCCTCCCCGGTCTCTGGCTTATTATGACCACCCTGTCCGCCATGTATACCGCCTCCTCCAGGTTATGCGTCACCATCAGCACGGCTGAAGGAGGAAACTCATCGTCCTTCCAGAGGGTCAGCACCTCGTCCCTCAGCCCCTGGGCTGTAAGCACGTCCAAAGCCGAGAAAGGCTCATCCATGCACAGCAGGTCGGGCTTTACAGCGAGGCTTCTAGCAATGCCAACGCGCTGTTTCATCCCGCCGGACAGCTCCTTTGGATAGGCATCCTCGAACCCGTTCAGCCCGACAATGTCTATGTACTTCCTGGCCATGCCGCAGCTCTCCTCGCGCGGTATGTTCCTCGCCTCAAGCCCAATGCATACGTTCTCCATGACAGTCAGCCACGGGAAGAGGGCAAAGGACTGGAATACCATTGAAACCACCACCTTTCTCTCGGCGGCGCTCCCATTGAATTTCACGGTGCCGGCGGAGGGCTTCTCAAGTCCTGCAACCATCCTCAGCAGCGTGCTCTTCCCCGAACCGGAGGGGCCCACTATGCAGACAAATTCGTTGTCATTGACGTCGAAACTGATGTCTTCAAGGATCGGGAACGTGTTGCCGTCCACAAGGAGCGACTTGGACAGCTCCCTTACCTCAAGGAACGCCATGGGGCAGCCTCCTGAACGGAGTGGAATGCATCAACTCACCCCTTCAAGCTTGTACTTCCTTTCCGCAAGCGTCTGCAGCCTCCTCCAGAAGAGCCTGTTGATAGCCACGACAACCAACACCATCGTCACAAGCGAAAGTACAAGGAGTCCGATGTCTTCGGGCGTCGAGTACGATGCTTTGTCGATTAGGTAGCCTATCCCGAGCACATAATAAGGCTTTCCGCCAGTCAGCGAAGGGACATACTCCGAAACAATGAGTGCGTTCCAGCCGCCGCCGAAGGCTGTTATGCTTCCGGTCATAAGCGAGGGGAAGATTGCCGGGAGGAGGACACGCCTGACGTAAAGCCACCTCCCCAGGCCGTAGTTCCTTGCTGCATCCTTCAGCTCCGACGGAATGGACTTGAGACCTGCAACTATGTTGAAGAAGACATACCAGACCATCCCAGTTACCAGAAGCAGGACAGACGGTATATCGAGACCGTGAGTCGCGCCAATCAGCGCAACAACAAGCAGCGGGAAGACAGCCGTCGCAGGTATCGAGGCGACAACTTCGGCCGCAGGCATCACAAGCCTGTTGAGCCTTCCCGTTCCCGTGGCGAGGATTGCAAGTGGAATTGCTATGGCGACAGAGATGAAATAAGCCGAGATCAGCCTCAGGAGCGAAAGGCCGAGTGCCAGGGGCAGTATGGCCGCATACTCCCTTCCCGACTTCAGAAGGAGCCCGTATACAGAAAGCGACGCCTCAACAGCGCCAGCAATCAGCAGGGCAGCGAGAACAATGCCTGTGACTATCCCGGCCGCCTTCCAGTAGCGCGACCGCCTCCTGACAAACTCTGCAATTGCATGCCCAGCCCTGTTCACAGTAGTGGATACTGCACGGTAGCCGCCAGAAACCCTTCTGCGCGATCTCCTGAATGAAGGGATCCATGTGAAATAAGCCCTGAATGGGAACGCATACGTCCCTTTCTGTGAACGCCCCTCCTCAGCAGTGAATTCATATCTGTATTTCTCGGCCCAGGTGGAAGTGGGCCGCCAGATAAAGACATCCATTGCAATGATGAGCGTGATGAGGAAGAAGAAGCCCTCGAGCAGCAGCGGCACATTGCCAAGGCTGGCAGCGAAGTAGAGGAGTGAACCAATGCCCGGGAGTATAGTGCCGCCGCCCTGGGCTGTTATTATGTATTCCGCAGGGATCAGGAAATACCACCCTCCTGCCCAAGAGAGCATGCTGTTGTAGACTAGCTTGGGAATCATGGATGGCAGGAGCAGGCTCCTGAACTTCTTCCAGCCGCTCAGGCCGTAAACACCTGATGCATCAAGCAGCTCTGCAGGCATTTCCCGCAGAGAATCGTAGACGCCGAACGTCATGTTCCACGCCATGCTTGTGAATATGAGGAATATGGAGGCGAATTCCCAGCCGACAGACCTGACAGGTATGAGTTCAATGAAAAGCAGGATTGCAAATGGGAAGAAGCCGAGAATGGGCACGGACTGCAGTATGTCAAGAAGTGGCTGGAGAACCTTCTCGGTCATCCTGTTGGCGTACATCGCATACCCGTAAATGATTGCAAATGCGAGGGAAAGGAAGTATGCGGCCCCCATCCTGAGGGTGCTCCTGAACGCGTCATATGGGATGGCGTAAGCCGATACAATCCCGGTAGACCCGCTCATGTATCCTGATAGAGCTACCGCTGCAGTTGATAGAAATAGGAGTACTGCTGCAGTCACCCTCCTCATTTTCACTCACCATGGTCCTTCCTCTCCTCAATTTTGCAGGTGTTATAAGTAATGTCACAGGAAAGCTACCTGAAAGGTCGCCCGCACATGTTCCTGTCCGCGCAGCGGATGTCAGCTTCCGGAGTATATGGGTTTTGCCTATGCGGACGGATTTAGTAATGAAATTCCGTTAATAGACAGCCTTATGTGGAAATTATCCGCTCAACTCACTGACCTGTAGAAATCATGTTTCTGCAATGGGAATATACTTATACCAAAGCATAATTGATCATTACCGGTGCCAAGAATCCGAGGCTGATGGCTCAACTTTCCTCCTAAGCAAACTGTTTTATCCCCACCACATCGGCTTTGGTCTTTGGCACTTACCTGTTATGTTTAATTTTGTCATGTGCATGCCGGTCAGGGATGGAATGTTTATTGAAGGTCACCACGATTTCATTGAGGATGGAAAAGCAGCTTGAGCAGAAGGTTCTGGCAAGGATCAGGCCAGACACCGAGGAAACCGGGAGGATCGAGTCTGCCGCGGCCGAGGTGGCCAGGAGGGTGGAGGCAGTAGCTCCGCGCTACGAGGGACAGGCTGGTGGCTTGATAAGGCCGGTCCTGGTCGGCTCAGTCGCAAAGGGAACATTCCTGAAGGAGGCGGACGTCGACCTTTTCATGACCTTCCCAGTCTCAGCACCGAGGGAGGTCCTTGAGAAGGTCGGCCTTTCAATTGGAAAGGAGGTTCTCGATGAACCCATTGTCAAGTACGCCGAACACCCGTACATGAGGGGCAAGATGGGTGGCGTCAACGTAGACCTCGTGCCATGCTATGCCATCACCGATCCTTCAATGAAGATGTCCGCCGTTGACAGGACACCTTTCCAGTCCGACTACGTCAATCGGAACATGCAGATATTCCAGCGCGATGAGGTAAGGCTCCTCAAGCGCTTCTTCAAGGGTATAGGTGTTTACGGGGCCGAGGCAAAGGTCAGTGGTTTTTCAGGCTATCTTTGCGAGCTGCTCATCATGAATTACGTCACATTCATATCCACCATACAGGCAATTTCTCAGTGGACGAGCGGTGAGATGATCCAGATACCCGGCACCGCCCTCGGGGAGAAGCTCACCTCCTCCGATGCGCTGTTGACACTGCCTGACCCTGTGGACGGCGACAGGAACGTGGCCGCGGCCCTCGGTGCAAATCCATTCTCCACCGCTGTCATTGCATCCCGCCGGTTCCTGAAGAAGCCGGAGATGCGCTTCTTCTTCCCCAGGGATCCCGTGTCTGCGACCGTAGCAGAGATAAGGAGAAAGATGAAGGAAACAGGGCATGGCCTGCTCCTCCTGCGCCTGGACAGGGCGGAAGTCGTGGATGACAACCTCTACCCGCAGATTCAGAAGGCCAGGCGTAACATTGCAGCGCTTCTCGAAAAGAACGGCTTTGAAGTCAACAGGTCGGTCTACAATGCGGGAAAGGATATCCGCATACTGTTCGAGCTCAGGAATTCATTCAATCCTCAAAGTTGGCTGCGTGAAGGCCCTGCGGGGTGGTCTGAGAACTCCTCTGCTTTTATTGACAAGCACAGAAGGGCGGGAGGCACCATTTCACTGATAGACGGAATTCTCTATTCGGAAGAGGAGAAACCATTCGGCTCGCCTGCCGACCTCCTGAGGGAGGGTATGGGAAAGCTGAGCCTTGGTGCCGACCTGGACAAGCTCAAGCGCACCGCAACCGTTCACGGCGGGGATGAGGTTGTCACGGCAGCAAACAGGGAGATACTGAGCTCCCTGCTGTTCCCCTCCTTCCCGTGGGAGCGCTGATTCAGGCAACAGAAAAGTCGTATGTGCTGCTCCTGGTCTGCTGGCTGCCGCCGGATTTTGCCAGGATGTAAAATGAATAGGAGCCTGAAGTCACATTTGTTATGTAGCTGAAGTCAGACCCTGACACAGGGTTCATGGCTGCTGAGAAGGTTGCAGAGCCGTGTGTGACAAAGAGCGTTGCGCTCACATCCCCTATGGAAAGGATGTGCGCTGTGATGTTGACCTCGCCCGCCGATATGGTGGGCGTCGTATTCAGCTGGACTCTCTGCCAGGTGCTTCCGCTGTGCTGATACATTGCAACAGCGTCCGGGCCCTTGAACGAAGGCGGGGTGGTGAATGCGAACGGAGGGTTAAGGAGGAGTATCCAGATTGCCAGCGCCGTAATGAAGTAGGTCCCGCCCTTATAGATGTAGTCCTTTCTCTTGTACTTCGACAGGTCCACCTTCAGAAGCCTGAAAAGCAGCCTGAAGAGGACGTACGCCATCAGCACAATGATCAGGAAGCCAACTATGCCGCTGACATGTATTGTGGCAGCAGCGGCCGCTGCGCCGACCGCGATTCCGAACACGGTTGTGATTATTACGACCTTGCTGTCAGCAAGGTCGTTTTCAATGAACTCCTTCTCATTGAATTCCGGGGGAACGAAGTCGAACTGCTCTTCGACCCTCTTCTTCTTCGCCACGTCCCTCCCTTTAAGTGAGGAAGACTAAAAATGTTTCCCAGCCCGGGGGGAGGCATGCATGCGCATCCATGCCACGCGATCTCATTGTTTCCGGCGACCTCCCCCCTTCCCCGCTTAAATACAACATGCTCGTCATTCACCACGTGCGAGAAGCTGAAGAAATCATTGAAGACATTGATGAGGGAATTGACTGCAGCTGGGAGGAAATCTACCGCCTCTACGGCTGCAGCCCCCTCTATGCATAAAGATTATCGCACAGCCCATCCCCGCGGCCTGGTCTCCTCCGGGCCGCCTTTTTTTTAGACATGCGCCGACTTCAGCGCGCGCTTAAGCCTGGATGCGGAAGGCAGCCCCCTTGTGCCTCCCTTCATTGTGCACTTGATTGCAGCATTCATGGATCCATGCCTCATTGCCTCCGAGAAACTGCCGCCGGAGAGTATTGAACACAGGAAGCCTGCGTCATAGGCATCACCTGCGCCTGTTGCATCCACCGCTTCCACGTGGAAGCTCTTCTGCCTGTATACTCTCCGCTTTTCGTAGCCATACGAGCCGTCAGACCCGGCCTTCACCACAATGCGTCCGGCTCCCATGCCAACAAGACGCCTGGCTATGCCCGCAGGCGACAGCTTTTCGCCTGAAAGCAGCTGCCAGTCCTCGGTGGAAATGAAGAGGATGTCGGCCAGTCCTGCGGCCTTCACTAGCTCTTCCATCGCCTCCCCTCTTTCCCACAGCCGCGGCCTGTAGTTGACGTCGTAGCTTACCATGCTCCCCGCAGAGGCTGCCCTTGAGGCCGCCTTCACAGCGCTCTTCTTCGCCGCGGAACCGATTGCCTGTGCTATGCCGCTGTAGTGAAAGCACTGCCATCTTCCGGAGGCTTCAAGCTCTTCACGCGTAATGCGGTATGAGCTTGCGCTGCTGCCCTTCCTGTAGTATGTGAATTCATGCCCTCCGCCTCCAGTAAGCGTAATGAAGTATATCCCGGTAAATCCGCCCCTCACGGACGAGAGAAACTCGGTGCTCACCCCCTCCTCTTCAAGCCTCCCGGAAACAAACCGGCCGAAATAGTCGTCGCCCACTGCACTTGCAACGGCGGAGCGGAATCCCAGCCTGCTCGCCGAAACGGCCACATTCACAGCGTCGCCGCTGATGCTTGCACCGTACATCCCATTTCCCATATCTGAAAATTCCACCAATGGCTCTCCCATCGACAAGATACCAGGTTTCAGCCCGGTCGACCCCTCACCCTTCATCGGGAGTGAATGGGCTAACTGGTAGAATAGATGAGTCATTTGCGCCTGGCCGGAGCCGTCTTCTTGTGAATGAACCGTGCCAGTGGATTCTTGAACCTCTCTTCTGTGGTGAAGTCGCCCCTTTCGTGATAGCCTCTTTCCTCCCAGAAGCCGTCGCGGTATTCCTTCAGTATCTCCAGCCCGGCCAGCCACTTTGCGCTCTTCCAGCCGTAGAGTGTGGGCACAACAAGCCTCAGCGGGGCGCCCTGCTCCGGTGAAAGCTTTTCAGAATTGAGCCTGAGTGCAAGGAACGCATCAGTCATGTTTTCCATCGGTATCACTGTCGTGTAGCCGTCCAGACAGCGGGCGAAGGCAAATCCAGCCTTATCCCTTACCCCTGCCTTCTCCGAGAGGACCGAAAACGGGATGCCTTCCCAGACGCAGTCTCTGATGCTCCACTTGGTCACGCAGTGGAAATCAGCCTCAAGCCTGCCATCTGCCGCCGACTCCAGATCAGCGTAACCCATGTCCAGTTCCCTGTCAACAAGACCCGAAAGTACAAACCTGAATGACTTCTCGTCCACTTCAGGGACTCCGTTTACGGTGTAAATCACGAACCGGTGGCCCCAGAACTGACCAGGCGGGAGTTCTCCCATGGTAAAGTATCAGGGATACCGTGGATATATTGTTAATGAAGCTGCCGCCGCTTCAGAAGAGCTCGGCCCCTGAATGCACCACAATTCCGCTGCCTGTTATGCTGTACGGCCTTATGCGTCTCGAATGGGCCGCCCCCCTCATCTTCACCACGCGTATGGTCAGCTGCTGCTCAGACTCATCGCTGGAGTCAACAGACCTCAGCAGTATGACGCCGTCTGCGGTATACTCAACCATCCCGTCGCGTGAGGCACCCGGGTTGTTTTCGCTTATCTCAGATGTGAGCAGCGCAGACGCACCGCTCTCCCTTATGAGCCTGCACAGGGTGAAGAGTCCCCCCCTCTTCTCAGCCGGCGTATCATAGAGCATGGACAACAGGGACACAGAGTCGATGACCACTCTGCTTGCCCCGAATTCCCTGATGAAGCCTGGAAGCTCGCTTCTTATCCGCTCTACAGAAGTCTTCGCGTCGGTGGGCTCCAGTCTGACAAGAGCGAGAGCGCCTTTCGAGGCATGCGCTGCAAGGTCCCAGCCGAATGATGATGCATTCCTTGTCAGGGAGGTTTCATCCTCCTCCAGAGAAATGAAAATGCACTTCTCCCCCTCCCCCAGCCCTTTCAGGATGAACTGCATCCCGGCAGTGGTCTTGCCCGTTCCGAATGAACCCAGGACAGCCACCACTGAACCGCGCGGTATTCCTCCTCCGAGCATATCGTCCAGCCCTGAAATGCCTGTCTGCATTGCGCCCTCCATCATATCCTCTCCATGTCAATAACAACCAGCCCGCTCTGCGACGTCAGCGAAGTGGCAAACCTGGCTATCCTCTGTTCATCCAGGTGAGGCATCAGACTCACGAACTTTGCTATGTGCAGGTAGCGCTGCCGCTTGCTGCTTGTGGTATGCCTGCTCCATTCGAATACCAGAACCCCGTCCACGCTGTCCAGTATCATCTGTTCCTTCCTCTTTTCCAGAATTCCCGAGGTAAGGAGAAGGTATATCACCCCATTCCAGCGTTTTGCCATCCTCCGCATTCCCCTCAGCATGGAAACCACCTCCATGATGCCCACTGAGTCGTTGACGAGGAGGTCAGTCAGCGAGTCCACGAACACGACGCTTCCTTCAGCCTTGCTGTCCAGGAAGTCCACAAATGATGTAACGAGGCCGCCTTTCCTCGGTTCTAACAGGCTGCTGCTCCTTCCGATCCAGGCGGGGGGGACGACAGATTGCTCGAAATATCTCTCTGAAAAGTCGGTGAATTCGACATGCTTCCTGAATGCAGAATGGAAATCATCGTTGAAGGAAAAGAGGATCTCCTGGAGTATCTCCTCCCTTGGCTTGAAGAATGTGGCATACCGTATCCTTTCAGGGAGGTTACCTTCAGCGGCTGAATCACCCATGAGGAATGAAACAGATTCCGGCCTTTCAATGGCCATGGACAGTTTTGCTGCAGAGGTGTATGCAAACTCAACGTACCCGCTCCCGACGTCACCGAGGAGGAGGACCACCGAACCGGGCGGAAAGCCTCCGCCAATTATCGAATCGAAATCCGAAACTCCTGTCGGTATCCTCCTTGTCCGTGCATCCGATCCCATGATCGCTCCATATCCTTCTGGCAGGATTAATCTTTGTCTCCCTTTTGAAAACCCTTTGAAAATCATTTGCGGAAACTGGATCGCCATCTTTATTAGACGCCCTTGCGACTTTTGTTTGCCACAATATCAAACTGAATAGCGGAGGAGCGAATGAAGAATTACGGTGAGTTCTGTTGACTGGGAACTACTTCGGCAGCATGAAACTCGGCAAGCAGCTTGCCGAAAAGGCGCGTGAAGTTGCCCAGGAGAAGGAGGAGGCTGCCGCAAGGCTCGAGGAGCTAGACAGGCTCATGTCTCTCGCCGCAATACTGGGCCTCTCGCCTGAAGCTGCCTCCAGGGCCAGATCACAGGCAGGGAACCAGTACGAGACAAGGGAGTACAGGGAGTGCATTGCAACCTGCGCCGCCGCATATGATGCACTCAAGTCAGACATAGTTTCAATGTTCACCAAGAGGATGGAATCGACAACAGGCATGATGCAGTTCCTGTCCAGGAGGGGGTCGGATACAACTTCCCTGCAGGAGGCGCTCGAGAATGTCCGCGCACTGCTCGCCTCCGAGAAATTCGAGGACGCGGAGTCGTCTCTCACCTCCATATGGCAGAAGGAGGAAAAGACGCTGGCTGAAATATTCTCCCACGAGTTTTCAGCTGTGCAGCAGGCACTGATGGAGGCAAAGATGCTCTGCGGCAACATAGACGGCGTGGAGGGTGCGCTGTCGGATGCAAGAAATGAAGTCACAGCCAACAATGTGGAGAATGCATTCAGACTTCTGGAGCATGCCGGCGGTCTCATCGCAAGGCAGATCAGGCAGAAGGTGGATGAAGAGCTGAAACTGCTTTCAAGGAAGGTCGAAATTTCAAAGCTCTTCGGCCTGGGCGTTGCCCCCTACAGGGAGAAGATCGAGAGGATTGGGTCACAGCCGCAGGATCAGCGCCTCGGTGAAATGCAGCAGATGCTCGACAGCCTGAATATGGAGCTGGACAGGAAACTGAGACGTGCATTCGAGATAAGGCTGAAGACAATTCGCTCTGACCTTTCGGACAGGACGCTAATGACGGGCGTCGTCTCATCTGCCTCATCTGCCGTTGCAGGTATAGAGTCGCAGCTCACCGCAGGAGACTATGATGCCGCCTACACCTCCCTGACAGACCTTGAGTCAAGGCTGGAGAAGGCAAAGTACGATCACATTGCGCGGATACTGCTGAATGGGAAGAAGTACATCACCATGGCGCTCAAGAGCGGTATAGACCTCGCTCCTGTGAACGAGCACCTGAACGAAGTCAGGGAGCTCATGAAGCGCAGGCGCTTCCACGAAGCTATCGCCGCAGCCGAGAAGGCGAACGACGAGGCTATGCGTCTTTCGAGTCTCACATCGGATGCAGACGAGGCAATGCAGAGACTGGAGGGAGAGTTCCACGCCCTTGTTTCTCTTGTTTCGAATTCAGTGGAGATCAGCATCAGGTATGCCGAGGCAAAGAGAAAGTTCGAATCACGCGATCTGGCTGGCTTCCTTGCTGACTCAGGACCGCTGAAGAAGGATATGGACGCGCTGCTGGAGAATTTCGCTACTGGGCAGATTGACGCGCTCGACAGGAGCATAGGAGCCCTTGAATACCTGGGCGCTGAAACTCTGGACATGAACAGGCGCATTGGCGCGGCCGTCTCACTTGTAAAGAACGGCGAATATGCCCGCTCCCTTGAAATGACAACCGCCCTGGAAAAGGATGTCGATGTAAAACTGCTGGAGCTTGACCAGTCCTGGATGCTGCGGGCCGGCGGTGCAGTGGACTCCAGCACAGGTCTACTCAAGGAGAGGCTTGAAAAACTCATGGAGACGGTGCGCTCGCTGGATGCAAGGAAGGAGAGTTACCGTGCCGCATCCGTCGCGAAGGACGTTGTGGACTGGGCATCAAACGGAAATGTATTCAGAGTTCGCTCACTGATACAGCGCACTCGCAGGCTGCTAAGCGTCGTCGATGAGGTCAGCAGTTCATCAGCCGTAAACATGCTCGAGGCAGCTGAGCGGAATGCGGAGATGGACACTGAGTCTGCGCTGAATACCGCGGGCGAGGCACACGACATTGTCTACAGCCTTCTCAATGATTATTTCGTGAGGGAGATGTCCTCTCTGATGGACATGGTCTCCACATGCAGGAGAAAGAGGGTGGAGATTGGTTATGGTTACACACTTATCAGCAGGTCAAGGGCAGCCCTCAAGTTCGAGGATTTCGAGGCTGCAGCGAGGATGGCCTCCCTGGCAAGGGAGGAAATACAGAACAAGCTGAAGCAGGTTGAGGCAATTGAAGCCGACCTGGTCAAGGCTGAGAAGCTTTTAGCTGAGGCCAGGAAGGGTAATGCCGGCACGCTCGAAATGCAGAAGCTCATCTCGGGCGTAAAGGCGTCGCTGAAGCGTTATGATTATTCGCAGGCAAAGAAGGAGATATCACAGGTCCTGCTGCTGGAGGAGAGGAGCATGGCTTCCAGTCTTGCGGCCAAGGAGATCATTGCAGTAAAGGGGGTGCTCGCCGTTGCCGCAGAGGTCGGCATAGCCGACCCCGACCTGGAAGCAAGAAAGGAGCAGATTCTTGGCCTGATGCGCGAACGCAACCATTACGACGCCCTGATTACCGCCCGCTCACTAATGAAGGATGCTTCTGAAGCTGTAACATCAAGACTGACGGAGATGGTCAATGAGACGGCGGCAAGGAGCGCCAAGGCTGAGATAGACGGGCTGGACGTAAACGTTGTGGAGTCAAGGCTGGAAAAGGCACGCTCCCTCATCTCCTCGGGCCAGCTGGAGCAGTCCCTCAGCAGTATAAGACTTGCTGGAAGTGAGCTCGAACTTGTATTGAACTCCGTCAGCGAAGCAATTACCTCCATAGAGAAGGCAGACGCGATCGTCATCAAGCTCGACGAGCTGAACATGCTGGAGGCAGGAACATTCAACCTGCTTAAACAGGCAAAGAACCTGTTGAAGAATGACCAGCACCTCCTAGCCCTCGAGACAGCCAAGAAGTGCCTTGAAACATGTTCGGAAAGGCTCAAGACAAAGGGCCCCCAGCTCCTTCAGGAGTACACCGAGCAGATTTATGCAAGCGTGGGCAATGACGGGATGGATGGCATTTCGGAGGAGGTCAACGGCGCTGCGGCCCAGGTTGCCTCAGGCTCCCTGGATGCGTCCGACTCACTCATAACACTCAAAAGCATGGCTGAAAGGCTCGCACTCCAGAAGGAGATGGCCGAGAGGACATACGATGTGCTGAAGAAGAGGGCAGCCGCCCTGCTCCAAGGCGGCATCTCATCCGAAAGACTCGACGGGGACATATCCCAGGTCGGCAGCCTTCTGGATGCCAGGAATTTCAAGGCGGTCATAGAGAAGGGCATTGCTGTTGAACAGCTGATGGAGGACCTGTCCAAGGGAAGCGAGAGGGCCAGGCAGAAGCTCACTGCCCTTGAGGACAAGATTGCCTCCTACGCCGAGCTGGGCATCAATATGGATGCCTGCAGGGCAAAGGCCGCTGAAGCAGCCGAACTGATTTCATCAGGCAACTTCACTGAGAGCACTGGTCGTATGCAGGAATGCGAATCCGAGGCAGAGAGGATACTGCACCAGGCCTGCATCTCCAAGATGGCTGCGGCCGAATCGGCATCGGAGGTCGCCTCAAGACTCGGCATCTCAGAAAGGGACGGCACCACCCCCGAGTACAGGGAGATGATAGAGTCTGGAGACGCTCCCGGTGCTTTCGCTGTTGCAGCAAGGAAGCTCGAGGAAATATCACCTCTGGTGGCAAGCGCCCTCAGGGACAGGTTTGAAAATGCTGTCAATATAGACGGCCTGTCACAGAGTTTCACCGCAGGAATGAGAAATGAATTCGAGGAGCTGATGGAGTCTCAGCGTTACTCCGAATCTCTCGACTTCACAGAGAAGCTGGAAAGGGATATGAAGTCAAAGTCTGCGATGCTCGCAGAGATGGACGGCCTCTCCAGGCAGTTTTCCGACGTCGCCGGTGATCTGCGCAGGACAGGCATAAACATCAGGACCTTCGACATGAGATACGGCGCTATAACAATGGAGCTCTCGGACCAGAGCCTTGAGGAGATGAGGAAGCTGGTCGACGAGATGAAGAAGCTCAAGTCGGAATACTCCCCCAGGCTGACCATTGGCTGCTCCGGCAGCCGATGGGGCCCTCAGCTGACAGTTACCAACGCAGGAAGGGTTGTCGCTCTGAGCGCATCAGTCAGCATCAAGGGCGAGGCACTGACGAAAGTGGAGGCGCTTGGCAACCTGAAACCGGGGGAGAGCAGGACGATGAATCTGCCCGGAACGGTACGCGGAGAGATCGTTGTGAACGCAGTGGCCTCAAGCCCTGTTGACAACGGCAATTTCTCCACGACGCTCACATTCCACCTCGATGGAAGCTCAATCACGCCGCTTGTATTTTGCCCTGCATGCAGGGGGAAGATCAGGAGTGGCGGCAGGAGTTACACATGCGCATGCGGCAGGACCTACCATGAGCAGTGCGCCCGCCGCTCATCCGCGTGTGAATGCGGCAAGCCAATCAGCATGTGAACACGTCCTTCAAAGGCCCCTGACCTCCTTTGAATAGTATGGATGCAGGCTGCTCATCCTCCGGCAGAGATCGTCAAGCTGCCACGGGTCGATGCCCTCAAGTATGTACTCTGCAAGCTCCATTGCCTCCAGCTCCTTTGCTGACATAGGGAGCGGCCTGCCGTAGCATTCCATTTCCACATCCCCGAGCACCCTGCTGAATATGAATGAAGCTCGCTCGAAATGTGCAGGGCCTGTCACCACATGGATCGAGGAGAATTTCAGATTCTTCAGTATGAGCCCTGAAAAGCAGGCGTTCCCCAACGTGTCCAGGCTCATTGTCTCAAGGATTGTCGCCACATGCGCAGGGATGCCCTCCTGCTCTGCTATCTCCTGCATCAGCAGCGCCTCGCTTCTTGCACCCGACGTCGCACCGCCTGAGAATATCAGTGCGGATGCAGCTGTGCTTCCGGCCAGCGCAACCCCGTGCCTGACCCTCAGGCGCAGCTCTTCAGTGGGCAATCCGCCTTCAGGCCTGTCCCCCAGCACAATGATGATCGGCCTCATCTACGGCACGCACCCGCTTCAGCGCGTGAACTGCGGCGGTGAGCGCATAAGCTCAAGCGCCCTCCTGTTCATCTCTTCCACGAATGCATCATCCTTTATTGACTCAAGGTTGATCTCTAGATTCTCGTACGCCCCCTTGAGCGCAGCCGATGCGAGTATGCCCCCCACAACGGCATCCGACCTGCTGTTCCTGTTCCCGTTCTCCGCCATGTATGTTGCCATCGACTCGAGCTCGGAGCAGAGTTCCATGATTTGTAGTGGAACCTCGGTGGCCTTCTTGAGCGCCGCCTGCACCCTTTCGAATCGTTTCAGCTTCTGCAGTTCAGTGTTCTTGGGGAGTGATATGGCTTTCATGACCCCTTCGAAGCTCCTTGCATCCCTGTCGCTGCACCTGAGAAGCTCCGCGGATACCCTGACAGCCCTCCGCTTAATCTCCCCAACCCTGGCTGCAACCTGCCTGTAGGCCTCCTTGCCGAGCGTCAGGTTGCAGTCCATTGCCACCAGGGCCGCACCCAGGGACCCGACAACGGCTGAGGCCGAACCTCCTCCGGGAGTGGGCGATGCTGAACTCAACTCCTTCACGAACTCCTTCAGCTTCCTTTCCGAAAATGACATCATTCCATCTCCCTGCTCATAAGTGCATCCAGGAGTCTGCCTTCCATTATCTGTGACCTGTCGAATTCAATCAGGCCGAGCCTGTCTTCGGCCGCCTCCGATATCGCGGACACGGGCACCATGCCCACTATCTCGCTCCCGGTGACAGAGACCCCTTCAGCCTCCGCCTCCCTCACTACGCGCGTGAAAACTGCGAGCGGGGTGGTCATGGACAGGTCCGTCAGGTTCATTGAAACCTGTGCCTCCTTCCTCTTCTCGATAAAAAAGCCAAGCGCCTTTACACCAGGCATGCCTCCGTCCCTCTCCCTTATCTTCCTCGCAATTCTCTTGGCAAGCGATACGTCCTCCGTACCAAGGTACACGTTGTATGCCACAAGCACAGGTCTGGCACCAACTACCGTGGCACCGGCGGTTGGGTGCAATTCCGGCTTACCGAAGTCCGGTCTCCTCTCTTCGGTCTGTATGCTCTCTTTCAGTCCCTCGTATTCACCCTTCCTTATGCTGGAAAGGCTCCTCCTGTCCTCCCTTGAGGCAGATTTCTCGTAGAGGTATGTGGGAATTTCCAGTTCGTCTGCAATCCTCCTTGCCAGTGAGATGGATAGCGCCACGCATTCCTCCATTGTAACGCCCTGCAGCGGTATCAGGGGTATGACATCCGTGGCACCGATCCTCGGGTGCTGCCCGCTGTGCCTGTTCATGTCTATGAGCTCAGCAGCCCTCCTGCAGGCCTCAAAGGCGGCATCGGCCACCTCATCGGGCGTTCCCACGAAGGTGAGAACAGATCTGTTATGGTCTCCATCCATCTCGGAGCCGAGGAGTATGACACCCTTGCTGGAGCTGACAGCATCGGCTATCTTGCCAACCACAGAGGCATCACGCCCCTCACTGAAATTGGGGACACATTCAACCAGTCTTGCCATATTACCGGATTCTGCCTTGTTCGTAATCCTTCAACTGCTTAAAACAGTATTCGGTTTGGCACCCCGGCTGGTATTCTTCATTCACCGCCTTTCCAGGCTATGGGTGAAACAGACACAGGAGTCATTGAAAGCATCTTCTTCCTCACATTGCTGACAAGCGCACTTATTTCATCGGAGGAGTATTTCTCAAGCTCACCGCTGTCGGCGAGCCTGGCAATCTCCGGATCGAAAGGCAGCTCACCGAGCTTCTCGAGGCTGCGGAGCATCTCCGTCTCCGCCCCTGCATCCCTGGGGTAGAGTTCTATCCTTTCCCCGCAGTGCGGGCACTTGAGGTAGCTCATGTTCTCCACCAGGCCGATAACAGGGACCTTGGTCACCTTCGCCATGTCCAGCGCCTTCTCCACGATCATGTGCGCGAGTGACTGGGGCGTTGTAACCATCAGTATGCCGTCAAGTGGGACCGACTGGAATACAGTGAGCTGAGCATCGCTTGTCCCTGGAGGAAGATCAAGCAGGAGGAAATGCAGGTCTCCCCACTCAGTCTGGCCGTACATCTGGACTATGGCCCTCGTGACCAGCGGCCCCCTCCAGACGACAGCCTGCGTCTGCTTCTCCAGTATCAGGTTCATCGAAATCATCTTTATTCCCGCCCTGGTTGTTGCAGGAATCAGCATCTTGTCGTTTGCCCCGGCCCTGCCTTCCACGCCAAGTATCTTCGCCATGCTGGGACCTGTAATGTCGGCGTCGAGTATGCCTACCCTGAACCCCTGTTTGGCAAGCTCGCTTGCTATCACCGCGGTTGTGAGTGACTTGCCCACTCCACCCTTGCCTGAAACTACCCCTATGATATGCTGGATGCCCATCTTCCCGTATCTGTAGATGCCGGGCGCGATTTCGGTGGCCCCCTTGGGCTTGTTCTCCTCCCTCCTCCGCCTCAGTTCCTCGGAAAGGGCCGTCTGCTCCTCTTTCGACATCACCCCGAGCTTCAGATCCACAGTCTCGATCTCGGGGTTCGAAAGGAGTATCGTCCTGACATCAGACTCTATAGTCTTCTGTAGAGGGCATCCCTGCACTGTAAGCGCCACCTCCAGTGAAACCCCGGAACCGCTGACTGCCACGTTGCGGACCATGTTCAGCTCCACTATGCTGAGTCCGATCTCCGGGTCCCTTACAGGCTTTAACAGTTCAATGATCTTCTCCTTGTCCAGAAGTATACTCTCCTTTCTCTGCATTTATCCACGGCCGGTGATGCACAACATCCCGCCTGGGTCCGGTGTAACCCGGTCCCGCCACCGCGGCAGACTGGTTGTACCTTTGCTGATTATTTTAGCCTTGTCCTGCTGCCGGAGCTCATGCCCTCATCTTTCAACGTCAATGAGTGCGATTTTCTCCAGAACCGCATCGGCAGCGGTGCTGCAGTCGACGCCATCCACTCCGAGAAGTCCGGCGTACTTCAGCTTCCCGCTGTTGATTTCCAGCAGCCCGTCATCCCTGGTAAGGCCCATTGAGCCTGTTATTCTTTCCGCCTCATCCCCATCCAGCGCAGGCACTGCAACCAGTGCAATCTCCGTTTCATTCTCAACCCTGACCGCCTCGAGCGACTTTGAAAGCTGCCTGCTGCAGCCCGCATAGTGCGCGACTTCGGTCATAAGGTCCATGGACGTGCTTTCTCCGCGATCCAGCGCCCTTGCGGCGTGCATATATGCGGAGATAAGGTGCACCCTGCCAAACACGACGCACGCACGGACAGGCTGGACACGCCACCCCGCCTGCCCAAAGGTCCGGATCAGCGCCGACGCATCCACGGGATGCCGGGCGCGGAAACCCACGATGCTGTAGCTGCCTGCCTCAGCTGTTTTCATCAAAAAACCAGTCCTTCGGGATGCTGTCTCCACTTTCCTTTGCCTCCTGCGTTCTCCTGCCCCTCCTTGCCTGGGAAAGGATCGAACGTGCGAGCTGCGCACCTATCCCTGGAACGCGCATCAGCTCCTCCTCTGTCGACTCGGCAATCCTGCCGCGACTCCTGAATCCCCTGGAAAAGAGCGCTATGGCCCTCGCCCGTCCAATGCCGCGGAGTGATGCGACGTCCATAAGCCTCTCGCTCACTCCCTTCTCTACCCTCCGGGCAATGCGTCCTATTTCGGCAGCGTTCTCACTTCCTGACAGCTCTGCAAGCTCCTCGGCGCTGTAGAGCAGCCATGCAGCCGTTTCGGCCTTGTTCCTCAGGTCTCCGGGATAGATTCCGTAGCGCTTGAGTATGCTCTCCTCCCTCTCCTCACCTATCCAGTCCTTGAGCATCATCGCAGTCTTGAGTTCAGAAAGGTACAGCATATCATCCTCCGCATCGTCGAAGCTCAGAATCATCTCACCACTCCTGTTGTCAATCACCTCCAGTAGCATCTCACTGTCAGAGTTCCTGGCATAGATGGGAATCATGTCGGGAGTCGAGCATATGCCGTGGAGCAGTCCCAGCTCCTTTCCCTTCCTGAATTCAGAAATCAGCTTCCTGAGAGTGATTGCCGACTTCGGGTCAATATAAAGGTCTGAAACCCTCTTGCCGAAGAGCGTGGCCCTGAACTCCTCCCCCTCGCCCGTCACCATTCCGTTGGTCCTCAGATAGTCAAGTGCATCCACTGCGGCGTCTTCAAGCGCTTCAAGATCAAACTGGTATGCATAGAATGTCAGCGCAAGGAAATCCCTGAGCTCGCCCATGCTGTTGGCGAGCCTCGTTGCAACCGCTGAGAGCACATGGTTGCGCAGCGACCTCTCATTCCCTATCTGGGACCTTATGCTTTCCACGTCTCCAAGCAGGTACTCTTCAAGGACGAAGGAAGCCATCTCCCTGTTTTTTGCGACTATGATGGCTTCGCCGTAGGGGTCGTAGCGCGGCCGTCCAGCTCTTCCGCACATCTGCTTTACCTCCATGACGGGTATGAGGGTGCTGCCCAGCTGCGAGTCATACCTGTACAGGTCGCGTACTATCACAGTTCTTGCCGGGAGGTTTATGCCGGCGGCAAGTGTAGGGGTGGCAAAGAGGCACTTGATCTTCCTCTCCTTGAACAGTTTCTCAACCATACGCCTCTGAGAATTGGTGAGGCCCGCATGGTGAAATGCCAAACCGCTCTTAACGCAGTCCTTTAGCCGCGAGCTCATCTCACCAGGTTCCTCGAGATCATCCTGAAGCTCCTCGTCTGACACCGCTTCCGCATCCTCATCCTCCTGAAGCAGCTTCCTCATCTGGCTGCGGTATTTCATGGCAGCGCTTTCGCAGTTCTTCCTGGTGTTGACAAAAACAAGAGCCTGACCTCCGTTGCTGAGTGAATCGTGTATGAGGGACCACACATCCTCCTCAATCTTCCGGACTGCCCTCCTTTCGTTATTGCTGAAAAATATCTCAGAATTTGCATAGACCCCCTGCTTGAGCTCGACAGGCCTCCACTCGCTCGTATAATGCTCCGCATCAAGCCATTCAGCAATCTCGGCAGAATTCTTGATCGTGGCACTCAGACCGATAACCTGGATGTTCGGTATCAGTTTCCGCAGCCGCGCTATCACCATTTCCAGGGTTGGTCCCCTGTCGGGCTCATTGATAAGGTGTATTTCATCGACCACTATGACGGACAGCTTCGAAATCCAGGCGGCGCTGTGCCTCAGGAGTGAATCGGCCTTTTCGCTCGTCGCCACTATTATGTCATAGCCTGCAAGAGAATCGCCCCTCGAATCAAAGTCTCCAGTTGATATGGCCACCCTGAAACCTAGCTGCTCATAGGCCTTGAGCTCCTCATACTTCTCGGAGGCAAGGGCCCTCAGAGGCACGATGTACATGCCCTTCTGTCCCATGCTCGCCGCCCTGAGCAGCGCCATGTAGCCGATAAGCGACTTCCCGCTGGCTGTCGGGACCGCAACCACCATGTTCCTGCCCTGCAGCACTGAAGGGACGGTTGCAGACTGGGTGGGATAGAGTTCTTCAATCCCCTGTTCCCGAAGGGTTCTGGCCACCTCAGGGTCAAGATGCAGCTCTTCAACCAGCATCTGTTTACCTTAATATATGCAAGTACTTAACCAGTTCAAGAGGCTGGACGAGCCTTTCAGCATGTCTCCAATGCCGGGGCAAATCGTAATGGCCCGGGTCAACCGTGAGGACTCTTCCCAAAAACCTTATTTAGCAACGAATCGTACAATTAAAAAGAGCTGAAATATTTGTCCGATAACGTTAACAACGTGACCTCTGACGACAAGGTCGAGGACGATCTGCCTGACGCAGACACCTGGATCGTGAGCCAGAATTTCTCAAGCACCGGTGAAATCAACATTCCACCTCATCTCGCAGACCAGGTTATAGGGCAGGACGAGGCGGTGAGGGTAGTCAGGAAGGCTGCCGAGCAGAAGAGACACGTGATGCTCATAGGGGAGCCGGGCACCGGCAAGTCCATGCTCGCAAGATCCATGACAGAGTTCCTGCCGAAAAGCGAGCTTCAGGATGTCATCGCCTACCACAATTCCGACGATCCTAACGAGCCCAAGATCAGGGTAGTGCCTGTGGGCAAGGGCAGGGAGATTGTGAATGCCCAGAGGGCCGAGATGCTGCAGAGGAGACAGCAGAAGGCATCTGTCTACTGGATGCTCGTGGTCATGATTCTCATTGTGTCTGTGGCGATATTCATAATCGACCATGACCCGTCCATTATACTCTTTGGCATCATAGGCGCCATTATCATCTACTTCATGATGCGCTACACCGGACAGCGCCAGGAAAGTATCATGGTTCCCAAGCTGCTTATCGGGCACAGCCCTGATGAGCTCCCCCCTTTCATCGACGCCACGGGGGCCCATGCAGGCGCCCTCCTCGGCGACGTAAAGCACGACCCTTTCCAGAGCGGCGGCCTTGAAACGCCGGCACATGAGCGCCTGGAAGTGGGTGCCATCCACAAGGCAAACAAAGGTGTACTTTTCATTGATGAGATCAACCTGCTCAGGATAGAGTCGCAGCAGAGCCTTCTGACCGCGCTGCAGGAAGGCAAGTTCTCAATACTGGGGCAGAGCGAGAGGAGCTCAGGCGCCATGGTGAAGAGCGAGCCAGTTCCATGTGATTTCATTCTTGTTGCGGCAGGAAATCTGGACGCGCTGCAGGGTATGCATCCTGCGCTTCGGTCTCGTGTCAGGGGGTATGGCTATGAGGTTTACATGAACACGACCATGCCAGATACCAACCTAAACAGGGAGAAGCTGGTCCGCTTCGTCGCGCAGGAAGTGGTGAAGGACAAGAAGATACCCCATTTCGACAAGTTTGCTGTCTCTGAGATTATCAAGGAGGCGCAGCGGCGCGCCGGCAGGAAGGGCAGACTCACCCTCAGGCTGCGTGAACTTGGTGGCCTGGTCAGGGTTGCAGGCGACATAGCCCGGGAAGAGAGTTCTGATGTGGTCAAGAATGAGCACGTCCTGAAGGCAAAGAAGATTGCCCGCTCCCTGGAACAGCAGGTCGCGGACAGGTACATTCAGAGAAGGAAGGAATACAACACAATATCGATTGGCGGCAGCCTCGTGGGAACGGTCAACGGCCTCGCCGCACTTGGTGCCGATACAGGAATGTCTGAGTTCTCGGGAATAGTGCTGCCCATCGTTGCAGAGGTGACGCCGGCCCATACACGCTCTGGCGGAAGGGTGGTCGCCACAGGCAAGCTGGGGGAGATCGCAAAGGAGGCAGTTGACAACGTTTCAGCAATCATCAAAAAATACTCCGGCGAAGACATAAGCAACCATGATATCCACATACAATTCATAGGCACATATGAGGGCGTGGAGGGTGACAGCGCCTCCATTTCCATAGCCACCGCTGTGATTAGCGCTTATGAGAACATCCCTGTCGACCAGACAATAGCCATGACAGGGAGCCTCAGTGTTCGCGGCGACGTCCTGCCCGTAGGCGGCGTTACTGCAAAGACAGAAGCTGCAGCCGAAACGGGACTGAGGGAGGTCATCGTACCGCTCGATAACCTTGGGGACATCATACTCGATCCAAAGTATGAGGGGAAGGTCAAGGTTTACCCTGTCAGGACGCTTCTCGATGTTCTCAGGGAAGCCCTGGTCCCCGGTTCCGAGAAGGACAAACTGATCTCGAAGCTCAGCTCCATACTCGGTGAGATGTCGAACAAACAGGAAGATGTGGACCAGTCGGTCACAGCCACGAAGATAAAGGGCGGAAGACCGGTAGCCCGCTGAGCCAGCCGAAGTTGATATTGGATGAACGGCCTGATAGTGGGAAGATATCAGCCTTTTCATCTTGGCCACATGGCAGCAGTCAGGGAGGCCCTTGAGGTCTGCGACAGGCTGATTGTTGCCATAGGCAGCGCCCAGTACTCACATACTCGTGACAATCCCTTTACAGCAGGCGAAAGGTATGAGATGGTTTATGCCGCGCTTAGGGAGGAAGGGGTCTATGACAGGGTCAACATAGTTCCGGTCATAGATGTTAACAGGTATGCGGTGTGGGTTTCGCATGTCCGCTCACTTGTTCCGCCGTTCAGCACGATTTTCACAAACAACCCTCTCACCCAGCGCCTCTTCAGCGAGTCTGGTTACGAAGTGAGGCAGACGAGGATTTACAACAGGGAGAAGTTCAGCGGATCGTTTATACGCGAACAGATGATCAACGGAGGCAACTGGAGGGAGTGCGTCCCGCCGTCCGTTGCAGATATTATAGGCAGGTTTGGCGGTGTAGATCGTGTCAGGGAGCTATTCTACCTTTCTGGGCAGGGCAGATGAGCTGGTCGCCCTCCTGCATGACTTCTGCATAAGAGGCGGAGTGACGCTTTCCACCGCAGAGTCCGTTACAGGAGGACTCATCAGCTCACTCATAGTTTCACACGCAGGTGCATCGCGCTTCTTCAAGGGTGGCGCCGTTACCTACAGCAACGAATCCAAGGAGAGTATTCTGGGCGTAGATCACTCCACCCTGCTGTCCAGGGGGGCGGTCAGCGCAGAGACTGCTCTGGAGATGGCAGCAGGGGCGATGCGCATCTTTGGCAGCTCCGCAGCACTTTCCACCACCGGTATAGCCGGTCCTTCAGGCGCCACGGCTGAAAAGGAGGTGGGCCTGGTATTCATCGCAGCCTGCACTCCGTCGGGCGCGAGCGTTTCAAGATTCATATTTCAGGGCGGCAGGGAGGATATAAGGCAGGCAGCAACCCTGGAGGCGCTGCGCATTCTGGTGCCCGGAAGGCAGGGCGGGGCCTCACATCAGCTCTTCAAAGAATGACGATTCCCTTAGCGTCCTTATCTTCTCGTTGTAGGCTCTCGCAATTTCCTGCAGACCGATTACGCCCACAACCTGGTCCACCTTTCTCTTGCGGTCGACCACCACAAGAACCTCCACCTTTCCGCTTGTGAGTATGTTGAACGCCTCATGTGCCGACTGTTCAGGCGATATGGTCTTTACAGGCCGCTCTGAAATGTCCCTGAGCCTCCTGGTAGCACCGCCGATCCCTGCAGCAATCTCTTCCCTCGTTACAAAACCGATGATTTCATTGACGCTCACAAGGACCGCGCCCGACGTCTTGAGCCTGTCCATGAGCCCTAGGGCATCACTGAGAGTCGTGCCTGCGTCCATGGTGGAGACATCGGAAGCCATCGCATCCTTTACCTTTATGTAGTCCATCAGCGGCTT
The DNA here is from genome assembly GCA_021806165.1 of Thermoplasmata archaeon. Lineage (GTDB taxonomy): Archaea > Thermoplasmatota > Thermoplasmata > Sysuiplasmatales > Sysuiplasmataceae > JAJZXY01. Next base: position 45,416 of record JAJZXY010000006.1, read on the forward strand.
CTCATATTCCTGCTGGTGGGCAGGCGAGTGGGCCCTGTTGATCACCTGCGCCTTGTAGATTGAGTACTTGGTACCTGAGATGAAATATGAAATGACTGTGGCAAGCATCAGCGGGAGGAACAGGGAATAGCCGCCAGTCATCTCAGTCCCCATTATTATTATGGAAATGGGTGCCTTGGAGACGCCTCCGAAGAAGGCAATCATGGATACTATGATGAAGTCGGCAATGCTCATGAACATGAACACGTGAAGGATGGAATGGAAGAAGACCCAGAGCACAGCACCCGTGAATCCTCCTATGACAATGCCAGGGGCGTAGACGCCTCCTGAACCGCCGGAACCTATGGAAAGGGAGGTGGCAATGATCTTGAGGAACACGAGTGCTATCAGAATCCAGATTGGCATCAGGGCCAGAGCGGAGAACTGGCTCGTCTCCCCGAAGAAGAGAAGCTGGAGCCATCCGTAACTCAGGCCGAGTATCTGGGGGAATGCCATTGCAATGGCACCAACGGCAAGTCCCCCGATTGCCGGCTTGAAGTAGTTGGGAATTCTCTTGAGCTTCGAGAACTGCTTCCTCACGCCGTAGAAAGTGACCACGTAGAGTATCCCAAGAATCCCTGTGACTATGCCAACTATCACGTATACAATAAGCGACGCCGGATTGTGGAATCCAACCGTCGCCGACTGAATGCTGAAGAGAGGCGTGTAGTTGAAGTGGTAGCCGAATATGGCATAACCCGTAACAGAGGCTATGATTGATGGGACGAGCGCATCAACTTCAAAATCCCTTCTGTAGAGAACTTCAGTGCTAAGGAGGGCGCCTCCAAGGGGTGCCATGAATATGCTCCCGATGCCAGCCCCAATGCCAGCTGCGACAGCTATCCTCCTGTCGCGATCATCCATGCCGAACAGGTCAGCCATGAATGAACCGAACCCGGCGGCGATCTGTGCGACCGGCCCCTCCCTGCCAGCGCTTCCTCCGGACCCGATGGTTATTGCAGACGCAACCAGCTTGACAGCTGGTATCCTTTTCCTGATCTTCCCCTTGTAATAGTGGAAGGATTCGATTGCCGCATCGGTCCCATGCCCCTCCGCCTCAGGTGCCAGGCCGTAGACAAGGAAACCGGAAATCAATCCGCCGATTGTGGTGGAAACAGGTATCATCCAGTAGTTGTAGTGGCCTATGAAGTAGAGGGGACCCTGGCCCTCGAGCGCAGTTGCAGGCGGCGTAAAGCCGGTGAGTCCTGTCAGGAGGTATTTCGTGCTGAAGGCGATTGCGTAGTATAGGGCAAGCGACCCGAATCCTGCAATCACGCCAATGAAAATACCAACTATCATCCATTTTCTGACAAAGCCTGAACTCACCCAGAGCTGGAAAGCGCTTACTCGGTCGATTTACGCACACCCGCCTTTTCTGAGAATATCAGTTTTGTGTTTGCAGTAATATTTTCACGAGCAATCTTGACGAAAAGATGATCATATAAATATCTTCTTGAATAACGTCCAATCCGTCTATCCCACACCAGGTGTACGAGAAAAAATAGTCCTGCGCCATGCTTTGGGAGGCTGATTTTCGGAGGCCTGTCACACTTTTTAAGGGACATCTGCGTACAGGGCCAGCGCGACCAGCTTCCATCGCGCGGTGAATCAGATGCCGACCAGAAGATCCCTTAATGGACACCTGCCTTCGAACTATATACTGAGATGGTCGCCTGGAAACAGGCCTGCCCTTAACGTTTCCGATGGTGAAACGGTGACAGTCGATATACCAGAGGCTTCGACGGATCAGATAAAGCCGAATTCCACAACCGCAGTGCTGAAGAGGATTGACAGGTCGAAGACGGATGCGGCGATAGGCCCAATACACATAGAGGACGCGTCGCCAGGCGATTTGCTCAGGGTGGATATACTGGATATCAAGTGCGACTCCTGGGGGTGGAGTGCCATATTCCCCGGTTTCGGGCTCCTCAGCGATGACTTCACCAGACCAAGGCTGTTCACATGGTCAATACGCGGCGGAGTGATTTCGCCGAGGCATTCATCATTCCTGAAGGGCCTGAGGCTGCCAGCCCGACCGTTCCTTGGGGTCATTGGCGTTGCGCCCGCGGAGGAGGACAGTTCCTACACAATGATACCGCCCCAGTATTTCGGCGGCAACATGGACAACAACAGGATAGGGACAGGCTCTTCGGTGTATTTCAGGGTAAATGTGCCGGGAGCCAACCTGTGCATCGCAGACACCCACGCTTCCCAGGGGGACGGGGAGGTATGCGGCACTGCAGTGGAAACGCCTTCCAGGACGAGGCTGAGAGTCAGGGTATACAGGGACGACCTGGGTATTGAAATGCCGGCTGTCATGTATTCAGAAAGGGGGAGGAGCGGCACCCGCCTGTCCACATCGGGTATATCGCCGGACCTTCACGAAGCTGCCAGGAAGGCTGTCAGGGAGATGGTAGCAGTCTTGTACAGGAAGGGGCTCAGACGTGATGAGGCGTATCTTCTGTGCTCCGTTGCAGGTGACCTGAGGATAAGCGAGATCGTGGATGCACCCAACTGGAATGTAGGCATGTCCCTTGACACTTCGACTCTCAAGCAGCTTGGCATCACTTTCTGACATGGTCAGGACAGTGCATCAAGCAATGCGCCCTTTCTGAGGAGGTCGGCGCACATCCTTATCTCGGTTGAAAGCTCCCTGTCCCTGTCCAGTGCAGGGACGATCTTCCTGATGATCTCATGCGCCCTGGCGATTCTGGGTGCTGTCGGTCCGCCCGATATGTCAAGCGCCTGGGCTGCGCATAGCGCCTCGATCGCAACGACCGTGTATGCATTTTCCACCATCCTTTTCAGCTTGATGGCGGAATAGGCCCCCATGCTGACGTAATCCTCCTGGTTGGCAGAAGTGGGAATCGAATCGGAGGATGACGGATGGCTGAGAACCTTCCCTTCAGAAACCAGGGCTGCAGCAGTGTACTGCGCAACCATGTAACCGGACTCGAGTCCCGGATTCCTGGAGAGGAAAGGACTCAGGCCGCTCAGCTTTGAATCTGTGAGCCTTGCGGTCCTCCTCTCTGAAAATGATGCAACAGCCTGAAGCGGTATTCCGATTGCATCGAGTGCAACTGCAACCGGCTGGCCATGGAAGTTGCCGGCTGAAACGACATCCATGTCATCGGGAAAGACAATCGGGTTGTCGGTTGTTGAATTCATCTCCGTGACAATAACACTCTCGCAGTAGTCGGTCATGTCACGAAGCGGGCCCATGACCTGAGGAGCGCACCTCAGGGTGTACGGGTCCTGCAGCGCACTGCCTGTGTTTGTCCTCCTGCTGCCTGTGGACATCCTCCTCACCCTTTCGGCCACCCTAGCCGCGCCAGGGTGAGCCCTCACCGATGCAACCCTCCTGTCGAATGGGGCTGTTCTGCCCCGCAGCGCCTCCAGCGTCATTGAGAAGACCACTATGGCTTCTTCCTGGAGCATGCGAATGTGGTGAATGGCCAGCGCGCCCAGGGCTGTCATGAACTGAGTCCCGTTGATGAGGGCAAGCCCCTCCTTGTGTTTCAGCGACAGAGGCTCAAGCCCCGCCTTTCCGAGTGCGGAAGAACCGCTCATGATCCTGCCCTCGAACTCCGCCATCCCTTCACCTATCAGCACCAGTGCCATATGGGCCAGCGGAGCAAGGTCTCCGCTTGCGCCGACTGATCCCCTGGACGGGATCATCGGATGGACCCCTTTGTTAAGCATATCTCTGAGAAGCCTCACCACCTCCACTCTTACACCGGAGTATCCCTTTACAAGTGTATTCAGGCGGAGCAGCATGACTGCTCTCGACTCGACCCTGGAAAGTGACTCGCCCGTTCCGGCAGAGGTGCTCCTGACAAGATTCTCCTGTAGCTTCCCGGCCTGTTCGGGCTCGATGCCCGTGTTCTGGAGTTCACCGAAACCAGTATTGACCCCGTAAATGGTGCCGCCACCTTCAATGGTCTTTTCAAGAGAAATCCTGGAATTCCTGACCCTTTCAATCGCCTTTCGGGAAATGTCCACAGGCGAGCTCTGCTCTGCCACGGAGACTAGCTGTTCTATTGTCAGGCTGTCACCGTCGAGGATGATTTTTGCAGGTCTATGGGCCAAGTATGTCACACCCGGGTGATAAGCCGCTGGTCATGTTATTATTCTTTTGATTGGCCTGCGCACATCAGGCCTTCCTGCAGATGAGCACCATCCTGCGCTTGACAAAGCTCAGGTCATTTTCCAGTGAGATGGCCTCGGCAAAGTCAGGCTCGCTTTGCTGCAGATATCTCCTGCACTCTGCAGCAGCCTTTCCGTCCAGTTCCAGAGGCGTTGCCCATTTTTCAAAATCCTGCCTTTCCTCGTTCACCTCAAATGCATCCACCCTGAAGCCTGAAGCTTCGACAAGCTCCAGCCATCCGTGGAGATCCTCCGCAGTCTCATGGCTGTCATCACGCAGGCGCTCCAGCCGGTTGTATTCCTCAACAAACCCGTCCGGAGACAGCATGTCGACGATCCCTAGACCGCCTCCCGCTGTCAGTATTCGAGCAGATTCCGACAGGAACCTGTCCTTCTCTGCAAAATGATGGGCGGCCCTCCTGCAGGTAATGAAATCAATGGAACGATCGGCCACTGGCATTTGCTCCGCGCTGCCGATTATGAATGAAACTCCATTGCTGCCCGATTCGGAGGCAAGCCTCCGCGCCTCGGCCAGCATCTCGGCGCTCGTATCCATTCCAGTGACAGAGCTGCAAGTGCGGGAAACAGCGAATGCGGTGAACCCCGTGCCGGTGGCCACATCCAGCACCTTCCAGGAAGCGCCGGGATTCATGAGTTCAATCAACCTGGAAAGATCCTTTCCTCCCGAGAATGAAGCACTCCCGGAATAGTCCCTCGCGTGCCTGCTGAACAGCTCCGATCTCTTCATGCGGATGACATGGCCAGAAGTGTGATTAGCCTTTGCCCGTCGCGCAAAGCTACCTAGGCCTGAACTTGTAGCCGTATCTGATTATTCCAGAACTGCCTTCCTGCCCAAGCTTCCTGAGCGTCGCCTCCACCTCCATGCCTATGCTCAGCCTGGCCGGCTCGCAGTCAACTATCTGGCCAGTGAGCCTGACACCCTCCTCCATCTCCACCATCGCCATTATGTATGGCTTCATGAGGGAGAAGTCGGGCATAGGCTCATGGACAATTGTGAACGAGTAGACCTTTCCCCTGCCGGAGAGCTTGTGGCTCTTCATCTTGCCTATGCTCTTCCTTCTGCATTTGGGGCATATCTCCCTCGGCGGAAAGTGCACCGTGCCGCAATTCTCACATCTCTTCCCGATTAGGTTGTACCTGCTGGGATTCTCCCTCCAGTATCGCGGGTTGGCCATCTTCAGGCCCTCCTGAATATATGCACCACGGAGGTTCCGCCTGTCCCGCCTACATTGAGGGAGAGGCCAACCTCGGCATCAGTAACCTGCCTCTTGTCTGCCTTTCCCCTCAACTGCCTTGCGATCTCAACCGCCTGTGCCACCCCTGTCGCCCCCATGGGATCTCCCCTTGCCTTCAGCCCGCCGGAGGTGTTGACAGAAACCACTCCATTGATCTCGGTCATGCCTTCGAGCGTTGCAGGGCCTCCGCGGCCCTTCTCAAAGAAGCCAAGGTCCTCAATGCTCATAATCTCTGCAATCGAATAGGAGTCGTGTATCTCGGCAACATCAATATCCTTGGGATTGACGCCGGCTGTCCTGTATGCCTTCGTCGAGGCAACCTTCACAGAATCCATCCTTGTCAGCGATTCCCTGTGCTGTAGCGCGAGCGTGTCGGTGGCGGCTGCGGAAGCGGCGATCCTGATTGCCTCCTGTGCGTACTTTCCGGCTGCATCTGCAGGCGCGAGTATGAGCGCCGCAGCGCCGTCTGAGACGGGTGCGCAGTCAAAAACACCAAGAGGGTCAGCAACAACAGGCGACTTCAGTACAGTTTCCATTGTGATGGCCCTCTGATACTGGGCCTGCTTGTTAAGCGCCCCGTTCTTGTGATTCTTCACAGGAACGCTTGCGAGCTGCTCCCTGGTTGTCCCGTATTCGTGCATATGTCTCCTTGCCATCATTGCAAACAGGCTTGGCATCGTCGCGCCAGCAATGCCTTCCCACTGCTGGTCGCCGCCGGCCATCTGCACCATCGGTATTTCCTCATCAGTAACGTCTGTCATCTTCTCGGCACCGGCAACCATGACTACGTCATGCAGCCCCGAGGCAACTGCCAGGTAACCCTCCCTGAGAGCCATGCCGCCTGAGGCGCCCGCAGCCTCTATCCTCACAGCAGGTATGTGCAGCTGTGAAAGGCCTGAATAATCTGATACAAGCGCTCCCAGATGCTCCTGGTCTATCAGGCTCCCGGCTGCCATATTCCCTATGTACAGGGCCTCTATCTGCTCGCCCGCGATGCCTGCATCGCTCACCGCATTGAGCCCGGCCTGCATACCAATGTCCCTCAATGAATGCTCCCAGAGCTCACCGAATCTGGTGTCACCGATGCCTATGATTGCAACTTCCCTCATTTCTATTCCTTCATCACTATTTTTCCTTTGAACTTCGCATATCTCCCGTAGTCGAGAAGCTCTGACCGTTCAACCAGTGACTTGACGGTCGGTGCCGCAGCCTTGTTGTAATTCTCCATCTCATCAGTAATCGTGATGTCGAATGCATCGCTGCCTGCACCTGAACCAAACGCCACTCCCAGCACCTTCTGTCCGGGCTTTGCCACATCCAGTATGGCAGAGAGTCCGATCATCATCGAAGCCGAGTAGGTATTCCCTATGTAGGGTGTCGTGAGTCCAGTCTCATACTGCTTCTTCTCAAAACCCAGCTGCTGTGCGACACGCGTGGGAAACTTGCCGTTCGGCTGGTGGAATACGGCAAAATCGTAGTCTGAAGGCTGTGTGCCCTGAACCTTCATAAGTTCCCCGGCGCAAGTTGCCACGTGTCTGAAGTAGGCGGGCTCGCCTGTGAATCTTCCGCCATGGCTCGGATAGGGCTGCCCCTCCCTCCTCCAGAAGTCAGGGGTGTCGGAGGTGAATGAGAGCGTCCTGTTTATTCTCGCGATCACACCCTCCTTTCCAATGATGAACGCTGCGCCTCCCGCGGACGCTGAGTATTCAAGTGCATCACCGGGCGCACCCTGCGAAGTGTCTGCGCCGATGGCAAGAGAGTACTTCGCCATTCCTGATGAGACAAGTCCCATGCTGGTCTGCATCGCGGCCGTACCTGCCTTGCACGCGAACTCGTAGTCGGCAACCGTAATGAAATGCGATGCGCCTATCGCCTCTGCCACTATTGTCCCCGAAGGCTTTACTGCGTAAGGATGGGACTCGCTTCCGACATAGACTGCGCCTATCTCCTCTGGATCCAAATCTGCCCTCGCAAGCGCATTCCTGGCTGCCTCCACCGATATTGTTATCACGTCCTCATCCGGATAAGGGACGGACTTGCTGAATATCATGAGGCCGTTCTTCATCGCCTCGCCGTTCTCGCCCCACACACGCGCTATTTCCTCAGGAAGTATCCTGAAGCGCGGAATGTAGGCACCATATGTCACAATGCCGACGTCCTTTTCACCGTGTCCAAACATCATATTCCATCATCCCCGATTCGTTCAAGCGCAGCAATCATTTCCTCTATCCCCATATCACTGACAAGAAGCGGTATATTCTCCAGTTTCGACAAATGGATTGCAAGATCATCTATGTTTTCAGGCCTCTGGTAGACAACCGCCGCCGGTTTCATTGGGTGTGCACGGACTGCAATCATCGGCGATCGCCCGTATTTCACCTGGGTGAATATGAGGGCGCGCTGGCTGCTCCATCCAAACACCTTGAGATAGTCTGCCGCGCCGAGGGTTGTGATCGCCTTTATGCTGTCCAGGACGGTGTATCCATGCAAATCCCTCTCCACACCTATGTTGCTGGAAACGCACTGGGCGTCCAGTGCCTTCATCAGGCCCTCAAGGGTCACCGAGCTTGAAAACTCCCTTATGCTCAGGAGATAGTCAGGCTTCTCCTCTGTGTCAAACCTCTTGATGAAGCGCCCACCGTTGCGCATCTCCATCTGGATAAGCGCCTCCACATACCGCTTGACCATGGTTGTCCCGGGGGACTTCCTCCTGCCGGATTCGTAATCACTCACAACCGAGGCAGACACCTTAAGCTCGTGGGAGAGATCGAGCTGGCTTATGTGAAACTCCTCCCGCCACTTGCGCATCGTCTTTCCCGGGTCGGACGATATCACAATTTCTCCTGCTATCTTCTCCTTCAGGGAATTGTGCATGGCTGTCGAGTAATCAATTCATTATTTAAAATTGACGATTTCAGATTCGTTGCTTGTCGTATCAGGCCGAGAGCAGCTCCGCAAACCTGTGCCTGAACTTGCCCAGCTTCGGGTTAATCACTATCCTGCAGTATGGCTTTCCGGGATTCTTCCTGAAATAGCCCTGGTGGTATGACTCGGCCGGGTAGAATTCCTTCAGAGGCGAAACCTCGGTCAATACAGGATCGGTGTACAGCTCCTGCTCATCAACCCATTTAATTGTCTCCTCGGCAATCCGCCTCTGTTCTTCACCCTGGTAGAGTATGATGGACCTGTACTGCCTTCCGTAGTCAGCACCCTGTCTGTCACGGGTTGTTGGATCATGTGTCATGAAGAATATCTCCAGAAGCTGCCTGTAGCTTACAGCACCCGGGTCAAACCTGACCTGTACAACTTCTGCGTGCCCAGTGGTGCCGCTGCACACCAGTTCGTAGCTGGGGTTGGGTACGTCGCCTCCTGCATATCCCGAAACCACGCCATTCACGCCCCTGACCTCTGAGAACACTGCCTCCGTGCACCAGAAACAGCCTCCCCCGAATGTGGCAAACTCCGCACTTCCTTCCCCATGGGAATCGCCGCTGTGTTCCGCCATGATACCAATCTCTCTCCCTTAGATCCTGCGACTCAGCAATAAAGTCATCGCCGCTGCATGCAGCACCTAACCTTTATTGCCAAACCGTACTGAAAAGTTCATTATACCTGAACAGTTTTCAGCACTGCCTTCACAGGGTCCGTGGGGTAACTTGGTTATCCTTGTAGGTTCGGGACCTATAGATTCCGGTTCAAATCCGGACGGACCCATTGCGTGCTGCTTACCGTTGCAGCTGCCACTTAGAAGGGGCAGCCATCCGACCCCACCAGCGCTGGAAGTTTGGAAACCTTAATACCTGTTCATCTGCACTAAGCGGCGCATGGATGGCCTCTCAGTGTCTGCGGGCGGAGCGGCTGATTTGAAGCTGCTTCTCGCTCACAGATTGAACATGTTCAAGGAGATGTATCCGGAGATTGCCCATGATATCGATGCCCAGTCTGACATGACAGAATCATGGCTGAAATCGAAGCTCAATGAAGGGGTGCTCGTACCTTTCGTAGCACGGTTGGGTGGCAATATTGCGGGAAGTGCATGCCTGCTTATAAGAGAGGACCAGCCGAGGCCGGGAAGCAGTCTCATAGAGCACCCATACCTCATGTCCATGTATGTCGAAAGGGATTCAAGGCAAAGGGGGATAGCCACAGAAATCACAATTGCGGCAATCGCATGGAGCAGGGAGCACGGCTACGACCGCATCATACTTCACGCCTCCAGTGCAGGAAGGGGCGTCTATGAGAAGCTCGGGTTCAGGCAATCCAATGAGATGAAATTGCTGCTCTGATCAGCTCAAAGCATGATGGCAGCAAGGGTGCAGGCAGCATGTTCCCAGGCCAGCTCCAACCGGCGGTCGATGGCGATTCCCGCATGCATCTCCTGGAGAAGTGTTAATAGCGCGCCCTGGCAGCGTCCAGGCAGGTGAGTTGGCCGCAATGTCCGGGGATAATGCTGCCAGTTTGAATGACAGCCTTGGAGTGATTTAACTTGACCGTATCTGAGCGGACGCCGTGAGAAGGAATTGCGCCCCGGAAATGGATAAGCAGCTTGAAGATGCTTTGGTCCCTGTCACTGGTTACGGCCGGATATTTACCAGGGAGGATCTGCCCGATGAAGCCCGCAGCGGGAGGGTAAACTGCGATCGTCAGTAAATCTATGGGCAGAGTATACATATCTCCGGCTGCGCAGCCGTCATACGGGCCAAGCTCCGGGCCAGGGGTGAGGAGAAAGAAATTCCATTTGAGGACATGCTCAGGTTCAGCGATACATATGTGCGCAGGGACTGCGACTGGCATTATTTCCTCGGCCAGGCTTCAACAAGGCAGCCTCAATACTCGATGTGAGCGCCAGCCTCATCCGTCCAGCTCATCCTTCAACGCTTCTATGATCCCGGCAATGATGTTCGCCGAAGCATTGTCTATGGTCTCCCTCCCAAGCAGCCCCAGGAGGGCGCCTGTGTCCACCGATGCCCACCATTCTATGCAGCTCCCCTCGGGTGACCCGGCGACGGCTATTTCCACCTCAACCTTCACAGCGCTGCCAAGTGCTCTCCCGCTTCCGGCTATCCTCACCCTGTCCGGTACATCGCCCTCATAGTGGAATTTCATGGATGCCGTTGCTGTTGAGAGGTAACCGGCCGCCACTCCTCCCATGCTTTCAAGGTCAAGCCTGAACCTCACAGATACCTGGCCTTCAACGACATCAAAGGATCTCACATCCGGCAGTATCCTCCCGACAGATTCAGGGGATCTTATGAAAGACAGGACCCTGTCGGCGGATGATGCGGTCTGGAAGCTGCCTGACAGTTCAATGCCGCGCACCGCTTTCACCCGATTCCTTCCTGTGGACTGCATATTCGACGGCCGACAGCAACAGCTCCTCCGCATCAGGCCCCGCTGCCCTGCCTGCCCATGCAGGCAGATATCTGCCGATTGAAGGGTCACCGCTGCCTTGCTTCAGTCCCACAAGGGGGTTTGCAAGCTGCCTTATCTCCTCACCCCGCCTGGCGGAGCCCAGGATTGATGCCGCCTTCTCTGCTGCATTCTCCCCCACAAGGCGCGAAGTCGTCATTTTACCGCCTGTTACTGTCAGCAGGTTGTCCGTGTCTTTGTCAGCCTCGATCCGGAAGTCCCTTGTGGCATCCCTCCCTCCGGCACCGGCACCCCTGATAAGCGGTCTGAATGAAGCGTAGGCACGCGAAAATCCGGCTGCCCTGATCCCGGGCACCATCATGGCCGCCTCGTCCATGAGCATATCAAGGTCGTCTCCGGATATGTTGAAAGAGGATATATCCTCCACCAGCGCAGCAGTTGTTCCGGCAATTGTCTTCGCGCCGTAAGGGACCAGAATGTCCCCGTCGGATGGTTTTCTCATCCTGTTGACCACCCGGAGCAGTAGCCTCCTTTCGCATACCGCCATGACACCCGCAGCAGGCATTACATCCGCAGCCGACCCGAGCAGTCTTGAAGTCTCTCCTGTCCACGGGCCTGTGCAGTTGATCACCAGCCTGCACCTTATTTCCATCCCCTTCCGCCCCTCCCTGCCGGAAAAACGGAGGGACGCAATGCTCCCGCCCTCTCTCACAGCGCCGGTGAGCTCCATGAAAGGCATAAACCTCACCCCCATCTGGATGGCTGTAGTCAATGCGCTGAGCAGGAACAGCCTCCCCTTCAGGACATTGTCATCAACCGACAGCGAGTAGCCCACACTGCTGCTGAGGGCAGGTTCGAGCGCTCTCGTCTCCTCGGCGCCGTTCTCGGAGAAGGGTATGGCACACCTTTTCAGCGCCTTTCCGAGTTCACTCCCGTAGGCTTCGTCACTGCCTCCGAGGGCCACAAACAGGCCGCCAGTTCTCTCGATGCAGTGCGGCGCCATTTCAATAAGCTTCCTGGACTCCGACCAGCATTCCCCTGCCGCCTCCGGATCGGTAACAGCATAGCGCGCCCCGCTGTGAAGAAGACCGTGGAAGCTGCCGGATGTGCCGGAACCGGCCGGACCCCTGTCGGCAAGCGTTACCGCGATCCCCCTCCTCGCCAGTGCAATTGCCGTGAATATACCGCTTGAGCCTGCACCGAGGACTATGGCTTCACTCCTCATCTCTGTCCCGTCGATAGCTGTGCACCTGTATTAAATGCAGCGCAGCTGGCATGGCAGCATCATGAGCTGTTGATTGCCTGCTCTATCTCTGCCGTGACCTCTTCAAGAGTGCGCCCTGCCGATACCTTGGCGAGCAGTCCGCGCCTGAAATAGTAGTCCACCAGGGGAGCTGTCTTCTGCCAGAATGTCTTGATCCTCTCCCTTGTTATCTCCTCGACATCATCCGATCTGTGGACAAGGTCACTGCCATCCCTGTCGCATTTGCCGCTTGTCTTCGGCGGGTTCTCGGATGTGTTGTATACGGCGTTGCACTTGGGGCAGACGCGCCTGTTTACTATCCTCTGAACCAGTATGTCTTCAGGTGCGTCGAAATACACAGCCATGTCCACCGATGCTACGCCTGAAAGGAAGTCAGCCTGCGGTATCGTCCTTGGATAGCCGTCTATGATGTAGCCATTCCCCGTACTCTCTATCTTCTCCCGCAGTATTTCATTTACAATGTCATCGGGAACCAGTGCACCGTTGTCCATGAAATCTTTCGCTCTGCGTCCCAGGGCAGTTTCCCTTGTGATGGCTTCCCTGAGTATGTCCCCGGTGGCTATGCGCGAGAATGAATATTTTCCTGCGATCAGCAGTGCCTGTGTCCCCTTTCCAGCTCCCGGCGGCCCCAGAAAGACGAGGCGTGTCTTCATCAGCTATCCGTAACTGCTGGAGTTAAATAATTTCTCCCTCACTGCCGCGCCGCCCGGAAATGGGATGCGGGAGCGCAGAACCGGGATCCCGGGGGTTCAGAAGAGGACTATCAGGCCTGAAAGGTAGAGGACGGCCAGCGATATGATGGGGAGTAGCAGGCAGATGGCATAGGCCCTCAGGTTCCACATGAGTATCTTGGAACCGTCAAGCGGAGGCACAGGGATCATGTTGAACGCGCCGAGCCATGCATCGAGGAAGGCGACTCCCGCAAAGAATGTTGTCCAGAGCACGCTGTAGCCAGACACAGCCAGAGCACCGCCCAGGAATACAAACGAGAATGCCGTGTTTGTGAGCGGGCCAGCAGCGCTTACAATGCCGTTTTCCCTCCTGCCCAGATTTCCCGAAATGTATACAGCGCCAGGAGCTGCAAGGAGCAGACCAAGCAGGGAGGTGAAGAGGCCGAAGATCAGGCCGAAGAGCGAATACCTGAACTCCGCCCATGCACCGAAGCGCTGTGCATAATACTTGTGCATCAGCTCATGCAGCAGAAAACCTGTCAAGACAGATACAACCGAAATCAATATCGCCAGCGGCAGATCGGCCATGAGACCGACGTGCACGGTCAGTATGATCATGAACGCAGCCACGAGCACTGCAAAGGCAACGCCTATGTGCCTCCACTCAAGTCGGCTGAACTTTATCCCTCTCCTGGGGAGGTAGTAGTAGGGGGATCCGCCGTAGTTTCCGGAGCTGAGATCATAGTCAATCCCCCGGTGTCCCTTTGCACTCATAGCAGGCGGACCATTCAACTTACAACTATTTTATGTTTGACGGCAATCAGTACTGCTCATACACGGAATAGTGTATATCTGCCTTGAGAAGCGCGGATGAGAAGACAAGGCTGACCGCAGAAGGCAGGACGGCAACATTCACCCTGCCGCTCGACCCTATGTAAGTATCGGAGAAGTTGTGGCCTGCAAAGGTGTACTTGACAGTCAGCTCTATAAAGGCAGTTGAATTGTAGACCACCGTCATGTAACCGGAGTACCTCACGTGCACGACCTTCGTGACAGAAGAGGGTGGAGTAAGGGAGAGAGAGCTGTTGTTGACAAGGGTCGATATCTGTCCCATGTTCAGGATGGATGTCAAGAATATGGTCACTATGACAAGCACCGCCACTACCGTGGACAGTGAAGCAGTGATTATCTTCCACTCCCTGCTCTTCATCTGATTCACCCTTTGTTGGTCATGCATTCCGGGCTGCCGGGCCACCCGGCGGAGTGAGCCAAGGACTGTCGGGTATAATATCAGTTGCGCATCTCTTATCCCTTTCCGGAATCATGCCGGGCGGGATGGAAACAGTTTAAATTGCAAACACAATTAAACGTCATGCCTGAACGCATAGTGCTGCACGTTGACCTCGACTGCTTCTACGCCCAGTGCGAGGAGCTCAGAAAGCCAGAGCTCAAGGGCAGGCCGGTGGCTGTGTGCATCTACTCAGGAAGGACAGAGGACAGCGGCGCTGTTTCCACTTCAAATTACGAGGCACGAAGACTTGGCATCAAGTCAGGCATGCCTATAGCGTTCGCCAAGAGGAACGCATCCGCAGACACGGCCTTCCTCAGGGCGGACCTTGAGCATTACGACATGGTCTCGATGCGCATAATGGCACTGCTGCGGACATTCACTCCTGTCATGGAGCAGGCAAGCGTCGATGAGGCTTACCTGGACGTTACAGGCATTGCGCCGGGATATGGCGAAGCTACGGCGATTGGCCAGCGCATAAAGGAGACTCTGCTGGGCAATGAAAGTCTCACCTGCTCCATAGGAATTGGCCCCAACAAGCTTATTGCAAAGATGGCCGCAGGCGTTGACAAGCCCGACGGACTCACCGTCATAACACCTGACCTGATAGAGCCATTTCTCTCCCCAATGCCTGTTGGCCAGCTTTTCGGTGTTGGGAAGGTGACTGAGAAGAAGCTGAATGAGGAGGGCATCGAAACAATCGGGCAGCTGAGGGAGATGCCCCTTGCAGAGCTCGTAAAACGGTTCGGGCAGGGCATGGCTTCCTGGCTCTACGGTGCATCCAGGGGGATCGACGACACAGAGGTTGTCGAAAGGAAGAGGGAGCAGTACGGCAGGATTGTGACACTGAAGGAAGACACGAGGGACAGGGCAGTGCTGCTTGAGACCGCCAGGCAGCTCATGTCCGACGTGGTAGGAATGGCAAGGCAGGACGGCCAGGCATTCAAGACAGTCACATTCATAGGTATAATGGATGACCTGTCCACAAGGACAAAGAACAGGAGCCTGCCTGAGTTCGTCGACGATCTCGACTCATGCATGCGCGTGATGCCGCTGCTGGTGGATGAATTCCTCGGGGAGCACAGCAGGAACCTCAGACGGATGGGAGTCAAGGTGTCAAATCTGGGGGAGAGGAAGGGGCAGAAGATGCTGTCCGATTTCATGTGAGTGGTGAACGCGCTTGGTACAGTTTTTCTTTCCGCTCATTGCAGCACTCTCCTTCGGGCCTGCACTGCTCATGCTCTACTTCTCCCTCTCCAGGTACACGTGGCCAAAGGTGGAGAAGGCATACTTCGACGACAGGTGGATCTTCGGCCTACTTGCAGTCGGGATAATAGTTGGCGCGGTCTTTGTCTATTTTCAGGACGGTGCCCAGGCCTCGGGCGGCGGCGTGCTATTTGTCATCCTGTTCTCTGTAATACAGCAGCTGGTCGTACTCGTGGTGCTCAACTTTCCGCGCGTCAGGCTGAAGGGCGGAGGACGGTTCTACGGTTACTCCCTTGGCACATCGATAGCGGCAGGCATTGCGCTCGGCGAGTACGGAATAGTGTTCCGGGGCGGAAGTGCTTTCGATTACCCCACACTGGCAATACTCCTGGTCTATACATTTGGCCTCGAGCTCATGGGGGGAGCCACCGGCTCGGTTATAGGGCATTCAATCGAGACAGGCGATGCAGCCAGGGGGATGACCCTCTCTTCGGCCATGCTTGTTGTCTTCAATTTTCTCATGATACCTGTATTCAGCTTCAGGCCGTCAGCCCTGACATTTGCTTTCGACTCGGCGGCGCTCCTCCTCTCCGCCGTGGTTTATGCATGGGTTTACCGGGCAGTGCTGCCAGCCCCGTTCCCCTCTGCGAAGCCGGAGCGGAGGAAGAGGATAATGTAGTCAGACCACCCTGTAATTTCCACTTGTGGGGGAATAGAGGGCGCCCGCCTCAACAAGCCTGTCCAGCTTCCTGCCCGCCTCCTCCTCACCAATGCCGAGATAGGCACCGAACTCCTCCGCTCTGAAGCTTTCGTGTTCGGCGAGGAATCTCTCAACGCTCCTTCTTTCCACCCTCCCGGGCGCGCGCGCACGTGAGGCCCTCCTCACGCGCTCCCTGTTCTGCGGCTCTGAAGCAGACTGCGGTTTCATGCCCGCATTGAGTATGAACAGAGCAGCCCTCGCCGCCTCTGCACTATCTCCATCGTAATGCCTGACCGCCTTTCTCAGATCTATTGTTTTCCCGCAGTGTGCGCATTTTGCCTTCTTCGACGCGGCGTCGGCAACTCTCCCGAAGCCGCACGCGGTGCACGCAACTACTATCAACTGCCCTCCGGTCTACTCGAATGAAAATACGACGGACGCGAGGCACGCGCCATAGTGGTCAAGTGGAATGTCCAGCTCCTCGGTAACGTAATAGATTTTCTTGAATTTCATTCTTCTCAGCTTCGACATCTCGTCCATCTTCCATTCGAGAATCTGGTTGAGGTTCTTCTTCGTACCGTACATGTGCCCCTCGGCGACATAGCCTCCCTCGCCGTCCGCCCTGAAGCCGTATGCAACACCTGCCGAAATTGTTTCACCCTCGCCGCCCCTCATCTGCGCGAGAACGCAGTGGGTTATCATGCCTCTGGGAAGCTCCTTCTTCTGCACCTTCTTGACGCCAACCGGGAGGACAGATGAGACAGATACCAGGTTCTGCTCGCCTATGCCTGCGAGGATGAGTGCCTGGTCGAAGGCATTCAGGTCCGAGACCTTGCTAATCGCCTTGCCTGATGTCACGAAGAACCGTGTCGGGACAGGAAACATGAAACGTCCATTATCAAGCTGCCCTTAAGCCTTTGCCCGTTTCACAAAGCACACGTCTCAGACGGCAGTGTCTACGCCGAATCCGGGCATTCCCTCTATACCCAAGCTCTCAGGGCTGAAGTGGAAAGACTCCATGAACGAGTCAACAAAATCCTGCCTGAACCTGGCGGTATCCGCCTCCCTTCCGAGCAGCTTCTTCGCCGAGGTCATCGTGGAGGGGCTCATGCCGCAGGGGTTGATGTATGAAAAACCACCCAGGTCGTTGTTCAGGTTCACTGCAAGCCCGTGGAAGGTAACCCACCTCTTGACCGCAATTCCCAGCGACCCGATCTTCTTTCCACCGGTCCAAACGCCCACCGGGCTGACCCTTGCCTCAGCCTCCACCCCCTGCTTTTCAAGCGCGTAGACAGCGGACTCCAGAATCCTGAGGACAAGCGTCCTGACACCAACCCTGTTCTCCGATATGTTCATGACCGGATATGCGACGAACTGGCCTGGCGAATGGAAGGTCCCTTCACCCCCCCTCTCAATCTGATATGCCGGGACAGGAAGCTCAGGCACCTCCCCCCTGAACCCCCTCCCGAATGTTATCACCGGGTAGTGTTCTGTCAGGATGAGTGCATCATAAATCTTCGACTGCTGTCTCAGGGAGAGTAGCCGTCTCTGGATGTCAAGGCAGGCCGCGTAGTCGGTGAGCCCAAGGTCAACAACTGCACACTTCCTTTCCGGAACATCCTGTTCCACCCCGCCGTACAGCTGTGCCAGACCATCACCTCACAATGAAATGAGTTGCCCTCTTGTCCGCCGCCTCGGCAGCCTCCATGAACGCTTCTGGCAGCGTCGGGTGCGGGTGTATTGTAAGCGCTACGTCCTCCAGCGTTGCACCCATTTCAATCGCCAGGGCGGCCTCGCTGATTAGTTCGGATGCTTCCCTGCCCACAATCTGGCAGCCTATGACCGTCCCGTCATCCTTCCTTGCAACAACCCTGACGAACCCCTCCGTATCCCCCAGGGTAGTGGCCCTGCCCGATGCTGTGAACGGGAACTTGCCTGTCTTGACTTCAATCCCCTCCTTCTCGGCCTCGGACTGTGTCATTCCGGCGGTCGCTATTTCGGGGTCTGTGAACACTGCATTTGGCATGACCCTCTGCTCCATGGCCGAGGGGAGGCCGGCAATGCACTCGGCAGCCACCTTCCCCATTGCTGTTGCCCTGTGCGCCAGGAATGGAGGCCCTGTCACATCGCCCACGGCGTATATCCACGGCACATTCGTCCTGCACCTCTCGTCAACAATGACAAATCCCTTCCTGTCCACGGCCACTCCCTGCTTTTCCAGCCCGGTGGCTGCGGCCGACGACCTCTTGCCGACGCTCACCAGCACAAGCTCGCTTTCCACCTGCGCGGTTCCGTCAGGACCCCTGACAGTGGAACGCACGGTCTCCTCACCCTTCTCACACTCCACCACAGTGGATGATGTCATGACCCTGATGCCAAGTGATTTCAGCCTGCGTTCGACAACCCTGAGCACGTCCTGCTCAATACCTGGCATCACCTGCGGCATCATTTCCACGACTGTTACCTCTGTTCCCAGCTTCGCAAACGCAACCCCCATTTCCAGCCCAATGAATCCTCCACCGACAACAAGGAGGCTGGACGGGGTATGCTCAATGGAAAGAAGGTCCCTGACGTCGAGTATCGACTTATGGTCGAATCTGATGGAGGGAAGTTCGATGAAGGATGAGCCAGTCGCCAGCACAACGCTTCCGCATTCGAGTGTTTCGCCGGCAGCCTCAACCACTCCCTTTCCCGCGATCCTCCCCCTGCCCCTTATGACGGTCACAGCATTTCCCTTGAGCAGTGTTTCCACGCCCCTGGTCATCCTGCCAACTACATTCTTCCTGAACTGCTGAATCCCTTTCATGTCAGGCGCCAACGATCCGCTTGCAGTTCCATTCTTCACCGCCTCTTCAGCCCTGTGGAAAAGATCGGACAGCTGAATGATTGCCTTCGAGGGAATGCAGCCATAGTTCAGGCATTCACCTCCAAGTTCTGCCTCCTCGACTATGGCAACCCTGAGTCCAAGCTGGGCCATCCTGATTGCGCACGGATACCCGCCGGGGCCGGAGCCTACGACAACTGAATCGAACTTCTGCATACTCATTCCAGCCTGAGCAGGTAGGGATTCTCCAGATACTCGATCAGCCTGTTTCCGAACATGGCTGCCTCCGCACCGTCGATTATCCTGTGGTCACAGGCGACGGTGAAGTACATCATCTGCCTGAGTTCAATGCGGCCCTGCCTTGACACCGGTCTCTCCTGAATCCTGTGGACTGCAAGTATCGCACTTTCGGGATAGTTAATTATTGGCGATGAGAAGAGGCCTCCTATCGGCCCGACGTTGGTTATTGTAATAGTCCCGCCCTGCACGTCTGCAAGCTGAAGGCCGCCTGTCCTTGCCTTGGCCGCCAGCGAGCTTATTTCACCGGAAAGCTGGGCAATGCCTTTTGCATCTGCATCCTTTATCACAGGCACAACGAGTCCGTCCGGAGCGGCCACCGCTATTCCAATGTTGTAATTCCTCTTTACAACAATCTCATTGCTCTTCTCATCGTAACTGGAGTTCAGCACCGGGTGGTCATGCAGCGCCGCAATCAGCGCTTTGATAATGAACGGCAGGTAGGTAACCTTGACACCCTCCCCCAGCCTCCTGGAGAACACATTTCTTGCGGCGACTATGTTTGTCATGTCCACCTCGTCTGTGTAATTGAAATGAGGTATCTTCCTTTTGGATTCCGTCATCCTCTCGAATATCTTCCTTCTCACCCCGCTGACCTGTATCCTTTCCTCCTTTCCGGCAGTGCGGGCAGTCCCGGTGGTGGCCGCAGCCTTGGCGGAATCGCCGCCGCCAGCCGCCTTCTCCACATCTGCGACAGTAATCCTGCCTGACGGATCGTCGGCCCTGACAGATGCGAGTTCCACGCCGAGCTCCCTTGCTCTCTTTCTCACCGCTGGTGTTGCCTTGACCCTTGCGCCAGGTGCGGGTGCCTGAACGGGCGGCGATTCCTTCCTCTTCTCGGCAGGAGGCCTGACTGGTTCGGCCCCCTCCTCTTCATCCGACTCGTACTCGAGAATGGGCTGGCCGACCTTGACAATCTCCCCCTCTGCTGCACTGAGCTTCAGCACCTTCCCGGTGAACGGGGATGTCATCTCGACATTCACCTTGTCTGTCATGATCTCGGCAAGCGGCTGAAATTCCTTCACATTCTCCCCCTCTCGCACCAGCCATTTGCGTATCTCTCCCTCTGCGACTCCCTCCCCGACATCGGGGAGTTTGAACTGTTTTGCCATCATTACCGCCCCTAGTAAGCAACGGACCTGCTTATGTAGCTCATGATTCTTTCAGCGTCCGGGAGATAGACATTTTCCCATGTATAGGTGAACGGAGTATCAAAGCCTGAAACACGCAGTACCGGGGCGCTGAGACTGTCCACAGCCTTCTCCGCTATTATTGCTGCAATCTCTGCGGCATAGCTGCAAAATTTCGGTGCCTCATTGACAATCACCGCCCTTCCGGTCTTCTCTACAGATGATATGACCGTGTCGGCGTCTACCGGCGATAGCGTCCTGAGGTCAACAACTTCGGCGGATATGCCCTTTGACGCAGCCTCATCAGCCGCCTTGAGGCAGGTGTGCACCGACGCGCCATATGATATCAGTGTGACATCCTCCCCTTCCCTGACTATGCTGGCCTTGCCTATCGGAACTGTATAGGCACCGTCCGGCACCTCACCCTTTACAGTCCTGTATATGCGCTTCGGCTCAAGGAAGATTACGGGGTCATCATCCCTTATGGCCGCGATGAGCAGTCCCTTGGCGTCTCCCGGATTGGAAGGTGTCACCACCTTCAGCCCGGACGTGTGTGTGAAATAGGCCTCCGAACTCTGTGAGTGGTAGAGCCCGCCCTTGATTCCTCCCCCGTAAGGTGTCCTGATGACCAGGGGGGCTGTGTAGGTGGCGCCGGACCTGTACCTTATCTTTGACAGTTCGCTCACAATCTGATCAAAAGCAGGGTATATGAAATCCATGAACTGGATCTCGGCAATGGGCCTGAGCCCGTACATTGCCATTCCAGTTGCGGTGCCTATGATGCCCGACTCGTTCAGAGGCGCATCCATCACACGCCCTGGGCCGAACTTGTCGATGAGCCCTTCGGTAGCGCGGAAGACTCCGCCGTCCCTTCCGACGTCTTCGCCTATGATGACAACGCGCTCATCCTCTTCCATCTCCACTCTCATTGCATCGTTGACAGACTGAAGCAGTGTTCTGACGGCCATGGTAATCACTTCCCTGTGTACCCCGCGCCGTAGCGCTGGACTGTTTCCTCCATCTCCTCCCTGAGATTCCATGTCATTTCGGAGTATACATTCTCAAAAATGCTCTCAACCGGAGGCCTGGGCGTGCCCTCAGCCTTCTTGGCAGCCGCCCTTATCTCCGAATCAATCTCATCGCCGATCTTCTTCTCGGACCGCTCATCCATAAGCCCCTTCCTCCTGAGATATAACGCCATGCGCCTGATAGGGTCCTTCCTCTTCCACTCCTCCACCTCCTCCTTGTCCCTGTATTTGGTGGGGTCGTCAGAGGAAGAATGGGGACCAAGCCTGTAGGTGATAGCCTCAATCATGGTCGGCCCTCCCCCGCTTCTTGCCCTCTCAACCGCCCGCGCCGAAGCCGAGTATACTGCGAGTATGTCGTTGCCATCAACCCTCTCGCCAGGGATTCCATAGGCAACTGCCTTCTGGACCAGCGTTTCAGCGGCTGTCTGCCTTCTTGTCGGCAGGGATATGGCGTAACCATTGTTCTGGCAGAGGAAAATGACTGGAGCCTTGAAAACCCCGGCGAAATTCATGCCAGAGTGGAAGTCATTCTCTGAGGTAGCACCATCACCGAAGAAAGTCAGAGCCACATCCTTCCTCTTCATTATCCTGGCAGCCATGGCCATTCCCACGGCATGAGGTATCTGCGTGGCTATCGGACTGGAAGGAGTAACCACATTTACCTTTCTGGAATTGAAGTGGTTTGGCATCTGCCTCCCCTTGTTGTAGTCGAGAGAATTGCCGAACAGCTGGTGGAACAGCTGCAGCACAGTCTCCCCCCTGAGAAGGAGCGCCCCGGGCTCCCTGTATGCCGGGAATATCCAGTCATCCCTGCCAAGCACGGCAGTCGAGCCAACGCTGCATGCCTCCTGTCCAGCAGCGCCAATGTAGAAGCCGATCCTCCCCTGTCGCTGCAGTCCCATGGATATCTCCTCGAACTTGCGGACAGTCGCCATCGTCCTGTACATGCGCAGAAGGAGCTCCTCCGGAATATCAGGCTCCAGCTCTTTCCTGAAGTTACCCTCAATGTCCAAAATCTGCAGCATCCCTGTCTCTTTCCTCAATTCCATGCTTTCCTTCAAAGTCTTCACCTTCCGGAAAACTGTTTGACGCCCGGTTCCCCCACAGCTGTGACCGGGCCGCCTGCAAGCAACCCCTCCAGGTAGAGTTCCCCCGCCCTGTATGAACTCCTCACAAACGGGCCAGAAGCCACCATTGCAAAACCAAGCGCTCTAGCCTCTGCCTCATACTCCGCGAATGTAGCCGGATTGACATATTCTGCCACTGGCAGGTGTCGCTGTCCGGGTCGCAGATACTGTCCGATGGTTAAAGCATCGACTCCTGCATCCCTGATGTCCCGCATCGCTTCCGTCACCTCCTCCCTTGTCTCTCCAAGACCAACCATTATCGATGTCTTCGTGATTCTGCCAGACCTGTCCTTCAGATATCTAAGCACATCCAGACTCTGGTCGTACCCGGCCCTCCTGTCCCTTACTGAAGGTGTGAGCCTCCTCACCGTCTCGACATTGTGGGCAAGAACATCTGCTCCTGAACCCACGACTGCGTCAAGGGAATCCCTGCTACCCCTGAAGTCTGGCATCAGGACCTCCACCCTTACGTCAGACATCTCCTTGATAAGCATCACAGTTCTGGCAATATGTCCCGCCCCCCCGTCTGCCAGATCATCCCTGTCGACCGAGGTAAGGACGACGTATGTCAGGCCGCTCTCGGCGACCGAGCGCGCCACCCTCTCAGGTTCCTCCCTGTCAAGAATGCGCATCGGGTTCGCGGTCTTGACCGCGCAGAACCTGCACCCCCTGGTGCAGATGTCACCCATCAGGAGGACTGTGGCAGTTCCGCCCCCCCAGCATTCGGAAATGTTGGGGCATTTCGCCTCCTCGCAGATTGTATGGAGGTGCAGCGACCTGAGTCTGCTCTTCAGCTCCCCGTACGCGGGGGTTGCCCCCATTCTGACTCTGAGCCATTCTGGCTTTCTGCTGTCGATCATCATGCTTCTCCAATGGTATTCATCTGTGTGCTTATACCTTTAATGTAAGTCAACTGGTAGCAAGTGACACAGATTCAACAGGCAGATCGTCACATGCACCGGCATACGCGCGGTGGCTGGCGGCATGCTGTCCCCTTACCGGCGGATCAAGCAAGTATTTTATATGAATTCAATTTACTAACGGCTGGTACGGTCGTGCACTGATGGCTGACAAATCCAAATCATCACGAAAGGTGAAGGACAAATGGAAGGAGAAGTCCTGGTTCAAGATATATGCTCCAGAGATGTTCAATTCAATCGAGCTGGGTGAGACCCCGGCCTCCACACCGGAGGAGCTCGGAGACAGGATTACAGAGGCAACAGTGCAGGATCTCACAGGCGATTTTTCGAAGATGCACATAAAGCTTAGGTTCAAGGCAAGTTCAATCAAAGGCAGCGAGGTCCACACTCAGTTCATAGGTCATGACCTGACCAACGACTACGTGAGGAGGCTCACAAGAAGAAAGAGGACAAAGACAGAGCATGTCGTTGATGCCGTCACAAAGGACGGCTACACGATACGCGTCAAGCCGATGGTCGTGACGGAGCGGAGGATACAGTCATCGCAGGAGACTTCACTAAGGAACACAATGGTGAGCATAGTCAGGAGCCAGGCGTCAACAATGCTTCTCGCTGAGGTCATCAAAGCAATCGTTTCAGGCGACATGGCCAAGGACATATCCAACGCAACTAAGGTCATAATACCGATGAAAAAGGTGGAGATCCGGAGGAGCGAGGTAATCGCCTTCCCGTCGGAGAGCAGGCAGTTTGCAGAAGTGTCGCAGCCTGAACCTGCAGAGCAGCCACCCGAGGCAGAGGCAGAAGTTCAGCCCGAGCCTGCGACCGCTGAGAAGGAATCTGAGGAGAAGAGGGCAGAGGAAGAGCTCTCCCCTGAAGAGCTCGGCAGCGGAAACTGAACCCGCATGCCCGCAAATCATTTACCGCCATGCGCCGGGGTAGCTCAGACTGGCGGAGCGTCGGACTCATAGGGAACCCGGTGCTTTGTCTTGAGATATCCGAAGGCCGCGGGTTCAAATCCCGTCCCCGGCACTCAACCCAGGGCGGGGAGAAACCTCTCGTTCTTCCCTCTGTACCGCGCAACTGCCCTCAGGACACACCTTTCAGCGTCAGACCGAGTCCCGGACCTGCCGCTGTATGCATACCTGCATTGAGCACTGCGCCTCCCTCCGCCACGTCCCTTGTAAGTGAATAGCAGCCGTCCAGATCAGTGTAATTGACGATTCTTCTGGCGAGCGCCACGTGGACGGCCGCAGTGATACCAACCTTTGTCTCCACAGTGCATCCAATCATAACGGGCATGCCTGCAGACTCCGCAATGTCAATCACTCTCAGTCCCCTCGTAATGCCTCCAGCCTTCACCAGTTTCAGGTTGAGCATGTCAGCCGCTTCCATGCGGACAATCCTGAGCGCATCCCCCGGCCCATGCACTGATTCATCGGCCATTACAGGAATCTGGCTCCTGTCCCTTACGTATTTCAGCCCCTCAAGATCGGAGGCCTTCACAGGCTGCTCAAGAAAATCCACCTCGAACTTGTGTATGCTTGATGAGAGCTCCAGCGCCTTCTTCGGTGTGTATGACTGGTTGAAATCCACACAGACGGTCACCTCGCTTCCTCCCATCTGCCTGGCCTTCTTCACACACTCATAGTCATCCTGAAGTCCCCTGCCGAGTTTTACCTTCAGGGAGCGCACACCCATGCCCAGGTACTCGGAAATCTGCTCCTCTGCCTCCTCCACCGAACCCAGATCCACGGTGAATGAAGTCTCCACCTTCTCCCTGTAGCCCCCGAGCATGCTGCTAAGGGGAAGATTCGCCTTCCTCCCTATTATGTCCCAGATGGCTGTGTCTACCGCGCACTTTGCACCGTAGGAGCCGATGGCCTCCCTTTCCATCATTTCCCAGATTGCCTCCATCCTCAGCTCGTCCATCCCTGCAAGCTTCTGCTTCATCATATCCAGGAAGGACCCTATTGAACCTGCAGTTTCACCGGTAATGCGCCTGGCGGGTATGGCCTCTCCCCATCCCTCGAATCCTTCGACCGTCCTGATCCTTACAAGAAATCCGCCGTAAGCGGACGTGCTACCGAGGAATGTCCTGAAGACCCTCTTCAGAGGAATGCTGGTCTCAAAGTAATCAATGCTTTCAATCATTATACCGCAGCCGCTGAAACGGCAGTGAGTTAAATCAACCTTTCCGGAAGTTCAGGCACGGTATCACTGCACGGCACGGCATCACTGCACGGCACGGTGGTTACTGTTTCTTTGCTTCGAGCCTGCATGCTTCCTGCTTGAGCCGGCCCTGGAGAGGACACTGACTCTTCTGAAACCCCTGCCGGCAACCCTGGTCCTTCCATTTTCGCTCAGGCAGCCTGTCATTTTGCCGTCCATGCTGCACCTCCCCCCTTCAATGCCAAGGAAAGTGACCTCCCCCTCCTCAACTGTATGTCCGGCATCGAAGCCGGTTGCGTCCGATTTCAGCAGTCGCTCCTTTCCATCGAACATATGGAACTCCCCGCTGCCATATGCCAGGTAGGCATTGCCGCTCATCGGTATGACGCTTCCCCGCCTGATGAATATGCTGTCCCCCTCCCCCCTTCTGAACCAGCCGGGTCCCGTCAACTCCGCCCCCTCGTAAAGAGAGAACCATCTGCCCTCCGGCAGGTAGACATCCCTTCCGCTCTCACCCTTCTCAAGCAGTGGTGCATAAAGCAGTGAGCGACCCGCCATGTACTCGTCGTTTATGCTGTATGCAGTCCTGTCGTTCTGGAACTCGTAGCACAGGGGTCTTGCAACAGGATGCCCTGTCCTGTGCGCCTCATAGGCAAGCGAATAGAGGTACGGCATGAACATGTATCTTGTGGACACCGCATCTGCGGCCATCTTCCTGAATCGTTCAGGAAGCAGGTAGAGCTCCTGGTCAGACCCATCTTTCGCCTTGTGGTTCCTGAAAACAGGGAAAAATAGGGCCATCTGGTAGTACCTTGCAAGCAGCTCTCCCTCAGTCCTCCCGGCGAATCCACCGAGATCGCACCCGGCGAAAGGTATGCCTGATATGCCCATGCTGGTGACAATTGGTATCTGAAGCCTGAGGTCGTCCCACGAGGAGATGTTGTCACCTGTCCAAATTGCGGCATACTTCTGTATGCCGGCATAGCCTGATCTTGAGAGTATGAACGGTTCTTCAACAACCTCCTTCATTGCCTCGTAGGTTGCGCGCACCTCCATAAATCCATATGCATTGTGTACACTCCCGTGTTTCACCCTCTCGCCGCGGTAGGAATGCACCGCATCCTCGGGTATTGTTTTCGTCTCGCTGAACACACTCGGTTCGTTCATGTCGAGCCAGAGGCCGTCAAGGCTGTTTTCGGTGACGAACGACTTCACCATCCGCTTCCAGTGGTCAACGGCTTCATCCCTGAAGAAGTCTGGAAAAGCGCACAGCCCGGGCCACACCCTGCCAAGGTAGAGTTCCCTGTCCCCGGTCTCCACATAGCCGCCGACACCCTTTTCAAAATGCCTGTACCCCTGCTCCGCCTTCAGTCCCGGGTCGATTATGGCAACAGCCCTGATCCCCTTCCTGTGCAGACTTTCAACCATCCCCTTCGGATCCCTGAATATTTTGCTGTTCCAGGTAAACAGCTTGAAACCATCCATGTAGTCTATGTCAAGATAGATTGCTGAGACGGGGACCGACCTGGCGTACTCCCCGGCCACCTTCAGCACATAGCTTTCAGGATAGTAGCTGTACCTGGAAATCTGGTGGCCCAGACTCCACTCGGGCGGCATGAAGGGCATACCTGTGAGGCCCACAAACTGTTCAACTACCTCCTCAATGGTGCTGCCCTCGAATATGTATATCTCAGCGTGTTTCTCAGGGATTTTTACAAGCACCTGATCATATTCGCTCACGCCCACATCAAACACCACTTCTGAAGTCGAGTTGACAAAATAACCTGCGACCTTCTCCCTGACCGATATGAAGAAAGGTATGGATGTGTAGATGGGGTCATCACCGCGCCTGTATCCACCAGGGTCTGTATTCCACATCCGGAGCACAAGCCTTCTCCGCTCAATGTCGAACGCCTTTTCGCCGAAACCTATCACATGCTCATAGGTGTCAAGCTCCTTCCTGAGCGCCAATCCCCACTCCTCCTCGCTTATCGCCACCCTTCCGCAGGAAGTGCCTATCTCCCGTCCTCCTCTTCTCTCCACCCCCTTGAAAGAGTACTCAATGACAGGTGTCCGCCTGTTGACAGTAATCCTTCTTGCCTTCCCCTTTCCAGTTATCCCTACCTTCAAGCATCACAACTCCCTGAGGACCAGTGTGCTGCTAAACTTCAGGTATTAGTTAGCGTTTGTGCTGCGGCGCAATTCAGCATTCGGGTCTGTAAATCGAAAAGAAACTTATTTCTGAACCCCTCTACTCCTTCAGGCCGAGTAGAAGAAGAAGGGAAGATTGCAGATGAATTCGAATTCAAGAAACGTTGAACATTTCGAGGAAGCCGATCCGTACGCCATCCTGGGTTATGACGGAGGAAGCGGCACGATGAGGTGCTTCCTCCCGCTTGCGCGCAGGGCCTGGGTAGAGGCTGAGGACGGGTCCAAGCTGGCCGACCTTGAAAAGGTATCCGAGGCCGGCTACTTCACGGCTGAAATGGGGAGGCCTGAGGGCCACTATTCCATTGCCTTTGCCGACGCCTCGGGCTACGTCGACAGGAAGCGCGACCCCTACCAGTTCCCACCGTCACTATCAGAGTATGAGATTTACCTGTTCAGGAAGGGTGAACTCCTGAAGAGCTACGAGACTCTAGGTGCACATCCAGTGACCAGGGAGGGTGTCAGGGGTACCAGGTTTGTGGTCTGGGCGCCGAATGCGTCCGCTGTTTCGGTCGTGGGCAATTTCAATCACTGGACGGCAGGTGCCCACCCGATGGGCAACGTGCAGTCCTCCGGAATATGGGAGCTGTTCATACCGGATGTGGGAGTCGATGAAATCTACAAGTTTGCCATTCGCTCCAGCCTCGACGGCAGTGTCCGGGTCAAGACTGATCCGTATGCCTACAGGACGGAGATGCGACCCAGGACGGGATCCGTGGTCGCCGACCTCTCATTCAGCTGGACTGACGATGCCTGGATGGCACAGAGGGGAAAGGGGGACGCGGTCGCATCACCTGTTTCTGTTTATGAAGTGCATTTGGGCTCCTGGAGAAGAAACCAGGACGGTTCATTCATGAACTACAGGGAGGTGGGAAGGCAGCTTATTGAGTATGCCGTCAGGCTGGGATTCACGCATATCGAACTCATGCCTGTTATGGAGCATCCGCTCGATGCATCATGGGGCTATCAGGTTGTCAATTACTATTCGCCCACTTCGAGGTATGGCCTCCCATCAGACTTCATGTGGTTCGTGAATGAATGCCACAGGAAGGGCCTCGGGGTAATCCTGGACTGGGTTCCTGCTCACTTCCCTGACGACGAGTTCGGCCTCTCATCCTACGACGGCACCCACCTTTTCGACCACCAGGATCCGAGGAAGGGCAGGCACCCTGACTGGGGAACCAACGTTTTCAATTACGGGAGAAACGAAGTAAGGAATTTCCTTCTCAGCAATGCGCTTTTCTGGCTGGGTTGCTACCACGCAGACGGGCTGCGCATCGACGCCGTGACATCTATGCTCTATCTCGACTATTCAAGGAAGGAGGGGGAATGGATTCCAAACCAGTACGGCGGGCGGGAGAACCTTGAGGCAATAGAATTCATCAGGTCGCTCAACAGGGCGGTTCACGAACTTTTCCCCGGGGCGCTTACAATAGCAGAGGAATCCACAGCCTGGGGGGGTGTAACCAGCAGGACTGAATATGGAGGGCTCGGATTCGATTTCAAATGGAATATGGGGTGGATGCATGACACGCTCGAATATTTCTCCAGGGATCCGGTACACAGGAGATATCACCAGCGCAACCTGACATTCTCAGTCTGGTATGCATTCAGCGAGAAGTTCATGCTGCCATTCTCCCATGATGAAATAGTCCATGGCAAGGGATCGCTGCTTTCAAAGATGCCTGGCGACTACTGGCAGAAATTTGCCAACCTGAGGCTCTGCCTCGCCTATATGTTCGCAAGCCCGGGAAAGAAGCTTCTCTTCATGGGGATGGAGATGGCCCAGTGGAACGAGTGGAGTGAGGAAAGGCAGCTTGACTGGCAGCTTCTGGATTTTCCTGCTCACAGCAGGATATCCCTGCTTGTCGGGGATCTCAACAGGATTTACAGGGGACACAGGGAGATGCACGAGCTCGATTGTGAACCGCGCGGCTTCGAATGGATTGATTTCAGCGATTCGGACAACAGCGTTATAAGCTTCCTCAGGCGTTCCACCGACGGCAGGGCTCTCCTGTTTGTATTCAACATGACACCTGTTCCCAGGAAAGGATACAGGATCGGCGTGCCCTGGAAGGGGAGATACAGGGAGATGCTCAACACTGATTCGGAAGCATACGGCGGGAGCGGCGTGGGGAACTACGGCTCGGTGTCCAGTGAGGAGGTGCCGATGCACGGGAGGGGACAGTCGGTTAGCCTGACGCTTCCACCGCTCGCGGCCGAGATATTCATTTTTGAAGGCGGGGTGTGAAGCCTGCCTCATTCTCCGGGCATCGTGATAAGTGATGTCCGTCCGCAGGTGGACTGCGGACGACACCCTGCCAAGCGCACGGTTGGCGATATTGTCGAAGTCTCTGCGGACATATTCATGCACGGCACAGACATCCTGTCTGCAGATGTGCTGTACAGGCGGGCAGGGGAAAGGGGCTGGTCAAGGAGTGCGATGAGGCAGGGCGACAACGACAGATGGACCGGTGCCTTCACGGCTGTGGAGAACACCACCTACCAGTACACGATAGAGGCATGGGTCGACACCTACTCCACATGGCTTGAGAAGCTGAAGAAGTGGCATCTCGCAGGCGAGGACACCACGCAGGATGTGAGGACTGGTGCCGAGCTCCTCAGGGAGTGCTCTTCCAGGGCGGGCGCCGATGCGGAGAAGTTGAAGGCAGCGGCAGCAAGGATGGAAGCCTCATCTCCGGACGAGGCGGTGCGGGTTGCATCTGACAGCCAGACCGTGGAACTCGCGCTACGTAACCAGAGGAGGGAGGCTTCACGATTCAGAAAGGTGCTTGAAGTTGCGGTAGACAGGCGCATAGCTGGTTTTGCCGCTTGGTACGAGCTCTTCCCGCGGTCACAGTCACCTCACCAGGGGAAGCACGGGACCTTCCTTGACTGCATTTCCCGTCTGGACGACATAGCAGGCATGGGATTCAACGTCCTCTACCTTCCTCCAATACATCCGATAGGCGTAACCAGCAGGCGGGGCAGGAACGGTGCGCTGCATGCATCCCGTGACGATCCTGGGAGCCCGTGGGCGATAGGCTCGGCCGAAGGGGGACACAAGTCAATTCACAGGGAACTGGGCACAATGGATGATTTCCGCTTGCTGATGAAGAAGGCGGCGCAGAAGGGAATCGAGGTTGCCATAGACATAGCATTCCAGTGCTCCCCCGACCACCCGTACGTCAGGGAGCATCCGGAATGGTTCTATCACAGGAGGGACGGGTCGATAAGGTACGCCGAGAATCCGCCGAAGAAGTATTTCGACATATACCCACTTGACTTCCGCAACAGCGACTGGAAGGCGCTCTGGGAAGAGCTGAAAAGTGTTTTCACCTTCTGGATTGACGCGGGAGTGAGGATATTCAGGGTGGACAATCCGCACACCAAGCCATTCGAGTTCTGGGAGTGGGTCATCGGGGAGATAAGGGGAAAGCATCCCGACGTAATATTCCTCTCCGAGGCGTTCACGCGGCCGAAGGTGATGTATGAGCTGTCAAAGCTCGGATTTTCACAGTCATACACCTACTTCACCTGGAAAAACTTCAACTGGGAACTGGAGGAGTATTTTTCCGAAATCACGTCACCTGAAATTACCGACTTCTTCAGGCCAAACCTCTTTACCAACACACCGGACATACTTCCTTTCGTATTGCAGAACGGCGGGAGGCCTGCCTTCTTGATGCGGGCCCTGCTTGCGGCCACCCTCTCCCCGGTGTGGGGAATATACAGCGGATTTGAACTGTGTGAAAACGAGGCACTCCCCGGAAAGGAGGAGTACATGAACTCGGAAAAGTACGAGATCAGGCAGAGGGACTGGAACAGGGCCGGGAATATAAAGGAGTTCATCAGCCGCCTGAACAGGGTGAGGGCTGAATGCCCGCAGCTGCAGGAATCCGGGGGACTCTCTTTCCATCCTGTGGGGAATCCCAACATAGTCTTTTACACCCGCGCAGCCGTCAGGTCGGGCAGGCCGCTGATGGTTGTAGTCAACATAAACCCGTTCGATGCGCAGGATGCAGTGCTGCGCATTCCACTTGATGAATTGGGCCTCGTGAGGGACCAGGATTACGTCGTGAGGGATATGCTCACAGGCGAAGCGTTCAGGTGGCACGGAGAATATAATTACGTGAGACTTGTTCCCGGCGAGAGACCGGGCCACATATTCACGCTGGAAGGGTGATTGGAGTGGAGGAACCGCTCTGGTTCAGGGATGCAATCTTCTACGAGATCCCAGTGAAATCCTTCTTCGACTCGAACGATGACGGCATTGGCGACCTGAATGGCGTAAGGATGAAACTCGACTATCTCAGGGGACTGGGTGTCGACTGCGTATGGCTTCTCCCGTTCTACAAGTCGCCCATGAAGGATGACGGATACGACATTTCAGACTACTACAGCATTCAGCCTGAATACGGCACCCTGGATGACTTCAAACTTCTGCTGACGGAGGCCCATTCGAAGGGCATGAAAGTCATAGCGGATCTCGTCATGAACCACTGTTCAGACCAGCACAGCTGGTTCAAGGACGCCTCTTCCAGCAGGGATTCGCCAAAGAGGGACTGGTTCGTATGGAGCGACGACGACACGAAGTACAGCGGTGTCAGAGTCATATTCACAGACACGGAGATTTCCAAC
The DNA here is from genome assembly GCA_021806165.1 of Thermoplasmata archaeon. Lineage (GTDB taxonomy): Archaea > Thermoplasmatota > Thermoplasmata > Sysuiplasmatales > Sysuiplasmataceae > JAJZXY01. The sequence goes on from JAJZXY010000006.1 coordinate 77,700, forward strand.
TGGACGTGGGAGCCCAGGACCAAACAGTATTACTGGCACAGGTTTTACAGCCACCAGCCTGACCTGAACTATGACAACCCGGAGGTCAGGAAGGAGATGCGGAATGTGATACGCTACTGGCTGAAAATGGGGCTTGACGGCTTCAGGTGCGATGCAGTCCCTTATCTCTTCGAGCGCGAGGGGACATCATGTGAGAACCTTCCTGAAACGCACAGGTATTTCAAGCGCATCAGGAAGATGATGGAGGAGGAGTTCCCCGGAACGATTCTTCTGGCCGAGGCGAACCAGTGGCCCTCTGACGCAAAGGCATATTTCGGCAACCAGGATGAGTTCCACATGGCGTTCAACTTCCCGCTGATGCCAAGGATATTCATCGCACTGGCGAAGGAGGACGCCTATCCTATAATCAACATAGTCAAGGAGACAATACCGATACCTGAGAAGTGCGACTGGGGAATATTCCTTCGAAATCACGACGAACTCACGCTCGAGATGGTAACCAACGAGGAGCGCGACATAATGTATTCCGAATACGCAAAGCTCCCCAAGATGCGCCTGAACCTCGGCATAAGGAGGAGGCTTGCGCCTCTTCTGGACAGCGACAGGGCCTCGCTTGAGCTTGTCCATGCGCTCATACTCTCCCTGCCGGGATCACCCATTCTCTATTACGGCGACGAGGTGGGCATGGGAGACAACATCTACCTCGGTGACAGGAACGGGGTCAGGACGCCCATGCAGTGGTCGTATGACAGGAATGCAGGCTTCTCCAAGGCGGATGCCGAACAGCTCTATTCTCCCCCGGTGACCAGTCCGAATTTCCACTACGAGAGCAATAACGTCGAATCTGAAAACAGGCTCCCTTCATCCCTGCTCAACTGGGTCAGAAGGATGCTCGCCGTCAGGAGGAAGTATGCGCAGGTCATGGGAAGGGGAGAGATAAGGTTCCTGGAGCACAGGAACAAGCGTGTCCTCTCCTACGTCCGAAGTTACGGCGACGAACACATGGTCTGCATCTTCAACCTCTCCAGAAAGCCGACATATCTGGAACTCTCGCTCCCGGAGTTTGCAGGGCTCAAACCCATCGAGGCAATAACCGACGCCCCTTTCCCCAGGATTGGCGAGCTTCCCTACTTCTTCACGCTTCACCCCCGGTCATTCTTCTGGTTGAGCCTGACAAAGCCCACGGGGAACGACGAGGTGGATTGAATGCCTTCTCCCGAGGGCGGAGAGGTTCAGGCAATCGGAAGGGCTCTGGCGGAGGAGCTGCCCTCGCAGCGCTGGTTCGGTGGCAAGGCGAGGAAGATATCGTTCCACCAAATCCTGGACTTCGGCGAGTGCACTGCGGGCGGCAGGAGATTCCTGCTGCCAATCATCCGGATCAGCTTTGAGGAGGGTGGCACGGAGGATTATTTCATACCGCTGAGGAGGCTGGAGGGGGATTACAGGGAATCAGGCGGCATCAGCGTTACACTTGATACCCCTGGAGGGTCTGCCACGTATTCGGACGCGCTGCACGACATAGAATTCATCAGGCTGATATTCTCAATGCTTTCAGGCGGCGGGAGAATTGTGATGAACCACGGCGAAATCAGGGCCGAGCCAGCTGAAAGCTTCCACGGCAGTCTTTCCGCCGCCCCGTCCATGTCGAAGGTGGTCTCCTCGGAGCAGAGCAACACCTCCGTGATATTGGATGGAAGGACGATATACAAGAGCTACAGGAGGCTGGAGAGCGGGGAAAATCCGGACTATGAGGTAGCTGCCGTCCTGACTTCCCGCACGCAATTCCGCTCAATTCCAGCTCCTCTTGGAAAACTCGCCTATCATGGCCAGTCCACCTCCCTTCTCGGCTCGCTCAGCGTCTTCATCCAGAACGAGGGGGACTGCTGGAGCTATGTCACAGGCATGCTCTCCGACCACTTTCTCGGAGGCAACGCGCCCCCGGGTGATTTCATTGAAAAGCTCGGACTCACAACTTCTGCAATGCACAACGCCCTCTCCTCAGTCGGCGGCATAGACGGCTTTGCGCCGCTGCCCATAGCTGAAGAGGATGTGCTCAGGTGGAAGGGGGACTACAGGGAACTCCTCGCGGGAGCGCTCCTTTCGCTGGAGAGGCACATGCCCGACCTGGGACGCAGCGCTGCCGAAGTGGGCCAGGCCGTGATGGAAAGGAGGCGAAGGCTGTTTGATGCAGGCGCCGGGGCAGGCAACCTTCTGGGCAGGGGAATACACAGGATAAGGATACACGGCGACTATCACCTCGGCCAGGTTCTCAAGTCGGGAAGCGAGCTGTATGTCATAGATTTCGAAGGGGAACCCATGAGGCCTCTGGAATACAGGAGGAGCCCCCACTGCGCCCTCAGGGATGTGAGCGGAATGCTGCGCTCACTCGACTATGCATCTGCTTTTGCCGCAAGGAAGTCCGGGACGGGGGGAGGTGCAGCAGAGAAGTGGAGTGCGGACGCATCTTCACTGTTCCTGGAATCCTACTGGAAGGGGTACAGCCCGTCGTCAGAGTATCTGCCGGCAGACTTCGGCGAAATGAAGGAGGCGCTAAGGTTCTTCACTATTGAAAAGGCCGTCTATGAGCTGAACTACGAACTCAACAACAGACCGGAGTGGGTCGAAATACCCCTCAATGCACTTGCCAGACTGTCCGGAGCGGCCGCACAAACAATAAATAAGGACAGGATCTGAATCGGGGATGTGGCCGTTTCAAGGAAGACGACGATCGGATCGCCTTATCCGCAGGGTGTGGCACTTGAGGAGGACGGCGCCAATTTCGCGATATATTCCGAGAATGCCGAAAGGGTAACTCTTCAGCTCTTTGACAGGCCCGAGTCAGGGGATCCGAGCGAGGAGTTCGAATTAAGGGAGAGGGATGATTTTGTCTGGCACATATTCGTGCCAGGCATAAAGGAGGGAGACCTCTACGGCTACAGGGTAGACGGGCCATACAGGCCAGATCTGGGCATGCGGTTCAACCCGAACAAGCTGCTGATAGACCCGTATGCAAGGGCGCTCACAGGCCAGATCGGCTGGACCAATGACATGTTCGGCTACGTCGTTGGCAGCGAGCATGGTGATGAGTCATTCAGCTGGACAGATGATGCCAGGTCAATGCCCAAGTGTTCGGTGATTGGCGGCGGATTCGACTGGAAGGGGGTCAGGAAGCCTCGACATCCGTGGAACAGGACTGTCATCTATGAAACGCACGTGAAGGGGCTTACCGCAGCCCACCCCGATATGGAGCCGCCGCTCCGAGGCACGTACAGCGGGCTGGTCTCTCCTCAGATGCTGCGCTATTTCTCAGACTTGGGCATCTCTGCCGTGGAGCTCATGCCTGTCCACCACAGGGTGGACAACAAGGAGCTTGTTGACAGGGGTCTGTCCAACTACTGGGGATACAACACGCTAGCCTACTTTGCGCCCGACATAAGGTATGCCTCAGAACGATCCCCCACGGGGCTGGCGGATGAGTTCAAGAGGATGGTCAGGACGCTGCACGAAAACGACATTGAGGTTATACTCGATGTTGTCTACAACCACACAGGCGAGGGAAGCCATCTCGGTCCGACCCTGAGCTTCAGGGGAATTGACAACACGGTCTACTACAGGCTGGCACCTGACAATCAGAGGTATTATGTGGACTTCACTGGCACAGGCAACACGCTCAATGCAAGACATCCCCAGGTGCTGCAGCTCATCATGGACAGCCTTAGGTACTGGATCACAGAGATGGGAGTGGACGGCTTCAGGTTCGATCTCGCCTCAACGCTCGCGCGCGAGCTCTATGCGGTTGACAGGCTTTCTTCCTTCTTCGACGTCATACACCAGGACCCCATCGTTTCCAGGGTCAAGCTGATAGCAGAGCCATGGGATGTGGGCCCCGGCGGATACCAGGTTGGGCACTTCCCAATTCACTGGGCCGAGTGGAACGGGAAATACAGGGATTCGATGAGACACTACTGGACAAGGTCGCCCAACAACCTTGGGGAGTTTGCAACCAGGTTCTCAGGTTCATCCGACCTTTATGCCACGAACGGGAGGAAGCCGCATGCCAGCATCAATTACATCACATCCCACGACGGCTTCACCCTCAGGGATCTTGTAAGCTACAATTCAAAGCACAACGAGGCAAACCTGGAGCACAACAGGGATGGCACAGATGACAACATAAGCTCCAACATGGGATTTGAGGGGGATACCGACGACGAGGAGATCAATTCGGCACGCCAGAGGCGGGCCAGGGCCCTTCTCATAACGCTGCTCTCCTCCCACGGTGTGCCTATGATACTGGGCGGCGACGAGATTTGGCGGACGCAGCGCGGCAACAACAACGCCTACTGCCAGGACAATGAAATCAGCTGGTACAGCTGGCAGCTGGGCGAGAGGGAGAGGAGGCTGCTTGATTTCACCCGCAAGATGGTCGGCATCAGGATGAAATACCACGTTCTGCAGAGGCGCAACTTCTTCCAGGGTACCATAGTTTCCGACGGTGTGAAGGACATAGCCTGGCTCAGGCCAGACGGCAGGGAGATGAGGGAGCATGACTGGCATTCAGAAAGAAAGGCAATTGCGATACTCCTTTCTGCAACAGGCATCGAGGAGGTCGGCTACGGCGGAGGTGACGTTGCGGAGGATGATCTCATGATACTGATGAACCCGGGCATGAGGGCGGTGGAGTTCACTGTTCCTGACAGCTGGGTTTCGAGGGAGATACTGATCGATTCAGAACCTGCCAACCAGGACAGGTATCCGATACCCATGGACTGGAAGAAGATCACAGTCAGCGCAGGGGGCGCCGCAATACTCAGGGGCAGGCGTGGTCATCTGGCCACCGCCGCCACCGAATAGGGATGAAGTGTGAACCGCCCTCCGCCCGGTGCTGAGTATGCGCCGCCATATTCAGCCGATTCCGAGTGGAACACAAGTGCTGTATCTTCCCCAGCATCAATACGTCTCTCCCCCCCGCAGAGCGAGATGAATACCTTCATCCCCGATCCGTACGCCAGTTCTCCGACACCATCTGCCTGAACGAACGAATGCCTTCCGGGCTGCGTGGTGATGTATCTCCTCCTCAGGGAAGTGAGCTTCCTGTACATTGCCCTGCTCTTCTCAGACCCCTCATCCTCATTCCATCGCAGCTTCGATGCCATGAAAGTTTCAGCGCTCACCGGGTCCGGTGTATCGGTCCATCCGAAGCGCTCAAACTCCCTCCTTCTCCCCTCCCTCACCCTCCTGGCGAATTCCGTGTCATCCGTGTCGATGAAAAAAAGGAACGGGGCGGTCTCGCCGTACTCCTCGCCCTGGAACAGCATCGGTGTGAAGGGGGAGAGCAGAAGAAGCGAGGCCGCAAACCTAACCTTCCCCCTGTCTGCCAGCGCCGTCAGCCTCTCGCCGAATGCCCTGTTGCCAATCTGGTCGTGGTTCTGCACGCACGCGACCAGCTTCATGAAAGGAAGGTCCCCCCACGGGGCACCCCTCCTCCTGGAAAGGTTGGCGGAATATTTCCCGTCATATACGAATCCATTGAGTAGGGATGATGCGATATCCGCGGCGCCGCTGTAATCGGAGTAGTAACCAGCGTTTTCGCCCGTTATGTACGTGTGGACTGAATGATGGAAATCATCATTCCACTGCGCATCGAGACCGTAGCCGCACTCCCCCCTTCCCCTGACCACCATGCTGTCGTTGAGGTCGCTTTCCGCAATGAGGTATATTTTCCTCCCGCTTGCAGCCGAGAATGAAGCTACCCGCCTAGACATTTCGGAGAGGAGATGTTCAGGAGATGTGTCCAGGATGCCGTGAATGGCATCAAGCCTGAGTGCGTCGAACCTGAACTCATCGACCCAGTATAGCGCATTCCTTATCACATGCTCCCTGACAGGATCGCACATTTCGCCATCATAATTGAGCCCGGCTCCCCAGGGTGTCGAGTGCCTTCTGCTGAGGAATGGACCGAATTCGCTGAGGAATCCTCCCGCGGGGCCTATGTGGTTGTAGACAACGTCGAGTATGGCTGCCATGCCTGCAGCATGTATGTTGTCCACCAGGTGCTTGAGATCATCCGGATTTCCGTAGCTGTTATGCGGGGCGTAGAGGAGCACGCCGTCATACCCCCAGTTCCTGGCGCCGTGGAACTGTGCCACGGGCATAAGCTCTATTGCAGTGATGCCTGTGGAAGCAACAGACTCGAGCTTCTCCACTGCGCTGTCGAATGTACCTCCGGGGGTGAATGTGCCGGTGTGCACCTCCTCTATTACAAATTCTCCCAGTTCAATCCCCTTCCAGCCTGCCTGCCCCCAGCTGTAGCTGTCCCTGTCCGTTATCTCTGAAAGTCCGCTGATGCCTTCCGGCTGGTATCTGGACGCCGGGTCCGGATAGGGCCCCTTTCCGTCCAGGATAAAGCAGTACCTCTCACCCGCATCCAGGGGCGTGTCAAGCCTCCAGAATCCAAGCTCCTCGCCCGTCATCTCCAGCTCCCTCCCGTCGCCCAGCCTGACTGAAACCTTCCTCTTCCCGGGCGCCCAAACCCTGAGCTCTGTGCCTCCCGCAGTCTGGGAGGGTCCGAAGGCGAACCTGTCCCCCTCAATCCTGCCCATCGGATTGCGCCCTCCTTTGCCCTGTCGCAACCCCCACCGGAAAGCAGTCAAGCAGATCGGCTGCGCGCAGGACAGGCATGTCAACCCGGTGCGTTGCAGCCAGATGCCTGCCCGTTATGCTGTTGGTGAATGAAGCGGGTGAGTCTGAAGGAAGCAGCACATTTGTACCCTCCCAGCTATTTCCCCAGATGTCCCCGGCCCGATCTGCCGCAATCCCTGCTGTCAGCCTTGGAACGGCTGCCACAAGCCATCTCACGTCGCATACACGTGCAAACGCTATCAGATGATTTGATAGAGGTCCGCTGACCTGAAGCGGAATGTATGCGCCTTCGAGGAAGAGCTGCGGATCCTCCCTGCGCATATGGAGCAGCAACCTTGTCAGGAACATCTTGACCAATCCCTCATCCTTCCCGGACTGCATTTCGCTGACAAATGCAGGATCCATTCCACGATCCTCGATATGCTTCAGCATCACCGAGAGTTTTTCAAAGTCGATGCTCCTCCTGTTGTCCGGATCGGTCATTCCCAGATTCCACACCTCGGATCCCTGATATGTATCAGGTATGCCCGGGCACAACATCTTGAGTGTCAGGAGTGAAAGCGAATTCAGGGATCCATGGAAAATGATCTCAGGAAGGAATTTGTCAAAGGACTCTGCAAATGATCTGTTGCTGCCATCCAGCAGGGAATCAAGGAAAAGGATACATCCATTCTCCCACTCTTCGCAGGGCTCTTCCCAGCAGCTGTTCAGGGATGCCTCCCTGAGAGCCTTTATAATCTGCCTCTCTGCACGCTTCCTGTAGCCTGCGCTTCCCCTGCCGCCGGCCGGGCATGTGCCTGCAAGCAGCTGGTACATGTAGTATTCCTCCGCAGGCGAGGGGCACGTCTTCCCTCCCACATTCGTCCTGAACCCATCCCCCTCCCTGAACCAGGCAATCACCATCTCGCCCCACTTTCCGTGGATTTCGGAGAGGTAATGCATCCTGGCTCTCGCATCCTCCCCGTACTTGGTGTCGTGCGTGGAGGTGCAGTTCATCGACAGGGGAAAACGGCGGGCGCGGTTTGCAATGAATGAATGGAATGCATCTGCATCGCTGCCGAAACATGCAGGATCGGAACCCACCTCATTCAGTGGAATAAACCTGGCATATCTGAAGAATATGCTGTCCTCGAGCGATTTGGCAGCAATTGCAGGGGAAAGCTGCTGAAGCCTGACAAGGCAGCTCCTGGCTCCTGCATCAGTCGCTGCATCGTCAATCAGCCTTGAAAGGGCAGCGTTCTCCCTTTCAAGCCAAGGCAGCCTCGCCCCCGACCTCGAAACAGCCTCCTTCAGAATAGAGCGGTCCTTCGGGGAAGCTGCGCCCTCCGTGACGTACGTCCTGTATATGCGGAGACTGGATAGGAGGCCACCGATTGCGGCGCGCATGCGCCCTGCCGTGACGTCCGAACCGTACTCCTTTCCGCGGATACACTGAAGGAAGCGCTGCGTCAGGTTGTCGATGTCACCCGCGAAGAGCCTGCCGATAACCTCTTCCCGTGCTTCTGTGCGCATCTCCTCAGTCAGGACAGCGCCGCCGGCGAATGTCGAGTAAATCCGTGTCATAGCCTCCTCTGCCCCCCTGTCCACGAAGAGAAGTGCGGATGCATTGAGGAAATCGTAGCCTGTCGTTCCCTCGACTGGCCAGGCCGGCTCCAGCTCTTCATCCGCCGAGAGTATCTTCTCAACCACGACATATGCCCCTTCTGCTATTTTCCTCAGCCTGTGCAGGTACTCCAGCGGATCTGCTAGCCCGTCTATATGATCAACCCTGACCCCGTCTATCGTGCCGTCCTCTATCCAGCGCCTTACAAGCGCATGCGTCTCCTCGAAAACAGAGGGGTCCTCCATCCTCAGGCCTATGAGTCCGTTTACGGCGAAGAACCGCCTGTAGTTGATCTCCTCGGACGCGCTCCTCCAGTTGCGCAGCAGGTAGTTCTGGTCAGAGATTATTCTGTTCAGCCTCCCTCTGTCGGCATTTATGCTCTTCGCCGCCTCCCTGAGCGCCTCTTCGCCGCCTCCCTCTGCAGCGGAAACTATTTCAGAGATGCTTTCCGGGCATATCGGGAACTTCATTCCGGCGCACTCCAGGCATGGTTCTCCCTCTAACGCTATTCTGATCAATCCACCAGTAAGGCAATCAATGTAGTCACGTTCCAGGAATGGCGCAAGAACCCTGCCGCGTAGTGCAGGCAGGTGGTGATTCCAGTCGATGTCGAACATGAATGCAAATCTGGACGACCGCCCATGTTTCAGTACATCATAAATGAACCTGTTCTCAGTATGGTATGCCATGTGGTTGGGGACAATTCCCTGCAGCCATCCGAGCCCCTCGGCATGCACTTTTTCCATAAGGCCACTAAACGCCTCCTCGGAGCCGAACTCGCCCCTCACCGAACCGGCATCCGTTACGTCGTAGCCATGCCCGCTGCCCGTCCTTGCCTCGAAGATGGGCGATGAGTAAATTGTGGATATGCCAAGCCTGCGGAGATATGGGGCAACCTTCTCGGCCTCCCTGAAAGTGAAATCGGGACTGAACTGCAGCCTGTAGGTTGATATCACCCTTCTTCCGTTCACCCTGGAAGGCATCGCTCGTAATCCCTCCCGCAGTACATGCAGAATGTTATTGCTCCGCTGTTTAATAGATTTCAGGTGCTTCCGTCCGAAATACTGAACTATGAGCGCCACTTTGCAGTAGGTGGTTGTCTATTGATGGGCATTGTTTCAGATCTCGAATCGATACTCCCTGGAGGGGTGCTTTCCGCCAGGGAGGAATTGATACCGTACAGCAGGGACGCATCACACTACGACGGTGAGCTTCCTGCAGCCGTGGTTCTCCCACGCACCTCTGGAGAGGTTTCTGCAGTCCTGAAGTACTGCAGCGGGAAGGGTATCCCAGTGGTGGCGAGGGGCGGTGGAACCTCCCTCACAGGCGCATCAATCCCCGTGCCCGGTGCCGTCGTCATGAGCCTCATGCGCATGGACAGGGTAATGTCGGTGAGCGTCGAGGACCGGGTTGCCGAGGTGCAGGCCGGTGTGCGCATCGACGCGCTCAACAGGCGACTTGCCGGCCTGGGACAGATGTTCCCTCCTGATCCGGGGAGCTCAATTGCGGCAACCGTCGGAGGCATCATCAACACGAATGCAGGCGGCCTGAGGTGCGTCAGGTACGGAACTACGAAGGACTGGATTCTCGGGGTGGAGGCAGTTCTCATGGACGGCACGGTGCTGCAGTTTGGCAACAGGACGCTGAAGTCAAGGATAGGCTATGACCTGACATCGCTGCTGGTGGGAAGCGAGGGCACGCTCGCGGTCGTCACAAGGGCATATGTCAAGATTGTTTCAAAGCCGCAGGCTGTTGCCAGGCTCCTTGCCTATTTCAGCGATATAGAATCTCTGGGAAGGGCGGTTGCAGACGTCAAAGCTGCAGGTATGGAGCCGCTGATTGCGGAATATCTCGACGGCATGACGATGAAGGCTGTGGAATCTACCGGAACTTACAAATTCGCAGTTTGCGCACCATACGTTCTTCTGCTTGACCTGGATGGACCGGAGGAGGCACTGTCAAGATACGTTCAGGAGGCTTCTTCTCTCCTCAGGAGGAGCGGTGCAACTGAAATCAGCTCAACCACGGACAGGGCAGAGCTGGATACACTCTATACTGCCCGAAAGGGGGCCTATTCCTCGCTGCTCAAGCTGCGCAGGAGCGAGAGGGATGTCGTGCTGATTGGCGATATTGTGGTTCCTCCCTCGACGCTTCCCGCCGTGCTCAGGAGCATCAACTCCATCGTGGAAAGTGAAGGTATCAGGGTTGCACTCTTCGGTCATATTGGTGATGGAAACATTCACGCCAACATATTCTTCGACCAGGGGGACAGCTCTGAGAGGGCACGCGTTGAGCATTTCCATTCTTCTATTGCGAGGGTGGCACTGGAGCACGGAGGCAGCGTCTCGGCCGAACACGGGATCGGTCTGGAGAAGATGGAACTGCTCAGGGAGGAGTACCGGTACAGGCGATCTGAGAAGGCGCTGGAGCTGATGAAGGGCATAAAGAGTGTATTCGATCCCAAGGGACTTCTCAATCCGGGGAAGGTACTTCATTGACCTCGACCGCTGATAACCTCCGGGCGGAGGCCGGAAAGTGCATAAACTGCGGCTTCTGTGAGGCAGTCTGCCCGACTCTGCCTTCCTCCGGCTACGACAGCTCCAAGGGTGCAAGAGGGAGGGTGATGCTGGGGAAGGAGCTGCTTTCAATGCTCAGTCTGGGAGAGGATATCTCGGCCCTTTCCGATCCCTTCTTCTCCTGCCTCGACTGCTATGCATGCGCCCAGGTCTGCCCCGCGGGCGTCAATGCTGGAAAGGTCTCCCACCTGGCCAGGGAGATCCTGGTGGAAAAGGGCAGGGGCGTACCTGACCTGGCACGCCTTGTTGAGAGGAGCATAATGCGCTACAACTCGGTACTTCCGCTCGGAAGGAGGGCGGGGCGCTGGGCCGAGGGACTTTCCATCCCTGATTCGGGGGATACGCTGCTGTATACAGGGCAGATGTATCAGCTCATGTCGTACAGCAGTGCACTGAATGAATTTCTTGGCCGCAGGGGGGATTCATCGCGCAGGTTCATCGCCGGGCTGGCATTGCGGCTGCCATGGCTAATGCATGGCGCCCTCTTGCTCAACAGGAGAGCGATGGCAAGGGAGATGGACGGCCATCTCCGGAACATTGCGGCCCTGCTGAGGAGTGCCGGGGTGAACTTCTTCTATCTGGGCGGCGACGAGCCCTATCCGGGCACGCTCCTGCATGATATGGGCTTTTCGAGCTCAATGAGGGAGTATGCGGTCCGGGTGGCAGGCATATTCAGGTCCCGCGGGGTAAGGAGGGTGGTCACGGTGGACCCGCACACACACGACATGCTGTGCAATGTCTATCCATCAATTGTCGACGGCTTCGATATCGAGGTTGTGCACTATACAGAGCTGCTTGGGGACCTGGAATTCGGCAACCGCGGGGAGAAGCTCGCGTTCCATGAACCATGCCATCTTGCCAGGCGGTTCGATGACATGTCTGCCCCGCTTGCGCTTGCCAGGAAGGCTGCGGACATATCGCTCCCGGCTAGCTGCGGCAGGGGGACACACTGCTGCGGCGGGCCCGATGAGCTCCTGTACCCCGAAATCGGGAGGGGTGTCACCGCTGCACGCACTGGTCAGCTTGACGAAACGGGGGCGGGAACGACCCTCACAGCCTGCCCCGTTTGCCTCGTAAACCTCGGCAGGAACGGAAGGGTTGTTGACATCTCCGACCTTCTTGCCTCATCCCTCGGCGAATGAATCGAAACCCCCCGGGGCCACGTAGCCCCGGACTGTCGATTAAACTTATTAATGAGTAGAAATTTCAAAAGTACGGTGGTCCCGTATGGCTGAAGAAAATGCGACCGCAGCGGCAGAGGAGTATTACAGGCTGATCAACGCGGGCGGCAATCATTATGACATTGGACGAAAGATGACCGATGCATTTACAGACAAGCTGCACAAGAGGCTCAGCGAACCCATCGACAGCCTCAAGGCGCAGAATGCGGCCAGATCGGCTGAAGCGGTCTTTGAATTCCATCCGGTGCTGAAGGACGAGCTCCAGGGTATAGCCGAGGGCATATCCATCGAGATAGAGGCAATGCTTGTCGAGGCCAACGACTATGGCGCGCCCCCTACACATTCGATGACTGTGGTGGCAAAGGAAGGAGATTCACTGCTCGTGGGACGGAGCTTTTCCGCCTCCCCTGCGACATATGTCAGGAACCTGCTAAGGCTGGACCCCAACGATTCATACGCATCACTTGGCAGGATGTCAGGCTACTTCGCTGGAACGTGGGAGAGCTACGGTGTCTACGGCCAGTTTGTTTCGGCCGACATTTTGTCGGGAAACAAGGAACCGAGGGACGGTGTGGCCGCGTACATGGTACCGCGCATAATCACAGAGTCGTCAAAGAGCGTCGAGAGCGCTGTTGAGAAGCTCTCATCCCTAAAGCCGATGCATGAATCAAGCTATCTTCTCGCGGGGGCGGAGGGCACACATATTTTCACATTCCAGAACGGGAAGATGGAGCATGAGGAGATCGACACCTTGCCGCTCCTTCTCGTGGACGGAAGGAGGGTCGACTCTCCGGCGGTTGCAGGCGGCCTCGACGGCATAAAGGCTCTGCTGTCCGGCCATTCCGGCGGCGGCTGCCTTCACACGGCCGAGTTCGAAACGCTCTATGCAACAGTGGCTGACATGAAGGCCGAGGAGATAGCCTACACCAACGGCCCACCATGCAGCTCCCAGTTCAACTCAGTAGACTGGCCAGGGGGCTACGGGTAGGGAAGAGTTCTTCTACCCTTCCACCCAATTAGCACCCGAAGGTGTGGAATCTGCGCATTCTAATATACACTGGCAAGGGCGGCGTCGGCAAGACTTCCGTTTCTGTGGCGACTGCAATGAAATGCGCCGACAGGGGCATGCGCACCATAGTGATGAGCACCGATTCAGCCCACAGCCTTTCAGACAGCACGGAAGTGACCATAGGCAACACTATCACAAAGATAGCGCCAAACCTGGATGGCCTTGAGATAGACATACTGAAGGAGCTGGAGGACAACTGGAACGAGATCAGGACATACATCTTCAGCTTCTTTGCATCGCAGGGCATGGACGAGATTTCCGCCAAGGAAATGGCTATTTTTCCCGGCATGGAGTTCATAGCTGCGCTGTTCTACCTCGACCGCTTCAACAGGAACGACGAGTATGACATTGTCGTCATAGACACAGCTCCGACGGCCGACACGCTGCGCCTTCTAAGTTTCCCCGACGTTGCCGACTGGTACTTCCAGCGCTTCTACGGGGTGCTCAAGAGCTTTGTGAAGGTGGCACGTGCCACTGTCGGGCACGTCCTCTCCTTCCCGCTGCCGACAAATGAGGCAATGAAGGAGTTCGAGAAATTCAACATGAGGATCAGGGATGTGCGTGACCTCCTGATTAACCCCGAGATAACATCGGTGAGACTTGTCACCAACCCGGAGAAGATGGTCATAAATGAAACGATGAGGGCATACACCTACCTGTCCCTCTACAATCTCACAGTCGAGGCTCTTGTCGTTAACAGGGTATATGACAAGAATGCGAAGAATGCCGATCCCAAGAAACTCAGGGAGCAGGATGTGTATCTGCGGATGATAGACGAGATATTCGAGCCCCTGAAGAAGTTTTATGCACACCAGTACACGCTTGAGGTTGTCGGCAGTGATGCAACCAGGCGGCTTGCCGACGAACTTTTCGGCAATACGGATCCGTCGGCAATATATTCAAAGGAAAACCCGATGAAGATCACATCCAAAGGGGGAACCACCACAATAAGGTTGAAGGTCCCCTTTGCTACCACCGACCAGCTAGAATTATATACAAAAAGGGACGCTATAATCGTTGATGTAGGCCAGTACAGGCGGACGATCGCGCTGCCACTAGGTCTCTACGGCAGGAGCGTTTCTTCAGCCGAAATCTCGAACGGTGTCCTGGCCATCAGATTCAAGGAGGAGCTCTATGCCACAAAGAAAGGAAAGCGCACCGCGAGAGGTACAAAAGAAGGAGATAGTTGAACACGCCTACAATGCAGGCATGAGCACGATGAAGGCGATGCGGGCTCTAATGCCTAGGATCCCGGCTGATGCCGCAGTCATGCGTGAATTCAGGAACGCGCAGAGGGAACTGCTCCTGACTGCGCGCGCCTTTATCGACAACCAGCTCAGCTTTCTGGAACACATCGACAACGTCTCTTCCGGCAAGACGAAGGAAGAGATAAAGAGGGTGCAGGTAAGGGAGAAGAAGTAGAGGTCAGCTCTGCCTGACTGTCGACGCTATTTTCTCCATCTGCTTCGCAATGCGCTCCTCGTCAACGCCGTCGCCGATCACCGAAACCACTACGGCTTTTCTCCCGGCGGACAGTATCAGCATCTTTCCGTCGCTGCTCTCCACCGTGACCCTGTCAGGCGAGCCGCGCTTGAGCTCCATGTTCGCAGTCACTGCAGCGCCCATAAGCGTGGCGCACATGATTGCAAACGTCTCCACATAGGTGCCGCTGTCCAGGTCTGCAGCTATGACGAGCCCGTCCCTGCTGATTATGGCGGATGACTTGACACCATCATCTTTCAGGGCCCTCAGCATCGCCTTCAGATCCTCAGTCATCAGAGTCATCCTCCATCGTTATCCTGAAAACACAGTTGTTCGAGCCCAGACTTTCACACTCCTCTTCCTCGCACAGCACCTTCCTGTGCTCGGCCGCCTCGTAAAGGCGCTTGAAAACACCGCGCAGCCTGTGGCAGGTAGGCTGGCTTGAGCTTCCAGCCTCAATCGAGCCCTGGACGACAATGCCTTCGTCGCTGAATTCCACCTTTTCGGCCCAGCCGCGCGCAATAAGCAGCCTGCTCGCAGTCTCCAGCAGGTCGCCCTCCTCATCCCTTGCAATCCGGACGATCTCGCTTCCGGTGAGGATTCCCTCCCTGTAGAAAAGTCCGTGGGAGGCGCTCGCCATGACACCTTCATAGAGGGTCCTGATGTTTCCCATCTCTGTCTGTGATATCTTGACGAACTTCATGCAATATCAAACCATTTTAGCTGAGTTTATAAAACTTTTCCGCAAAAGTTTGATCATCTGCATAAATGGTCCACGGGACACGCCGGTTTGAGCGGGCAATCTATTAATCATCGTTGAACCTAACAACGTACAGGGGCTGAGTTGCCATGTTGACTGACAGCGAGGGTGAGACCGGGGTAAGGTTCGCCCGCAGGATTGCAGAGAGCGCGGTCCTTACCGGGAGCTACAGGATACCAGACATAAAGCTGCCGTCCGTGTTTGAACAGAAGGCAGGCGCCTTTGTGACCGTGCAGACGCACCCGGACAGGAAGCTCAGGGGGTGCATCGGCATCCCCGAGCCAATTTACACACTGAGGCAGGCAATTGTCAACGCAGCTGTGGACTCCGTTCTATCCGATCCCAGGTTTGAGCCTGTGGAGGAAGGGGAGATCGCCGGCCTGGTGTTCGAGCTGAGCATCCTCTCACCCCCGGAGGAGATTGCAGTCAAGAGCAGGTGGGAGCTGCCGCTGAGCGTCGAGATAGGGAGGCACGGGCTTATTGTCGAGCGAGGAAGGTTCAGGGGCCTCCTTCTGCCACAGGTTGCAGTGGATGAGAAATGGGACAGCGAGGAGTTCCTCAGGATGACATGCTGGAAAGCTGGAATGCCCGAAGACTCCTGGGGCGATCCACGCGTCAGGGTGCTCAGGTTCGTCGGTGAGGTGTTCGGCGAGGAGGAACCCAACGGCGCCGTGGTGAGGCGGGTGCTGTCGCCGTAACCGGCAGGCGGGCTTACCAAATTTTATTAAAAGTCATAGATGATACCGCAGGAATGATGCGAGGGTTGGAGGTGCCGTCCTGACGCGCGCGGACCTGGCACTGGAAGGCACATTCTACATCGACAGGATGCTGGTCAAAACCTCCGTGGGGATAAAGGACGGCAGGATCACCGAGATCAGGAAGAATCTTGATGCATATCAGCGCGAGAGTTTCGAGAACAGCATAATACTGCCCGGCGCAATTGACCTCCACGTCCATTTCAGGGAACCGGGCCTGACGCACAAAGAGGATATCGGGACGGGAAGCATGAGCGCCGCTTTCGGCGGCGTTACAACGGTCGTGGACATGCCCAACACGTCCCCGCCTACAACAACCCCTGAGCGGCTGGGCAGGAAGCTGGACCTCTTTTCCCGCAAGTCATACGTCGACTATGGCGCATTTGCCGGCCTCATGCCAAGGGTAAAGCTGTCAAAGCTGGCTGAGAAGGCTGCCGGTTTCAAGCTCTTCATGGGAAGCACTACTGGCGAGCTGATGTGCAGCGATCCCGTGGAGCAGTCCAGACTTATTGAAGCCGCTGCCAAAACCGGTCTTCCAGTCGTCGCCCATGCGGAAGACGAACAGCTCAGGAACAAGATAGCGGAGAACAACCTGCGTGACCACTACAGATCCAGACCCCCGGCCTGCGAACTTGAGGCAGTCAAGAGGCTTATAGCATTCTCCCGCTCCCCTTCAAGGCCGTCGATTCACGTTGCCCATGTTTCCACCAGGGAGGCTGCGGCGCTGCAGCACGGGCCGAATGTGTCATTCGAAGTGACCCCACACCATCTCCTCCTGGATTATGACATGCCTCTCGGTGCCGGAGGCAAGGTCAATCCTCCCCTTCGCAGGAGGGATGACAGGATTGCGCTCCTCGCGCTTGTTGAGGCCGACAGGCTGGACACTTTCGGCTCAGACCATGCTCCCCACACAAGGGAAGAGAAGCAGGATGATTTCGATTACGCCCCCGCAGGAATCCCCGGTGTAGAGACAATGCTCCCTCTACTCCTCCATCTGGTTGCCTCCGGCGATCTCAGGATAAGTACGCTGGTAAGGATGATAAGCGAGAAGCCTGCCTCAATGCTTGGTGCAATGAAGGGAAGGATTGCAGCAGGCTACGACGCAGACATGGTGGTGGTCAATCTGAGGAAGGTGAGGGCGGTGGACAGCACGCTCCTTCACTCCAGGTGCGGCTGGTCACCATACGAGGGCCACATGGCAGTATTCCCCGAAAAGGTTTATCTGAGGGGAGAGAAAGTGGTTGACGGCCAGGCGCTGCTGGGAAAGCCACGCGGGAAGCCTGCCATTGGTGTGAAAAACCATGGAAATTGACACTTCCGAGCTCAAGGGGAAGCATTTCTCCTGCATCGACGGTTGCGGTTTGTGCTGCCTCTGCCAGCCTGAACTGCTGCCGCCGGAACAGAAGGTGATAAGGAGCGACAGGGTCCTTGCCGAATTTATTGTGCGGGCAGATGACGACCCTTCAAAGAAATCCCTCAAGATGACAGGAAATGGCGGCCCATGCGCCCTGCTCAGGGACAGGAAATGCACAATCTACGGGAAGAGGCCTCATTTCTGCCGGCAGTTTCCTGTCCACACCCACCTCATGTGGCGCATCCAGCTTACCGCCGACTACTCGTGCAGGGGGATCTGGAGCTCCTCCTCGAATGACCCTAGGACAGGAGGGAGCGATCTTGAGGAGTACGGTCTCAAGGAACTTTCATTCTATTCGCAGGACAAGCTGAAATCAGAGCTTGCATATGCAGACAATGTCTTCAGGGAATTCAGGGAGTTCGCCACTGCAAATTCTGCGTGGGACGACATACACAGGCTGAGGCATGATGCCGCCCGACTCATCGAAAGGGGCTACTTCTCCTCGGTTGAAGGGCTTGGTTCAGTCCTCTATGCCGCGGGGCAGGCGAGAGAGGCAGGTGTAAGGCTGTCGGATATACTTCCATCGGCGGACAGTTCAGCCTCGAGGCAGACGGCCTCCTCGGCCATTTCGGAGCTGTCGGAGGAACTGTTCAGCATCGAAAGCATCGCCGACAGCCCTGTTTATGTGGACAGCAGCCTGGGGTGGAACATATTCACAAAGTCAGGTGGCAGGGTATGGAGGAGAAGGATACAGGACAGGGGAGGAACAGTGGATGTTTCGCCTGTTGACATCTCCACAGACAATATCGCACTGGGCGACGGGGCCGCAGAGGAGCTAAGGGCATATGCGAGAGTCTCCAACTCCAGGGATTCATTTCTGGGTTTCATCTATTATCTGGTGGACGACGCTGACTACGATGTGGATGTCAATACAACCTACATGGAGAATCTGGCAATGACTCAGCTTGACCTGATACTGCGCTCCGCACTGGCATCTCCCTCGAAAGCCAGCAGGCTGGGTGCAGGCGAGATAGCTGACGGCATCGTCTACATTGATATGGATATGCATGATGCACCGACTATAGGCTCAGTCATATGAGTGTAGTCATCGGGAATGTGCCAAATTGCACCCGCGGCGTGACAAAAGCTTAATAAGCTTTTACAAAATCACATCATCATGGCCAACGCTCTCAAGCCGCTTTCCTTTCTGGCTCAGTCTCTTGAATCCCAGGTCATGGTTGAGCTGAAGGGTAACAGGGGATACAGGGGAACACTTGACGGCTATGACCCCCACATGAATCTTGTTCTGCGGAATGCAGAAGAGCTGGTCAACAATGAAGTGGTGAGGAAGCTGGAGATTACAATTGTCCGCGGCGACAATGTTATATACATCTCACCATAAGACAGGGGATCGTTATGAGCAAGGGAACTCCATCTCAGGGAAAGCATAATTCCAACAAGACGCACATTATCTGCAGGAGATGCGGCAGGCACTCCTACAACATCAAAGGGTATTGTGCCTCCTGCGGCTATGGGAAGAAGGCGACCATGCGGTCATACGTCTGGGCCAAGACCCACTAGGCAGGTGATCCAGACGTTCCCCGACAAAGCCGAGGACAAGTGCGGCGTTGTCGGAATCCATACCGAGCGCGATGCGTCCTCCTATCTCTACGCGAGCCTCAGGATCCTTCAGCACAGGGGTCAGAACAGCGCCGGCATCGCAGTCAGCACCGAGGACGAGTCGATTAAGGCCGTAAGGGGGATGGGCCTGGCTCATGAAGTTTTCAACAGCGAGAATCTCTCCTCCCTATCCGGCCGCTCAGGTATAGGGCATGTGCGCTACCCGACCACTGGCGATGACATGCTCGAAAATGTGCAGCCGCTGGTCCTCAGCTCGGGTATGGGCGACATCGCTCTGGCACACAACGGGGACATAGTCAACTCCGAGGCATTGCGAGAGAGGCTGGAGAATGAAGGCTGGGCGTTCTTTTCCACAACGGACACCGAACTCGTCATAAGGATGATTGTCAACGAGCTCAAGGATCTTGCGGACCCAGTCAAGGCGGTGAGGAACGCGCTCAAGCGCATTGAGGGCGGGTATGCATTCACGCTGATGATAGGCTCCAGGGTCTACGGGATAAGGGATCCCCTGGGCATACGCCCGCTCTGCCTCGGAAAAGTACCGGGAGGCTATGCAGTTGCGAGCGAGAGCGTTGTTTTCGACATGCTGGGCGGGAAGCTCATTAGGGATGTCATGCCAGGCGAAATGGTTGAGCTCACGGCAGGCGATTACGTTTCATATCCATCCCCCTCCGGCGGGGAGAGGGCAAACTGCATGTTCGAATATGTCTACTTCGCCAGACCGGACAGCATAATGGACGGTAAGTCGGTCTTCGATGTGAGGATTGAGGTAGGAAAGATGCTCGCGAGAGAGCACCCGGCAGAGGCGGACGTCGTGATTCCCGTCCCTGACTCTGGACGCACGCACGCCATAGGGTTTTGCGAGGAGTCGGGCATACCGCTGTCGGAAGGGCTGATGAAGAACAGGTTTGTGGAGCGCACCTTCATACTCCCTGACCAGGACGCCAGGGAGGCAAGCGTCAGGATGAAGCTCAATCCAATCCGTTCCGTTGTCAGGGGGAAGAGGGTCGTCATAATAGACGACAGCATTGTCAGGGGCACAACCATGCTCAAGATAGTGCAGATGGTGAGGGAGGCCGGAGCGACCGAGGTGCATGTGAGGATAGGCTGCCCCAGGATCATTGCGCCATGCTACTATGGCATCGACATGAAGACCAGGAACCAGTTCATTGCCACGGGCAGGAGTGAGGAGGATATTGCCAGGGAGATAACCGCCGACAGCCTGGGTTACATAAGCGTCGACGGGCTCGTCAGGGCCATCGGGTCGAAGCAGTCAGAGCTCTGCCTCGGCTGCGTAACAGCCGAATATCCCACCAAGGTGCCTGGCGAGAGAATGCGCTTCCAGCGCAGTCTGGAAAGCTTTCAGCAGGCGTCCGCAGGGAAGAGGGCTGTATCATCCCGCATAGATTCATGACAGTAAGCTTTATCATGAGAATGGCTTAGCTATAAAACGGATGGGCCGGTAGATCAGTTGGAAGATCGCTACCTTGGCATGGTAGAGGCCACGGGTTCAAATCCCGCCCGGTCCATAT
>JAJZXY010000033.1 GCA_021806165.1 Thermoplasmata archaeon
GACACTCTTTTTCCTGCCGCTCTTCCTCTTCGCTAATGCCATCGCATGGTATATGCACATTTGGCTATTTCTAATTAATTATTAAAGAAAATAGATTATAAGTCAATGTTATTCCAAAGAGCTATAACAGTACCGAACTGGTGTTTTGTCCGCTTCAACTCCGCGTGATAATCCTCTCTACATTGGAAGCGTGTCTTCTTCATTGTCTCCGCGAAGCCGTTGACTAACCTGTGCGCCATGGCAGTCATGACAAGCACTGCCAGATAGGCTCCCTTCGGATAGTCCGAATTGCCTGCAGGCAGCTGAAAATGGCGTTCAAACCACGTGAGCACAAAGCTCTCAAGCTTTCTTTCGTTTACATATTCAGTGGAGTGCATCCCATTGCCTCCAAACAGCGGATTGCACTCTCACATCAAAAAACAGCGCCAGTGCAGTAATTTCCCTATGCGGGACTACTGGGACAGCACTCTGACTGAATTATAGCAAGTCACAGAAGTCTTGCAGAAAGTCTTTCCATCGATCCAGCAGAACGGCAGCCGCAGAACTTTTGAGTTTTGCTATAGAATGCACACGCCGCTGCAAAACAATGGTAAGAGGTTTGGCTGGACTCGCCGCGTTTGCGTCTCAGCTGCTTCCCTTGGCCCTCTCCACAGATCTGGCGATCATGATTATTGCTATCACCGCGACGATGGTAACAACTACCGCGTAGGCCAGATTGGGCAATAATCCCTCTGTAGTTCCAAAGATCTGCTTGAAGAGAGACAGGATGAAACCGTTCCAGGCAAGCGCGGCCACCAGACCGAAGGCCGCTGTGATAAGAGCGGCGAACCTGTCCAGGACCTCCTCCCTGAAGGACTTCTTGTCGTCGGCCATTCTGATCTCGAAACATACTGACGATTGAAGGTGTATATCTGGGAGGCGTAGGTAGAGCAATGAGAAAATGACGCCCGCGGGATGCGGCGGCGCCGATGTAATGAATAGCTTATATAGATGAACACTTTCCAATCAGAGGTCCATGATGACAGAAGAGGTAAACTGCAGTTCCTGCGGCATAATGCTTGTAGGACACGCAATCACATCGTTTCCATGTCCCAGCTGCGGAGAGACGCGAATAGGAAGATGCGCCCAGTGCAGGGACCAGAGTGTGAGCTACACCTGCCCCTCCTGCGGGTTCAGCGGTCCGTGAGGTGGGCTTATGGGCAAGGTGGCGATGAAGTACAGGCTGATGCCGGAGTCGACGGACTTTGACTTTGAGGCGCTGGTCGGCACAATACCATCAAGGCTGCCTGCAGGGTCTGAGATGAAGGACAGCAGGGTTGTCCCTGTTGCATTCGGGCTGAAGTCTTGCGAGGTAATGATAGTGGCCACAGACCAGGAGGGCGTGGCCGACGCTGTTGAAGGGGTGCTCTCCTCGCTTGATGGCATTCAGAGCGTCGAGTCCCTGGAAACAACGCTTCTCTGACATACGGCCAGCCTCAGGTCAATGTTATATTCAGGTTGCCCGCTCAGCCTGATTGGCAAGGATGCTACAATCTGAAAACCGTATGAGGCAGATGGCTCTGTTCCCGTACACTGCTGAAGTGCGGGCCTTTGTGAATTCAAACAGTTATGACATAGACACCATACTGACAAACCCGCTTCTTGAGAGGGTGAGGGAAAAGGGGAAGGAAAGGGTTATCTCATCCCTCAGAGAGATGAAGCTGGGGGAGCAGGGACTCTACAATGAGGAGGAGTGCAGGGTGGAGATACTCGCATACGTAGTCTCCAGGATGATAGCATCTGTGATAGGAGACAGGTTCCTCATAAACAGGCTTGCTGTCACAGAGGGTAAGATTGCGTCGCAGAGACTCACCGGCGATTTCGGCTACATGCTGCTGCCACTGGCAGATGAGTTCGGTATTTCACCACGACCGGAGGGAACGGACTACAGTCTGGATTTTGCATCCTTCCTGAGATACTCATCCAAGATGAGGTCCCCTGAGTGGAAGCTGCTCTACCAGCGTGTCCAGGGGGGCCGGGTGGTGGTGGACAGGCACAGGCTCATCAGGCTTGTGGAACAGGCTGTGACAGACCACCTCTCTGAGCGCCTTCCGCCCTATACCGACGCAATAAAGAATGCGCTTGAAAGGGAGATCGGTGAAGTTGTCAGGATTCTTGAGGACATCAAGAAGGAGTTCCAGAGGGATGCTTTCGGTGAGATCAGCCCGGAGAAGTATCCGCCATGCATGAGGGAGATACTCAGGCAGATACAGAACTCTGAAAACGTCCCGCAGATGGGAAGGTTTGCCATAGTGACATTCCTCCATGCGATAGGCATGACTGCCGAACAGATATTCGACACGTTCAGCTCAGTGCCTGATTTCAGGGCTGACAGGACCAGGTACCAGATCGAGCACATTACTGGAAAGATTTCATCCACCGAGTATTCGGTGCCCGAGTGCAGCACGATGAAATCCTACGGGATATGCTTCAAGCCTGATGCACTCTGTGCGCGCGACTGGATGAAGCATCCGCTGACATACTACAGGCAGAAGGGAAAGAAGCCTATAACCTCCTCCAGGAGGCAACAGCCCGGTAAACAGCGGTGATGTTGCCCAGGACTGCGAAGACAAGCAGTAGCCAGTCGAACACAGTCAGCGTGAGGAACGAAGCGACGTGGGCCGGGCTGCCCGCGCCGGCCAGCAAGAATGCGAGCAGGAGGGCCGCCAGCATGAGCACAATCCTGTCAGCCCTGCCGAGTGCACCCCCGTAGTTTCTCTTCAGGCCGACAGCCTGTGCCTGCGTCCCCAGGTAGCTTGTCATCAGCACGCCCAGCAGCGCGAATATGCCCAGCGGGACGCTGGAGGTGAATGCGCTGAAAGTGAATCCGAGGATTAGCGCTATGTCGGAATACCTGTCAAGTACATGGTCAAGGAAATCCCCCCTCGGCCCGCTGCTCTTCCTGATCCTCGCAACAGCGCCATCGACGGCATCCAGGAGGCCGCTTGCAGCCACCAGGACGAATGCAGCCAGCAGGAGGTAGGACCTGCCGGGTGTGGAGAATACGATTGAAAGGGATGCTGCGACCGCTGCCGCAAATGAAACTGCAGTTATTGAGTTGGGATTTACATTTCTGAGCGAAACAGCAAGTGGATCGAGCAGCCTCTCCGCGCCTTCCCTTGCCCTGTCTAGAACCATTCCTCTATCTCCCCTGTCCAGTCGATGCTCCCGGGCCTGAGGTCATCAGGCCTCTCCATTGCTGCACGAAGCACTGCCGCCATGGATTCGCCCGGGTTTCTGCCTGTTGTGTCAACTTCGAACACTTCATTTATTCTTTCCGCAGCTTCAACCAGTATCACGTCGAGCACCTCCGCCCTGACATTCTCAATGACCTTCGCACTGCTCCAGCCCCGGCCGTCCAGCCTCTTCCTGAGGACATGAGGCTCGCACCTGAGGACAATTGCAACATCGCAATCCACAAAGTGGGACAGGTGTCCGGAAATGAATGCAAGTCCTGGACCCGTGCTGCCTATGCGCCCGGCCACCCTCGTGCGCAGCATGTCAGTATCCACCTCGATGCTCTCCCCTGTTTCCACGCTGCCCGCTTCGGGCAGATCGATGAAATCGGTGACATTGAAGACCAAGTAGCCGCCGAGGGAGAGGAGCGACGAAATGCTGCTCTTCCCCGTCCCGGGTGTTCCAGTGAGGGCTGCGAGCGTCAGCCTATTCACCCCCGGCGGACAGCAGTGAGCTGAAGACTGATTCCGATGCCCTGATGCTCCAGAGGCGTTCCTGCCACCGCCGCAGGCTCTCCTCCTTCAGGGCCGCGTGCCTGAACCTCATTCCATAGTCCACATCCATGAGCACAAGGTACTGCGGGGGCGCAAGGCCGAAACTGCGGCCGGCGGGGACGTTCCCGTCCAGCGCCCTTGCAATGTCTGCTTTTTCAGCCTTCCCGTCATGGACTGCAACAGCCGCGGCAACCATTCTCCTCACCATGTTGTGGAGGAAGCTGCGGCCGAAGAAGTCGATAGCAACGGCATCACCGCTCCTGTGGAGCTCTATGCGATCAATGCTCCTGAAACGCCCGTGTGAATCACTCTTTGAAAAGTTCCTGAAATCATTCTCTCCCGCAAAGAGCTGGAGCGCCCCGTCGAGTGTTTCTGTATCATCCTTGCCGAAGAGCATGTACCTGTAGTGGCGCATGCGTGCGCGGCGTGGACTGAAGGACGCGGGCACCTCAAGGTATGAGTGGAAGAGCATGTCCCTGCAAGTAGCATTCAGACCGTCAATTGCCCCGGCGGCGTCCATGGCTGAGTCAAATGCAACGGCGTTGCCTATCGCGTGGACGCCCCTGTCTGTCCTGCTCGCGCTCGCGAAGCATGCGTCCTCAACGTCACGGAACAGGTGAATCTTGAGGCAGGCAGCTATGATGTCACCTTCCACAGTCCTGACACGTGGCTGCCTCTGGTATCCGTAGAAGGAGGAGCCGTCATAGCCGAATTTCAGCGCGATCCTGCCCATTTCCGGGAAGCATCTAAGTAGAGGCGTATAATAACTATCGCCAGGCAGCTGCCCTGTCTGGCAACCGGGAGGGAAATGGTTTGGCGAGCATAGCGCTGAGGGTGAAGTTCACGGGACACGTGCAGGGTGTTTCATTCAGGTTCTATGCCAAGCGCTTTGCCGACTCCAGCGACGTGAAGGGGTGGGTGCGCAACCTGGAGGACGGCACGGTGGAGGCGCTTTTCGAAGGCGACGAGTCGGCGGTCAACAGGGTCGTCGAGCAGTGCAGGACAGGAAATCCGTACGCGGGAGTAGTTTCGGTCGAGTCAAGGAAGGGGGAGTACACCGGAAGGTACGAGTCCTTCACAATACGCTGAGACTACCTTCCCCGTCCTGCGAGCACTTCCCTGCCGTACATCCTGGCGGGGTTGTCGCCGTTTACCTTCCAGACATCATCCTCAGTCAGCACGCCCCTTTCCACAAGCTCCCTTGTCCTTCTTGGCACCGTGCCTATGCCCATGAACGCGCCTGGATTGGACGGATCGTCGATGTAGTCTGTTTCCATCATGAACCTCGTCCCCTTGCCCGCCGCCGAGAATACGATGCTCCTTGTTGCCATTATGGACGGGAAGAGGCCATGGTTTTCCTCCGGACCAATCAGATCAGTGCAATGGTGTTTGATTACCCTGCCACGGTCAATCCCCGCTCTTGATGCTATGCTGCTGAGATCAAGCAGGCTCTCCGGAGTAGGGTCTTCAGTATGGAGTATAACGGGGCAGCCGGCGCTCCTTGCCTCCCTCATGCAAGCTTCCATGATTCTGTTGCTCGCCTCCATCAGCTCACCTGGGACATTGAAGTGGGGGCGTCCGACCTCGCCGATGGCGTCCGCCCTTCCTTCCGAAACGAAACGGCCTGCAAGCTCGGCCGCATCCATCATTCTTCTCTCTGCCTCCTCCAGCCCGACCCTTGCAGCCATCTCAACCATGGTTACCGGATAAGGACCCACCGCAAGCAAAACCTCAAGCTGTGTGGACGAGAGCGCTCCGTCGCGGAGGGAGGCACCCTCCTCGTACATGCGCAGGAAATAGGTGTCAAAGTCGGCCATTTCGGACGGTGGGAGAGCGATGAGCATCAACCCTGTGCCCCCCTTCCTTTCGAATTCCTTCAGCGCATCAATGTACCTGCCACGCCGCTGAAGATGGACGTGGTTGTCGAATACAGGATAGTCCATTTCAATGAAGGAGACCGGCGCCCTGAAGCTCTTCCATTATCTTCTGGACAGCATCGCCCACATCCGACGGTTTCCTTGCGCCGGTGCAGACCAGCTTCCCGCTTCCGAAGAGAAGGACAACAACCTTTGGCGAGTCAAGCCTGTACACAAGCCCCGGGAACTGCTCAGGCTCATACTCCACCTTCTCGAGGCCAAGGCTGATTGCAATTGCATTCAGGTTGATCTCCTGACCGAGGTCGGATGAGGCAACAATGTTCTGAACTTCGATCTTGGGTTCAATCTTGATCTCGATGCCTGCCCTGCCGATCTGCTTGGATACCTTGCTGATGGCAAGCTTGACTTCGTCGAGGCTCTTGGCACCGGTGCAGACGACCTTCCCGCTCCTGAAAAGCAGCGTGGCTGTCTTGGGTTCCTTGAGCCTGTATATGAGTCCGGGAAACTGCTCTGGCTCGTATTCGGCCCCGTCGAGTGCGAGCGCAATCGCCTGGAGATCGAGCTGCTCTCCCAGGGATGTGGATGCAACGACATTTTCAATTTTTATGTTAGGCATAGTTTTCCCCAACGATAGGAAACAACCCGAAGGTGTTTAAATACCTATTTAATCGGTTATATAAGCAAAGGAGAAACCTCGGCTTTGTGATAAAACTAGTCTACTGCGATTAAATCTCCATTCTTGTGGCCTTGCACATAAACTCATGATCCGGCACCCTTTGCGAACAGCCTGACATTGTGGCAACTCTTCCTTGCAAGCACCTCGTTTCTCCTGCTCACTGGTTTCCTGCATCTGAGCCACTCGCCGAATAT
>JAJZXY010000007.1 GCA_021806165.1 Thermoplasmata archaeon
GCCCCGTAGGGCCTGGACTCGTGTCTCAGAGTCCATCTCTGGGCTTCCTCTCCCGAGGCCCATACCCGTCGTAGGCTAGTGGGTTCGTTACACCCACTACTACCTGATAGGCCGCAGACCCATCCTCTGGCACCGGAGTTTTCGTTCTGAAAGCATTCCAGCTTTCCAGAACTATGGGGTATTATCCTCAGTTTCCCGAGCTTATCCCCCTCCAGAGGGCAGGTTATCCGCGTGTTACTGAGCCGTGTGCCGAGGGCTTACCCCTCTCGACTCGCATGTCTTAATCGGATTCCAATAGCGGTGCCCGCCGGCAGGATCGACCGGAATCTCACCACATATAGTGGTTGGGCACATTATTTTATTTTGTGAATTGGCATAGAGTCACTCACAATCAACAACAACGTCAGAATCGAGAGGTCACGGCTGACCGGGGTTCTCGATTCCCCATGAATGAGAACGGTTACGAACAGATATGCGTCATCGCAGGCATATAGCCAACTCGCATTCTCGCCGGTAATCCGTCCAGTACAGGCACCATAAAATCAATCAGTATATATGCGTTGCCATTGCGCTGCATGGTTCTGCCGGAAGATGCACACTCCGGCCGGCGCTTTTGAGCCGCAGCCCTGTGGATTCTGTCGAACATTTTCGATTCCGGTTGCACCCGGTTGTGCAAACAGTTAACAGCAACCTCGCCCATTCTCCCACGGGATGCGCACAGATGAATGATTCTGCCGAGTTCACAGGCTACGCAGCCGACGGAAGGGAGCTTCTGGGTGCCGTCTTCGGCATGGTCGGCAGCTATGATTTTGATTTTGCGGTGACAGTCTCAGTCGAGAGGAATGAGTATGTGCAGGTCCACCACGGCTCATACGGCTGGCTCCTTGCGCGCGTAGAGGAGCTCAAACTCAAGACAGATCTCGACAGCGAAATGGCCAGGATGGTTGCCATGGGGGAGCGCGTCGACTACAGGGAGGAGGAGATAGCGCATGCCTCGATCATTGGATTTGCGGACGGGAAGGGGGGCATCTCCGCCCCGAAGCAGCCCGTCCCCGCAGGCACCCTCGTCTACAGGGCGGAAGATGCGCTCATAGCCTCCGTCCTCTCACTTTCTGCCGGCGGCGGCAGCGGTGCACTTATCGGTACGCTTCACAGCCGCTCCCTGCCTGTATACACTGACATCGACACCATGGTGCAGAAGCACATCTCCATTGTTGCAAAGACAGGGGGAGGGAAGAGCTACCTTGCAGGCGTCCTGCTGGAGGAGATGCTGAAGAACAGGGTGACCACTCTCATACTCGACCCGCACGGGGAATATGCGACGCTAGGAGAGGCTCCTGACGGCGGGAGGAGCAGGTTCAGCCCGGATGTGATTGAGTTTGCTGTTGACACCGAGGTCAACCCCGGGGCCCAGCCACTGCGTTTCACATGTTCCAACTTCTCTGCCGCAGAAATACTGTCACTCACGCCGCTGGGGGAAAACAAGGCCGCCGCCGCAACGCTCTCCGCATGCATGGAGAGGGCCAAGGAGAAGGGCGGTGACTACGACCTTCTTGACCTTGCGGCGGAGATGGAGGGGGATGCCCCCGCCATGGTCCAGCTCAGGAAGGAGGTTGAGGCGCTTGCCGCAATGAACGTATTCTCCGAGCACGGGACGAGGACCGACCAGATAGCAAATCCTGGAAAGACGACGATTATCAATCTCAAGGGGGCGGTGCCCGAAGTCCAGGGACTGTTCGTGAGGAGGCTGCTGACAGCGCTCTTTGAGCTCAGGAAGAGGGGAAAGATTCCGCCGCTCCTGGTTGTGCTCGAGGAAGCACACAACTTTTGCCCGCAGCAGGGAAAAACCGAGGCAAGCAGGATTGTCAGGACCGTCGCCGCCGAGGGAAGAAAGTTCGGAATGGGGCTGCTTGTTATAACGCAGCGTGCGGCAAAGGTGGACAAGAATGTGCTCAGTCAGTGCAATACACAGTTCATACTGAAGCTCACAAACGGAAATGATCTTAAGGCGGTGGCAGCCTCAGTGGAGGGGATTACGCCCGAAATGCTCGAGGAGATACCACGCCTCACCACGGGGGTGGCGATTGCGGTGGGTGGGGGGCTGCCTGTTCCGGTACTCGTCGATGTCAGGAGGAGGGAGACGAGGCACGGCGGCGAGAGCGCGGCGCTCGTGAGGGGTTGATTGATTGGATGACACTGTGACTGACGAGAGGCTTGCGCGCTATCTGGAGATGACAGAGTATGCTCTGGGAAGGGTGAAGATATCCGTGCAGGAGAAGGGAACCCTGTACAGGGTTGCCGAGGACATGCTAGGGATGGCGAGGGACTATCTTGCCGATGCCAAACATTTCATTGAAAAGGGGGAGAAGGTCGATGCGTTTGCATGCCTCAATTACGCATACGGCTGGATAGACGCGGGGGCGAGGACAGGCATGTTCGAGGTCGGGGATGACTACAGGCGTTTCACGCTAGGGCGGTGAGCGCGGGCGCCTGCCCCTGCCGCCGGTCTTCGCCACAGCGCGCACCAGTGCCACAGCCAGCTCCCTCTTGCTGCCAGCAACCGTTTCAACCGAGCTTGCCGTGATTATGTGGGCCCTCGTCGTGTCCCTGCTGACATCGGCCACGTTGTTTGCAACGATTATGTCGATGCCCCCCGCCCTCATCCTCTTTCTTGCATCCTCGAGAAGCTCCTTCTCGCTGCCCGCTCCGGCCTTGAAGGCTACGAGCATATTGCACCTTTTCCTGATGCTGTCAATGAACTTGGGTGCGGGCTCCAAATCCAGGCTCAGCGCCCCCTCCCCCGAGGGGATCTTCCCCTTCTTCCTGAGAGGAATGAAGTCTGACAGGGAAGCGGGGACAATCACTATGTCAAACTTCTTCCCCTTTGCCATGCTGATCAGCCCAGAAATGCTGCCGAACTGTGAACAGCGGACGTAGGAGGGCATCTCCTCAGTCACCCTTCCGCACCAGACGCTGACAGACGCCTTCTCCTCGAAGGCAGCGGACGCTATCTCCGCGGCCGTCCTGCCGGAGCTCCTGCTTGAAATCACCCTTATGTCGTCTATCGGCTCCTCACTTGCGCCACCCACGACCAGGACATTCCTCCCCTTGAGCAGCCCCGCCGAAAAGGTCCTTGCCGCGGTCTCCATAATATACGTGCTGTCGAGTATCTTCGCCTCATCCTCGTCAATGAACGAGGGGAGGACGGCCACACCCTGCCTCCTCAGCCTTTCCATGTTCCTGGAGAGGAAGGG
This sequence comes from Thermoplasmata archaeon, assembly GCA_021806165.1. GTDB lineage: Archaea > Thermoplasmatota > Thermoplasmata > Sysuiplasmatales > Sysuiplasmataceae > JAJZXY01. The sequence continues at coordinate 3,255 of JAJZXY010000007.1, forward strand.
GTTGTTGAGCATCGACCTGCCCATTGCCGGTGCAATAACCATGGGTACGCCGAGGCCGAGTGCGTTCAGGCAGACTGTTGTGAGCGCATCGTCCGCTATACCCATCGATATCTTTGAAATTGCGTCTGCGGTGGCAGGTGCCACGAGGACCATGTGCTTCCTCCCCTCCCCGAACATTGTGATGTGCTCCACAGCCCCGGTGAGCTCTGTAACGGGGCGCACTCCGCATGCAAACTCCAGCGCATCGGGCGAAACGATCCTTTGCGCCTTCGCCGACATGACAGGCACAACCTCCGCGCCATGCCGTATGAGCTCGCGCGCCAGCTTGACAGTCTCGACTGCGGCTATGCTACCGGTAACGCACAGTATAATCCTGTTGCCGTTCAGCCTGCTGTCCCTGGCTCCCTTTAATCTCGCGGACGGATGCATTGGTTACACCTTCAGCACCGAGAGCGCGGCTTCCAGCGCCTTCCTCCTGAGCGCTCCGAGCGGGATGTCTGCATCAAGCACGAACTTCCTGCCTGGAAACCGGCGCATCTCTGAAAGATAATTGCGCCTGACGAGCGTAAGGAATTCCGCCTCCTCATACACTTTCAGCCGCGACCGCCTGCCGCCTATGCGGCCAAGCGAGAGGGATGGGTCGCTGTCGAGGTAGAGCACTGCGTCCGGCAGCTGCGAAAAGGGGCTATTGACCTCCCGTATCCAGTCCATTCTCCTTCCCCTGGTGATCCCAAGCTCGGCTGCCTGATAGGCTATTGTGGACATAAAATATCTGTCGCACACGACATCCCTTCCCTCTGCAATGACGGATGTGATGTATCGCGTGTGTGCCGCCCTGTCTGCCGTGAACGCAAGCACCTTAGCGGCAACTGAATATTCGTCCCTTTCGGCCACAATGCCCTCCAGCACAGAAACAAATTCCCTCCTGTAGGGTTCGGAGGTAAGGACAGCCCGGGAGCCAAGCTTCGAGGCGATGCTCCTGGCAACGGTTGTCTTGCCGCTCCCGTCAATGCCCTCTATGACAAGGAACCTACCGCGGGACATGTCTAAACACCCTCAGTTTTTTCCCTCGGCCGCCGCCCCCGCATCCGCCGTAGCCTGCATGTCCTGCCACCTGAAAACCATCTCGCGGGCTGCCTTCACCTCATTAACCCTGTTAATCGCCGTTGAGTGAGGGGCTGAGTGCAGCACGGATGGATCCTCTCCGGCAGCTGAGTTGAATATCGAGGCGAGCCTGTCAAGCGTCTGCTTCGACAGGTTTTCTGTAGGCTCTATCATGAGAGCCTCGCCCACTATGAGAGGGAAGTATATCGTGGGGGGGTGGATTCCATAATCCATCAGCCTCTTTGCTATGTCCATGGCGGTGATGCCCGACTTCTCCTTCAGCGTTGATGCGCTTGCTACAAACTCATGCTTCTTCAGCCCCTTGTATGGTATGTCATAAAGGCCGGAGAGGCGCTTCATCAGGTAGTTGGAGTTGAGCACCGCCCTTTCGCTGTTCCTGGTGAGACCGTCCCGCCCGTTCATCAGAATGTAGACATATGCCCTGAGCAGGACTGCAAAATTACCCATGAATGAGTGCACCTTTCCAATGCTGTCCGTCATGCTGTAGTCGAGCGTGTAAACGCCACCGTCGGCCCTGATCCTAGGCACTGGCAGGTACTTCTCCAGGAAAGAACGGACACCCACCGGACCTGCACCGGGGCCGCCTCCGCCATGGGGGGTGGCAAATGTCTTGTGCAGGTTGAAATGGACTATGTCAAAGCCCATGAGTCCCGGGTTGGTCTTGCCTATGATGGCATTCATGTTTGCACCGTCGTAGTAGAGTAGGGAGCCGCTGGAGTGCATGATCCTGGCAATCTCCCCGACCTGCTCCTCGAACAGGCCGAGCGTGTTGGGGTTGGTGAGCATGAGCGCCGCGACCCTGTCATCCACCACCTTCTCCAGCAGGTCCACATCCACAGTCCCGTCCTTCGACTTCAGCTCGACAACCTCGTAGCCGGCCATCGCCGCACTGGCCGGGTTTGTCCCATGTGCTGAGTCCGGAATGAGTATCCTTGTCCTCTTCTCCCCCTTCTGCTCAAAGTATGCCTTTGTGATTAGCATCCCTGTAAACTCGCCTTGCGCCCCGCCTGCGGGCTGAAGTGTGATGGCGTCCATGCCCGATATTTCAGCAAGCCACCGTTCAAGCTCGTGCAGTATCTGCAGTGTCCCCTGCATTGTGGACGGCGGCTGGAGGGGGTGCATCCTCGCCACGCCGTCGGAGGAGGCAAGGGCCTCCGACACCTTCGGGTTGTACTTCATCGTGCATGAACCAAGGAGGTGGGGGCCGTTGTCAACAGAGTAGCTCATCTGGGAGAGGTTGACATAATGCTTCATCAGGTAGCGCTCCGAAATCCGTGGTATGGAGAGCGTGCTGCGCTCAAGCGCACCCTTCGGCTCATACCCCTCCGGTGACGGCATCTTGTTGTCGAAGCCGAAAAGCTCGTCATTCTCTATCTCGCTCAGGAGAGGCTCGGCCCAAGACGCGAATGTGAACTTCATGCAATCTCCTCCAGCAGGGACCTGAGCCCGTCGATGTCCCGCCTTTCCATCCTCTCATTGAATGCCCATACAGAGGCGTTGCCCAGTTCGGGGAGGATTGAATCAAGAGGAAGGCCGCCGATCACGCCCCTTGCAGCTGCCTTTTCAATCAGCCTGCCCGGGCTCTCCCCGGTCACAAGCGTCAGCTCGTTGTACCCATGGCCGCGGAATTTGACAGAGAAGCTATCGCCGGCCAACGTCCTTGCGGCGTAAGCCCTCACCGCCTCAGTCCTCCTGGCCATGTTCAGCAGGCCGTCTGCCCCGAGGGAGGAGAGATAGACGGATGCCGCTATAGACAGGAGTGTTTCATTGGTGCATATGTTCGAGGTGGCCCTGGACCTGCGGATGTGCTGCTCGCGGGCCTGGAGCGTCAGGCAGAATGCAGTCTGTCCGGCCGAATCCACTGTTGCCCCCACGATCCTTCCGGGCATCTTCCTGACATGCTCCCTCCTGCAGGCGAATACGCCCAGCAGAGGACCGCCCGAGTTCATGCTCAGACCAAGCGACTGCCCTTCGCCAACGACTATATCCGCCCCGTAATCACCGGGTGGAAGCACGGTTGCAAGGGAGGCGGGGTTCACTCCAACCACCAGCGGCACATCACCGATATCTCCCTTCAGCGACCTGATGTCCTTTTCATAGAGTCCAAGAAGATTGGGCATTTCGGCATATACGCCGCACGCACCCTGCCTGGCAAGGGAGGCAGCCTCAGAAAGGTCAGAGCAGCCCGTCTCATTGTCGAATCCATACTCCACCACTTTCACCGAAAGACCGCGCAGGTAGTTTGAAAGGACTGACTTCTTCCACGGTGCCAGCGCCCTCGGGATGACAAAACTGTCCCCATCCCTTATCCTGCGGCACATCGTTGCCGCTTCACCCAGGGCGGAGGAGCCGTCATACATGGATGCGTTGACAGCGTCCATGTGCGTCAGCTCGCTCATGAGACTCTGGTATTCAAAAATGAGCTGGAGGAGCCCCTGGCTGAACTCAGGCTGGTAGGGGGTGTAGGCGGTATAGAGCTCAGACCTCGATATGACCTGCCCCACGATTGCAGGTGTGAATATGTCATAGATGCCGGAGCCCAGAAAGCAGCTCATAGAGGAGCAGTCCCTGTTCCTTGCCAGGATGGATTTCACCCTCGACACGACCTCCATCTCCGAAAGTCCGTCGGGGAGGTCAAGCCCGCCCGTCCTGAACTTTGATGGTATGTCCGAAAACAGCTGTTCAATCCCGTCTAAACCAAGGTATTCGAGCATTTCTCCCCGTTCGTCTGGAGGCATCGACTTTCAACTAATGACGTGGATGATTTAATCTTTCCCTAATGCAGGGCGGCTGATGTCTCAACTTCGGCCGCAACCTTCCTGCCCACAAGAACCCTGGCATATGCCTCGGGCAGCAGGGCTGCCTCCTCCCTCCTGATTTCAAATTCGCCGAATTCAGTGGCGAACCTGGGAGCATCTGAGACGAATCTGAGAAACACGAGCCTGCCTACCGCGGCCGGTTGCTCTGCAGTCTTCCTGACCTCTCCGGCAGCAGGCCTTTCCTGGACGGCTGTCTCCTTCGCAGCCGGGGGCGCTGGAGGTGGGCTGGTCTCCACCTCCGATTGCGGTGATGGAGGTGGAGACCTCCCGGAAAGCGATGCTGCCTCATGCCCCCTGATGGCGTCGAGCAGGCGGTTGAGGAAGTCCTCCTCCTCCACTGCAAGACCTCTCGGCCTGAATTCCTCCGACTTTCTCTGGCTCACAGCAATGAGTGCTATCTTCCTCGTCCTGAATTCCCAGATGTTGGCAAGAAGCTTTCTAGCCTCCCTTATCTGCATCAGCGCGGTGTGGATAAGATCACTTGAGAGCTGGCCCCCCTCCTTCTCGGCGCGCACCAGCGACTCTATGTACTCCCTTGCCCTGCCGTAGAAATCACCAGGAAGCTCGGTGAGCGCATCCTTCCTCTCCATCCTGTAAACCCTGCTGATTTCCGCATAGTCTACACGGTACTCACCGGATGCCATCGCCAGCGGATTGACGGGTCATTATAAGAAACCTTTTTTATATTGACGTCAATCGTGTTGCCAGTCTGCGACGATGGGAATGAGCACTTCGGCAGAGAGGCTTGCCAGGATGGAAAAACTGCTCCAGCAGCTTGCCGCCGAGAATGAGGAACACCCTGTCATCGTTGAGGGGAAGAACGACAGGGAGGCGCTCAGGAGGCTCGGCATAGGCGGTGTTGTCTATGTTGTCAACGGAAGGCACACGCTTTTTCAGATGTGCGAGGAGATTGGCAGGGAGCACAGGAAGGTCATCATACTGACCGACTGGGACAGGAAGGGGGGCCAGATATGCCGCACCCTCTCGAACGGATTTGCGGCGAACGGCGTGAGGACCGACGAGAAAATCAGGTCAAGGCTGTCGGCTATGAGCTCTGCGGACATCAAGGACGTGGAGAGCCTCCCGAAGCTTGTGGAGAAGCTGAGATCGAGGGGAAAGAGATGATGCAACGCGCTTCTCCTAGGGGCCAAAGTTTCAGAAAGGTTATTATTTGACCTCCCTTATCCGCTCAAACTGACGGGTCCGTAGCTCAGCTAGGTAGAGCAATCGGCTCTTAACCGAAAGGTCGAGGGTTCGAATGACATGAATTTGTCCGAATATCCCTCCGGGCCCGCCTGTTTGCCTCCCCTTCCATGAAGCGTCGCGGGGACACTTATTATACCCCCTGAGGGGTCATCTGTACAGGGCAATTCAAAGGGTGTCTGATTGAAGAAGATACTGTTTGTTGGTACTGCTGGCGCGGGAAAGTCCACGCTCACCGCCGCATTCGACGAATGGATGCACGACAATGCGCATGACTGCGTGATTATGAACCTCGACCCGGGGGCGGAGGAGCTCACCTACGACCCCGACATAGACATCAGGGAGTGGGTAAGGCTGGAGGAGGTGATGTCAGACTACAAGCTAGGTCCGAACGGAGCGCAAATCGTGGCGGCAGACCTGCTTGCGCTGAACATGGACAAGGTTCTTGAGCCGGTGGAAAAGCTGGATGCCGACTACCTGCTTGTGGACACACCCGGGCAGCTGGAGCTCTTTGCCTACAGGCAGTCGGGCAAGGTTGTCATTGACAGGCTCGGCGTTGACGAAACTGTGCTCTGCTTCGTCACCGAGCCTGCCGTGTGCAGGACCCCAGGGGGATTTGTGTCATCCAGCATGCTGTTCGCAAGCGTGAGCTTCAGGTTCGATGTCCCTGCCCTGAATATAATATCAAAGTCGGATCTCGTTCCACCCGATGATATGGAAAGGATGATGCAGTGGGCGGTGGAGGAGGAGAGGCTCTACAGCGATCTTGTGGATGAGGACCTGAGGTCGGCCAAGGCATTCAGCATTGAGATTTTCAAGGCGCTGCAGACAGTCTCGGCATACTCGGAACCGCTGGCGGTGTCAGCCAAGGAGAGGACCGGTCTGGAGGACATCTATGTCAAGGTGCAGGACATTTTCTACGGCGGGGAGGATCTGGACAGGAGACTCAGCTGACTCCCCTCGCTGTCCCCTCGCCGCTGATGAACGAGTTGTACCCCTTCCAGGTGTTGAATACCTCTCCGATGATGAGTCCTGTCGTGGCGGCGAGCAGTCCTGAAACAACAATCTCGAGTATGAGGTTGAACGGATATGTGAATTCTATCACCAGCCTTGCCACGTATGAGACTATCCAGAATGTCATTATGTAGACGTGCCTCCTGTAGAAGACCCTTCCCTTGACATAGAAGAACGAGGGTTTGGAGGTCATGAACAGACCTGCAGCCGCACCAGCGGGGATGAGCACGAGAGTAGAGACGACGTAGATGTCAATTGTTCCGAAGCCGAACACGGAGAGGAGCGTGAATAACAGGTAGAGAAGGGGCATCCGTATCAGGCGCCCCCTGCTGTACGGTATGCCGTTCAGCCCTGCATACAGGCGTCTGACCGCAAACAGGAGGAATATACCGGCCACCCCGATCAGACCCTCCTCCGAGAAGGCGGAAGGGGAAGGGGGGGCGGAGGTTGCAAGCAGGAATACGGGGAGCGTCTTACCACCTTTTCATTCTCTGATGCGAGAGGACATTACGGCCCCGTCTGCAGCTGAGGTCACAAGTGCGGCATACTGCGCCATCAGGCCGCCAATGTCCCTCCTCGGCCTCTTCCACGCCTCCCTCCTCCCTGAAAGCTCCTCCGCCTCCACCTCAAGGTCGAGCCTGCCGGTCTCTGCATCAATCACAATGCCGTCGCCGTCCTCGACAAGCGCTATCGGCCCGCCTTCAAATGCCTCGGGAGCAACATGCCCGACCATCAGCCCCCTTGTGGCTCCTGAAAATCTGCCGTCCGTGACCAGCCCCACGCTCTCGCCAAGGCCCTGCCCCACGATTGCCGCGGTGACTGAGAGCATCTCCCGCATACCGGGGCCCCCGCGAGGTCCCTCATAACGTATGACCACCACGTCGCCCGGGTTGACCTCCCTGGACATGATCTCGCTGAAGGCCTCCTCCTCCGATTCGAATACTTTCGCGGTTCCCCTCATCTTCCTTGTTGCCGAAGCCGAAACCTTGAGCACGGCGCCGTCTGGGGCGAGAGTGCCCCTGAGCACCTTGATCCCGCCCCTCGGTGCGAACGGCTCCGTCATGGACTTTACCACAGCGTCGGGTGCAGTCCTCACCTGCGCCGCCTCGAGCTCCCTGGAAATGCTCCTGCCTGAAACAGTCATAGCATCGCCGTTCAGCATCCCTGCGTCGAGGAGCCTTTTCATGAGAGCGGGAACGCCGCCCTCCCTGTTCAGGTCTGCCATCACATACCTGCCTCCCGGTTTCATGTCAACGATCTCAGGCACGCGTGAACCGATCTGCTCGAAGTCGTCGAGCGTGAGCTTCACCCCTGCCTCATGTGCAATGGCCATCAGGTGGAGGACAGCGTTCGTCGACCCCCCGGATGCCATGAGCACGGTCACAGCATTCTCGAAAGACTCGTATGTGAGTATATCCCTCGGCTTCAGGTCGCTTTCAACAAGGTCGGTTAACACCTTGCCTGTCTGGAATGCAAATCCTGCCTTCCTTCCGTCCACTGCCGGTGGAGAGGCGCTTCCTGACAGCGAGAGGCCAAGAGCCTCCGTCATCATTGCCATGGTATTGGCAGTATAAAGGCCGCCGCAGGCACCCGAGGTAGGTATGGCGCACTCTTCCATTGCCGAGAGCTGCTCCATTGTCATATTTCCAGCAGAGTAGGAGCCGACTGCCTCGTAGACATCGCCAATCGCTATATCCCTCCCTTCGTAACTGCCCGGAAGCGTGGTGCCGCTGTACATCACAATTGATGGAATGTTGAGGCGTGCCATTGCCATCATCATCCCCGGATTGGTCTTGTCGCAGCCCGAGAGCGCTGCGAAGCCGTCATAGCCATGAGCATTGACGGTGAGCTCGACTGTGTTTGCTATAATCTCCCTGCTCATGAGTGAATATTTCATCCCCTGAGTTCCCATCGCTATGCCGTCTATCACGACAGGCGCGGTGAAGAGACGTGGCGTTCCGCCTCCGCTCCTGATGCCCTCCTTTACCTTCTGTCCAAGTGCTAGCGTGTGTATGTTGCACGGACCCGCCTCGTTCCACGCAGCTGCAACGCCGAGTATGGGCCTTGAAAGCTCTTCATCTGTCAGCCCCATGGATCTCATGAATGCTCGGTTCGGTGCTCTCTCGGGTCCGCCATAGACAGCGGATGAACGCTTGTAGGACATGAGGATTGACTCTACCTCGTCTAATTTAACCTTGTGCCGGCCGGCAGCATGGTTCACACATGGAACAGGGCGGGCACCACAAGCATCGCGAAGAACAGGTCGAAGAGGACAATCATGCTCAGCACTATGTAGAGCCTGTTCTTCGACATGATGAATTCAACCAGTGCTATGACCACAATGGATATGGGTGTGAATATCAGCACCCAGAGCCCCAGTGTGATGTAGTAGATACCATTCAGGTGTGCCAGCCCGTTTACCATTCCTGTGAGAGGAATGGCAGATGAGTTGAGCGTGCTCTGGCCCGGCTTGTAGTTTGCAACCTGCTCCAGAGTGTATCCTCCCCCGCCGTGCAGGACAAAGAGAAGGGTGATGCCAGTGAGGAGCAGGACGAGGCTAAGCACAACGCCAATGCGCAGGACCATGCTCAGTATGTCGTTGAGCTCATACTTTGACATCCTCGGCCTCCTGTTTCCTTATCAGAAGGAATAGCCCCGAAATAAGTATCACAGAGACGAGGGCGGAGATTCCAAGCCTCAGGGGCGAGGAGGTCTGGAAGATTCCATTGTCAGACAGCCCCTTCAGAAGCATCTCGGCCCCGAGGAACGAGAGCACCGCAAAGAATAGCCACCGTATATTCTTGTTTGACATCCTGACAAGTATCTTCGTTCCCACGAAGGAGCCTGCAAGGACGCCCACAGCTGTCCCTGCGGCAATGAATATCTGGATGTAACCTGCATACCAGTAGATGGAGCTGCCAGTGGCAGCCGTGATGCCCACCATGAAGTTGCTTGTGGTTGTGGTGACCTTCATCGGCAGATTCATGGCCCAGTCCATGCCCAGCACCTTCATTGCGCCGCTGCCTATGCCGAGCAGACCGGATATAATTCCGGCGAAAAGCATTACAATCTCGCCTGCCCACCATTTCACACCGCTGTAATGGACATCCTTCTTCAGCCTGGCGTCGTAATAGACGCCTGTCATCTGGAAGAGCCTCGTTGTCCAGTCGGGCGCCTTTACCGGCGGCACCTCGTGCCTCCCCTTCTCTGCAGTCGGGTAGAGGGAGAAGAGCAGCACTGCACCGAACAGGACGTAGATGATCCAGTCGAGATTATGTGTATATACAAATACTGCAAGTAGTGAACCTATTACAGCCCCGATTGTTGTCGCTACCTCCAGACCTATGCCTATCTTGACATTAGATATGCGCTCCTTGACATACGCGCTCGCTGAGCCCGCGGAGGTGGCAATCGTTGAAACGAGGCTGGCGCCGGTCGCATAGATGATCGGGACACCGTAGAATATTGTGAGCAGTGGGACAAGCACTGTCCCGCCTCCCAGTCCTGTCAGTGAACCGAGCAGGCCTGCGAAGAAGCCGCCGACTGTTATCAGAAAGAAATTGAACAGCGTCAGCGCCGGAGTCATTGGTCAGTGCTCAAATCATTTAGATATTTATGATTGACTGAAAATCAACGATGACCCATGGTGCATATCAGGGTGCAAGCTTTCCCCTGATTATTGTCTTCTTCCTCGACGGTCCGACCGAGATCATCTTTGCCTCCACTCCAAGGAAATCCTCAATGAATGAAATGTACCTCTTGGCTGCATCGGGCAGTTCGGACCAGCGTGTTATGTCCTCATCCAGCTGGTCGCTCCATCCCCTGAATTCCCTGTATACGGGTACGACGCCGTTGAGCACGCCTACAGATGGCGGATAGTCCTTCAGCCTCTTCCCCCCGTAAGTGTAGCCTGTTGCAACCCTGAGCTTCTCCAATCCTGAAAGAACATCCAGCTTTGTGATGGCAACCTGCCTTGCACCTGAAAGCTGCACAGCGTACCTTGCGGCGAAGAGATCCAGCCAGCCGCACCTCCTCTTCCTCCCGGTCGTGGTGCCTATCTCCATCCCCTTGAGCGCCAGATGCTCGCCCACTTCATCATCAAGTTCCGTGGGGAACGGACCTGCACCAACTCGTGTGGCGTATGCCTTGAGAATGCCGAGCGTTTTGACCCTCACCTGCGGGTTGAGGCCGCTCCCGGCATAAACGTTGCCTGTCATGATGTTCGATGATGTGACGAAGGGATAGTTTCCATGGTCGATGTCGAGCATCAGGCCGTGCGCCCCCTCGAATATCACGCTCTTTCCCCTTGATATGAAGCCATTTACAAGGGAGGATGTGTCCGTTATATGGGAGGAGAGGACGCCTGACCAGTGGTGAAGCTTTTTCATTATGCCCTGAACATCTGACTGAAGAGCTCCGTTGAGCGCCGACGCATATGCCTTCTTGAACCTGATGGCGGTCTCAACCCTTTCGGTGAGGGAGGCAACATCCAGCAGATCTCCTGCCCTGAACCCTATCCTTGAGGCCTTGTCCGCGTAGCATGGGCCTATTCCCTTGCGCGTCGTGCCCACGGCGCCAGCCCCCTTGAACGCCTCCTCCAAGCCGTCAAGTTCCTTGTGGTAGGGCATCACTAGATGTGCCCTGTTGCTGACTGCGAGCTTCGTCACCGGAAAGCCCTTTTCCCTGAGGGTGCGCATCTCCCGTATGAGCTCGTCAGGGTCCAAGGCTACGCCGTTTGCTATTACCGCAGTCACTCCCTTGTGCAGTGCGCACGATGGAATCTGGTGAAACTTGAGTGTCTTCCTTCCGAGGTCAACTGTATGTCCTGCATTGGCACCTCCCTGAAATCTCACAACGCAGTCTGCAATTTCAGAAAGATAATCTGTTATCTTTCCCTTACCCTCATCTCCCCACTGAAGACCGACAATTGCCATCGCGGGCATATTTGAGCATTTGTGATTGAGTATAAAAAAAGGTGGTAGCATCCGCCCCGCGGCCATAGGCGGAAGGCCGTCAGTTTCATACACCATCGAGTTGATTGGCTGTGGACATGTCGTTGAGGAGAAGGGAGGTTGAAGCTGCTCCTGCCGACACGGTGAAGGCGGTGGTGCAGGCGCTTGGGGAAAGAGGGTTGAAGGTATATGCGGTCATAGACCACAGGAAGGAGATAGAGGGTTCGGGCTCCATGCCTTTCACCGCGTTCAGCATCCTCTTCGGCAGCGCCTCCCTTTCGTCGATGCTCCTGGGAAAGAACACCGAGATTTCTGTGGGACTCCCCCTGGTCATGGCAGTTGTTGAGAAGGGGGGCATGTCCGTCATCACCTACAGGGACGCACACTCGCTGCTGAGCGATTTCCAGCTCGTGAGCACAGAGGATACGGCCAACCTTGTCAACAGGATAATGGACGGGATTGTGGAGAGCGCGGCATCATACGCCGCCGGCAACGGGTGATGGCAGGCGCATTTTCGGGCACCTCCCCCCTCTCCCCTGCTTAAATAAATGACCGTGGCTCGTAACAGACATGACGGTACAGAAGCATGATTACGCACCGGGAGTGCATGACAGTTACCCGGTCGCGCCAGGCAATCTGCCCATGGTTGATGTGAGGGTCGGATGCACCATAAGAAGGGGAGAAAACACGTTCATAGGCGGTTCCCCGGAGGTCACCGCCAAGCTTGTCCATTCAATAATATTCAGGTCGCTGGTGCAGTCCGGGGGCTGTGTGCTCTGGATAGACGGGGGCAATTCGTTTGACCCGTACGAGATATCGGAACTTGCCGGACGGTGCGGGTATGATGCAAGGGATCTCCTGTCGAGGATAAGGATCGCAAGGGCGTTCACCGCTCACCAGATGGAGGCGATATCACGCTCCGCCGCGCATGAGGCCGCAGGATGCAGCATATCCGCCGTCGCCGTCACATCTGTTGCCGAGCTTTTCACAGGGGATGTGAAATGGAAGGAGGGTGTGGACCTGCTCCGCAGCACTGTGAGGAACATTACTGCCATAACAGAAAATTACCGCACCATTACTGTGATGACATCCTGTGTGCAGGTGAGTTCAAGCGCAGAGATGGAGAGCATAATCAGCGGAAACTGCGCAAGGGTTGTGAATGTGGGGATGGAGTATGACGATCTTACCGTCGAGAGTGATGGTGTGGTCATGACTGTCAACAGATGGGACGGGAGCAGGCACCAGAGGTCACTGCTTGAATTCATGGACAGGGGGAAATGACACGGGCAGGACAGTGCCCACGTTCAGGGTGGAGATTGAGCGCATCATAGCCAGGTGGGAGAAATTCGGCAGCGCCCTGAGGAGGGAGGAGAGGTCTTACCTGGAGAGCGTGATATCGAAGGCCAGACACCATGCGTCTGCATCAACCTATGCGGCGCTCATAAACCCTGTCGAGGGGATGATGCTCTCCATAATGATGGAGCAGGAAAAGGAAATTGACATGCTCAAGAGGAAATACCACTTCTGAGAGGCATCGGATGGATGGAAGGATGGATTGCAGATGCATACGCTGACACCGCCAAAAGCAGTGTGATTGTCTGGGTTAAAGGGCAGAGTGTCAGAAGATTTGAATTCAGGTATGTTCCGCCCTTCTACGTTGGAGGGAACCGGACATCCCTCACGGAGCTTGGGCGGAGGCTCGACAGGATGGGCGATACAGCCTGGAGGCGCACCCTCAGGAAGGCTGCCCCGGGAATGCGCCAGATGGACATGCTGGAGATAACGGCGCATGACCTGAGGACATACCGCAAGCTCGCTGAGGGAATATGCTCCATGGGCTCACATGGCAGCTACACGGTGTATGATGCGGACATACCGGTGGAGCAGCATTTCATGCTCGACATGGGAATCTTTCCGCTGGCATTCGCATCAGTCACCGCAGACAGGATAGAATGCCTCGACTCTCCCGATGAACTGCACTACGAAATGCCGCCCTTCAGGACGCTGAGCATGGAGGTGGAATTCGATGAGAGGGATTCTGCAGGATATGCTGTCAGAGCAGTGTCTATCGACGGAAATGTGATCGACGGAGGGGAGGAGCGTATGCTGCTGGAAACATCGAGAATACTGGAGTCAGAGGCATGTGACATATTGCTGACATCCGGGGGCGACGCATATGCTCTCAGGCAGATGTACAGGCGCGCCTCTCTGCTCGGGCTGGATGGCTTCACGCTTGGAAGGGAGGGGGGACTCAGGGGATCGTATGCCGCCAGGAGCTACATGAGCTACGGCAGGATACTGTACAAGCCGTCCCCCGCGCTGCTGATGGGGAGGGCGCACATAGACACCCTCAACTCATTCCTGCACTCGGAGTCGGGGCTTGCAGGACTTGTCGAGGTATCCAGGCTTTCCTACCTCGGCATACAGCAGCTCTCCAGGCTTTCTCCTGGAACTGCAATAAGCTCCATGGAGAGCATGGAGGCACTTAGGCAGAATGCAGCAGTGCCGTGGAAGAAAAACAGGGCGGAGATGTTCAAGACCGCGGAAGAACTTGTGCAGTCTGACAGGGGCGGTCTCATATACACGCCTGTCACCGGCTTCCATGCAGGCGTCTACGGCCTGGACTTCTCATCACTCTACCCGAGCATCATGAAGAGGGAGAATATTTCTGTAGATACGCTCAACTGCCCGTGCTGCGCCGGTGGAGGGCACAGGGTTCCAGGCCTTCCATACCACTTCTGCAGCAGGAGAGCAGGGCTCATCCCTTCTGTCATAGGAAGGCTGATCATGAGGCGCAGGAAGTACAAGGGGATGGGGGATGAGTTTGCGGGGAGGAGGAATGCGCTCAAGTGGGTGCTTGTCACATCATTCGGATACACGGGATACAAAAATGCAAAATTCGGCAGCATCGAATGCCACGAATCCATCAACGCATTCGGCAGGGAGATGCTGCTGAGGGCAGCGAAAAGGGCTGAGGAGATGGGTTTCACCGTCCTGCACGGGATAGTGGATTCGCTGTGGATTAAGGGAGAAGGGGATGCAGAGAGATTTGCCGCTGCCATAGGGGATGAGACGGGCATACCGTTCGAGCTTGAGGGAAGGTACAGGTGGGTTGTATTCCTGAGCAACAAAGGTGACGGGGAGGGGAGCCTGAACAAGTACTATGGCCTCTTCGACGACGGCACTTACAAGCTGAGGGGGATTGAGCTGAGGAGATCGGATACACCTGAAGTTGTCAGATTTGCACAGAATGTGATGCTCGAGAGGCTGCGCGAATCGTCAGACAGGGATGATTTCCTCAGGAGGGCGCGCAGCGGCATCGGGATGGTCAGGGATATAGTGAGGAATGTCAGGCGAGGCAACTATCCGCCGGAGGACATGGTGATAACGAGGCGCGTTTCGAAGAGGCTTGATGAATATTCGGGAAACGGCGAGGGGAGGAGGGCACTGGTGAGACTCAGGGAGGCAGGTGTCGAGGTCAGCGCAGGCGAGGTGGTGAAATATGTGGTTGCTGCCGCTGAAAAGGGGAGGAACATTGTCCCCGTCCAGCTGCTGGGTGCCGGAGTGGAGTATGAGGCAGCCCATTACACCAGGCTTATCGCACGTGCGGTGGCAACGATGCTGCTGCCTTTCGGATATACGGAGGAAAGAGTGCTTTCAATGCTCAGGCATTCTTGAGCCTGGAGAAGAAGCCCTTCCCCTTCTCCTCCTCAAGCGATTCGAATTTCTTCAGCAGCTGCTTCTGCTCCGAGGAGAGTTTCTTCGGGACCGTAACCTTGACAGTCACATAGAGGTCGCCGCTGCCGCGTCCGCCCAGGCGTGGCATGCCCATGGAATTCAACCTGAATACTGTCCCCGGCTGAGTCCCTGCGGGAATCTGCAGCTTTGCCTTGGAGGACATTGTGGGCACCTCCAGCTCCCCACCAAGGGCGGCAAAGGTGAAGGGCACTTCTGCGGAATAGTAGAGATTCTCCCCTTCCCTTTTGAATGTATCATGCTCGGTAACATGTATGACAACGTAGAGATCGCCGCTCGGGCCGCCGTTTGACCCTGCCTCCCCGGCCCCCCGTACGCGGAGTCGCATGCCATCCTCAGCACCCTTGGGTATTGTAACTTCTATCGTGGACGTGGTCTGCTTCCTGCCGCTGCCGCCGCACGACTTGCACTTCTCACGTATTACCCTGCCCCTGCCTCCGCAGGTCTGGCATGTCCTGACAGTAACGAAATGGCCCCCGAGCGCAGTCTGCCTGTAGCTCAGCTGGCCCGTGCCGCCGCATGTCGGGCACTGTTCAAGCTTCCCCTTATCAGCCCCGGTGCCGCCGCACGGCTCGCACTTGACACCGCGCGGTATGTCGAGTCTCCTGCTTGAACCGCGATAAGCCTCGGCCAGGGTGATTTCAAGGTCATACTGAAGGGAGGCGCCGGTCTCGGGGTAGCTGCCCCTGCTCCCCTGCCCCCCGCCGAAGAAGAAGTCGAAGAGGGAACCTCCGCCCCCGAAGCCCATTCCGCCGAACAGGTCGCTTATATCCTGAAAGTGTGTGAAATTGGACCAGTCGAATCCCCTCGACCCGAATGTGACTCCCTCGGCGCCGAAACTGTCGTAGTTCCTCCTCTTGTCGGCATCCATAAGGACCTCGTACGCCTCGGATATCTCCTTGAACTTCTCCTCTGCGACCTTCCTCTCCAGCTTGGTGACGTCCGGGTGGTACTGCTGCGCAAGCTTCCTGTAAGCCCTCTTGATTTCGTCGGGCGACGCAGTCTTGCTTACTCCTAATGTTTCATAGTAGTCCTTTGTCATCTGGAGCTGACCTCAGGCTGTGGGGTTCACTTGTCGTCAACTATCTTGTAGTTTGCGTCCACGACCCCATCACCTCCGCTGTCATCCCCCTGTCCATTGCCCGGCGGACTGGCACCCTGTGACTGCGATGCCTGCTGACTCTCCTCGGCCTGCTTCTGGTATATGCGGGAGGAGACTTCATAGACCTTCTTCGACACCTGGTCTATCTTCTCCTTAAGTCCGTCTTCCGAGCCGCTTGCAAGCATTTCATCGAGTTCCTTGAGCTCCTTCTCTATTGCCTCCCTCTCGTCGGGCTGCACCTTGTCCTTCAGCTCATCAAGCGTTTTTCTGGTGCTGTAGGACAGGGATTCTGCCTGGTTGCGCAGTTCAGCCTTCTCCTTGCTCTTCTTGTCCTCGTCCGCGAACTGCTCTGCCTCCTTCATCATCCTGTCAATCTCGTCCTTCGACAGTTTGTTGCTTGCGGAGATGGTGATCTTCTGCTCCTTTCCCGTTCCAGTATCCTTTGCGCTTACATTCATGATTCCGTTGGCATCTATATCGAATGTCACCTCTATCTTTGGTATGCCGCGGGGCGCAGGCGGAATGCCGACAAGGCTGAAACGGCCGAGTGTGACGTTGTTGACGGCCATCGGCCTCTCTCCCTGCAGGACATGGATATCCACAGTCGACTGGCCGTCAGCTGCAGTGGTGAACTGCTCCGACTTCTTGGCAGGTATGGTCGTGTTCCTTTCTATCAGCTTGTGGAAGACTCCTCCCTGAACCTCGACACCGAGCGAGAGGGGTGTCACGTCAAGCAGCAGTATGTCCTTGACAGTTCCCTCCAGGACACCGCCCTGGATTGCAGCGCCCATGGAGACACACTCCATGGGGTCTACACCCCTCACGATCTTCTGGCCAAGTATCTCCTCCACGAATTTCTGGACCACGGGCATCCTTGTCGGCCCCCCAACCATTATGATCTTGTCTATATTCTGCGCCGAAAGCTTTGCGTCGCCCAGCGCCTGCATTATTGGGTGCCTGCACTTCTCAATAATCGGGCGCACAAGGTCCTCCAGCTTTGCCCTGGTAATCTTCATTGTGAGGTGCTTCGGTCCGGAAGCATCCTGTGCTATGAACGGGAGGTTGATTTCAGTCTCCACAATCGTGGAAAGCTCAACCTTCGCCTTCTCGCAAGCCTCCCTGACTCTCTCGGCAGCCATCCTGTCATTCCTCAGGTCTATCCCTGACTCCGCCTTGAAAGTGCTGACCACGTAATTCACAAGCGCGTTGTCCATGTCTGTTCCGCCGAGCTGCGTGTCGCCGCTGGTGGAGATCACTTCAAAAACACCCTGGCCGAACTCCATCACTGTCACATCCAGAGTTCCGCCGCCTAGGTCGAAGACGAGTATCTTCTGCTCATGCTCGCTCTTGTCCAGCCCGTAAGCGAGTGCGGCTGCGGTGGGCTCGTTTATAATCCTCACAACCTCAAGACCGGCAATAGTGCCCGCATCCTTTGTTGCCTGGCGCTGATTGTCGTTGAAGTAGGCCGGAACTGTGATTACAGCCTTCTGCACGGATGAGCCGAGGAACGCCTCAGCATCCCTCTTTATCTTCTGCAGCACGAACGCTGATATCTGCTGCGGAGTGTACTCCTTTCCCGAAACCTTGAACTTGTAGTCGCTCCCCATCTTCCTCTTCGCAGCAAAGATGGTCCCCTCAGGGTTTGTGATTGCCTGCCGCCTTGCTGGCTCGCCGACGAGTACGCCGTCCTTCGTGAACGCAACCACCGAGGGGAACGCCTTCCCGCCTATGCTGGTCCCTTCTGCACTTGGTATAATTGTTGGCCGCCCCCCCTCAATGACTGATGCGGCCGAATTGCTTGTTCCAAGATCTATTCCTATGATTTTTGTCATTTTCACACCTCTCCTTGTCAGACTTCCCTGTTCACCTGATCTCCATCCTCCCTCGGGCCAGTGTTACGCGAAACCCTGACTTTTGCAGGCCGCAGCACCTTTCCTCCGAGAGTGAATCCTTTCTGGTAGACTTCGGTGATCGTATTGTCATCATAATCATGGCTTTCCTCAACCACTATCGCCTCGTGATAGTATGGATCAAACTTGCCCGAGGTGGGTATCTCCTTCAGACCCTCTTCAACAAGAATCTGCATGGTGTTATTCCTGATTTTTTCAATTCCCTGCCTGAACGCATCGTAACCGCCGTTGCCGCTCGACTCCGACAGTCCGCGCTCAAGGTCATCCATTATAGTGACAAGCTTCCGCACCATCTTCTCGTTGACGAACTTGCTGAACTCCTCCCTCTCGCGCTCAATCCTCTTCCTGTAATTGTCAAAATCTGCCTGTATCTTCTTCAGCAGATTCTCATAGTCCCTGATGATTCCCTCCTTCTCCTCAATCGTCTTCTTCAGTGATTCCACTTCCTGGGCAGACCTCTTCTGCTGCATGTCACGCTCTTCAAGCTTGGGGATTTCAGGCGCTCCAGAGAGTGCCTCTGTCTCCTCCCCCTCCAGCACCTGCACCTTTTCCGCCTCGGCTGCCTCCCCTGCCGGCGGCCTGGCCGACCCGGAGGAGGCATCATTCACAGCATCCTTTTCTTCCGACTTCCTATCTGACATGAAACACACCGTACCGACTGCTGCTGTTATTGAATCGCAGCGGCCCGATTAATAATCTGCGGGATGTGGCGCATCCCGCAGGAAGATGCTTATTCAGTCCTCGTCCCCGCCAGGGGGCGGGGCTCCGGCGCCGCCACCGCCGGTTCCACCGCTTTTTGCGGCAATCACATCGTCAATCCTCAGTATCATCACGGCCGCATCGGTTGCAGACTGAATTGCCTGCTTGTCAACCCGTATGGGTTCGAACACCTTCTGCTTCTTCATGTCCGCCGCCTTGCCTGCGACCACGTCCACACCGTGATACTTGAGCCCCTTCTTGTGGCTGCTCCTGAGGTCGATGAGCATATCGATGGGGTCCAGACCTGCATTCTCCGCCAGTGCGCTGGGGATTACCTCAAGCGCGTTGGCGAACGCCTCAATCGCAATCTGCTCCCTGCCGCCGACAGATGTGGCGAAATCCTTGAGTTTCTGTGAGAGTTCGATGGCCGTGGCTCCCGCACCTACGGTCAGCTTCCCGTCCTCTACTGCCAGGCCAGTGACGCTCAGTGCATCCACGAGGGACCTTTCAGCCTCGTCGACAACATGCTCGCTCCCGCCCCTGATGAGGACTGAAACAGACTTGGGGTTCTTGCAGCCTGTCACAAATGTCATCTCATCGTCCTGTATCTTCCTTACCTCGATGAGTTTCGCCTTGCCAAGCTCCTTCGAAGTCATGTCATCAAGCTTTGAAACCACAGTTGCACCTGTCGCCCTGGCCAGCTTCTCCATGTCTGACTTCTTGACGCGCCTGACAGCGAGAATCCCCTCCTTGGCGAGGAAGTGCTGTGCGAGGTCGTCAATGCCCTTCTGGCAGAATACCACGTTGGCACCGGTGCTCTTGATGGATTCGACCATCCTCCTGAGGAAACCCTCCTCCTCGTCAAGGAAGCCGCGAAGCTGAGACGGGTCTGTGATTTCAATCTTGGAGTCGAGTTCTGTCTTCTTGACCTCGAGTGCAACATCGATGACAGCGATGAGCGCGTCGTTGACGACGCGGGGCATTGATGGATGAACCGGTTCCTTGTCGATTATCACTCCGCTGAGCAGTTCGGTGTCTGAAAGGCCGCCACCCTGCTTCTTGACAAGCTGTATGTTCTCCCTGTCAGCCTTTCGTCCCCTGCCCGTCTCCTCGGCAACGCTTGTGATTGCATCAACAGCGATCTTGGCAAGTTTCTCCCTGCTTCCTGTGACCCCTTTCGAATTCATTGCGGTCTCGGCAACTGTCTGGAGAGCTGCCTTGTCCTTCGGATCCACGGGGAATGCCACCTCCTCCAGGTATTCCATGCACTTCGAAGATGCCTCCTTGAACCCTTTGGTCACAACTGTCGGATGCACGTTCGACTCGATCAATTCCTGGGCCTTCTTCAGGAGCTCACCTGCAAGGACCACGGCGGTTGTGGTGCCGTCGCCGCAGACTGCATCCTGCGTCTTGGCAACCTCGACAAGCATCTTGGCTGCTGGGTGCTCGACGTCCATCTCCTTCAAAATGGTCACGCCATCGTTGGTAATCACAACATCGCCGAGGCTGTCGACAAGCATCTTGTCCATTCCCCTCGGCCCCAGTGTCGTCTTGACCGCGTTCGCAATGGCACGCGCCGCACTGATGTTGTTAGACTGTGCGTCTCGGCCCCTCTCGCGTTTAGTCCCTTCCTTCAGTATCAGTATAGGTACTTGCTGCTGTGCTCCTAACATTGGGTCACCACAAATTCTCCATGAGCTTATGTTTGCTCTTCTATATAAAGTATGCTATACGACGGACGCGCCCTCCCTGCAGTCGGCCTGCCACATGGCGGATGCCTGCGAACCATTAGGAATGTCTTTAATCTGACTCGCTTCTACCGGTATGGAATGGATGCAAAAAAGCTGGAACTCATCTACGAGTTCGATGTCGAGGCGGGCTGGACGGTCTACAGCGGCAAGCGCATGGATCCCTTTGACATAGTCGACGCTCTTCACGGCACGGACTCTAAGGTCTATCTCCATGACCTGGACAGCAGGGCGAAGGGCAGGCCGCAGCTCGATCTCGTCCAGGACCTTTCGCTTGAGATAGGCGTCTGGTACGATGGAGGGGCTAGGGTTGCAGACAACGTTATAGACCCGCTTGTAGCCGGCGCAGAGATGGTCGCTCTCGATCCTGCATATATGAAAAACGAGACCGAATTCGATCATATCATGAAGCTCACCAACAATGTGTGCCTCGACCTGCTTAGCGAACACGAGGACAGGATACCCGACTACAACGGCTCGGTTGTTGCAGGCAGGGGCCTCTCTACACTCCTCGGCATGGGCTACAGAAATTTCGTGATACGGAAGGATGAGCTTGGTGCCTTCGATTCTATTCAGTTCGACGGGGTGGCCAGTGTCTGGATAAGGGACGGAGAAATGCCCTCAAACGGAGCTGAGTGGCACAGGCGGACGAACGTCGCCGGGACCGTGAAGGGCATAGGTGAACTGGTGATAGAAGATGAAGGTTGAACAGCTCAGGGCAGCGGTTGCCACCATATTCAGGAGGAAGGGGAAGCACATTATGAATGAGGAGGAATTTATCTACGAGGTATCAATAGGGCTGAGGTGGTTCACGCCCTCGAAGGCGGCGATTTTTCTCTCGAACGCAAAGAAGTTCGGCCTCATAACCGCGAACAGGGACGAGCTGAGACCTTCGTTCGACCTTGACGGTGACATTGAACACATCATCAAGGCACCCGAGGAACTTGCAGAGGAAAATCAGAATCCCGTTGTTTCCATAGTGGATATGATATGCGATCGCACCGGACAGCCGAAGAGTGAAGTCATGTCGAGAATAAACAGGCTGAAGAGGGAGTTGAATCTCGAGACGCAGGCAGCAGCCGTGCTCATTGCAACACAGCATGGCATAGACGTCTCCCGACTCGCCCAGGCGGCGGCCGATGAGCTGCTGCGGAGCTACGAGAAGTGAGTCACTCCTTCATCAGGTCGCCCAGTGTGAGCTCTTTGCGCTTTACGCTCGGCAGCTTGTAGTCCTGGCTGACTGCCTCCCTTAAAGAAATCTTGAGCTGCTTTTCGAGCTTTCTTACCAGAGAATCGCTTGGCACTAAGGAGCCTGATTCAAGCTCCCTGATGACGCTCCTCTTCTCATTGAGCTTTGCAGCGAGTTCCTCCTGGTTGAACCCGAGTGCGTTTCTCGCCCTCAAAATACGCTTTGGATAATCTGAAGCGAGCTCTGTTCCCTGCCTTTCGAGCGGATCATTCTCCCTCGAAGCACGCTTCTGTGGTACAGCTGCCGCACTGCGCGTCTTCACAGGTGCCTTTGAAACGGCAGGCCTGACAGCAGACTTTACCGGTCGCTGCGGCGCATCAATCAGGACACCGAATCTTGTGCACTCGGGACCTACGACAAGAACAGCCTTGTCCACCCTGATCCTGATGCCCCTGCCCACCTCTTTTCCGCACATTTCGCAAATGACCATTCAAAGCCTCCTGCCCGACATCACAAATCCCGTCACACTCAGCTAAGGACGAGTTTGTATTTCAAGTAGTCTGATGAGGAGCTTCGTTCAATGCGAAGATTTAATGCATATGCCTGCCTGCACTGAACGTGAATTGCATCACAAAGCTTTTAATTGCTGAATTTCAATTCTTTGTTCGGAATATTGTCTTGTTGTGAGGTGTTCAGGGATTGGTAGAAGCCGCTAAAGCGGGCAATGATGATGAGATCTACAGGAGACTGCTGCTGCTTGAGGAGAGAAACACCCAGCTGATGGAGCAGGCTCGCCGCGTTGAAGGGGAGAAGAGGTATGTGCAGAACGAGCTGGACAGGCTGCAGCGCGAGATAAGGAGGCTAAGGAGCGAGCTCGAGAGGCTCAAGGCTCCGCCACTCATCATAGGCAATGTCAGGGATGTTCTTAACGACGGAAGGGTGGTGGTAAAGAGTTCCACGGGCCCCGACTTCGTTGTCAACGTTGCAGAGAATGTCGAGGGTACAAAGCTTGAGGTGGGGGCAAGGGTCGCCCTGAACAAACAGACACTGGCTGTCATGGGACTCCTCCCTTCATCGCTCGACCCCATTGTCACGGGTGCCGAGGTCATCGAGAAGCCGGACGCAACATATGGCGAAATAGGCGGACTCGAGAAGCAGCTTGTTGAAGTGAGGGAGGCTGTAGAAGACCCCCTGCTCAGACCGGAGCTTTACAGGAAGGTGGGTATCGAGCCGCCTAAGGGTGTGCTTCTCGTCGGCCCGCCGGGCACCGGGAAGACGCTCATTGCCAAGGCTGTTGCCCACAACACAGATGCCACTTTCATCAGGCTCGTCGGTTCGGAGCTGGTCCAGAAATACATTGGCGAAGGTGCCAGGCTGGTCAGGGAGCTGTTTGAGCTTGCCAAGCAGAAGGCACCCAGCATAGTGTTCGTCGACGAGCTCGATTCGGTCGGCGCCAAGAGGCTTGATGTTGCCACATCCGGAGACAGGGAGGTTCAGAGGACGCTCATGCAGCTTCTGGCGGAACTCGACGGCTTCAATCCACTGGGCAATGTCAAGATCATAGGCGCGTCAAACAGGCCCGACATACTGGACGAGGCTTTGCTGCGCCCCGGCAGGTTCGACAGGATTGTGAAGGTCCCTCCGCCAGGCGGCGAGGCAAGGGTGGACATATTCAAAATCCACACCAAGAGGATGAGCCTTGACAGCAACATAGACTTTGAAGAACTCTCTTCCAGGACTGACGGTGCTACCGGCGCAGACATACATGCCATATGCATGGAGGCGGGAATGTTTGCCATAAGGGAGAACAGGGACAGCGTCAACCTCTCTGACTTCGACAAGGCAATAACAAAGGTCATGGGAGAAGAGGAGCCGAAACAGGAAAGCGGGGAAGCTGGCCCGATGTTCGCTTGAGCTATGCACCCTTCCTTTCCTCAATTTCCTTCTCGAATACTAGGGGGCCGATGTAGTCACATCTCTTGCAGTGGTACTTCTGGCCCGTGATTAGGCCTGCCTCGTAGTAGAGTTCGGTGGAACCGCAGGAGGGGCACTGTCTGACACGCCTGCGGGTGACACTGACGCCACAGTCCATGCACAGATAGGTGACGGCGTTCGCCTCCCTGGTCACAGCAGTGTTGAATGAGCCGCAGTCAGCACAGTGGTATTTCCTTACGCGCACGTACTGAGCATCCTGCTGCACGTATATCATTACCGCACATGCACATTTTTATGTTACGGGGTGAAGGCGGAAAAATCAACCGTGATAATGACCAAAAATGATTTAAATACCACATACAGGGAAATATGGGTAGCTAAAAGGCGAGGGTATCAAATGCAACCTTTTGAAGCGATGCAACTGATGACCGACGAATACGCTGTGAAGATACTCGTCGGGACGATGCGGAAACCGAGAACGGCAATAGACCTTTCCGAGCTGTTCGGAATACCTATAGCGGCATGCTACAGGAAGATCAGGCTCCTTGAGGAAATGGGCCTCATCACATGCATTGAGAGGAGGCTTACCAGGGAAGGGAAGCGCATAAGCGTCTATCAGTCGCAGCTCAAGAACGCTTACATGTCATTTGAAGATGGCAGGATGAGGGTCAGGTTTGAGCTTGCAAACGGCGTGGTCCAGGACTCCGGCGACCAGAGCCTGATTACGTCAATAACGGTCTGAATGGCACCCCTCGGGGCTGGCCCGGCAGATCTGCAAACAATTTAATTTCTCCTTTAAACTACTCTATTTCTCATCCATTCCTGGAAGCGGCGGCGGCGTGTAGAACAACTTTAAGTATTGACCCTTTTCTTTAACGGAACATAATGAAAAAGCTGATTATCAGTGAAAAGAACAGCGTTGCAATCCGGCTTGCATCCATACTTTCTTCAGGCAAATTCAAGAGGGAGAGCGGTGCGGGCGCTCCCGTTTACAGGTTTCAGCTCGACGGCGTTGAGTATGCCGTCATGGGCCTCAGGGGACACATAGTGGAACTGGACTACCCCGAGGAATACAACAACTGGATGAAGGTCGACCCCAAGCACCTTGTCAATGCCGAACCGTACAAGAGGGTGATATACAGGAAGGCGGTGGATGCGCTGATACGGGAGGCAAAGGATGCCGACTGGATCATAATCGCCACCGACTTTGACAGGGAGGGGGAGCTCATTGGAATGGAGGCTCTCGAGCTGCTTAAGGCTGACAACCCTGCAACAGGCATCAGCAGCAGCTCTGACTTCCTCCCCAACGTCAGGATAAAGAGGGCGAGGTTCAGCAGCCTGGGCAGGAACGAGGTGCTCTCTGCCTTCGAAAATCTGCATGACCCGGATGAGAAGCTTGCAAAGTCCGCAGAGTGCAGGCAGGTCATTGACCTTGCATGGGGCGCCACACTCACAAGAATGATATCTATCAGCGCGAATCAGGTGGGGAGAAACTTCCTGTCTGTCGGAAGGGTGCAGAGTCCGACACTCTCGCTCATCTCGAAGAGGGAGATGGAGATAGAGAAATTCGTCCCGAAGGACTATTTCGAGATCCTCGGCAGGGCGAAGAAGGGGGATGAGTTCGGCATAAGCCATGAGTCGAATCCATTCTGGGAGGAGGAGAAGGTGAACGCCGTCTATTCGGCTATCAGGGATGTCAAGGAGGCCAGGGTCGTTTCTGCCGAAGTGGCGGAGAAGGAGGAGTACCCGCCCCCGCCATTCTCCACTACGCTCTTTCTGGTTGAGGCCACAAGGCTCGGCTATTCGGGCGCCGAGGCTATGGACATAGCTGAGAAGCTCTATTCAAGCGGCATAATATCATACCCGAGAACAGACAACACCGTCTATCCCAGGTCGCTCTACCTGAAAGGTGTCCTTGAGAAGCTGTCAAGGACCGAGTTCCAGAAGGAGGCGGACGAACTCCTTTCGCAGGAGCGCATCATACCCTCCAGAGGACAGACTGAGACCACGGACCACCCGCCGATATACCCCGTGGAGGGTGCGAGCAGGAAGAAGCTCGGCAGGCGGGAATGGCCCATATACGAGCTCGTGGCGAGAAGATTCATGGCCACGGTGGCACCCAAGTCGGCCTATACGGAGATGGACGCGAAACTTGATGTCGGAGGCGAGGTGTTCAATGCAAGGGGAAGGAGGCTTACAAGGGAGGGGTGGCGAAAATACTACCCGTACTTCAAGTTCACAGAGATGCCGGTGCCGGAGCTGCATGCCGGCGACTCCGCCCGGATAGTCTCCCTCAATGTCAGGAAGGAGAAGACAAAACCCCCGAGCAGGTACTCCCAGGGCTCACTCATAAAGGAGATGGAGAGAAGGGGGCTGGGAACCAAGAGCACAAGGCACGAAATCATTCAGAAGCTTGTCGACAGGAAGTATATCCAGGGGCAGACGATAAGACCGACGCCCATCGGACTTTCGGTGACAGTTGCATTGGAGAAGTCGGCGCCTGAGATATGCGACAGCAAGATGACAGCCACCCTTGAGAAGGATATGGACAAGATTGCCGAGGGGCGGGTTGAGTACAGGGAGGTGTTGGGTGAGTCGAGGCAGATGCTCACATCCGTTGTCGACGAGATAAATGCAAACAGCAGGCAGATTGGCGATATGATTCGCGAAGCCATCATGAAGCAGAAGAGGATCGGGACCTGCGGATCCTGCGGAGGAGACCTGCGCATCGTTGAGAGCGCCCAGAGCAGGTTCGTGGGCTGCTCCAACTATCCTGAATGCAGGGTCACCTACTCCCTCCCGGCCGGATACCTTGTCCAGCCGTCAGAGGCAAGCTGCGAGACATGCGGCCTGCCAAGGATCAAGCTCATCACCAAGGGGCAGAAACCTGCGGAGGTGTGCGTAGACCCTGCCTGTGAATCTAACAGGAAGACCGGCTCCCTAGGCAAGTGCCCGAAGTGCGGGAAGGAGCTGAGGATTGTGAGGTCACAGAGGGGAAAGAGGTTTGTTGGCTGCACAGGCTACCCCTCATGCGACGTCACCTATCCGCTGCCACAGTTCGGCACAATCAATCCGCTCGGTTCTGCTTGCGAGGCATGCGGCGCACCGCTGATCGAGGTCAGCTCGGGAAGGAAGGGCAGGTGGCGCCTGTGCCCGAACCTGAACTGCCCGTCGCGGAAGAAGCGGCCTGATAAATGAAGGGTGGTTCCAAATTTCGATCCCCGTTTAACAAAGTTCATATAGTGATTATTGTACAATAGGAATAGAAGGGAGGGATGGGTAAAATATTTTGACCATTCCCTTCCAGGGTGAGGTTTCCCCCACCTCACCCAAAAAAACACTGTTTTTCAGAGAGCCTTCGCCTTGAGCTCTGTCTGTATCTGTTTCAGCTCGTATGAGCTGCTCGATCTGTTGACATAGTCTGCAATCATGTTCCTGACAAGGTAGGGGTGCTTGACGCCGTAGAAGCATTCACTGGGGAGCGCCCTCGGAACATCCGTCCCGTGGACAGCTATGGAGCCGCTGGCCCTCTCCCTCCCGGAGAGGTTGATACCCGTTCCAACGCCAGCGGATGTGACTGGAACCACATTGCCGTATGAGAATATCCTGCCCAGCAGGGAAACATGCACGTCCACATCCACGATGTTCTCGTAGCGCATGTAAAGCTCATTGTAAGTGAGGAACTTCCTGATTAGAGCGACACGGAGATTTGTTACATAATACCTGTAGGACCTCCTGTAGAAGTCGGCAAGGAGCACCGCGGCCACGCCCGCCCCTGTTGTCACACCCGCAAGGAAAAGAGTGCTGTGTGACCTGAAGAGTGGGACTGATCTGAGTCCAAGCGAGGCGAGCGCAATCACGCCTATGAACGAAGCAAGTGTGAGCCAGTGCCTGTGCCTCCTCGTCAGATAGAGTGAGGATATGCCGATGAGGAGGGTCAGAGCTATCCAGAAGAGCACAGCGCTGTTGTTGCTTGTTGCCCCGAGGGCCACGGTAACATACTGGGCGGCGAAACCCATGTCCGGGGCAACATAGGCCAGCCAGAAACGAGTGTCCATGAAAGCGTAGTAGATGCCTGACCAGAGCAGGAGCATGATGCCCACCGCATAAATCCTTATGAACGAGAGGCGGCTCGGGTGCAGCTTCTTGACAAGTTTTTCATCCGGGAACGTCTGAATGTCCGTTGCGATTCCTTCCTTCGGCTCTTCTGCTTCCGCTGCAAGCCGAGCAGTGTATGCCCTGCGCCCTTATTTAACTGATCTTGTCTGACGGGCAGTCCCACGAACTCAGCGCGGGTGCAATGCCTTATTCGCATCCCGCCCTTCCCACTGGCTTCCCAGTAGGGAAAGAAGTATTGAGAGGCGCCTGAGCTCCCTTCTCGCCTGCCCGCTGAGCCTTACGAACTGCCATCGCAGTAGCACCCTTCCCCCGGCCGCAACAAATGAGACACATTCGGTGCCCATGATCGTGTCCAGAGCATGCCTCTCAATCCTGACCGAAGCCAGTGCTGTGGCCGGTACGGCAGTCCTCCTGAAGGGCACAAGCTCTACGATTACGCTGCCGTCCCTTATGGAGTAGAGCGTCATGACCCTGAAGAAGGGGAAGCAGAGGAAAAGGGAGAGACTCAGCGCAATCGCC
Organism: Thermoplasmata archaeon; assembly: GCA_021806165.1. GTDB lineage: Archaea > Thermoplasmatota > Thermoplasmata > Sysuiplasmatales > Sysuiplasmataceae > JAJZXY01. Next base: position 31,345 of record JAJZXY010000007.1, read on the forward strand.
GGCGCTTCGGGAAGGAGGGGAGTCAGACCCATAGACAGCATCGCTCTGTAGACTGCCTGGAACTGAAGCGTGGAAAGGAGTGATAGAGGGATGCCTGCCGAAACGTACGGGAGCATCGATGGCCTGATCCTGACAGAGGGTGAGTCAATCTTCACCTGTCTCCCCCTCCGCCCCCGGGTCTGCCCCGACCTCCTTCAACAAGACAGGCGGTGTATCCTGCAAGCATTCCTGCCTTGAACGAGAGGCCCACAAGGGAGACCTGGGAGGGAGAAGAGAGGAACTCGTCCAGAGAAGCAAGGCATGCGCCCACGGCACCGGACGCGTCGCATGGCATCCCGTCGTCGACGAAATTGGAGAGGTGGATTGAAACCAGTTCCGCTCCGGGCAGCGTGCCGCGTTCGTCTATGCGCCTGACCACATTCATCACAGCCTCCCTTGCCCCGGCAGGGTTGACTGCCTCACCTTCAAGAGCCGGAGACGGGGACAGTGGGAGGGTGGACTGCATGGTATCGTGCAGTGAGAGGGAGTGCACCGTTATATTGCAGCGCTGAAGTGTGTCCAGTTCGCCCCTCAGCCACCCTGACCAGAATGCTATCTCCAGCAGGGTTGATGCCTGGTCGTCACCGGCTATTGCCACTTCCGGTCTCGCATCCTCCTTCAGCCTGCTCCTTATTCTCTCAGCCCACCACCTGTTGCCTCCGTCCGTCCCCTCGAGTATGGAGGAGGCCTCCGCCAGCTCCTCCTCGACCTCCGCAAGCCATGAGGAGAGCATGCCCTTCAGCATCTCGAGCCTCCTCCTGTATTTCATATTCTCTCCCACCGCTCACTCACCCCCTCCTGTCAGAGCAGAGAGTTCACGCAGGGAGTCAAGGGCCATCCTGCAGATTGCACCTTCAGGCGTTTCATGCTCAGGGGCATCGGAGCTGCACATAAGCCTCTCCTCCACGGAGGAGGGCACAAGGAGTGGAATCCTGTACCTTGATGTGATGAATATGCACCTGCCCGAGGAAGTGGCACGCGGCACGGAGTCTGAAATGAACGAGTATTCCCCGTCAGAGAGTGAGAGCGATCCTCCCATACTCCCCTCCCCCCTCTCATGCCTGAAGATGAAGTAACTGCTGCAATTGTTGAGTATCCCCTCACCGAGCGAGCCTCCCCGGAAATCATCGACATTCTGAGACAGCAGTATGACACCGAGGCCGTAATGCCTGGAATGCCTCATTATCTCGGACATGACATTCGCGGCCTCCCCGTCCCTGGAGAGATTCCATGCCTCGTCCACGATAAGCGTCTTCCTTCCCCCCAGGCGTCTGCAGCGCTCATACACTAGGGCGGAAATGAGGCATATCATAGGTGCCAGCCTGTCCCTCGGAAGCGAGCCCAGGTCGAATACGGTCAGGGCTCTACCCCCGGAGGGAATTCTGTTTCCGCCCATAAGTCTCAGAAATTCGGCGGAGCCGTATACTGAAGCCGCTCTGTCTGAGCTGCCGCGGGAAGATATGCACTCGGCCGCGATCTGCGAGGGTGTCAATGACGGATTGTAGGCGGCAATCCCGGATGCAAGTGCCACAAGAGACGTTGAGTCTGCAACGTCAGGGCCCCCGCAATGCCGCAGGTAGAGAAGTAGACGGGGCAGGAGGCGCACGAATTCATCTGCACCGAGGAGGTTCAGACCGAGTCCTTCCCGTGCAACATCGATAACCTCGCCGCCACAACCAAGCCCGCAGGTGAAGAATTCACCGAGCGGGTCGATTACAAACCAGCTCATTCCTGGAAAGGCACTTTCCCTCATGACAATCAGCTTGGCGAAGAAACTCTTTCCGCTCCCGCTTTTGCCGACGATGGCCGCATTGAAGTTGGGGAGTGAGAAGCGATCGAACACCACCGCCGATCCGTCTACTGCATTCACACCCAGGAATGTACCCATGCTGTCTGCCACATCGGTCCCTGTAAACGGTATCAGGGCAGGCAGAGAATCTGCTGAAACCACAGGGCATCCGGCAAATGAGGGCCGCCGGTCAAGTGCAAATTCCCTGAGACCGTCCAGCTGCCTGTACCTCATGTTTGTGTAGGATACGGAGCTTGAAGCCAGCTCGGACTCGACAAGTCTCCTCTCCGATTCCGCGCCCTCCTGCGAAGTTGAGCAGACAGCGAGCAGCAGGGAAGCGTAATGGAGTGATGTCCTGGACATCCGGACATCCTCGGCGAGCGCCCTGAGCTCATCGGCGTCATTGACCAGCGCGTCCGCATGCTTTCCTGACTGCATCCTAGTGACTGCTTCAGCCCCCATTGCAAGCACGGTCCTGTCGATGAGACCCGCAGAATGGGTCCTGGACATTCTGTACAGCGAGAGGGAGGCCGATACGAAGGGGTATCGGAGCAGTATGTCCGAAAGCCATCCGGCGGGCAGCGCCGGGGGGAAGGAGGTGACACGCAGCACTGAGACCGTGCCCGACCCTACAGACAGGGAGGTCGGGTCACGGCCTGCTGAAATTCCCCTTGACCGCATTCGCCTCCAAATCATGGATTCACCTCAGACAGAAGCATGCCCAGCAGCGGATGCATTTCCAGACTGCCGCCTTCCCGTGGTCTGACATTTGCCGACCCCACAGCCGGCTCGGCGGTGATTCCGCGTGGGAGCGCCATGTAGAAAGAGCGGCCGCATGAATCAGACATGCCCGGGACTGAAAGGAAGTGGACCGGCTCCCCCTCCCCTGCGCAGAGGCCGAGGAAGGATGAAAGGACTGCCTCCCTTTCATCATCAGGGGCGAATGAGAAGCTCAGGCCGGATATTGCATACTGGCGCATGCCTGAGTCATCCTTCTGCTGTGGAAGGAGAGGGGAGCGGTGAATTCCCATCCTGTATAGGATATACGAGTGAGCCAGGTGCAGTGGCCTCCTTCCCCGCCTCCCCTGGAATATCAGCCAGAATGCCATGCAAAGCGCAGCGACTGCGGCTGAGGCAGAGGCCTCCGGAGAGATGCGCCATGCCGCAAGCGGTACTGCCGAAATTCCGAGAGTTAGGCTTTCTCTCAGCGTGAACGGACCCATGACTGCTGACTCGTAGCGGAGTTGAGAGGGGAATGTGCAGTTCTCAGCCGTTCCTTCCACCCCCTGCGTAAATCCTGTGTGGGGAGGATTCCTGCCCTGTCTTTCCCCCCACTCCAGCCCCGCCAGGCCTCCTGAGCGGCTGCGCACCCAGAGGCGATACTGCCTTCTGCCCGCTCCTTGCAGCGGTACCCGCAGCCCTTTCAAGGAGGAATCTGCCGTGCCTGCTTCCTGCATCGAATGCGCCTGCATAGCGCGACCGCCTGCCGCTCACCGGTGCTGCTGTCTTCCCGCCTGACGCGGCGCGGCGGAAGGGTGATGTGAAGAAGCCCGCGGCATAGGTGGCGGCACCCATCGATATTACGGAGGCTGCGCCCGCGACCGCAGCAAATGACGGCAAACCCAGGAACTGCATCACCCTCGCACCGCCGGGTGAGATTATGAATGGCATGATGAGAGGCAGAATGTAGGTGCCGGCTATGACAAGGGACGGAACCTGCAGCGAGCTGAAGGTGGAATATGAGGTTGCTATTGCGATCCTGAAACCCACCGCCATGAAAAAGGGGAGGAATGCCATTTCAAGGAAGAAAGAGAACATCTTCCGGGAGAATGATCTCGTGGCGCCGAAAACATCGCAGAGGAGCAGCAGCGGCATTATCGCTGCGGTGAAGAATACGAGGAGGACCCTGACAATCAGGACAAGGTAGAGCAGCATTGTAACAATCCCAAGCAGCAGGAGAGCGCCTATGCTGAAACCTCCCAGTTTTGCCGCGATGGATGAGGAATAAGTGGCAAGCTCACTGTATGGGAGGACGAAAGAGGTCATTGCATCGTTGATGTCCAGAACCAGCTGTGCGAAATAGAGGGTGAAGGGCATGAGCACGATTGCCACAAGCAGCCTGCTGAGCGTCCTTGACGTCCCTCCCCTGCCATGTATCGGTATGCCCGTGAAGAGCGAGTAGGCAACCAGGACAACCGCCACCGCGAGAAGCGATTCGGAAATGAAAAGGACTGCTTCCCATGCACTGAGAGTCCCGGTGGTGAACAGGTTGGTCGAGACAGCCATTGCAGGCACGATCGCCCTGAGGACGGCCAGTATTGCGCTTCTGAAGAGGCCGTCGAAGGTCTGGACCACGATTGTTCCAATTCCCGCCACAGTTTCACCTCACGGCTGCAGCCTCTCCTCCACGAAGACAGCGGCCCTGTAAATGGCGGCTGCAAGGAGGGAGGCTACTGCGGCGACTTCAAGCAGCGACTGGAAATCCATCAGACCACCAGCGACTGCGCCAGCTGCACAAGGAATGTCGAGACAAATAGAAGGAATATTCCAAATGTGACATCCATGAAATACCTCCTTGCCTTCGACCGCTGTTCAGGATTGCCCGTGCTTGTCATCCACATGTATGCAGTCACAACATAGCCAATTGCTGCGATGACTGTGCCGATGGCAACGAGCAGATTCCTCACGTTCGTCAGCGTTCCCACAAGCTCCTCCTGCGGCGTTGCAGCAGACGCAAGCCCTGCAGCGGCAACAAGTATTGCCGGCAGGAGGAGCGCTGCAATGCACACTGTTGAGGCCCTAACTCTCCCCTTTCCCGCTCCTGAACCAGACATTTACTAACACCTTCGATGGCCGGGCACCGGCTCTGCCGGTTCACAGCCGTCAGGTAAAGATGAGCGGCGGAACTCACTCAAAAGGCTGACTGATACATGTAACATGTTAACAGCACTGGAGGGGTGAAAACTGTTTAATCGGGCACATCATTCTGTGGCATCTGCATGCAGCTTGAAATAAGGAAATTCGGGAAGGATGACATACCATTTGCAATCGGCATAACCGACAGGGAGGGATGGTACCTGACTGAATACGACCTCTCATTCTACACTGGCGGCGGAGGAACGGGTGTGGTGGCACTCCTGGATGGGGAAAGGATTGGCATGGCAACCGCAGCAATATACGAGCGCTCTGCGTGGATAGGGAATGTTGTGGTTGACGCCGGACTCAGGGGATCGGGCTCCGGAAGGTCGATTGTTGAGGATCTGATGGAACGCCTGAAGGTTGCGGGTGCTGATACTGTACTGCTCTATGCGTACGACAGGAGCAGGACCCTTTACGAGAGAATGGGATTCAAGTTCGACAGCGTCCTCTGGGAGGTGACGGCAGACATCCCCCGTGGGGCCGGGGGAAGGTTCAGGCGGGGACTGACTGAAGGGGTGTATGCCCTGGACGCAGCGGTATTCCATGCCTCCCGGAGGAGTGTGCTGGACCATGTTTCAGGCAGGGAGGGGTGCATCGTCCTGTCATCCGGAGCAGACGGCACTGATGCATTCCTCCTCTGCAGTCCAGGCGGTGCCGAATACGGTACAGAGGTTGCACCCTTCATAGCCGACGGCGCATCAGTCCGTCAAATGCTTTCAGCTCTCGGCGGCATGCCCGGGCCGCTGCACTTGTATGTCCCGGAGGGGAATATAAGAACCCTGGAGCGTGAGGGGCTGGGATGCAGGCTGGTGCGAAGGATACACAGGGGGTACATCGGGGATGCGGCTCTGCTGCCTTCCCTCGGAGAAAATGTCATCTCCGCAGGTTTCCTCGAGTCGGGATGACGCCCATATGAGAAAATTTATTACTCTGTAGCATTAGAGAGGGGATGGGGTCAGTCTTCCGTGACCGTCTGGATTCACAATACATTGACACAAAAGAAGGATGAGGTCAGGGGAAGGGGTCTGGACCCGATGCACATAAACATGTATGTGTGCGGTCCGACAGTTTATGACTCGCCCCATCTTGGCCATGCGAGGAGTTATATCTTCTTTGATACTCTGAGGAGGACTCTGCTTCTAGATTCGTACACCGTGAAATACATACAAAACTTCTCAGACATTGATGAAAAGATAGATCTCAGGGCGGTACAGGAGAATGTAATCCCCTCTGTAATCTCTGAACGGTACAGGGCTGAGTTCCTTGGTGACATGGATGCACTCAATGTGCTACGGTCGGATGTATACACTAGTGCGTCGCACATAAAGGGGTTTATGCACCGGGTAACTGGTATCCTGCTGAGGAAGGGAGTATGCTACAGGGCTGGGGACAACATCTATTTCGACGCGGCGTCCGGAGGAGGTTTCGGCAGCCTCCTCCACGACAGCCTGGACAATCTTGTTGCCGGAAATGAGGCAGACACATTCAGGTTCGACAAGAGGGACAAGCAGGATTTTGTCATCTGGCTTGGTGACTACAGGGATGATTCGGTTGAGGAGTCGGAAGGCAGGCCGTCGTGGAATCTCGAATGCTTCAGCATCGTGCACAGGCAGGTCGGATGTGAGCTCGACATACAGGGCGGCGGTCTGGACCTGATATTCCCGCACCACGAGGTTGCCTCGGTCATATCAAAGTCATACTGCGGTGTCGAATTTGCCAATTACTACATTCATAATGCATTCGTCACCTCAAGGCAGGACAAGATGTCGAAATCCACGCAGAACTATGTCGCACTCACGGGACTTCTGGAAAAATACGGCGCTGATGCAATACGCATGTATCTGCTCTCCTCACACTTCATGGAGGGGATTGAGTACGATGAGGAAGAGCTCGCACGCTGGAAGGATGTAAGTCTGACGGTTTCGTCGAAGCTTGAAGGTGCGGGCATACTGGGCGGTGACCGAACGTATGCACCGCACTCCGGCGTCCCCGGCGGGGGAGCCTCGGGACTCATGGACGCGCTGAGGGATGACATGCACACTGAGAAGGCGCTAGATCTCTTTGTTGAGATGGCTGACGGATACCCGGGCAACGGCGCTGCGCCGGATGAGCTGAAGTTTGCCTGCACCGCACTCGGTCTGTTCGGCTTCACCCCCGCGGCTCCGGGCAGTCATAGCTGATCCTGCTGCACCTCCACCGCCGATGCGCTGCACGTCCGCTCTATCAGGGCCGACTCGCGCTGCGTCAGAGCAACAGAGTCGACAAAGACGACCATTGTGGCTGAGTGGTGGACCGCCAGATCTGAAAGCTGGCCGAGCATCTTGAGCACCGAGTTGAAATCATTTTCCAGCACAAGGTATTCGATGCCTTCCAGGAAGATGGCGGTTCCGGGAGAGTTTTCTATGAAATTCTTGACAATTGACACAATCCTCCCGAGGGAGGAGGGGGAAATCCTCTTCTCGCCGACAAGGCCGGTAAGCCAGTAGATGTCCGAGCATCCCAGTGAAAGGGGAAAGGAGAGCTTGTCCGGGAATGTCCTTGTTATTGAGAGCAGCCTGGCGCCGCCAGGGACGTACCGCTCAAACACTGCGAGAGCATCCTCTGCCCCCTTCCCCCTTACGAGGAAAACGTCTCCTGGCACGCCATCCCTGCCTAGTGGATGTGAGCCCTGACTTCCGGCAGCAATTGCAACCATCCCATACGCCATCCTGATGCTCAGAACAGCCTGACTGTTAGAGTGTCCCGTTCCTGCTACTGCCTGACGCATATAAGGCAGATACAGCGTGATTATCCGGATTGATAATCTGTAGACTAGAGCTCGCGCCTGAAGGAGGAGATGCCGGCAAACTTGATGCCGGGCTCCCTCTGCTCGATTTCCAGCAGCCTGTTATACTTGGCTGCCCTCTCGCCTCTGGCTGGCGCACCTGTCTTGATCTGACCGTTGCCCAGACCGACGGCCATGTCCGCGATGAACGTGTCGGTGGTCTCACCCGACCTGTGGCTGACAACCGCACTCATCCCAGAACCCATGGTCAGTAGAGAGCTTTCCAGCGTCTCGGTCACGCTTCCTATCTGGTTCAGCTTGATCAGGACGGCGTTCGACGACTTCATTTCTATCCCCCTGGAAATTCTGGCCACGTTGGTGACGTAGATGTCGTCACCGATAACCTGCACCTTCCCCCCAGTCCTGGCCGTGAATGAGGCAAAGTCGGCGAACGACTCCTCGTCGAATGGATCCTCAATCGATATCAGCGGGAAAGAATTTGCCAGCTCCATATAGTAATCTGAGAGCTCACCCGCGGAGAATCGCCTGCCGTCAAGCGCGTAGCTTCCGTCGCGGTAGAATTCAGAGGCGGCTGCATCGATGGCCATGAATACCTCCTTTCCAGGCGAATAGCCGGCAGCCGACACGGCCTCATGAATTGCTGAAAGCGCCTCGGCAGTGCTCTTCATCGGCGGTGCAAAACCACCCTCATCCCCCACGTTTGTGGCGGAGGGGGGATATTTTGACTTCAGCCTTCCCTTGAGCGTCTGGTATATCTCGGCCGCAGCCCTCAGCGCTTCCGAGAACGTTGGAAGACCTGCTGGCACTATCAGGAACTCCTGGACGGCCAGATCGCCTCCGGCGTGGACGCCTCCGTTGATGATGTTCAGCAGCGGCACTGGGAGAATGGGATTCCGTCCAGGAGAGCCGGCAAAGTGTGCATACAGCTCCTTCCCTGCTGAAATGGCGGCGAGCCTGGCTGCGGCCATCGAGGCGCCGAGTACTGCATTGGCCCCCAGGTTGGACTTGTTGGGAGTCCCGTCAAGGGCAATCATCGCCTCATCAATTCCCTTCTGGTCCGCCGAATCCATCCCCTTGAGCTTCTCTGCTATTCTTGTATTGACATTGCTGACAGCCTTCATTACTCCTTTACCGCCGTACATGCTCCCGCCGTCGCGGAGCTCCAGTGCCTCGTGCTTCCCGGTGCTCGCACCTGACGGAACTGACGCACTGACGGTGCTCACGCCGTCTGACATGAACACCCTTACGGTCGGGTTTCCCCTTGAATCAAGTATCTGCAAGCCCTTAACTTCAGCTATAATTCCTCTTCCCTGCATATTCAGACCACATTCCATCGAGGCATCCTGCAGATGTCTCCGCCTCCAGCTATATAGTGCTCGCTATTAGCAGTTTGGGAATGCAACAGGTTGTGGCAGGTCACTCATTTTTTCATTGCCTTCTTCCTGCGCTCCTTTGAGGAGTAGCCCGTGACCCTGAGGAGGAACCTATTGTACCTGGCAATCGTTTCGGCCGCCTCTTCGTTGGAGACGTCCGACCTGCTCTTTGTATCAACACATACCTTCTTCCTCTCGCTCAGCCAGCATTCAAGACTCGTGATTCCGCCATAGGCAGTAAAAAGGTGCCCATCGCTCTCATCGCACTTTCCAAATTCCTCATTCAGCGCATCCCTTAGCGTCTCAAGAGTTATCGAACTCTTGAGCTGCCTCTTCACATCATATTCCTGCAACTCCAACACCCCTTTCCGCAATTCTCTTCCTGTAGTCGACGGCAAAAAAAGGCTGGGAGAGGGAGGAGAGGCGCATCTCGGCCTCCCACACCCGCCTGCAGCCGCAGTCTAGAGACTCCAGCGTCTCCAGCCTCCTGTGCCTCGAATAATCCGCAATGCCCTTCATGACGGCGGTGTCGCACCTGCCGCAGTTGTGCGCCCCTCTTACTGTCCCCGCGCCGGTGGGCTTGCTGAGCACCCTCTTGTCTAGTGAATGTGTCCTCTTCAGCACCTCGACAACGCTCCACAGCCATGGCGGACGGAAGTTGCCCTTTCTCCACATCAGCTCCACGACGGTGTCCTTCTGTATGTTGGTGGGATTCACCGATATCGAGTAGGTATGCTGTGATATTTCGGTTGCCGTCCGGACAGCATCGTTCACGGCGTCCCCCTCGGACATGAAGGGGGGCTTGAGCATCAGGTAGCTCTTGATCCTGAATCCAATGTCCGAGGCGAGTTTAGTGGTCTTCAGGAAGTGGGCGTAATTGGAGGGTTTGTTGACGGAATAGTTGAGAACAGCGTCATTGGAGCTCTCCAGACCAACTGCAAGGACAAGCTTGTCCCTGAAGGCGGATATGCTTTCAAGATTCTGCCTTGTGATATACTCGTGCCTTGTCTCCACCACTATCTCGTCAACCCTCGGATAAAGGTCGGAGAGTATCCTGAGTCTCAGCCCGTGGGATATCTCGAATGTGTCAAGGAAGGAGCCTGAAGTGTAAATCTTGACAATGCGCTGCTCACTGAGGGCGGAGACAGCCTTCCCGTACTGAACCCAGATGCTTTCGTCGGTGGCTCCGCTCGCCGAGTCGTTTGTATAGCCGCACATGCTGCATCCTGACCTGAGTGCCCATGAACATCCCTTGGTTGCAAGAATCATGACGAGAGCGGAGCAGTCACTGCCATTGTGAGTCTCCTCCTCCGTCCACGAAGAAACGTAGCTGTACGGGTCGAGGTCCTTCATCGCCCTGGCGCGCTCGGTGGATGCCGCCTCCCTGATGCTCCTTAGCAGAGGCTGCGAAAGATGGGGTGCTGTTGTAACGGCCACGTTGTTGCACTAACCGTGCCCCGCTAATAAACCTAACCTGCTCACCGCACTGGCCGTGCGTGGAACATCAGCCCTCCCTGATATGTATTATATGGACGTTAGGACTCAGCAGTGTCGATGAACGCTTTTGAGAAGGCGGAGTTCATAGCGGCACAGTCGCAGGAGGTTGTGACAATGGATGAGCTTGTCCACATCCTCGAGACCAGGGAGAGACCGAAGGCATACATTGGATTCGAGCCCTCCGGCTACCTCCACATAGGAAGCCTCCTTGTCCCGTCAAGGATGGTAAATTCACTGCTCGACTGCGGATTTTCGGTAACAATCCTGCTCGCTGACTGGCATGCGCTCATAAATGACAAGCTCGGTGGCAATATGGAGAAGATCAGGGCATGCGGCGACTACATGGCCGATGCGTTCAGCTTCATGGCCGGAAACAGGGAAGGGCTGGAGTTCAAGTTTGCGACCGACCTCATATCGGAGACTGACTACTGGACTGATCTCATCAAAAATGCAAAGTGTGCGACACTGCAGAGGCTGAAGAGGGCAATGACAATCATGGGCAGAAATGAGGACGAGGCAGAGCTTGACTCATCGAAACTCCTCTACCCGCTTATGCAGGTAACGGACATATTCAGGCTTGGGGTCGATGTCGCATACGCAGGCATGGACCAGCGGAAGGCGCACATGCTCGCAAGGGAGGTGGCGGAGGCATCGGGCAGGCGGAAGCCCGTGGCAGTCCACACCCCGCTGCTTTCGAGCCTCAAGAGCAGCAGCAGGATGGATGCCGCAATATCCAAGATGTCAAAGAGCGATCCAGGCTCTTCCATTTATGTGCATGACGATGAAGCTACGATAGCTGCGAAAATGAAGGGTGCCTTCTGCCCGAAGGAGACGGAGGGGAATCCGGTAACCGACATCTGCAGGTATATCATATTCCCTTACAGCGGCCACCTTGAGATCAGAAGGAGCACAAAGTACGGCGGTAACCTGGATTTCAAATCATACGGTGAACTGGAGAAGGTGTATTCGGAGGGCACCCTTCACCCCATGGACCTCAAGTCGGGGGTTGCCTCGGCACTGTGGCAGCTGCTCAAGCCTCTGAACAAGCATTATGCCGACAGCCCGGCGCTGCTCGAGTGGATGAGCGGTGCGGCTGTCACCAGGTAAAAGCCAGAGCCCGGGCCTGGAGCGGGTCTGCTCTGCATTCGCATAGATATTTAAACCCTGAAAGTTTCGCGTCCCCCGTTGGCTGGTGAAACGAGGCATGGCAGTTACTGTTGCCGTCGCAAAAGAGAAGAGTGAAGGCGAAAAGAGGGTCGCCCTGGTCCCCGAAGTTGTGTCGAGGCTGACCAAGTCGGGCGTCCGGGTCCTGGTAGAATCAGGTGCAGGGGAGGAAGCATACTACACGGACGGGGCCTACAGCTCCGCAGGCGCTGAAATCATGCATGACAGGAAGAGCATTCTGTCCCAGGCGGATGTGCTCCTCGTCCTGCAGCCTCCGGCCCCCGCCGAGATTGCGCTTCTGAGGGAGAAGGCTATCATCATTGGCTTCATGAGCGCCTCCAAGAATGTGGAGAGCATCAGAAAGATGAAGGAAAGGAAGCTGACAGCCTTTGCGCTCGAACTTGTTCCAAGGATAACGCGCGCACAGAGCATGGATGCACTCTCATCGCAGGCAACAATCGGAGGGTACAAGGCGGCGCTCGTCGCAGCGGACTATTCCCCCAAGCTCCTCCCGATGCTGACGACCGCGGCCGGAACGATCAGGCCGGCGAAGGTGCTCATACTCGGCGCTGGAGTGGCGGGGCTGATGGCCATAGCCACTGCAAGGAGGCTGGGCGCCATGGTGGAGGCATATGATGTGAGGAGGGCGGCAGGCGAGCAGGTCAGGAGCTTGGGTGCCAGGTTCCTCGAACTGCAGATCGACGCGGAGGCAGCCGGCGGATATGCCAGGGAGCTGACTCCTGAGGAGAAGCAGAAGGAGCAGGCCATGGTGAATGAGGCGGTATCCCAGGCCGACGCGGTGATAACAACTGCGAACATCCCGGGCAGGAAGGCCCCGAGGCTGATATCAAAGGAGATGGTGTCGGGGATGAAACCAGGTTCGGTAATAGTTGACCTCGCTGCCGAGACAGGAGGAAACTGCGAACTGACAAAGGCTGGAGGGGTTGTCGTCGAGAATGATGTGACAATTGTGGGACCGCTGAACCTGCCGGGGCAGATACCATTCCATGCAAGCCAGATGTATTCAAAGAACCTGCAGTCGTTCCTGGGCCTTGTCATAGACAGGGAGGGGAAGCTTGCAGTTAATTTCGATGATGAGATTCTCAAAGGCAGCCTGATGGTGCATGACGGCGAAATCAGGCATGCACAGACCAAGGAACTAGTGGAGGGAAGGCAGTGATTTCAGTACTGTATGTCAGCATCTATATTGCGCTCCTTGCAGCCTTCACGGGCTACGAGGTGATCACGAGGGTGCCGGTAATCCTGCACACGCCGCTTATGTCTGGTTCGAACTTCATACACGGCATAGTGCTTGTGGGGGCAATGATTGCCCTAGGCCTGGCCCAGACGCCCCTGGAGCAGGCAATAGGCTTTATCGCGGTAGTAATGGGGGCGCTGAACGTCACTGGAGGGTATGCCGTGACTGAAAGGATCCTCCAGATGTTTGAGAAGGGAAAATCGAAGAAGGGGAACTGAATGTTTCCTGACATCTACGATCCAGTTTACGTCGTCACAATTATATTCTTCATTGTGGGACTGCACAGGATGAGCCACCCCAGGACTGCGAGGAGCGGCATCATGTGGGCGGGTGGCGCAATGGCGATCGCCGTCCTTGTTACATTCTTCTACCCTGGAATGCACAACCTGACCCTTATAGTGGTGGGCATAGCCATAGGCGGAAGCATAGGTTGGATTGCGGCGAAGCGCGTCGCAATGACAGACATGCCGCAGATGGTTGCCATCTACAATGGAATGGGCGGCGGGGCTGCCGGTGCGATTGCAGCTGTAGAGCTGCTTACATCCGCATCAAACGGTGCTTACTCGGCGCTCGCGGTGGCTGGTGCTGCCATAGGAGGCATCTCCATCTCGGGGAGCGTCATTGCATTCCTGAAGCTCCAGGGATGGATGAGGCAGAAGCCCATCACATACCCGGGGCAGCAGCCTGTCAACATCATAGTCCTGCTGGCGACCATCGCTTTCGGCGTCCTGGTGCTCTTTCCGGGCATCGCCGGCTTCAACACACTCCTGCTCTTCTTCATATTCGCAATCGGGTATGGTATACTGATGACCCTGCCGATTGGCGGGGCGGACATGCCAGTGGTCATATCACTCTACAATGCGCTCACGGGTCTGGCGGTGGCGATGGACGGCTTCTCGCTCCAGAACTATGCAATGGTGGTTGCCGGAACGCTTGTCGGTGCAGCCGGTTCCCTGCTGACGCTTCTGATGGCAAAGGCCATGAACAGGTCCATCGGCAATGTGCTCTTCAGCGCCTTCGGTGCAAAGGAGGAGGAGAATGCAAACATCACGGGCTCAATGAAGCCTGTACAGCCCGAAGATGCTGCGGTAATGCTCGCATACGCCAACAGCGTGATAATCGCCCCCGGTTACGGCATGGCTGTCGCACAGGCTCAGCAGAAGGTCAAGGAGCTCGTAGACCTGCTTGAGTCCAAGGACATACCTGTCAAGTTTGCAATACACCCTGTTGCGGGGAGAATGCCGGGCCACATGAACGTCCTTCTTGCTGAAGCTGGCGTTTCATACGACCACCTCTTCGACAGGGACGAAATCAACGCAGACTTCCCCAACACGGACGTTGTGCTGGTCATTGGAGCAAATGATGTTGTGAACCCTGCAGCAAGGAGGGAGGGAAGCGCACTGGCCGGAATGCCCATCCTGGATGTCGACAAGGCGAAGAATGTCATTGTGTTCAAGAGGGGGCAGGGAAGGGGATTCTCCGGTATAGAGAATGAGCTCTTCTATGCCGACAACACCAAGATGCTCTACGGTGATGCAAAGGATTCTGTTTCAAAGATCATACAGGAACTGAAGAAGCTCTGATTCAACCGCGGATGGACGAAGCGCACCTGGAAATGCATGCATTGAGCAGAGCTTCCGGATCCCCGGTGCATTCAAGGACAGCTGCCCCGGCATGGCCTCCCGACCTTCCGCAGAACTGCCTTGCCACATCGCCCAGTATGGACGGCAGGTCAAGACCGCATTCAATTCCCCTCTGTGAAAGCCGTGCGGTCACCCTTATCTTCCCCTCCCTGTCTGATGCGACAAAGGATGCATCCGCCCCGGCGCCGACCATTGCCGATGCAACCGACGATTCGTATGAGGATACTTCGCTGCTGCACAGGAAGAGCCCCCGTTTCTCAACATGCCTCATCCTTTCAAGCCCTTTCAGCACCGCTATCTGCTCTCCCCTCCCCTTCCCCTGGCCGAACTTCAGCAGAAGGTGCTCAATGTCTGAGCCTGCCACATCAAGCAGACGTGCAACCGCCGCAAAGGTTGCCGCACTCCCGCGTCTGAACCTGCCGGTGTCTGAAAGAATGCCTGCAGCAAGCGCCTCGGCCGAGGGACCGTCTATGGAGAGGCCTGCGCCCTCGACTACGCGCAATGCAAGCTCTGAGCATGAACGCGCATCCGCATCGATGCAGTGTGTGCACTGCGGCGATTCGCCCTGAATGGGATGATGGTCGAGAATCAAGAGCTCAATGCCTGAGACGTCAAGCTGCGGTATCTCCTGCGTGTCCACCACAAGAAGCCTGCCGCATTCGGGCATTGTTTCCACGGCAGCTATATCCATGACAGCGGCCATTGCTGACGCATCCCTGTCAAGTCCGCCGGGCGCCCATATGGAAGGTGAACCAAAACTCCTCTGAATCGCCCATGCGCTCGCAAGGGCATCCCGGTCTGCATGCATGTGGACTGCAATGCAGAAAGGGCCGCTCAGCAGCTTCCTGCCCAGTTCGCCGGGCGTCAGTCCGGTGCCATGGGCAGTCAAGAACCCTCTTCCCTGCCCTGGGACGGCCCCAGGACCTTTGACAGCTCTTCCTGCAGGGACTGGTAGCGTTCCCTGAGATGCTTTTCCTGCTTCTCGATTGATTTGACCCTGATGTCGAGCGTCTCCTTCTGCTCAGTGAGATCCTTCAGGACAGTCTCCCTGTCCTTCGCCTTTATCATCAGTGAGCCGACGTTCTTGTAAATGACAGCGTCCTGCTGGAGACCGTTGAGCTCCTCCAGCGCCTTCGAAACCTCCCTGGACTGGGCCTCCAGCTGGTACCTCTGGCTGGAAAGTACCTGAATCTGCTGCTGTATCTGCTGGTACTGTGAAATCTGGTTCTGCAACTTGGGACTGATGTCATTCATCGGTATCACTCCTGGGGGACTCGCGTGACTTTCCGGCCGCGCTCTTCCGCACGTCGAGTGCAAGATGAGTCCATCTTATATAAGAATTCATAGCCGCCCTCAGCGCACCCAGATCCTCCGCCTCTACGCACATGGCCCCCTCCCCCGCGGTCATGCTCCATCTGACACGGCACTTTGGAACCTCCCTCTCCACCTCGGGACCCAGAACGCTCCTGAGGTACTCCGCCTCCTCCCGGGTGAAAACAATTCTGGCCGTGTGCCTGTATACGCTCATTTGGAGATTAGCTGCTTCTTGACGTTTGGCCTTTCCTTCACGAATATCTTGGAGCCGCACTTGTCGCATTGCAGGCCCACGGTGTTAACGCCCGAACGGGCGGGTTCACCGCACCTTATGCACTTGTACATTTCAGAGGCCTCCCTTGCTTCCCTCTTGCCTGGGGACGTTCAGGTTTCTTGCGGTTGCAACATACGCCCTTGCGGCGTACTTGTAGCCGCAGTGCCTGCACTTCCATATGGCTGATGCCTCGCGCTCAACCGAAGCGGTGCCGCACTTGGGACATGCAGTCTTCCTGTTGCGCTCCCTGTCTACTTCCAGTATTCTTGACCTGATCCGAACGCCGTAGCGCGGGCCGTACCTTGCGGCGGACCCTATCTTCTTTGCATTGTTGGACATCTTTCAGCACCTCACAGCTTTTCCCTTATCGCCTTGCCGGCTTCGGTGGACATCTGTATCGCCTTCTTGACCTCTTCGTAGGTGAAGAAGCCGTTTCCACCCTTCTGCATTGCCCGGAGGTCACCGTTCTCGTCCGTCGCAACCGTCAGCCTGGCCGATGACACCTCATCCTCCTCAAGCGTCGGGTCGAGAACCAGGTAGTCACCGATCTTCACAGTTGTGCATGATATTGGCATGGAGCGGAGCGGCAGCTGGAAGTCCTCCCCCTTGCCGAAGCGTTTCGCAGGCACAACGGTGTTCTTGAGCGCGGCAACAGCCGCAATCGACGAAGCGTCGAACAGGTTGCCGTCGTAGTCGAGAGCATATATGTCAACATAGAGCACCCAGACCTCCTTCTTTGGCTCGATGCAGAGCCCCTCGAGGTCTATCATCTGGCTCTCCCTTATTCCCCTGTCGACCACCCTGGAAAGTTCAATGGCCATTGGGGACGGCGGTCCGCTTTCGAACTCCTCGAATGCCATGGGGATGAGTTCCACGTTCGTTGTGAGCACTCCCTTGTTGGGCGTGTCGCCGAACGGTTCCCCTACGCCCATCTTGATGCCCACCGCAACCTCAGTGTTGCCAAGCTTCATTCTGGCCGAACCTTCGGCTGTCTCGATGGCCCCCTCGATGATGGAGACGGGTCTCATCTCGTCGAGATTCCTCCCGTCACTCCTCTTCCCCTTGGAAAGGAGGGTGCTTATATGTCCCTTCTTGACTTCTGAAAGCGGGCTCCTCTGGCTCATGCCTCATTCCCCCCTGCTTCCTGTTCGCTCTCCTGCGCATCCCCGCCTGCGAAGGCATAGCGCCTGCGAAGGGCGTCCTGCTGCAGGCCGTAGATTGTGGTGCATCCACCCTTGGCGAGTTCGATTGCCCTGTCAAACTCGGCCTGTGTTAGATGGCCGTCCATCTGGAGAAGCAGTATCTCCCCCGTCCTCGGTATGTATGCAAGCGGAACGTCGGCATCACCGAAGTTGTCCTCCTCCTTGTTCAGATCCAGGACCACCGTGTCGGCAACCTTGCCTGCGGCGCAGGCAGGTATCAGGTCCCTCATCGGGATTCCTGCGTCAGCAACAGCAACGGATGCGGCTGTCAGCCCGGCGCACCTCGTCCCCGCGTTTGCCTGGAGAACAGCTATGTAGACATCAATGGAGGTGCGCGGAAACTGCTCAAGGAATATGCTGTATTCCAGCGCCTCTCCCACGATCTTCGATATTTCAACCGAGCGCCTGTCAGGCCCTGGCCTCTTCCTGTCGTCGACAGAGAAAGAGAGCATGTTGTAGTGGCACTGCACAATAGCCCTTGTAGGGTCCTGGAGATGCCTTGGATGGCACTCCCTCGGCCCGTAAACGGCTGCAAGAATCTTGTTCTTGCCCATCTCCACGTAGGCTGAGCCGTCTGCCCTTCTCAGCACGCCTGCCTCAATCTTTATGGGGCGCAGCTCATCGGCCCTCCTTCCGTCCAGCCTCTTTCCTTCCTCATCTATCAGTTTCAATCCTTCGGGTAAATCCATACTCATTAAATCACCGTAACTCATTCATTTGCGGCGGGAAAGGTCTTCTCGAGGTAGTCCCTTACCCTGTCCGTCAGGCCGTGCGTGTGGGCCCCTTCGTCTATCATGCGTATCGCCTTCGCAAGGGCGACGATATTCTCAACCTCGCCGTCAAGCCATATCTTCCCGTTCTTCCCTACAAGCATCTTGCAGCCCGAATAGCGCTTGAGCATATCAATCATCGAGCCGCTCTTCCCTATCACCCTGGGGACCTTTGCATACGGGATGCTCACCACATGCCCCCCTCTGAGCTTCCTCAGGCTCTGGTCCCTCATGGTGAGCTGGACATGCTTTGAGTCGTCTACCGACAGTATCCTGGCAGTGACGTTGTCACCCAGCTCAAGGTACTTGGCAGTCGCACCGAATTCCACCCTCCACGGGGATTCTGAAGCATGCAGAACCCCAGGATAAGGCGAATTTATATCCATCAGCCAGTTGGATGATGTCATGTCCGTCACAGTTCCTATGACATCGTCCCCTGAGAATGGAACGTACTTCCCAGAAAGGGGGAGTATGTCGACATAATTCCCCTTGGATATCCTGAGTCCCAGCGTCGTCGAGTACGCCTTGCCCTCCTTCCTGTATGTGCCGAAGCCCGGGCGCCTGCTGCCTGTATCCACCGGCTGCCCTGGAATCACTATGGCTCTTTCCGCCTCACCGCTTGTCGCCGACGTTTAAATACACACTCCGCTCTTGGACCAAAACGCTGTTCAATTTGCGTTCTCTATTTTAATATTTTGGTCTCCGCCCTTCCCCTTGTCTTGTGGCCAAGCTTCTCAAACAGATCTGTCTGGAGGCCCGCCGGAAGCTCGACAACAGCGACCCAGCTTCCGTCATTCAGCCACTCCTCCTTTGTTATGTGGCCCAGAGAGAGTATGTCCTCATAGCACCTGCCATAATCCTCGCCAGGCAGCTTCACTGCAATCCTTGCGCTGTCAAACCTTATTGGAATGATAGGGCGCAGGGCGTCCAGCACCTCCTGCACCTGCGACTCCGCTGACTTCAGCGGGTCTATCCTCACCCTTGCCTCCTCCATCGCCGCCTCGATCCTGACAAGGGGGTGAGGAGTCTTGGTCTGCGGATTTATCGCATTCCTTGCTATTATGGCTGCAACCTGCTTCCGCTTTGTTTCGGCCATAATGTGGCGCTGCTCGGTGGTCAGCTGGACTGAGCCACGCCTGACGATCTCCCTGGCAACCTCCCCGACTTCGGTGGTGCCGAATATCTCCCTCAGCTTTTCATCGGACTGCTTGGTTCCCTTCCTTGCGTCCTTGAATATCTCGTCGACGGCCATGTGGAGTGCCACATCGACCTCCTTCCCCTCCTTGAGGTACTTGACAATCTTGGGGTCTATGAGAATCTCAAAGGTCTCGCCCCTGGTCTCGAACCTACCTACGATTGCCTCCTCAATGTCCACCATGTGCCCAGCACCGGTAATCCAGGAAAGGATTGGTTCAGGAAGCTGAAGCCAACTTTACGTACTTCTCCACTTCACCGAGTTCAAGCTTGCCGAAATTCTGGTCCACCCTGACAAGGCCAATCTCTATTGCCTTCGGGTTGAGCTCCTCCTCGGTTGCCTTCTTCAGCCCCTTTAGAGCGAGAACAACAGCATCGCCGACATCGAGCTCCTCGCGGTAATTCTCCTCGAAGAAGTCCATCACCACATTCCTGCCGGCCCCGATTGAGCTTGCCTTGTAGGAGGCAAGGCCGCCGCTGGGGTCTGTCTCGAAGAGATGTGCGCCCCTGTCGTCCACCCCTGCGACGAGCAGCGAAGTGCCGAATGGCCTGACGCCGCCGTACTGGGTGTACTGCTGCTTGTAGTCACAAATGCGCTTGACAAGCGCCTCGACGCCAATCCTGTCACCGTAGGTAATCTTGTTCACCTGAGAAATCACCCTTGCATTGTCGACAAGCACGCGCGCATCTGCAACGAGGCCTGATGTGGCACAGCCTATGTGCTCATCGATGAGGTAAATCTTCTCCATGGAGGTGGGCTCCATCAGCCGGCTGGCAATCCTCTTGTCCACAACGAGGGCAACACCATCCTTGAACTTGATGCCCACGGTGGTAGTTCCTCTCCTGACCGCCTCTCTTGCATATTCCACCTGAAAGAGTCTCCCATCCGGTGAAAAGACCGTAATCGCCCTGTCGTATGCCATCTGTCCTGGCTGCATTTTAGTTTCAACTCCAATTTATAGCGTTTACAACATTCGTCTATTCTATTTAACCATAAAAACTCTTCTCATGGACAATCGCCTTGCATCAGCAGCCTTCATCCATGCGGACTGGCCTACAGGAGTCCGTATTTCTCCTTCACCGTCCGGACGGTGCCCGATACAAGCAGTGTGCGCGAAGTGTAGGGCCCGAGGGAGCCGTTGAGAACGGCCGACACGGGCGTTACCGCGGTGTGAGCACATGACACCACGGCCGTCTCCCCGTCCAGTATCAGGAGCCTGATGCGCTCCGGGGATATGCCTGCGCGCCTGAATCCTGCCAGCATTGCATGCCATGCATCCCCCCTGCTCCTGGGGGCCGGGGTCAGCTTCACCGCGATATATCTCCGTCTGCCCCGCTTTGCCTTGACAGTCAAGAGTACCGCCGTGCTCCGACCGACTTCATCTTATAAAGTCAATTCCCTTCTGCCCGGGCTGCCCCTGGGAGAGCATGAATTCCGACTTCACTCCCGTGATGACCACGAGAACCTTTATCTTGCCCTCCGACTCGGGCTCGACGCTGCATCCCCATATTGTGCGCGCCTTGGGGCCCATCATTGCGGATGCGGCCTCCACGACCCTCTCGGCCTCCTTGAGGGACATGTCCTCCCCTCCAACGACCCTGATGAGAGCGCCCTTCGCCTCCTTGATATCTATATTCCCGAGGAGGGGTGATGTAAGTGCCTGGCGGAGCGCATCCTCCACCCTTTCGTCTTTCGGCCCGGATGACTCGCCCATTCCAATCATTGCCACGCCGCCTGAGCTCATTATCGTCTTGATGTCGGCGAAGTCTATGTTCACAAGCCCCGGCTTCGTCACAATCTCGGTTATTCCCTTGATGCACTGTGCCAGCACCTCGTCGGCAACCCTGAATGCCGCGTCCAGAGGCAGGCGTGGAACTATTTCGAGAAGCTTGTCATTGGGAATCACAACCGTTGTGTCCGCGTAGAGTCTCAGCCTCTCCAGGCCGCGCACCGCATTCTGCATACGGAGTGCCCCCTCCGCCTTGAACGGGAGAGTGACAACTGCCATGACGAGCGCCCTTCCCTCCTTTGCTATTTCAGCAACAACAGGGATGGAACCGGTACCGGTTCCACCGCCCATGCCTGCTGTGACGAATACAATGTCATTGCTCCTGACATACTTGCCGAGGTCTTCCCTCGCCTCGTCTGCCGCCTGGCTTCCAACCTCAGGGATTGCGCCCGCGCCCAGTCCCCTTGTAAGCCTCCGGCCGAGGAGCACCTTGTGGGGTGCATTGAGGAGCAGCAGGTGCCTCGCATCCGTGTTCGCAGCGACAAGCGAGGCACCGAATATGCCGCCCTGGTTAAGGCGCCTTATCGTGTTCGAACCTCCGCCGCCGCATCCAACTATGCTTATCTTCACGCGAAGTGACTCGACAAGCTGCATGAGCTCTTCGTCAGTGGCGTCCATGCCAACGCCGGCAGATGCTGCAGGCTCCTCTCTCAGAACATCCTCGACAATTGATTTCATAACGTTCCCATCCCTGAATGAGTGCAGTGTGCAGGTAGTGCTTCCTTGATATTTAAAACATTATTCTCAGGACGCGTGACTCCCGCGCTCTTTTGACAGGTTCCCTAACGAAATCGTCAGAAAATTGTCTGACAATCAGCAGACAACCACACCATGGCAGAAAGAGAGGAGATGCATGTTTCAGTGCATCGAATAGCCGCAGCCGCACATCCCCGGGCTGTCGCTGAGGAGGTGACAGCAGGGACACCTGTAAAAAACCTTGGGTTCCTGGCAGTAGGCCGTGCCGCAGTATCTGCAGTAGTCACAACCATCAGCCACTTCGCACGAGCATACAATGCACCTTAGCCCTTCCATCGTTGCAAGCTGCATCCCGCACGAGCCGCAATGGCGGTCATCTGCTGAAACAGGCGCAAGGCATGAAAGGCAGGAGAATGAGGAGAGCACCTGCTCCCCTCCCCTGTCCGAAAAGTGAGGTATCTTTGGAAACCATGGGGAGAAGCGCCTCGACGGCGCCTGTGTGACGGGGGCGTCGCACCTGACGCAGCTGGAAGCGAATAGCATGCATGCCTGATGGTAGTCTGCACCGCATTCACACCTGCCTGAATCCGCCTCGTCGATGTCGAGGAGGCAGACAGAGCAGTGGCCATCTCTTTCACCTGCCACAAGCACGTGTCCGATGCCTGCCTTCAGCATCACCCTTCCCAGGAGCCTGCCCGGGGCGGACCTCATCTCCAGCTGCCTCCCCCGGCGCAGGAAGACTGACCCTCCCTGTCCGTACCTGGCATCAGACATGATGCCTGAATCTGAAAATCGGTAGATAACATTATTCGCTGTTCGATGAAACGGTGCCTATGTACGTCCCGTCCAGAAGATAGAGCCTGCCGCTGGAGAGACTTATGAGACCGTCCCTGAAGAAGGGGCCTAGCCCGCGGCTCCCGCGTGCATTGACTGCAGTCCCTGTCAGTAGCGGGTTGAATGCAGGGATGACGACCATCTCCGCAGGGAGAGAGCTGTACTTCCCGGATGGGTCCGTCCTCCTGAATGGAACCCTCAGCCAGCACTTCTCGATGTAGATATTTCCGAGGGAGTCTGTGAACCTTACTGCCGGATGTAGATGCCCCATGACCAGTAGACGGGAGGACATCATCGCCCTGCCGGGCCATGCATGGCCGTGGCAGTATGATATCCCCTTCTCGGCAAAACCGGCCGTGCTGTGAAGGACAATGCGCTGGGGAAGTGATCGTGCGATCAGTGAATCATGGTTGCCCGGAACCACATCGATGCTGTCGTAACTCCTCAGGAGGGACGACATGAAGGCGGGGAGGCTGCTGCGCCTGGAATACCCTATTGTGTGTTTCAGGTCACCCAGCATTATCAGCCGCCCGGCGAGTGACGAGAGTTCCTCGAGTTCTGAGAGCATGACCTCATTCTGCCCCTCGATGAAGACTCCCTTCCCCTCCAGCTCCTCCCCGTATCCGAGGTGCAGGTCCGCTATGACCAACGCATCCGCTTCACCGCGCACTCGCAGTGCGGCATGGCCGGCCACAGGCTCTATACGCTCTTTCGTCTCAGACACCCCACCTCAACCTTTCTGAAAGCGGCTGCGGCAGGGATGCTGCCTCATTTGACCTGACCACGTCCTCAATATCATAGACAACTCTGCAAATGACACACTCCTTCCCGTCGAGGATGGCATAGGATGCCCTGGCGTCGCCGTCCCTCGGCTGGCCGACAGAGCCCGGATTCACCACCATCTTCCCCCCAACCTCCCGGACGTAAGGGACATGAGTGTGGCCAAGGACTGTTACCCACTTCCCGGATTTTGATGCGAGCTTCTCATCCACCATGTCCGCGTAGATGTATTCATTGCTGTCGAACGGGGAGCCGTGGTATACCGCCATGTCATCAAGCGTGATGGAAGTTGTGAGTGAGGAAATGAAATCCCTGTTCTCCCCCTCCGTATGCTCCCTGTTCCATCTGATTGCCTCGGCTGCCAGTGAGTTCATCAGCCTCTCACCGCCCGGTTCAAGCATTGCCTCATCATGGTTTCCGCGTATGCAGTATATGCGCCTCTTACGAAGCTCCGCTATCACCTCATTGGGCTGGGAGTTGTATCCTACAATGTCTCCTGCGCAGACTATGCTGTCCACTCCCTGCTCATCTATCTCGCGCAGGACCGCAAGGAGAGCCACATGGTTGGAGTGGATATCCGATATCAGCGCATATCTTGTCATTTCACTGCTCCGGTATAACGAACAAGGACTGACGGTATATCTTCAATCACATCGGTTGCCAGAAGTCCGTATGATTTTGTCTCGAATGAGATGTCGCCTGCAGAACCGTTGATATATGCGCCAAGGCGGGCAGCGTCGAATGGCGAGGCACCCTTTGACATCAGCGAGGCGACGATGCCGGTGAGCACATCGCCAGTGCCACCTACCGTCATGCCTGCATTTCCTGTGTCGTTCATCTTGAGCCTCCCGCCGTCAGATATGATGTCAACGGCACCCTTGAGGAGTATTGTTATGCCGAGCCTTTCCGCCCATGAGCGTATCTGCTCCCCCCTCTTGCCAAGGTCCGTGGCCGCCTCCTCCCCGGTCAGCCTCTCGAACTCCCTGGCATGGGGTGTGACAACCACCTTCCTTCCTCTGATGAGGCTGTGCTCCCTCCCTGCAACCGCAATTGCGGCCGCATCCACGACGAGTGGAATGGATGCCTCCCGGAGGAAGGAGGAGATGAATGATGACGTCTCCTCCCCCCCGTCCATACCGGGCCCGATCACTGCTGCGCCGGATCTGCCTGCCCAGCGCAGTGCGAGGGGCACGTCTGACACCGAGAATGCATCTCCGCCCGAGGGGAAAGGCATGAGATTCGGGGAGAAGGATGCAACGGCCTGATAGTTCACGCCTGGAACGATTGTATAAACGAGGTCGGCACCCGTCCTGTATGCGGCCATGGAAGAAAAGGCGGGCGCTCCTGCAAACGGTCCGCCTCCTATGACGGTCACAACCCCGTTCTTCCCCTTGTGCGAATCATGCTGCGGCGGAGGGTAGAGGAGCATCTCACCGGGGCCCGTGAATGCTGTTGCCTTCTCCGGTATACCTATGTCGGCAACCTCAATACTCCCGCTGTTCCCCTCATTCATTCCTGACTTGATGTCGTGGAAGGTAACTGTGATGTCGGGGTGCAGAAGAGTGGAGACAGGGAAGCCCGACGGCACATCTGCCGATATAAGCAGGCTGCCGCCATCCCGCATCCCGCGCATGAGCTCAATGGCCTTCAGGAATTCACCCGCCGGGGGTCGGTTTGCGCCTGAGCCAAGCAGCGCATCGACTACAACTGTTTTCGAAGGGTCGAGAGACCGCACGAAGGCTTCGTCTGCGACGAGATCCGCAACGCGTGAAAAGTGAATGGCTGCGAGGGCGCTCCCGGGCGGGGTGCCCGGCGGGACCTGAAGGACATGGACTGCAAACCTGTCCCTGAGAGATGCTGCCGCAGCATAGCCGTCACCGCCGTTGTTTCCGGGGCCGCAGACGACAAGCACATCACTCCTCCCTGGCGCCTCCCTTTCAACTGCGAGGGCAAGCCGCCTCCCCGCATTCTCCATCAGCGCCGAGACTGGCACCCCGCGGAATGCCGAATTGATGTCCAGGATTCTGAATTCAATCAGGTCCAGCATACATACCTCCGCCGGCCGTCCTCACTTTGCCCTCTTCCGGATCTCAGCGGAGACGAGCCGTAGTATCTCCTTCTTGCCCATGTCGTTCCGGACGAGCACCCTCCCCTCCTTCCTGTACCACCGTGAAGGATAGGATGCTGATTCGTCCACCTCGTGCTCAATGCCCAGGGCGGTGAGCGCTTCAGAAATCATCTGGACAGTGGGTGAATCTACAGCTTCCTTCTTCGTGACCCTCCTTCCGTCTTTGCGCTTCAGACGTGAGTCGATGTAGGAGGGCCAGAGAACCCATCTGTTCTTGAACTGCATTTCGACCGGCTGAACATTCAACTGCTGTTAAATAATGATTTTGCACTTCGTGACAGGTCGGATGAACCTGCTGCCGAGTGTTAATAAGATGGTTTGCAATCATAAGTCACCCGGAGTCTGTGTGGTAGTGGTATGAAGCTGCAGATAGGCGTTATCGGTGGAAGCGAGCCCGACAGTGAGCACAGGAAGATGGCTTTCGAGGTCGGAATACTGCTGGCAAGAAGCTCTGTGACGGTGATATGCGGCGGCCTCACCGGCGTGATGGAAGCTGTTGCAGAAGGGGTTGAGAAGGAGGGAGGGATCTGCATAGGCATCCTTCCCGGGATGAATCCCGGAGGGGGAAACAGCCACCTGACCGCAGGCATCTCAACCGGCATGGGTTTCGCAAGGAACTTCCTTGTGGTAAGGGCTTCGGATGCACTGATTGCAATCGATGGTTCGAACGGCACGCTGTCCGAAGCTTCGTTCGCAATAGCGGAGGGGAAGTCTGTCATCTCACTTGACAGCTTCACACTGAAAAGGAGGAAGAAGAGTGAGGGCAGGTTCATTGCCGCCGGTTCACCAGCGGAGGCTGTGTCACTTGCCGCGCTGGAGGCTGAGAAGAGGAGAAGGAGCTACGCCAGGATGCGGAATGGAGCGGATGAGGGGAGCTGACGCCAGACTTAACTAATGCCGTTCCATATGGCACCTGAGTTGAATGAGGAAATCGGAGGATGACCAGGAAGGCTATGCACTGGCTGAGAAGGCAGTGGCACTCTGCTCCGGCAGAGGGGTGATCTATGCAAATGCCACATACCGCAGGTCCAGCGAGCTGGGCATGTTCTTCAAGAACGGGTCTCTCAGCGTCATATCACCCGACTCTGATGCGGGCATTTCAGTAAGGGTTGTTACAGACAGGGGTGTCGGTTTTGCATCGACGAACCACCTCGGGGCGGGCGGCGTGCGCACCGCGGTATCCCATGCACTTTCCATGGCAAGAGCGGGCAGCGGCAACAGCGCCGATTTTGCCGCAGGGAAGGCGGAGGTGGCAGAATGGACCTCCCCGCAGAAGATAAAATTCGGGGACGTTGACACGGAGGAGAAGGTCAGGCGCATTTCAGAGCTGGATTCGGCAATGAGCGATGCAAGCAGGCTCAAGAGCTTCAGGCAGGTTGGATACGGGGAAACAGTTGAGCACAAGTTCTATGCAGACACCGACGGTGCGAGGATCACGGCCCTGGACCCCAAGGTCGAGATAAGCTATTTCATCATGCTTCAGAAGGGCGGGGATTACGAACAGGCGCACAGGCAGCTGGGATACAGCGGCGGCTTCGAGGCGATAGACGAACTCAAGGCGGAGAGCAGGGCCGTGGAAGAGGTCATGGCTGTGGAAACGATGCTGGAGAAGGGCAGGCGTTTCGTTCCGGGCACATATGACCTTGTCTGCGGAAACGAGGTCACGGGCATAGCGTGCCATGAGAGCTGCGGCCATCCCATGGAGGCGGACAGGATTATGGGCAGGGAAGCTGCCCAGGCAGGCAAGTCGTTTGTGGAACTGGACTCGGGAGGGATGAGGATTGGTTCGGAGCTGGTGACAATTGTCGACGACCCGACAATAGAGAGGAGTTTCGGATTCTACCTCTACGATGACGAGGGGGTGAAGGCGAGAAGGAGGACACTCTACAGAAGGGGTGTTGTCGACGAGTTCCTTCAGAACAGGGAGAGCGGATCAAAGTCAGGGAGCATATCAAACGGGGCGGGCAGGGCGGCGTCATACGACTCGGAGCCGCTTGTCAGGATGGCAAACACCTATCTTCTTCCGGGCGGACACAGTGACCAGGAGCTTGTGGAGGGTGTGAAGAGGGGTGTGCTGCTCAAGAGCTTCAATGAATGGAATATAGATGACAGGAGGTTCAACCAGAAATACGTCGGAAGGGAGGCCTATCTCATCGAGAACGGGGAAATAACTGTCCCTGTCAGGTCTCCCGTCCTTGAGATAACCACTCCAGGATTCTGGAGCGCTGTCGACGCGGTGGCGAAGAGGATCGAATATTCGGGCGGGACATGCGGGAAGGGCGATCCCATGCAGGGGATGGAGGTCGACATGGGCGGACCGATGATCAGGCTGCGCGGCATTAGGATGAAGGGGTGAAATCAATGGATGTCACAAAATTCAGCGAGAGGGCAGATGACATTGCATCCTACACCTCCAGGAAGGGTGCGGACGACGTCATTGTCAACGCATTTTCAACCGACTCGAGGCAGATACGCTTCAGTGAAAGCAGGCAGGACATATTCAAGCGGTGGAACCAGACCTACTTCCACATCTTTCTTGCCAAGGAGAGGAGGGTGGTATCCACGACAGTCAAGGGTTGGGAGGACTACCGGCGCATAGTCGATGCGGCAATCAGAACGGCAGAGCTATCACAGCCTTCAGATGACTACATGGGGATTGCCTCGGTCACAAGTGCAAGGAGCAGGAGGAAAGGCTGGAAGCCTCAAAGCGACGCGGCGCTTGGCGAGCTTGTGACCCGGGCGGTAAACGCATCGGCCGAGAACGGCGCTGCAAGGGCCGCCGGGACCCTCTACAACACGTTCGCAGAGCACTACCTCACAAGCTCAGCCGGTATCAGCAGGCATGAGAACGGTTCATCGCTCTACCTGTCCATCCGATGCTTCGCCGACGAGCAGGCCAGCGGACATTCGGTGATTTCCTCGCTCAGCGAAACCAGATTCAGGCCGGAGAAGGCTGCGGAGAAGGCGGCCGGCCTGGCAGTACTGGCACGAAACCCTGTAAGGGGTGATGAGGGGCGCTTTGACTCACTGCTCGATCCAATGGTAGTGGCGACGCTCACCTCCGAGGCAGGCTCAATGTGCTCCGCGTTCAATGTGATGAGCGGTTTTTCATGCTTCGAAGGAAAGCTGGGCAGGAGGGTTGCCTCCGAGGCTGTTTCCATCGACGATGATGCCACAAGGAACCTCAGCGGGAAGAGGTATTTCGACGATGAGGGGGTGGCTGTCAGGAAGACAGCGCTCATAAGCAGGGGGGTGCTGAAGCACTACCTGCACAACACGTCAACCGCCAGAAGAATGAAGGAAAGGAGCACAGGCAATGCCGGCCTGATAGCTCCCGAGGCATTCTCCATCTCCATGAAGGGGGGAAGAGAGGGCTGGAGGGAGATGCTCTCCGGCATGAGGGACGGCCTCTACATAAACAATGTCTGGTACACGAGATACCAGAACAGGCGCGCAGGCACCTTCTCCACCATCCCCCGCGACGCCATACTCAGGGTCCGCAGGGGGGAGATAACGGGTGCCGTAAGGGACATACGCGTCACCGAGAACCTGATAAACATACTGAAGCATGTAAGCGCGGTGTCCATGGAGAGGGAGCATGTGAGCTGGTGGCTGGAATCATACACCCCTAGCACTGTCCCCTACGCGCTGGTAAGGAAGGTCAATATCACGCGCTCGGCGGACTGAAGATTCTATTCCTGCTTTTCAAGCAGCGTGGCGTTGACCATCCCGTGCTGGCCCGGCCTTGATGTGATAACGGCCATGCCGAGCTCGGTCTGGATCACGGCACCCTTGTTCATAATATTGCGCTGCGTGTAGTTGGGGTTTGCAGGGTTCTGCTTGACTGTGACAATCCTGCTTTTCTTTGTGACGCCTGTCTTGCTGTCGGTGACGTTTGCAAAATCGGTGGCAAGGACGCGCGTCTTGGAATTGGCACCCTTAGTCCTGTATACCTTGAGCCTCTCGCTGCCCACAAATGTGAACTGCTTTTCGCGGCCCACCTCGAACTTCCTCTTCTTCCTGCCCTGGACGTATCTGCCGCCCGTGGGCTTTCTCCTTGACCTTCCGTTCCACGTCGCCATGCGATCAGCTGTTGTAGCTTTTGTTGTATAAAAATCTTTGTCAGGAGCGGGAAGTGGCCTAAAGGTGCAGTGCAAAGCCGAAGCCTAGATTCTGGAAGACCACCAGGTATGATATGATGAAACCAAGGATTGTGCCTGTGTTGAGGAGTGGGAGGCCAGCCTGCGGCCTTCCCCTTGATGTCAGCCGCATCAGCAGAACGAAACCGGTGAATGCGCCGATCAGGCTGCCTGCGGCAACAAGCAAATCTCCCCCAAGACCTCCTATAACGGCGGCCGAAGGGAGGTTGGAGAAGGCGCTGACTATGAGAACACCCGGGATAATCATATCCCCGAGCCCGATGTAGAGCGCCTCCCTCTCGCCCCCGCCCCCCCGCAGTTCGGGCTTCCTGGAGCTGAAATTGCTGAACCCGGCCTTCCTCGGGACCATCATCATTATAGGCAGGTTGAGTTCCATCGCCCCCTCGGCTATGCTGAGCATGTGCTTTGTCCTGTAGACTGCGACGAAATCGTAGGCTGCCATCGCCATCAGAAGGACGAATGCGGGCAGTATGCCCAGCGATATGCCGAAGATGGATGTTATGCCCGCAGCCATGATGAATCCCCAGGTGTCGACGACATACCATTCTGGATAGAGCCACAGTGCAAGCGCTATTGCAATCATTATCCCCACGGAGAGGTAGAAGTCGAAATCAGGGTAGGAGGGGAGGATGAGTATGAACACAGGGAAGAGGACGTAGATTGCGGAGAACGACATGATGAATATGAATATCCCGCGGAGCCAGTTTCCCTTCCCCTTCTTGAATATGTACAGCAGCACGGCGGTGAATACAATGAGGAATGCGACATATGCGAGAGGTATGAGCGGATTCGACTTCCCCTGGGGGCCGAATGCCTGGTAGCCGAAATACTCGTACTGTGGAACGAGCAGCAGCGCCGCCACCTGGACAAGGACAAAGATGGCTGCTGTTACACCTGCAGGCAGGTAGAATGAGACGAGACGCTCCTCACCCGCCAAGCGCAGCACCCTTTCAGGGGACCACGGAGGCGAACGCTATCGTTCCCGTGACCCTGTTTATCTTCACATTGAC
Organism: Thermoplasmata archaeon; assembly: GCA_021806165.1. Taxonomy (GTDB): domain Archaea; phylum Thermoplasmatota; class Thermoplasmata; order Sysuiplasmatales; family Sysuiplasmataceae; genus JAJZXY01. Next base: position 61,964 of record JAJZXY010000007.1, read on the forward strand.
CCTGGATCCCTTCTGGGCGCCCTGGACGTATATGACGTACTTGTCAATCCTTGCGACGCCGTCCCCCTTCGATCCCGTGTCCTCTATCATGACTTCAAGCACGGCGCCCTCCCTGACGGCAGGTCCCTCCTGGACAACCGCCGCGCGCTTTACAGTCACGGGGCGCTTGGCTCCGCATGCCTCACACTCCAGGAAATGCACCCTTCCATCCTTGACAAGTTTCGTGTCGGGCCTCCCGCACTCGGAGCATATGACGTATGAGACGGTATACTCCCTGATCCTGTCTGCAAGCTGCAGAGGGTTCACCTTCGACTTGAAAACAACCCTCCTTCCCTCTATCGTGCCGGGGGTGCCCAGCTCCCTGAGAAGGTACTGGAGGAGGTGCTCCGGATCGCGGTTGAGCCTCTCGCATATATCCATGAAGTTGCGCAGCACCGAACTCTTCCCTTCGAGTATGACGTCCGGTTCGGGCACCTGGAATCTCTCTCCAGAGGAGAGGGAATCAGGTATCTCCTGCTTGGCGCGCTTCAGCAATTTCTGGTAATCAAATTCATCAGACAATCAAATCATTCCTTCAATGGCACAGCTGGAGAGTTAGGCAACCTACGATATATATGTAATTACGGGAGTCGGCTCAGACGGAGCCGTATTTCTGCCTTATCGCGGCCCTTATCAGGCCGAGGTGGAGGGGCGAGGGCCTGCCTGGCCTCGACTTGAACTCCGGATGGAACTGGGAGCCCACGAAGTAGTCGCCCGACTGCAGCTCTGCCACTTCCATCCTCCTGCCATCCTCCGACCTGCCGGTAAAATGGAGCCTTCCTGAGGTGAGGTCCGAAATGAGCTCGGGGTTGACTTCATACCTGTGCCTGTGCCTTTCGGATATTTCTGTCGAGGCGTAGAGGGAGGCTACCTTAGATCCCTGCTCAAGCAGCACCCTGTGCGCGCCAAGGCGCATGGTACCTCCCTTTTCGGAGACGCTCCTCTGCTCCGGCAGCAGATCGATGACTGGGTGCGGTGTCCCAGGATCGAATTCTGTGCTGTTCGCCCTCTCCCAGCCAAGGACATTTCTTGCATAATCAATGACAGCGCACTGGAATCCCAGGCATATGCCCAGATAGGGCTTGTTGGACTCGCGTGCATATCCTGCTGCGCCTATCTTCCCCTCGATCCCCCTGGAACCGAACCCGCCCGGGACGAGTATTGCATCGGAGGCGGACAGCAGCTTCTCTGCCCCCTTCAGCTCAATGTCTTCGGACTCTATGAACTTGGTATTTACCCTGCACTCAGTCTCGGCGCCGACATGGTGGAATGCCTCGATGTGGCTGATATAGGCGTCCGCAAGCTCGGTGTACTTGCCCACTATTGCAACGTCGACAAAATACTTGGGATGTTCAAGCCTGCTGTAGAACGCCTCCCATTTCGACAGTTCCGGCTTTCCAAGAGGCAGGCCGAGCTTGCGCAGTATGTAGTCTGCCACATGCTGCTCCTCCAGCCACATTGGAAGGCCATAGATGGACGGTAGATTGGGGGCGCTGATTACAGCGTCCACAGGGACGTTGCAGAAGAGTGATATCTTCTTCTTTATGTCCTGCTCGATGTCCCTCTCCGCCCTCGCTATTATAATGTCAGGGTCTATACCGATGGCCCTCAGCTCCCTCACCGAGTGCTGTGTGGGCTTGGTCTTCTGCTCCCCCACTGAACCTACCTCCGGGACAAGCGTGGTGTGCATGAAGAGGCAGTCCCTGTGTCCATTCCTGCCACCCATCTCCATGCTCATCTGCCTTACAGACTCGAGGAAGGGCATCGACTCTATATCACCGACGGTTCCACCCAGTTCGATGATGGCGACGTCGGCACCTGACGACTCGACTGCAGTGACAATCTTCCTCTTGATCTCGTTGGTGACATGCGGGATTATCTGCACAGTCTTTCCAAGATAGACGCCACCCCGCTCCTTGTCAATGACAGACTGGTAGATCTTGCCTGTGGTGATATTGTGCTCCTTGGAAAGGCTCACATCGAGAAAGCGCTCATAGGTTCCCAGGTCGAGGTCAACCTCACCGCCGTCGTCCATCACGAAGACCTCGCCGTGCTCGAATGGATTCATTGTTCCGGCATCAATGTTGAGATACGGGTCTATCTTCACGGCAGTGACCTTCAGCCCCCTCGCAACGAAGAGCCTGCCGAGAGCGGCCGCGGTCGTTCCCTTCCCCAGCCCTGAAATAACACCGCCCGTGACGAAAATATATTTCATCGATTCACGGGATCGGAACATTAGACAGGTCACTATTTCAAACTTATGTCCTGCAGGCCGGTTGGCTGCAGGTGACAGAGCATGCGGAAGCTGAACGGAAATCGTCCCTGCGCTGTAGTCCGGTGAAGGGAAGATGACCTGATCATGCCTTCCTCGAGGCAATCGTGTTTTTCAGATGAGTGAGCACATCCACAGGTGAAGGGTCTGTTCCGCGGAGCAGTGCGAGGTAGTAGCTTGTCATGTCCCCTGCAGCTATGAGCCTGAGCATCTTGTCAAGCACCCCTCCCTCCCCGTGCCCGATGCATCTCGTCTCCATCCTCCCTTCGAACAGTTCGCCCACCACTCCCATCCTCCTCCTGAGTAGCGGTTCATCGACAATGCTCTCAAGCAGGAGAGCCCTGTAGCCTGAAGAGGTAGGGTCCAGCTGCACGGGGACCCAGTCGTTGTGGTTTGCCTCCGGCATTATCATCAGCCATGCAAATCTCTTTGAATTCTCATTGAACTGCGTCTTCACCCTCTCGGCAACAGCATAGATGTCAGGTGTCGCGACGATTACTGGAGTCGCGTCTCCAATCCAGGCGGCTGTCTGCTTTGCCTCATTTTCGGCAAAGGGGACGTCGGGTGCAACAGCGGAAACGGCGCTTCGCGCAGCCTGCACGGCCCCCATGATGGTCCGGCTGAAGTCATGAATCCCCAGTTTCGTTGCTATTCCAAGCAGCGATGAGAGCATGTAGCCGAGGGCAGCCCTCGGCTGCTCCCCTGAAGGTATCTTTATGAACGGGAGGGAATGCTCCCTGCATATCTCCTCCAGCTTACCGCCTGATGAAATTCCCATCGAGGGGAGGCCCGCCTCCAGCCCCCGGGAGAAGCTTGTAATCGTCTCCTCCGTGTTTCCCGAATAGCTGATTCCGATATGCAGCGTCCCGTCGCGCAGGTTGCCAGGCAGCCAGTAGCTCCTGTTCACCTGGACCGCAGCTCCGCCCAGGTGTGCCATGAGGTCTGAGAAAATGTCGCCGCCGATGGCAGACCCGCCCATACCGGAGATAAGTATGCTGACAGGGTGCTCAGGCGTGCCGCCCATGTCTGCATTGTTTGACAGTTCCCATCCCTTCTCCAGCTGAAAAGGGAATGATACCAGTGCAGCGGACATGCCCTCCCTGTCTATTGCCTTCCTCTTTTCCGCGCTGTCCAGAATGCTGATGTCCGTCATCGCCCCTCGCTAAGGTATGCCTGGTATTTTACGAATACTGTCTCGAGCGGGAGGAACTGGAGGGGCAAAGTCAAAGTACATTGGAGCTTTCACTCATACACAGACAAAGGGAAGGGATTGCTGATAACCCAAGAGGAGAAGAGCGTCAGGGTAATGGCGTCGGGCGTCTTCGACATAGTCCACCTTGGACACGTCCACTACCTTCAGGAGGCAAGGAAGCTTGGAAGCGAGCTTGTCGTTGTGGTTGCGACCGATGCAACTGTCAGGAAGATGAAGCACGAACCCATCACCCCGGGGAGGATGAGGGTCGAGCTTGTTGCCGCGCTGAAGCCTGTGGACAGGGCGCTCCTCGGACATGAAGATGACATATTCAGGACTGTGGAAGAGGTGAAACCTGATATCATAGCGCTTGGATATGACCAGCACTTCGACGAGAAGGAGCTGGAAAGGCAGCTGGCAGCCAGGGGGTTGGGCGGCATCAGGATTGTCAGGCTGTCCAAGATGGACTATGACCTGAACGGAACAAGGAAGATAATTCAGAGGGTCATCGACTGGTACACCCTCGAGAACAGGCTGAAGCTTGGCGGTGAGGGTAAAGATGCTCAGAGGCGGCAGACCGATATTAATATGAAAGACTAGAAACTACCAGTTGACGTGATAATAGTCAGGGGTTCAAGCAGTGCTCTGCTTTCAGAACATTTGGCTGCAGAATCGGGGTGGGGACTTGCCTCTTCCGAACTGAAGCGTTTCCCGGACGGGGAGAGCTATGTCAGGGTCGTTTCACCGCTTGAAGGGGAGGACATCCTGGTGGTTTCGGCCACCTTCCCTGACAGCAATATTATTGAGACGCTGCTGCTGCATGACGCCGTTTCAAGAAAGAAGCCTGCATCCATCAGGCTGCTGGTCCCTTATTATGGCTACCAGAGGCAGGACAAGCTGTTCAAGGATGGCGAATCTGTGAGTGCAGAGGTCATAGCAGGCGTTCTTGACAACAGGTTCGACGAGATAATGACAGTCGACCTTCATGCCGAGGGGGTGTCAAAGTACATAAGGAACACAAAGACGAAGAATTTCGTCGCATCCCCCCAGATTGCAAAGCATTTCAGGAGAAAGGAGATTGACACCGTGATTTCACCCGACGGGGGACTCAGGGCTGTCGAGTATGCGAAGATAGCGGCAAAGGAGCTTGGATGCGACTACGACTATTTCCTGAAGGAGCGCATTGATTCTGCAACTGTGAAGCTCTACCCGAAGAAGGTTGATGTGAAGGACAGGAATGTGCTGATTGTCGATGACATAATTGCCACAGGCGGTTCAATGCTGGCAGCAATCAGGAGGCTCAAGGAGCTGGGTGCGAAGCACATATACGCCGGCTGCACACACGGCCTCTTCACAGACAGCGCGCTTGCCAAGCTGAAGGAGGCTGCGGATGAGGTCATTTCCACGGACACCATCGAGAGTGAGGCATCGGCCGTTTCGATAGCACCTCTCGTTTCGGAGCACCTGTTCGAGCTCAGGCACTAGCTTCCCCTCCAGAACATTTTAATTACCGCCCCAGTTCATGCATGGGCATCGCGGCTGAGTAGTGGTTCGTGTGAAGAAGGAAGAGAACTTTAGCGACTGGTACAACGAGGTTGTGGAGGAGAACGGCCTCACAGACAAGAGGTATCCCATCAAGGGTATGAACGTCTGGCCGCCCTACGGCTGGAAGACGATGCTCCTCATTGACGCCATAGTGAGGAGGGAATTCGACTCCAGGGGGCATGACGAGGTGAACTTCCCGCTGCTCATCCCCGAGGACCAGTTTGAGAAGGAGAAGGAGCACATCAAGGGATTCGACTCCCAGGTCTTCTGGGTGACAAAGGCAGGCGACAATGAACTCGACATAAGGCTTCTGCTCAGGCCGACTAGCGAAACGGCGATGTACCCCCTCTTCGCGACATGGATAAGGTCGCATGCTGACCTTCCGCTCAGGATCTACCAGATAGTCAACACATTCAGGTATGAGACAAAGCAGACAAGGGCGTTCATCAGGGTCAGGGAGATACATTTCATTGAGGGGCACACCTGCCACGCCACATTTGAGGATGCAGAGAGGCAGATCAATGAGGACATTGAAATCATGAGGGACATTGCAAAGGGTCTCTGCCTGCCTTTCAGGATACACACCAGGCCCGACTGGGACAAGTTCCCCGGTGCATTCTATACCAAGGCCATAGACACCCTCCTGCCGGACGGGAGGACGCTGCAGATAGCGTCCATCCACCAGTACAGGAGCAATTTCGCAGTGCCTTACGGCATTTACTTCGAGGAGGAGGATGGCACACGCAAGCCGGTCTTCCAGACAACTTTCGGCCTTAGCGAGAGGATGCTTGGCGCGGTGGTAGCTGTGCATGGGGACGACATGGGGCTGGTTATGCCGCCTCCGATTGCACCCGTGCAGGCCGTCGTCGTCCCGGTACCCGTGAAGGGGGAGGCAGGAAGCATCGGCGGGGAGGCGGAGAAGGTGTGGAAGAGGCTTTCGGCCGCAGGCGTACGCGCCAGGCTGGACAGCCGCGACATCAGGCCCGGAAACAAGTATTATGAATGGGAGAGGAAGGGTGTTCCACTGCGCATAGAGGTGGGCAGGAGGGAGGCGGCCGAGAAATTTGTAACCGCAGTCAGGAGGGACAGCGGCGAGAAGTCAAGGATAGACGGCGCTTCGCTGGAGGATGGCGTGAAGGAGCTGCTTGATGAAATATCGGATTCACTCAGGAGGAGGGCGGCCGAGAAGGAGAAGCTCCTTGAGAAGGAGGCAGCGGCACTGGCTGACATCGGGCCGGGCCTCAACATGGTCTGGTGGTGCGGCTCGGAGGAGTGTGGAAAAGGCATAGACGAGAAGACAGGCTCGAGCATCCTGGGCATACCCGAGGGGAAGCAGGAGGGTAGCGGCAGGTGCATAGTTTGCGGAAAGGAGACAGGCACAAGGGCGGCGGTATCAAGGCCTATGTAGTCACTGCCCTGCAGGCCTCTTCCTGAAGAGGAGAATGCCGAGGGCGCCTATGCCCGCAAAGAAGACCACTATGGAGTATACGCCGTCGTTGCCGGGGGAGAAAATATTCCATTCCCCGTAGGCGAGACCGTATCCCCAGTAGAACGAAATGCCGATGACTAGCATCAGAGCCGAGCCAGTCATTTTCAAGCGCCTGGAGAGTTCCCCTTCAGCCATCTGAAGGTGCAAGAATGCGTATGCTTTATAAATCTTATTCCGGAGCAATGCTGACGGGAACGGGGCAAAGATTACGAACAGGCTGGCGCATCCTGCTGCAGTGGCAAAATGAGGACGGCAGTCAATCAGAATGTGGCGGTGCTCCTTGACGACGGCGAATCTGTCATGGACGGCATAGCAAAAGCATGTGAGCAGGCTGGAACAGACTCTGCAATGGTTCTTTCCGGCATAGGCATGATGAGGGAGGTCGAACTGGGATACTGGAACGGAAGGGAGTATGAATTGCACTCCTTCGAATCACCGATGGAGCTGCTCTCACTGGGCGGCTCATTTGCCATGCTTGAAGGCAGTCCCTCGGTCCATCTGCACGCAGCACTTGCGGACGGGAGCCACATGGTTATGGGCGGCCACCTTTCAAGGGGAGTGGTGCACAATATCAATGAGATCGCACTTGCACCGTTCGGCAGAGGCATGTTCGCCAGGAAGTACAGTGAAAGGACGAGACTCAACATGCTTCAATTCACCCGCTGAGACGCTGTGGGCAGGTTTGGCGGAAAACATTTTAAGAGCGGGGAGGGTAGTATACACAATAACAGGAGCGGAGTGTGGAAAGACAATGGGACGAATGAACAGATTCATGAGAAACGGCAGGAGCATCATTCTTGCATATGACCAGGGACTTGAGCACGGTCCAACAGACTTTGATGAGAGGAACGTGGACCCGAAGTTTGTGATTGACATAGCCAACAGGGGAGGGTATGACGCATTTGCATGCCAGAAGGGCATAGCAGAGAAATACCACGAGCTCATCGAGGCACCCCTCCTCATAAAGCTGAACGGAAAGACAAAGATCTACGGGAAGGAGCCAATAGCAGCGCAGAACTGCTCGGTTGAGAAGGCGGTCAAGCTCGGTGCATCCGCCGTGGGCTACACCATATACATAGGGAGTGCACACGAGCATGAAATGATGAAGGAGTTCGGCAGGATCGAGGAGGAGGCGCATGATGCCGGCCTCGCAGTTGTCATGTGGATATACCCCAGGGGGGAGTATGTGAAAGATGACACCGCCGGGGACATGGTGGCATATGCTGCGCGCACAGCGCTTGAGCTCGGAGCGGATGCTGCCAAGGTTAAGTTCACAGGGGACAGGGAGAGCTTCAGATGGGTGGTGAGGGCAGCCGGGAACATACCAGTTTACATGGCCGGCGGGCCGAAGACGAAGAGCGAGGAGGAATTCCTCTCCCATGTGTCAGGCGTTGTGGAGTCGGGAGCAGCGGGCATTGCTGTGGGCAGGAACGTCTGGCAGAGCGACGACCCCTTCAGGACATCAAAGCTGCTTAACCAGATTATCATAGAGGGCAAGGGGCAGAAAGAGATCGCAAAGACAGCGTGATTCAATTGAAGATAGGCATACTGAACGGAGGGGGCGACTGCGCCGGCCTCAATGCAGTCACTCGCGGCGCCGTCAGGGCTGCAGAGGACGCAGGTGACAGCGTAGTGGCCATAAGAAGGGGATGGGCAGGCCTGCTTGAGAAGGATGCATCACCCATCACATACTCGGATTTCGAGATGCTGATCGGGGAAGGGGGCACAGCTCTCGGCACCTCCAGAACGAACCCGCTGAAGAGGGAGCATGGGCTCGAAGTCGTGTCGCAGAATATACGCTCTCTCGGGCTCGACGCACTGATTGCGGTCGGAGGAGACGATACACTGGGTGTTGCCAGGGAACTGTCGCTTGCAGGGGAGAAGGTAATCGGCGTTCCGAAGACAATAGACAATGACCTTGCAGGAACGGATTATTCATTCGGCTTCTTCACCGCAGTAGATGAGGCGATGAGGATGATTGAGAGCCTTGCAACAACAGGCCGCTCCCACTCCAGGACTATGATTGTTGAGGTGATGGGGCGCGATGCGGGGTGGATATCCCTGTATGCAGGTAGCGCCGCCGGAGCCAACATGGTGCTCATACCTGAATTCAGGACGGGTGCCGATGACGTGATAAAGCTACTTGAAGAGAGGAAGAAGGCGGGGAAGCGCAGCTCGGTCATAGTTGTGGCGGAGGGCGTGAGTTTCGTCCAGCGCGAAGGTGTCGAAAAGGATGAATTCGACCATGAACTGATTGCAAAGGCGCCCGGAGAGAGCAATGCGAGCTACCTCGCGAGACTCATTGAGGAAAGGACAGGGCTGGAAACAAGGGCGACGGTGCTAGGCCACACCATCAGGGGAACGAGGCCCAATGCCTATGACCGCATAATGAGCATAAGGCTTGGCGCCAGGGCAGCCGCGGCTGCTCACGGCGGCAGGTTCGGCGTCATGGTGGCCATCAGGGGCGCGGGCATCGAAGAGGTGCCGCTCACCGAGGGCACAAAGAAGAAGTTTGTGGACGAGGAGACATGGAAGTCGCTGCGCATCTTCTTCTCATGAGCGCCTACGCGTAATCCAGAACAACCTTCCCGGCGCGCCCGTGCTCGCCGAGCCTCTTCATGGCAGCGGGCAGCTCACTGAACGGATGCACCGAATCAATCAGGGGCCTGATTTTGCCCTCTGCCATGGCCTTCATTGCGCCAAGCGTGTCTGAGCGCGAAAAGGTTGTTGAACCGATATACTCCACCTGCATGGAATAGAGATGCAGGAGGCTGAGCTTTGCCTCTGTGCCCGTAAGCGTTCCGCATGTGGCGTAGCGCCCGAGAGGGGCAAGAGAGGCGGAGCTCATTTCGAATGTTGCACTCCCGACCGGGTCTATGACAATATCCGCGCCCCTGCCGCCCGTGAGCCGCCTGACCTCACCGGCCACATCCACGGCATTCCTGTCTATCACATGGTCTGCACCTGCATCCTTCATCAAGCGCTCATGGGCGCTGCCTCCGACAACTGCGGCGACCTCGCATCCGTAGAGCCTTGCAATCTGGACAGCAAATGAGCCGACACCTCCGTTTGCACCGACAACGAGCGCGAATTCATTCAGCGCAGGTCTCGCCCTCATCACGAGATGCCATGCTGTTGCGCCGTCAACAGCTATCGTGCTTGCATCCCTGAAGGACAGCCCTGATGGAATGGGCAGAATGTTTTCCTCCGGAACAGACACCCTCTCCTGCCATCCTCCCTCCCTCGAGACGCCGATGATGTGGGGGGCCCTGCTCATCCTGCTGTTTGAAAGGCAGGCGCTTTCCTGTCCGCGCAGGCAGTAGTAGCAGCTGCCGCAGAAGAGTTTCGGGTTGACGAGCACATGCGCGCCGGCCTCAAGGCCTGCAGCGGGGCCGGTGAGCACTCCTGCGAATTCCGCGCCGGTGACGAAGGGCGGCTTTATCCAGTCGAACCTGCCTCCGATGGTCGATCTGTCCACAGGATTGACCCCTGCCGCCTTTACCTCCACCACTGCTTCACCCTCCCGAGCAACAGGCTCGGGCACGTCGGCGCCGACAAGCTTCTCAGGACCGCCAAACTCCCTGAAGATCCATGCCTTCAACTATATCCCTCCGCAACGGAAGGGAAAGGGCTTGATTTAACCATTTTGGAATGCTGACTCATGCAGCTGTCCGTCAGATTGGATTAAATAGGTGCAGCTGTGTGAAAAAGAGAGCCGGAACGAGTGACACCCCATGGAAGAAAATGCAGGCGGAAGCACAGGGACAGGCATGGAGAGGGATTCGTGGAACAGGGTGGAAAGTGATATCGAGTCCATCGGCGAATTCTACGACAGCGCCGCGTCAATAATATCATTCGGCATGATGGACAGGTGGAGGAAGAAGGCTGCGCTGGAGACCGCTGACGGCATGGACGTGCTGGAGGTCGGCAGCGGCCCGGGGTCATTCTCAAGGCACCTGAAGGGAAGGGTTGTGATGCTCGAACCCAACGAGGCCATGCTGAGAAAGTCGCTCAAGGGCGGGCTATCCGAAGGGAGGTATGTCCCTGTCATAGGCGTGGCCGAGCACCTTCCATTCGTCGACGGTGCCTTCGACAGGGTAATGTCTGGATTCTCATTCAAGAATTTCATGGACAAGGGGAAGGCGCTGCTTGACATCCACAGGGTTCTCAGGCAGGACGGAAGGGTTGTCATAATCGACATAGCAGAACCGGATTCGGGGATTAGGAGAAGGGTGATGGCTTTCTACATGAAGCACCTTCTCGGCAGGCTTGCCATCCTTGCAGTTCCGCGCAGCAGGAGGAAGGAGTGGAAATCCAACCCCTGGCACCACCTGAGCCTCGCATACATGAACCTCGGGAGGCCCGATGCCCTGGCGGAAAGGATGAAAAGAATGGGGTACAGCAGCTCCGCCTACAGGTACCTGATGACGCACGGGGTGGCAATAGTCACCGGAGAGAAGTGAGATGCGGTTATCCTGTTAATGGAAAGACTTTTAATCGCACTGAATCTCGGCAGTTGGAAGATGAACATAACCAAGACGAACATAATTCTGTGGAGGGTGGTCTTCGAGCCGCACCTCCTCATCAGCTTCCTCTATGTTGTGCTCGGCGTGCTGATTGCTGCCAGGCAGGGCATATTCTCCCTCCCCCTCTTCCTCATGACGCTGATAGGCGCGGTCGTTTCCCAGATTGCGGCAAACACGTATGACGAGTATTTCGACCACAGGATAGGAACTGACCTGATTACAGAAAAGACTCCTTACAGCGGCGGTGGAAGGATCATATTTCCCGGCGGACTTGCGCCGCGTGATGCATTCATACTTGCAACGGTGGCTCTGATAGTGTCATTCTTCTTCGGAGTTTACCTCGCGATAGTTTCGGGCTGGGAGCTTATACCCCTCTTCTTCCTCGGCGGATTCGCCGGAACATTCTATTCAACCATATGGCAGAGGAACGGCCTGGGAGAATTCATGCTGTGCGTAATTGGCCTCATTGTCATGGGTGCATACTTTGTCCAGACAGGCTACTACTCTGTGGAGTCTGTTGCAGTGGCAATCCCATCCGGGATGCTTATTGCCAACCTCGTTATAATGAACGAGGTGCCTGACGCGGAGGCCGACGCCGCCACGGGCAGGAGGAATGTCACCACCACGCTGGGCAGGACCAATGCGATAAACGCCTACGCCCTGATCGGGGCCGTGATATACATCTGGGTTGTGGCTGCAGCACTTCTGCGCATCACTCCGCCCTACACAGTCATATCGCTCCTCTCCGCTCCCCTCATATACAGCTCATTCCTCCATGCCAGAAGGGGGCTTGGGGACAGGCCGCTGCTTATCCGCGCACTGAGGAACAATATCATCGGGATGTACGTGTTCATCATACTGATGGTGGCTGCATACCTCGTCTGAGTGTGCAACGTTTATTAGCAGATGGGCAATCTCAGGCAGCAGCGCTTGGGATGATGATGCACGCTATTGTATGGCTCAAGGGACTCCGTCTGCCTCTCTACTGGGCTTCGGGAGCACCCATACTGCTGTCGCTTGCACTGGCCCTCGGCTCCTCCTCGCTGACCAGACCCGTCCTGTGGGCTGCTGGAGCTGCGGCGCTCCTGATATTCGAGGTGGGGGTTAACATAGTGGCCGAGATAGCCGACAGGAGCGAAGGTGTCTTCGTCACACAGCGCGAGGGCTGGTTACCCACGGGACCCTACCTCATCGAGGAGACTGGTATAAGCAATGAGAAGATGGAGAGGTATGCTGCCCTCTCATTTGCAGTTTCAGGACTCATAGGACTCTACCTTGCATTCGTGACAGGTTTCGTTGTCATACTGCTGACAGGGGTTGCAGGACTCGCACTGACGCTCATCTATGCGGCGCCCCCCCTGATGCTTGGGCTCAGGGGGCTAGGGGAGCCTGTGCCCTTCCTTGCATTCGGGCCGCTTCCCGGCTTTGCACTCTACTTCCTTGCAACAGGCGCCATCTCTGCTGAAGCTGTCCTGCTGATGCTCCCCACGGCCTTCTGGATCACTGCGGTAAGATTTGCCCACCACCTGCCAGACAGGAGCATGAGAAGGGGGGCGAGATTCGAGGGGACGCACAGGCTCAGGGTGAAATACTCTTTACAGCTGCTCACCGCATTTGTTCTTCTTGCCATTGCCAGCATCGCAGTGATGCTCCCTGTTTCAGGCCCTTACACGCTTCTCCCCGTTGCAGCAGCCGCACCCTTCACATGGGCTGCTCTCAGATCCAGCAGGAGGGCGGCAGGCAATGCAGTCTCAGTCTCAAGGGGGACGAAGTATTATGTTGCCCTCCAGATTGCTGGCAGCGTGGCGATGGCAGTCGCACTCATCCTCTGACCTGCGAAAGATTAAGAGCATGGTTGAAGCGATATGGTGATGAAATGCTGCTCCTATGCAACCGCCTGACCCGGGACAGTGACTGCTATCTGCAAGGGGATGTCTGGAGACTGAGGGCAGGCGGACTCACGGAAGAGGCGTGCGGCAGGCTCTCGGCCGCCCTGTCTCGGGCGGGTGCCGCCTGGAAGAGACGGGATGCTGCCGCGGAGAGGCTGATAGTCGCCGAGGGGAGCCTTGAGGCAATCAGGGGGGCAGTCGAGAAGGGCGCCGGTGCGGAGGGTGGAGGCGAACTGCTTGAACAGGCCCTCAGGAGGAGGCGGGAGAGGGGAGGAGTGCTTCCCCGCGCACTTGAAGGCATGCAGGCCGCGGGCGCAGCCGTCATGGGAATACTGAACGTAACGCCCGATTCGTTCTCGGACGGCGGCCTCTATTTCGAAAGGGAGAAGGCTGTTGTGAGGGCGCTGGAACTCCATTCATCAGGCGCGCATATCGTCGACATAGGAGGGGAATCCACGCGCCCGGGTGCGGAGAGTGTTTCTGAAGAGGAGGAGCTGAGGAGGGTCTTACCAGTCATCGAGGGGATCATGGGAGAGAGGAGCATTCCCCTCTCCATAGACACGATGAAGAGCGCGGTCGCGGCTGCAGCGCTGGACGCAGGTGCACTTGTGGTCAATGATGTCGGCGGCATGGCTTCCGCCGGTATGAGGGCCGTCGCAGCAGAGAGGGGATGTCCGGTGGTTGTGATGCATATGAAGGGGAATCCGCGCAGCATGCAGGAGGACCCCAGGTATGCGGATGTTGTTTACGAGGTTGCATCCTTTCTTGCAGAGAGGATAAGGGTGTGTGTCAATGAGGGGATGGATGAGTGCAGCATTATCGTTGATCCAGGCATAGGCTTCGGGAAGACGCCTGCGCACAACCTGCAGCTCCTGTCGGAGCTTGATGCTCTCTTCTCCCTCGGAAGGCCGGTACTGGTAGGCGCATCCAGGAAGAGTTTCATCAAAGCTGCAGGAGGAGAGGGGGGTGGCAGGCTGGAAGGGAGCATCGCATCCGCGCTCTATGCACATATGATGGGAGCTCAGATTCTGCGCGTCCACGATGTTTCAGGGACGGTGAGGGCGCTGTCTGTGTGGGATAGCATTGACGGCGGCAAGGCACCGCCCCCGTGACCTCCCTGGTCACATTTTTCTGTATGCGGAAAGCATGTCGCGGAGCATCCTGATTCTGGATACCTTCCCCTTCATGTTTTCGGACAGTATTGACGAGACGCTCCCGTGGCCGAAGCCGTCGATGCTGAAGAGATCTGACATGAAGTCGGAGATGAGGTGTGTATAGTCGGAGAATATGCGAGGGTTGTGCAGTACGTCCGCGCCCCTTTCCGCCCTCTCGAGCTCTGGCAGCACTGCTTCAGCAAGGTGGGAATGGTATGATGCAAGCTGTTCGCGGCTGTATCCGCCGGATGAATGGGCAGCCACAACAGCCTTTGCTGCCGCCTCCCCGGAAGCCATGGCGAGGTCCACACCGCGGTATGTGAAACCATGATTGATGAACAGACCCGCGGCATCCCCCGCAGCGATGAAATTGCCCCTGACGAGATTCTCGGGCGCAACCGGAACTGAGTTGGGAATCATGTGAGCGGAGTATTCAATAACACTCCCTCCCCTCAGCAGCCTCCTCATGAAAGGGTGCAGCCTGAAATCCTCCACCAGCCGCTGAACCTCGATCCTTGACGCGGAAAGTTTGACCGGGTCTGCCACCACGCCTATCGAAACGCTGTCTGAATTGGTGTAGATGAATGCGCCGCTCGCCTCGAGATAGCCGGCAGGGTAGCCGATAAAGACAGATGCCGCCCCTTCGTCGTCTTCGAGGGAGAAGCGGTCATTGACCTGCTCTCTTGAGAGCTTGACGGTCTCCTTCACTCCCACCTTCACCTGGCCGGGCAGGACATCGCTCCTGAGGCCGCCCCTGCGGGCAAGCGTTGCCGACACACCTTCGGCATCCACAACGCAGTCCGCGTCAATGCTCTCGCCTGCGGAAATGATGCCCCTTATCTCCCCATTTTCAATGTAGAGGTCGTCAACCCTGGTGCCTGTCACGAGGAGTGCGCCCTCAGCCTCCGCCCTTTCCGAAAGCCACTTGTCGAACCGCGACCTCCTTGCTATGAAACTTGAAGCATCGCGCGTCCCCCTCCTCCTGGATGAGAAGTCAAGCAATGTGCAGTCGGAATCGGTCATCAGGCCGAGCGACTCCCTGACAACATATCTCTCTACGGGAGCTTCGTCCCCGAAATTCCCGAATATGCGCTTCAGCACGTGAGAATAAATCCTCCCTCCGAAGATATTCTTCTCTCCGGGGCTCTTCCCCCTCTCCAGCAGCAGCACCTTCAATCCCCCCCTGGCCATGAGGTATGCTGCCGTGCTGCCGGCCGGCCCGGCTCCTACCACTATGACATCGAACTTCTCCAAGAAAGTCAGCCCGTCTGTGGTTATGGCTGATGCTCTAAATACACTTTCACGCGACAGCCGCGCGCCGCGGTGAAACATACCTATTTATCTGATTTGCCTTTTGTCAAACACAGGCGCTGTCTGAAGGACAGAGCGCCCGAATGTGATTCAAATGTCTGGTGTCCATAAAATATCAATGATAGGGGCTGGCAATGTAGGCGCAACCGCCGGGCAGAAGATAGCCGAGAGGAATATAGCGGACGAGGTTGTGTTTGTCGACGTTGTTGAGGGACTTCCTCAGGGAAGGGCCCTTGATATGATGGAGTCGGCGCCTGTCGAGGGGTTCAACACAAAGGTCAGGGGGACCAATGATTTCTCAGAGATCAGTGGTTCGGATGTCATAGTGGTAACTGCAGGACTTGCACGAAAGCCTGGAATGACAAGGTCTGACCTGCTTGACAAGAATGCATCCATAATGTCCGGTGTCAGCGAGCACATCAGGAAGGAGGCGCCAAATTCCATCGTCATTGTTGTCACGAACCCAATGGACATAATGACATACCTTACCTTCCGCAAGACAGGTTTTGACAGGAAGAAGGTCATTGGGATGGCGGGCGTCCTTGACACTTCAAGGTTCAGGACATTTGTTGCCGAGGCTCTTGGCATGTACCCCTCCCAGGTGACAGGTTTTGTTCTTGGCGGACATGGCCCCTCGATGGTGCCCGTGATAAGCAACACATCCGTCGGAGGAGTTCCGCTTACGCAGCTCATGAGCAGGGAGAAGATAGAGCAGATTGTGCAGAGGACAAGGATGGGTGGCGACGAGATCGTCAACTTCCTGAAGACAGGCAGCGCCTTCTATGCCCCGGCCTCCTCAATCTACGAGATGGTAAAGTCCATTGCGCTGGATGAACGCAAGGTGCTGCCATGCTCAGCTTTCCTGGACGGCGAATACGGCATAAGGGACATATACACAGGCGTCCCGGTTGTGCTGGGAAGCGGAGGGATAGAGAGGGTGCTGGAACTTCAGATTAGCCAGGAGGAGAGCACCGCCCTGAAGGGAAGCGCGGACGCTGTGAGAAAGGACGTTGAGCTGCTGAAGGAGCACAAGCACCTCTGAGTCAGTAGAAGACAGGCTCGAACCGTTCGTCGCGATAGTGCTTTCCGCGCCTCCCCTCAATGGGGATGCCGTGGCCGCAGGTCGTGCACCTGTTGCTGCTGTCGAGGTTCCACGATGTGATGGCAAACCCGTGCCTCCCGACGGCGATGGCCCCGCACCCCGGGCAGTAAGTGTTCTCATAGGGGTGGCCGGGCACGTTGCCTATGTAGACGTAGTTCAGCCCTTCCGCCCTTGCAGCCTCCCAGTGCCTCTCAAGCGTGTATACCGGAGTTGGAGGGAAGGAGGACATCCTGTAGTCGGGGTGGAATCTGAGGAAGTGGAGAGGAACGTCAGGACCGTAATTGTCCATAATCCACCTTGAAAGCCTGTGAGCCTCGCCAAGGTCGTCGCCCACGCGCGGCACGACGAGGTCTGTGAACTCCACGTGCACATTGGTCCTCCTCTTCAGTTCCAGCAGGTATGCGAAGATGGGTTCGGGGTCCTGAATCCCGATGTACTTGCGTACGAACCCCCTCTCAGCATTCCCCTTGAAGTCCACTGTGATGGCATCAAGAAAGTCATTGACCAGGGGAATGGCATCAGGTGTGGCATAACCATTTGAAACAAACAGGCTGAAGAGTCCCTCCCTGCGTGCCGCCACGCCTATGTCATGGGCAAACTCGAGGTAGATTGTCGGTTCGTTGTATGTGTAGGCGATCCCCTCGCACCTCCGCTCCTTCGCCATCCTTACAATCTCCTCCAGCGGGAGCACATCCCCCTCCACCTTCCTCCGCTGGCTTATGTCATAGTTCTGACAGTACTGGCAGAGCCAGTTGCATCCCGCGGTTGCGATGGAGAAGATGCGCGTGCCTGGCATGTAATGGACGAGCGGTTTCTTTTCTATCGGGTCGACATGGCCCGTGATCACCCTGCCGTAGACAAGCAGCCGGAGCCGCCCGCCAACATTCTGCCTGACGCCACAGAGGCCAACCTGGCCCTCGCCAAGTTTGCAGTACCTGGCGCACGCGGTGCACCTGACCTTGCCTCCGGGCACCTCCTCATACAGGAGCGCCTCCTTCATCGCACGTTCTAGGGACAACTGGTCTTAAAAGGGTTTTGAACTCAGCTGTAGAGGTTGTATGGTTCCTTTATGGCCGGCTCGGCCTGCTTTCTTATCCGCTCAAGCTGGAGCTGTATATCCCGCGCCTCGTCCAGAAGGGGTTTCAGCGAAAGGCTGAAAGGGCGCGGCCTGAGCAGCTTGTTCAGGACTGCGATGAGGCTGGCGGCTGCTGCCGCATCGGGAATGTCCGTCCTTGCATCCGCATAAAGGCCTGTCACATCCAGGTTCTGCATCCTTCCCTGGTTGAGCATTATGGCCGAGACACCTGTAATCATTCCCACCTGGAGCGTGTTCAGTCCGGCCTCCTCCATCTTCACCCTGGCCTTGTCGCAGGAACCTATGGCCCACACATCCGGCAGTTTGTCGGCGGGTCTGGAATCCTCCTCGCCCTCCCCTTCACGCGGTATAGCATCCATCGCAATGAAGGAGCTGCACCCGGATTCCTCCCCCCACTTTATCAGTGCGTCTGCCACATGCCTGTGCGTCCTTATGGGTAGGGGCACCTCGCTTGTGAAGACTGCCAGATTGAGCTCTGTGGAGCAGTAGACGCGGCACGGGAGCTTTGGCCTCCCGTTGTATATCATGGACACTGGAGGGAAGTCGTCCGAATCCATCGCCGCAACCTGGTCAAGCTTCAGGTTTGATATCATGTAGTTGGCCGCAATGCTTGCAACCATGCCTACGCCCGTGAAGGCCTCTATCAGGACGCCGTTGGACAGATCAATTTCCTTCAATTTCGTGAGCTTGACTTCCCCAGACATTTTATCCCGTTCCGTATCATTTTACTACTATTTTAGTGGTCCACAAGACAGTGAGGCAGTGGAAGAGCTCAATACGGTATTATAACAGGTTGGACATGTGAAGAACGTGGACGGCCACCATCTCACCGAGCGTGGAATTATAGGGGAGCTGAGACGCATTTTCAACTCACCCCCTCCACCCGCGGGGATGGGTGACGACTGCTCCGTTATAGGCAAAGGGCCCGGAGCGCTGCTGCTCAGCACCGATATGCTTTCTGAAAGCACCCACTTTGTAGCGGGCATGACGTGGAGGGAGAGGGGGAGGATGGCTGTTTCGGTAAACCTTAGCGACATAGCCGCCATGGGGGGGAGACCCGTTGCACTGCTCATCTCGCTCGGCATACCGCCAGACATGGATGCCACGGCGGTCAGAAGGGTCGCTGCAGGCATTGCGGAGAGGGCGGCGGAGTTCGGAGTGCCTGTCACGGGCGGGGACACGAAGAGGACGGGAGAGCTCACTATTGCAGTGACAGCGGTCGGCAGGGCTGGAAGGAGGCTGCTTACAAGGGGGGGAGCAAGGGCAGGTGACTGGATAGCCGTAACAGGCTCCCTCGGTGGGGCTGCCGCTGCCTACTCGGCGTGGAAGGAGGGAAGGCGTGGAAGGCCGCTCACTGCGCTGACATCCCCCGAACCCAGGGTGAGGGAGGGGATGGCACTTTCAGATAGCGGGATGGTCACGGCTGCAATAGACATAACGGACGGCCTGGCTGCATCAGCGTGGTACATCAGCAGGGCAAGCGGCAGGAGGCTTGAAATCAGCAGGGAGCTCATTCCAGTATCAAGGGCGCTGGAGGAGAGCGGTGCAGACAGGGATGCACTGGAGGAGGCGCTCATCTACTGGGGTGGGGATTATGAGCTGCTGTTCACAGCCAGAACCAGGCGCTCCGTGGATGAGCTGGCTGCGAGACTGGAAACGCCGCTGACTGTCATAGGCAGGGTCGGCGCAGGAAGCGGTGTTTATCTCAACGGAGAACGAAGGAGGAGGCTTGATGAAAGGGGGTATGACGCATTCCAGGCCATGGAAGCGGCTGAAGGGCGTAACTGATTTACTTGATGTCCTTGATGCGCACCTCCACAGGCCCGTCTGGTGGCCTGCCGAAACACCGTTCGAGGTATGTGCGGGTGCTGTTCTGACGCAGAACACTAACTGGAGGAATGCGGAGAAGGCCCTGGCAAGGCTCAGGGCGGAAGGGCTGCTCGACCCGGCCGCCATACCTCGCACAGGCAGGGAGGAGCTGGAGACTCTGGTCAGGGAGAGTGGATTCTACAGGCGGAAGGCCGAGACGCTCAGGGTGCTTGCATCTTACATAAACGAAAGGCATGGCGGAAGGGTGGAGAGACTGTCACTGCTTCCTACCTCCGAGGCAAGGAGGGAGCTTCTTTCACTCAGGGGCATAGGAGAGGAGACGGCCGATGCCATACTCCTCTATGCGTGCGGCGTCCCTGTTTTCGTTGCGGATGCGTACGCGAGGCGCCTCTTCTCCAGGACTGGGCTGGCATCCGGAAATCAGTCCTACTCAGCCATAAGGAAGATGACAGAGCGGGAACTGGGAGGGGATGCGGGAGCGCTTGGCAGGCTCCACGCGCTTGTTGTTGAAACAGGGAAGAGATTCTGCAGGAGGAACCCGCTGTGCGGTGAATGCTTCCTGTCGGGGAGATGTGCAACTGGCAGGCTGCTGTCAGAGCAGCAGAATGGGATTGCCGAGCACAAGGACGAAGAGTAGCCCTGCGGTCAGCGGGATTATGAACGGTATCTTGGGGGAAACCCATACAGTCTTCCATCCAATCTCCCTGATCTTCTGGAGCTCAGCCTCGTCGTCCATGCTGCCGAGCCTCTTCACCCTTGAAGGTTCACCTGCAGGTCCGGCGAACTCCATCAGCCACTCCTTGCCCGTGTCCACTGCGTCAACAGGCTTCATCCTTCCAATGACCATATGGGGCATCCTGACCCGCCCCCTTGATGCATTTGAGAAGAAGAGGGCAACAGGCACTGCGAGTGAGAAGACTGCACCCATCATTAGAACACTCAGGAAGGGGGGGAAGGTGAGCGCCGTCAGGAACTGGCTGCCCCTGCCGATGAGCGTGGAGGGATAGAGTGGGAAGAGGATGCAGAGGGAGACGAGTGCCTTTGCATCCGCCCCGCCCTTGACTACATCAAGCTTGTAGAGCAGGAATATGAATCCAGTCCACAACGGTATTGAGAGGAGGATGTCCATGCTTGCCGACCCGATATACGGGAGGGCGGAAACAACCGCCAGAGCGGCGGAGATTGACAGGAGGGAGTAGCGCAGAATCTGCCCCCGCCCTTTTACCAGCGCATCCCAGTCGACAAACATGTCGGCGAACAGGAAGAGCGGGAGTGGCAGGACGGCCATGGCGGGCCTGGGGACACCGAAGCTGCCGTCATATATGCCTGCGGCCAGGAGAGCGAATCCTATGGTTCCGAGGAATATCCAGAGCACGTTGCTCACCTCCCTTTCCCTGATGTCCTCCACGGAAGCAATGAAGAAGACGGAGAGTGCGGAGGCCACTGATATGATGTACTCCGGATTCACACTGTTCACAGCCACTGAGTATTAGATAACACTTTTTACACGGGTCGCGCGGCTGCCACCCCTCAGCTTTCAGGCTCCACAATGACATGCTTCAGTTCTGGCATCCTCCTCGCGAGCTCCCCCTGGACCACATCTATGGACTGTTCGAGCTGGTCGGTGGTTAGGCCGTCCCTGAAGTTTATCCTCAGGACAATGAGAAGGCTCTCCGGGCCGAGATAGATTGTCTTTATGTCCCTGACCCTGTTGACATTAGGCAGTGTCTGAAGGTCGCGGGTAATCCTTACCATCTCCCTCCTTCCCACACCCCTCCCTATGAGCAGCCCCCTTGACTCTGCCGAAAGCACTATGCCTGTTATCAGCAGCAGTATGCCGTTGATTACAGCCGCAGCCGAGTCGTAGAGGTTGTCACCTGTGTAGTAGACAAAGCCCAGGGCTCCAATGGCAACGCAGCTTGAAACGATGCTCATCACATCCTGCAGCAGCACCGTCCTGACACCCTGGTGGTACTGCTCGATGGAATCCGGCTTCCTGTCGAACATCTGCCTCTTTCTCGACATGATGTAGAGGAGGCTTGCCATGCTTGTCACAACAGTTATCAGCAGCACCAGCACGCTCCACCCTATGTTGCTCACGCGGTGTCCGTTGAATGCATCAAAGACGCCGCTGAGTATGGAAACTGCACCGTTCACAGAGAAGACAAAGACGCCGCTGACGAAGGACCAGAAGAAGCGCTCCAGGCCGTAGCCGAACGGGTGGAGCTCGTCTGGGGGGCGGAGCGAGCTCCAGATAGCATACAGGAGTAGGCCGCCGCTCGCCACATCGCTCAGCTGGTATAGTGCCTCTGAGAGGACGGCTTCACTCCTGCTCAGGACTGAAATAAACAGTATAAGGACGAAGAGCAATCCATCTGCAATCAGCGTGATGGAAATCGTTCGGTAGCTCTTTTCGCCGGACAACATTTTCTGTTCTGTCCTCCCCACAATAGACCGGGGCGAATAAAAATCTTTTTGGCCTGACGCGCCGCCTCCGAACAATTGAGAAGGGCGGGGACTGACAGAAACCGGAACAATTCATTTAAATAGCAATCGTGCCAATTTGAACATATTCCGATGAAAACCCTAATACTGTGCGTGGACAGGGATGACGACATAGGTGCAAAGGCGCACCTGGCCGGCCCCTTCATTGGAAGGGAGGCGAATTTCGAGGCGGGCACAGCGCTAGCGCTTGCCGATCCGGAAGACCCTGATTCAAACACAGTCCTTTCGGCCGTATCCATGTACGACGAACTTTCCAGGAGGGGGATGGATGTCCAGATTGCCACCATTGTGGGCAGTCAGAACGTAGGCATCGAATCTGACACGATACTTTCCCAGCAGCTGGAGAAGGTCATAGAGGTTGTCAAGGCTGACAGGGCCATACTGGTCAGCAACGGTGCGGAGGACGAATACTTCTACCCTGTGATATCATCGCGCATCAAGATAGACAGCGTCAGGAGGGTTTTCATAAAGCAGACACCCACAGTCGAGGGCGTCTACTACATACTGCTCAAGACACTCAGGGACAAGAAGATGAGGCGAAAGCTGTTCGCCCCCATATCTGCAATACTGATGGTCTACGGATTCTTCCTGATGTTCTCAGATGTGCTCAATCTGACCAGGACCGGAAATCCGGGATACATATCTGACATCGCGCCCGGACTCATCACATTTGTCATAGGCGTCTATCTGATCTGGTATGCCTATGACCTGGGCGACGCGCTCAAGAAGGGATCTGCTACCGTATGGAGAGCGATCAGGTCCGGCAGCCAGATGCTTCCCTTTGCAATAGTATCGGCGGTCATGGTGATACTCGGCATCCTTTACGCCGCGTCGACTGTCATCACTGCAAGGGGGGTTCCGCCTCAGATTCTGCTTCTCCTGTTCGTATCCAGCTTCCTGTGGATAGGCATATTCGCTGCCTTCGTGCTTGAGGTCGGACGTTTCACCAACATATACATTGGGACAAGGGAGATATCATGGTCCTCCATAACGGCGGGCCTCATGTTTCTGGCAATTGGCCTGATAATCCAGGGTGCCATAGATTCCATCAAGCTCATCTATCATCTCGTGCCTGTGAACACCGCACTCATTGTTGTTGAGATAATAGCCGGAGTGCTGACTGCAATGTTCGGCGGGTTACTGAATGTGGCAGTGCACGGCAGCAAGGGCGTTGAGGGTGTCGCGAAGCAGGATGATGCCAGAGACGCCCCGGATGCGGGCACGCAGGTCTTGAAATGAAATGGCAGCTCTGGAAACCAAGCTACCTGCGCATAGCCCGGAGCTTCGGTTTCAGTGAGGAGTCGGAGGAGACTGCCAGGCTCAGGGGCTCATCCGCGGCTTCCTCCCTTCCGTGCATCCTCAGGGGGAGTGATGCTCTGAATGCAATTTCAGATGCTGTCCGGGGGAGATGCCTCGTCACAGGGAACGCGCCCTCGCTGGAAGCGGAGCTGAGCAGCATTATGGAGATGCCTTCATTCGGCAGGCCCGCGATAGTGGCTTCGGACAGTTCCTGCGAAACACTCCGCACGCTTTCACTGCTGCCGGACGTGATAGTGACGGACGCTGACGGAAACTTGAAGGTTGAGAGGGAGATGAATGAAGCGGGATCACTGCTTGTGCTTCATTTCCATGGTGACAACATTGAGAGGGCGTCCGCATTTGCAGGGGAGCTTCAGGGGAGGGTTGTGGTCACGACGCAGGCAGGTCCGGCGCCAGGAACGTTCAATTTCGGTGGCTTCACGGACGGCGACAGGGCTGTCCTGCTGTGCGAGGAGTTCGGTTCCACGGAGATAATGCTAGCAGGGTTCGATTTCAACAGTGTGGCAGAGAGGGGCAGGGAGGGAGAGTTGAAGAGGAGGAAGCTTGAGTTTGCCCGGGAGATTATCGGAGGGGCGGTAAAAAGGGGTGCCCCGGTTGTCTACCCGAAGGGAATGGGGGAGCGGGAGGCAGGCAACCCCGGGCGGCCCTGACAGCAGCTCGGCCTAAGGAGGGTTTAAGAGGATGTTGCTCTTCATTTCGGAAGGAACAAGCAGGTGACCAGGCAGTGAATCCGTATATCATAGTGGGAATCATCTTGCTCGCATACTTTGCATTGCTCATCTTTCTCTGGAGGAGCGGCCTTGCCAGGCGCTGGAACATCTCATTCATGGGCCCGCTGGTGATGCTCAGAACCGAAAGGGGAAGGGGGGCGCTCAGGCGCATTGCAAAGTACAGGAGGTTCTGGCTGGCATTCGGCAGCATATCCAGGGTCATGTTCCTTGTTGGCATGACTGCCATGGTGCTCCTGCTTCTGTGGGAATCCACTCTTGTCTTCAGCATACCCAAGCAGGCGCTGCCTGCCCCACAGACATATCTCCTCATCCCTGGAGTCAACCCATTCGTTCCCATCGGCTACGGCCTACTTGCCATAATCGTGGCGGTTGTGCTTCACGAATTTGCCCACGGAATACTGTCCGAGGCGCAGAAGATGGATGTCAAGTACATGGGGGTCCTCATGTTTGTCGTCCCAGTAGGTGCCTTTGTCGAACCTGACCAGCAGCAGCTTGAGAGGGCTGAGCCCAGGAAGCGCGTCAAGGTTTTCGGCGTCGGACCCGGAACGAACATGGTTATTGCACTCGCATGTCTCCTCCTCTTCCTGGGACCTGTGATGGGAAGCGTTGCGCCGATGCATGACGGCCTGGTTGTTGTATCCGTGGCCGGAAACAGCAGCGCCTCGATTGCAGGCATCAGCCCTTGGGGGGAGATTATATCAATCAACGGCACAAACATGACGAGCGGTGGAGACTTCCTCAACATACAGAACCTCCAGCCCGGCAGTGAATATCCTGTGGTCTATCTGCAGAACGGGCATTATCTCACGAGGAATGTCCAGGCGGGTGTTGCTGTAACTGGCGTCATCAGCGGCTCCCCCGCTGCCTCTGCGGGAATTGAGAGCGGCTGGGTCGTGATGAACATGAACAACACCACTGTATACAACGAGGCTGGGCTCGAATCAGTCTTCAACACCACTCGCCCGGGACAGAACGTTCCATTCATATTCGAGGCAAGCAACGGCACACTCATCCACAGGAATATTACACTGAGCAGCGAAAAGGCTGTGGAGGGGGTTGCAGGCCAGAGAAACATAGGATTCCTGGGCATATACACAGCATACATGGGACTGAGCGCTGTCCCTGTGGGCAGCGTCCTTGGCATTCTGAAAAATCCGTTCTACGGCGCAGCCGGGCCATCCACATACATAACTTCGGGCCTGCAGTTCCTTGTCCTTCCATTCGCAGGCCTCTCACCAGTGCCAGGCGGACTTACATCAATACTCACGGCGGGGGGTGTGCAAGGAGGGGGAGCACTCTTCTGGCTGACCGCAAACTCACTCTACTGGCTCTTCTGGATAAACCTCTGGGTTGGACTGTTCAACATGCTCCCCGCCCTCCCGCTCGATGGTGGCTACCTTTTCAAGGACAACATAAAGCTCTTCCTGGACAGGGCCGCAAAGGGGAGAACGGAGGAGGGGAGGGAGAAGATGGCGAAGGGCATAACCAACATATTCTCCCTCCTTGTGCTGGTGCTCATAGTCTGGCAGCTGATAGGGCCGAGGCTCATCTATCTCTAGAAAGGTATTTGTTATCAGATATGTATCCTAACCCGATCACTTGTTCAGCCCGGAGAAGCAGCTTAGGGAGATAATACTTGAGGAACTGAGGTCCGATCCAGTTTCGATCAGCGGCCTCGTGAGGAAGCTCAAGGCGAGGGGGATAGAGATGCACAGGCTCATACTGACAGGCTACCTGAAGGCTCTGTCGGATGCGGGCGTTGTCAGGGAGAGGGCCATTCCCCCCTCCAAGATATTCACGCCCGTGGTGCCGAGGGAGACGACAATCTACGAGGCGCTGTCCGCTGCATGCGACGAGGTGGGCATAGACAGGAGGCGCGCCGCGGCCGTCTGCGTCTATGCGCTTGAAAGGCTCTTCCACAGGCCAGTCTTCCGCAGGGAGCTCAGCGAGATGCGCCTGACTGAGACGCCTGAGCTCAGGAATGCACAGCCGCAGATTGCGGCAGAGGCCAGGAGGCTCCTTGCCAAGGCTGGCTACAGGATACCGGAGTCTGAGCCTGCCTACACCGCAGAGGGAGACTACGAAAAGGAGTTTGTCGCGGTGGTGACATCGGCCCTCTACTCGTCATTCAGGATAGCACACCTTGCGCTTGACACCAAGCAGACAACTCTGTGAGAAAAGGGTAACCAGGCCGCCTGCGTTGCCGGCCGCTTCACAGATGGTTTGACAGCCGCGTCCTCGGCCCCGCTTCCCGCCGAGCGTACGTAGTCCGCGGTAAGACTGCTCCCGTCAGGGCCTGGTCCGATCTCCGCGACCATTCCAGGAGTCACGTCCCTCCGGACATGTCGTCCTGGCGCCTCGCACCCCGCCGGACGAAGCCTCATTGTCCCCGGCTGCGCCATCTGAGTTGCGGTTACGTCTTCACAGGCTGTCGCCCCCGCTGTCGACGATTTCGGTGTAAAAGGGCACGCCGAGCGCCCCGGCCGAGCCTGGCGATCGCTCATTCAATGCCACAATATAATAAGCTTCTCATGCAACGCCCGTCAGAGCTGGTCGCTGCCGTCGTCCGATTCGTCCTGGAACTCCCTGCTCACGCCCGAAATGAGCTCGAGCTTGACCCTGAGGCGGCCGTCCTCAAAGAAGAT
The DNA here is from genome assembly GCA_021806165.1 of Thermoplasmata archaeon. Taxonomy (GTDB): domain Archaea; phylum Thermoplasmatota; class Thermoplasmata; order Sysuiplasmatales; family Sysuiplasmataceae; genus JAJZXY01. The sequence continues at coordinate 88,610 of JAJZXY010000007.1, forward strand.
ATAGGCATTTCTGACCATTGAAAGGTAGAAATTGATTCGCTTGCCCTGCTGGGAGAGGCGCCTTTCCTTGCACGCTATCAGACCATACCTCTCAAGCAGCTTTATCCTCCTGTAGCAGGCGGCGATTGGTATGCCGTAGGACGCGGACAGCTGCTGGGCTGATCTGGGCACCTTCATAATGGCGGTCAGGATCTTGGCCGCATATTCGTCGGTTAGAAGCTGGGAGTAAATGAAAGGCGTCATATTGTCACGTCGACCCCGCCCGGGACGACCGAATTGTTGCTCAGATAGTCTTTTTTAATACTTAAAAAAGACGAGAGTTTTATCACAAAGTGTAATCCGATTGCATCCAGCGCCAGACGGCGGCAGCCGTTCATGAGATTGGAATCAGCGATATGTTGATGTTGTCATCCACGTCGGGGTCTGGCATCATGCCGTAGAACTGCGTGTATGGCTTGAGGCCATACATCATGACCGTCCCCTCGATATTCTCCAGCTTGATGTGCAGCAGTGAGATGTCGCTGAGCCACTGCAGGTAGGTGGTGCTCGAACTCAGGGCCTGGGCGACCATGACATGGTTACCCCTCCTGATTGCGCCTACATGCTCCACCAGTCCGTCGAGAAAACCATTGTCCTCATCATTGCCGTACATCGACTCAAGTATGTCAAATCCCAGGAGCGATAGGAAGGGGTGGTTGCATTCGTTCAGGTTGTATTCGATTGTTTCCCACTTCAGGTCGGTGAGCAGTTTGTTGCCCTCAAGCGATATGAGGTACGGGACGTCCGTGGGCGCGGCTGTGCTGTGCTCGAATATGCGCACGTTCCGCTCGAATCTGTCCTCACCTATCATCCCGGATATGCGGTCGTGAAGCATGTCATAGCTTGCCTTCCTGGATGGAATCCAGGCAACTCCGTTGCCCTTATGAGCAAAGCCCGCCACAAGTGCATCCTGGATAACGTCCGTGTAGATTGACGGGACGCTGGGTCCAACCTCAAGGAGCGCTACGCTCCCGTACTGGAGTCCGCCGAATATCGAGTCTAGCTGTGAGCTGCCGAATGAGGCGCTTTCCGCAGAGGGCGGTACAACAGGCTTCCACTTGCGCCTGCTGTGCGGGAGCACGTTGGGGGATGGTGGGAATGTTTCAAGCCTCCCGTTGACCAGGGTGAAGGTGTACTTGTGCCTGTCCACCTTGACGCCCCTCAGCTTGTCGAGGCTGATTAGCCTCACACGCCTGCCTGAGATTTCAGAGGCTGACATGAAGACTACTCCGTCGCCGAGGTAGTCCATGTGTGTGCCGCCCGATGTTTCCAGAACATACACAACATTCGAGCCGGAACCTTCCACGATGTCCTTCTGAATTACTGTAAGCAGACGCTCGGCCGGTATGTCGTACTTCTCGCTCAGGCCGTCGATACTGTCTATGACAATAAGGCTCCTGTCTGGCAGACTCTCCTCCACCCTGTCGTATGCAACTTCAAGTTCTGGAAGCAGACGTCCGAGAACAAGATCAATGGAATTGCTGTCAAGCCCGACCCTCGACGGAATGAAGTCCTCACCGCCCGAGACAGTGCCCTCCTCTATCTGGCCCTCGAGACGGTGCAGCTCCGTCCTGTCGACGGTGAGCTTCTCCGTCTCCTCATTGAACGCCTTCAGCAATTCTATTGCAGGCGAGAGATCGCCCAGGTCGGCATCCTGACCTGTGACTGGCTGCAGCGGCTGCCTGCCGGATGTCATATGCAGAAGGAATGCCTTGCTTGCCTTCAGCAGGCGTATCCTCTCCGACGACTCCTTGAGCCAAGGGAACTGCCTGAAGAGAGATTCGTCGGAGACACGTGACGAGAGATAGTATTGGTTCTGCTTTGCAGCAGCGGCCTCGATGAGCTGCAGTGCTAGCGTCGTCTTGCCTGTTCCTGCTTCCCCTTTGATCACAAGCGAATGACCTCCGGGCGCTTCCAGGAATCTGATGAGCTCGGGCGGCAGCCTTCCATTACTTTCAATCCCGTTGTTCATATGGTTTCATCCTCAGGCAGGTCTGGGTATAACCCATACCTCTTTTTAATCCATTTGACCTGATACTGGACATTGAGCCCCCCTTGTTTATAGAATAACTTGTTGTCCGAATCTCACATCGGGTAATCGGATAATTGAGAATCTTGGCTGATGCCTGCGCCCTACCTGCGAATTCGGCAGCAGACCAAAAATAATAAGAGCGGCAATGCACTCATACGGCTTCGTATGGGGCCGCTTAGCCCCTTCAAAAGGTGATATCTCTGTCAGTCTGCCCGTTGGATTTCAGGTACGGCAGGAAGGAGATGCTCTCCGTCTTTGACGAGGGGGCAAAGCTCCGGGCCATGCTTGAAGTGGAGAGCGCTCTTGCCCAGGCCGAAGCCAAGCGCGGCATGATTCCCAAGGAGGCTGCCAGGGGGATAGAGAAGGCAGTGGCATCCGGCGCCGTCAATATCGAGCGGGTGAAGGAGATTGAGGAGGAGATAGGGCATGATGTCATGGCAATGGTCAGGGCCCTGTCAGAGGTCGCTGACAAGGGCGCACCCTATGTCCATTACGGCGCAACATCAAATGACATAATCGACACTGCCACAGCGATACAGCTGAAGAGGGCGATAAAGATCATCAAGGGAGACATAATCGAGCTCGAAACTGTGCTTGCGCGGAGAGCGCTCGAGGAGAAGGATACCATGATGCTCGGCAGGACACACGGCCAGTCAGCACTGCCGATTACATTCGGCCTCAAACTCTCCGTATTCCTGTCTGAGGTGGACAGGCAGCTTGAGAGACTCGAGGAGGGCGAGAAGAGGATTGTTGTGGGCAAGCTGTCGGGAGCAGTGGGAACAGGTGCCTCGATGGGCAAGAATTTCTTCGATCTCCAGGAGGATGTGATGGAGAGACTCGATGTGAAGCTGGAGCTTGCGAGCGGCCAGATAGTGGGCAGGGACAGGTACGCCGAGTTTATGTCCATACTGGCCAACCTCGCAGCAACACTGGAAAAGATGAGTACGGAGGTAAGGAATCTCCAGCGCACCGAAATTGATGAGGTGGAGGAGTGGTTTGACGCCGCGAGGCAGGTGGGCAGCTCAACGATGGCCCAGAAGAGGAACCCAATCAAGGCGGAGAACATATGCGGCCTTGCCCGCATAGTCAGGAGCTTCGTTACACCGTCATTTGAAAATATGATTCTCTGGCATGAGCGTGACCTTACCAATTCCAGCGCGGAGAGGATAACCATACCTCATGCGTGCGTTCTCATCGACGATATGCTGGCAAAGTCCGTTGACCTGTTCGCCAACCTCAAGGTGAACAAGTACAACATGCTGAGGAACATAGAGAAGGCGAAGAGCCTGATAATGGCTGAACGGATAATGCTGCGGCTCACAGAGTCAATGGGAAGACAGAGCGCCCATGAGGCGGTCAGGAAGGCGGCCATGAAGACTGCAGAGGAGGGCATACCGTTTACCGAGGCACTCCTGGCAGACGAGGAGATAGCAAAGGTTCTGGGCAAGGAGGAGCTGGAGGCGCTGCTTGACCCCGGCACATATGTCGGCCATGCTCCCGAAATCACTGAGACGGTGGTTACGCAAGTTAAAAATCAGAGGGCGCTATCAGTAGCCAGATAGGCTCGGATGGGCCCATAGATCAGTGGATGCATCTGCCACTATAGATCGCCGCCTTCGCAAGGCGGAGGCCGCGGGTTCAAATCCCGCTGGGTCCATA
>JAJZXY010000008.1 GCA_021806165.1 Thermoplasmata archaeon
AAGATAGTACCTGTCGCCCCGCCTTATGATGTGTGTTCCCTTTACCCTGTGCTTCAGCACCCAGTCAGGATGAGTCATATTAGGGAAGTAAATAATATACAACTATATTGATCTTTCGGTTTCACGAGGGAAAACGGCATCAATGAGGACCTATTATGCAAAAACCTACGGAGTCAAGGTTTAATATCCATGCCACCTTCATGTAATCGCCTGCCTGGAGGAAGGGTTGCAGCCAGCCAAACCGCCCGGTCCCGTTCCAAAAAGGCAGAGGTATCAGGTGTATGCGGCAATGCCACCCTATGAAGCTCTTGTGCTGACGGCCTTGGTCATTACAGCAGTGCTCATGGCCATCGAGTCGCTTCTGTATCTCTGGGGGAAGAAAAGACGTCCTCAATAGTTCTTGAAAACGTCACGAAAGATTTCGGGAAGATCAGGGCGCTTGACTCCATTTCCTTTACTGTCGAGGAGGGCAGCATAACAGGTTTTGTCGGTCCGAACGGCGCAGGCAAGACAACCTCTATAAGACTCATGGCAGGTCTACTCCGCCCTGACAGGGGGAGGGTGACGGTTCTTGGTGAAGATCCATTCTCATCCATCCATGTCAAGGAACGTGTGTTCTACGTGATGGACACTGTCAACATTCCTCTACATCTTTCAATCTACGACTACTTCCTTCACCTTTCGAGGATATACGGGTTCAACCCGTCGGCAATAAAGGAGAGCTTCCTTTCCCTTGACCTGTGGACTGCGAGGGACAGGAAGGTCAAGCAGCTTTCGGCCGGCATGAAGCAGAAGGCTCAGCTTGCCATCGCGCTCTGTGCACGTGCCGACCTCGTAGTTGCGGACGAACCTGCATCCAACATGGATCCTGTCGCACGCATGCAGCTATATGACACAATAAGGAAGATCAACAGGGAGAACGGCACCACCTTTTTCATCTCCTCGCACATACTCGCCGAGCTTGAGAAGGTCATAACAGGTGTCATAATCATTTCCCACGGAAGAACGCTCGCCCAGTCAGGCATGAAGGAGGCAGCCGAAGAGGCTTCAAGAAGGCATGGTGGCGACTCCGTGCGCATTTCAGTATCCGACACTGCTGCAGCTTCCAAAGTCGTCCCTGTAGTCGGCATAGAGGGGGATGCTGTGATAGTGAGGACCGAAGGGGGCAGGCTGGGCAGCATAATATCCAGACTGGAGGCGGAAGGGATTTCAGTCCTTTCCGTGGAGCGCAGCCATTTTGATCTGGGTGGAGTATTCACGGAGGCCATGTCAAATGAGCGGGGGAATTGAACTCTTCAGGATGAAGGCCAAGCAGATCCTGGGCTACGGGATCTGGGAAATCCTGGTGTTCATCATAATAGCTTCCGGCGCGCCGCTCATTCAGGACGGGCCTGCTTTCGTCCCAGGGATACCTCCTGACCTGGCGCGCGGGTTGTCACCCGGTACGCAGTCGTTCATCGGGCTGGATTACATCTACTACCAGTTTGTGATCACGATTCTGGCGATGTCCATCTTCGTCCTCAAGGTGCTGGTGTTCGACTTCGGTACCAACCTTGAGCAGGGGATAGAGACTTCCTACCTTCTGCTCCCCGTGAAGCGTAGCAGGCTGCTCCTTCCAGTCTACCTCCTCGGTGTCGTCCTTCCATACGCTGTTGCTTCCGCCTCCGTCTTCTACGCCCTTTATCTGGTGCACATGCAGTTCACGCTCTACAACGCGGCAGCAATATCCCTCCTTGACTTCCTTCCGCTGCTGTTCATCTGCTCAGTCACGCTGCTCGTGACCATGAAGTCCAGAAGCTCCGTGGCCGCACTGGGAGTTGCCATTGTCATGTTCTTCTCCATGGGCCTCTTCCTCGGACTCAACCAGACAATTGTATACAAGACGCACTCCTTTGCCCCGCTGGTCATCCTCGGACTGCTCTTCCCCGCCGGCGCCGTAAATGATTTCTTCAGTTTTCCTTATGCGCTTCCTCCGTCAGGCATATTCAGCAGCGCCCCGTCCTTCCTTTCAATATTCCCCTGGCTGGTTGCAGGCGCGGTGCTCATCAACATTGCACTCCTGGTTGCAGTCTTCTGGTACTGGGGCAGGCGGTTCCAGATTTCAGACTGATATGCTGCACTGGGATTATCTATGGGTTGTATTATCGATCCTTCAAGGGAGGACAGATGGCCGGCAGTGACAGGGGCATGCTGAAGTGCAGCAGGCTCACAAAGGTGTATTCAGGAGCCAGGAAGGCTCTTGACGGGATCACATTTTCCGTGGAGGCAACGGGGATATTCGTGCTCATAGGGAGGAATGGTTCAGGGAAGACAACGCTCATAAGGATACTTGCCACTGAACTTGAACCCACCTCCGGCAATGCATCCTTCGGTTCCATGGATGTTATGGGCGATGCGTCACTTCTGCGGGAGAAGATCGCGATTGTTCCGCAGGAGGCCAGGACTGTGCCATGGATGACACCCATGCAGACAGTGTCGGCATACCTGATGTGGAGGGGCATGGGATACGGGGAGGCACGAAGAAGGGCCTCCGACGCCCTGGAGAACCTGGGCATGAGCCATTACAGGGACAGGCTCAACAGGACACTGTCGGGGGGGATGAAGAGGAAGGTGCTCGTGGCTGCAGTACTGTCTTCCGATGCGGAGATAATATTCCTCGACGAACCGACGACCGGCCTGGACCCGGTGTCGCGAAGGGAGTTCTGGGATCTTATGAAGGACATCGAGGGGGAGCGTTTCACATTCCTCACCACGCACTATCTCGAAGAGGCAGAGGCACTCGGGGACAGGATAGGAATGCTTGAGGCGGGAAGGCTGATCAGGATGGGCACGCTCGACGACCTGAGGCGCAGCGTAAGGCACGGTTACAGCATGTCAATACCGGCAGGGCAGAAGGAGGTGAGAATCAGCGTCTCGGAGGGCGAGATGCTGAAGGGGGCCGACGGCACGCGGATACTCACGAGCGAGGACGAAGCATTCTCCATATCAAGGGAGCTGATAAGGGATGGTGTCAAGTTCACCATCAACCCGGTATCGCTTGATGACATATTCTTTTACCTGGTAAGCAGGGAGAGGGAGGAAAATGCTGGAAACAAAGGAGAAGCTGTGGAACAGCTACGTGGATTCGGTGGAGAAGAGGAGCAGGCTTAGCCAGTTCTCCGCCTCCATCCTAGTAAACTCGCTCTACGAGATGAAGAACTACCCGGTGGTGCTCGTAAACACAGTGCTGTCACCAATCTCGTTCCTGCTGCTGATAGTCTTTGTCAGCCACGGCGCGCTGATTGGCGAAGCAGTGCAGGGAGGCTTCATAATGAGCATGTTCGGGGCGGGGACATCCCTCCAGGCAGACCTCTCACACCTGAAGAATGATTTCAAACTGCAGGACATGGTGGTCAGCTCACCCACCAGCTGGATGGTCTATGTTGCAGGGATGGCTGCCTCCGAGCTCGTGTACAGCGTGCCCGCACTTGCTGTTCTGGCCATTCTGGCATTCTACTTTGTCCACATGAGCCCTGCCGGCACCCTGCTGTTCGTGGCTGTCCTGTTCCTGGTGTTCGCCTCCTCCATGGCAATAGGATACACATTTGCCACTTTCTCCACCGACATAGTCCAGAGTTTTGCATTCTCAAGACTCATATCAACCCTCTTTTCCACTATCCCGCCGGTCTACTACCCGATCACCTACATACCTCTGCCATACAGGTACCTTGCATACCTTTCGCCGACAACATATGCCGCCCAGCTCGCCCAGTATGAAGGGGGATACGTGCACATCTCGCCGCAGATGTTTGCAGCAAGCTGGATAATACTCATACTTGTTGCAGCCATCCTGTTCGCACTTGCAGGAAGCAAGGCAAGATGGAGGGAGAAGTAGTGCTTCAGCGCGGGTGGCTATACACCGACTGTTATGCCTATTCCGTCAGGGTCCTGCAGGCTGATGTCCACTCCCTGTTCCTGCCGCAGCCCCAGTGATGCCACCATTTCCCCCAGCTTCCCTGCTCCGGGCAGGAGCACCCAGAAACCGTCAAGCCCGGCACGGTGCTGCCTCCTCCCCTCACCTCCGGCGCTCTGCCAGGTGTTGAGTCCTATGTGGTGGTGATATCCCCCTGCGGAGAGGAAGGCGGCACCAATTCCAGGCAGGCTGGCTGTCACGTCGAATCCAAGCCTGTCCCTGTAGAATGAAAGCGACCGGGCCAGGTCCGTGACCTTCAGGTGCATATGCCCCATGACAGTTCCAGGTGGAAGCACCCTCAGGTCCGACGTTTCCATACCCTCTGCTTCAGACACCAGTGAATCGATATCCAGCGGCCTGTTCAGCGCGCTCCAGCCGCGCATGTCTCCCTGCCCGCCTCTTCCTCCAAGCTCTCCGAACAGCCTCCAGGTGTCCTCACCCCTGTCCGAATAGATTTCGATGCCGTTCCCCTCCGCATCGTGCAGGTACAGCGATTCGCTTACCGTATGGTCTGCAAATCCTTCGAATGCAACCCCGTTCCCGGATATGGCGAGAAGGGACTGTGCAAGACTCCTCCTGTCAGGGACGCGCACTGCAAAATGGTAAAGTCCCGCGGCTGACCGCGGGGGAGGCAAAGCCTCCGGATCGTCCTTCAGCACTATCAGGTCCCCTTCACCCTCACCTGTCCTGAGGCCTGTCAGCTGCAGGCCGTCGATGCCATGGCCCCGCCTGACCTTCTGCAGCCCGAACTTGTCTTCATAGAATGCAATTGACCTGTCCATATCCCGGACCCTGATCACAGGGGGACCGATCCTTGTCCCTCGGGGCATCCTGAAGTCAGATGCGGCATCAGTTTCCACTTGAATCTTCTCCCGGGCAGTCCTGCGTCCGTTACCCGTGCAGTGCACACAGTGTTCTCACCGCAGGGCCAGGTGGCTGGAGGGACGCACCGCCAGCGTGGCGCTTCAGCCCGCTGCGTCATTGATATGTTTAATAATATTAAATCAGTCCGACTACCGTACTGAAAGAACAAGGGCCAGCGTACTTTTCCTGCCGCGCTTCATCCGCCTTCCTGTCCAGCAGGTTCCTGACCTGAGCCGAAATCTCATCGGCCATTCCCTTATCCTGCCGAAATTCCTGAAATCCGCCCCGGCCTCCCCCCTGAAGCCATCTTCTTCATGAGCCAGCTGTTTACCAGGCAGCTCTCCCCCGAACGTGATGTGTTTCACGGCCCCCACGAGCTCTACGATCTTCCTTGCTCCCGTCACAGGCTTCAATTCTCCCTGATCTGCGGATCAGTCCAGTAGCCCGCTGCGAACAGCCATGCAGGCATGGACCTGAGGTTCGCAGCATGCCTCCTGGCGAAGTCAACGGCGCTCTTTTCCAGGCGCCAGGCATACACAGAGCTGCCAAGATTCCCCTCATCGAACGGGATAACGTCCGAAACATCCTCAGCAGGCATCACCACAGCCTCTATCCCGATTGGTTCCATCTCCTTCCCTATCGTTTCGGCTATTTCGGCCGTCGAGCCGTTTCTTGACACATAGGCGACAAGCACCCCGCTTCTTGCACCAGTGGACACCCTGTTGAATCCACATTTGCGTCTGTCTAAAAGCTTTGCCTGCGTTCAATAAGTATTGGATGCGGCGGCCGTACAGTCGTTGATCTGGCAGTTCAATATACATCTACGCCATTGCCTTTCCTGTGGACAGGTCCGGCTATCCAGGCAACGGTCTCCGTTTCAGCGTGTCGCGCATCACCGGCGACCGCTGGAAGGACTTCAGGTACATCAGGCTGGAGGCGCTCGAGGCCGATCCTGCTGCATTTGGAAGTACACTTGAGAGGGAAGCCGGATTTTCAGACAGCGACTGGATGAGAAGGGTGGAGCAGTACGCATCATCACCTGATGATTGTCTCTTCCTTGCGGAGGTGGACGGCAGCGTTGCAGGCATGGCTGCCATCTATCGCGCCGGCGACATTTTCAACGTCGTCAGCGTCTGGGTAGATCCATCCTGCCGCGGAAGGGGTCTCGGTCGCCTGCTCATGGATGAGCTGGCCAGCTGGATGAAAAGAAACCACCCGGGAAGCATACTGAGGCTGGAAGTGAACCCGGAGAAACTGGCAGCCATGAACCTCTACAGGAGCGTTGGCTTCATGCCTACCGGCAGGACCTCAATCCTGGGAGAACCCCCGCGCGGAAGCACCATTGAGATGGAGCTGCGTCCTTAGTCTGTTCAAGGTGCGGTCTTGAACGCCTCGCGGCGGGTTCCAAAGATGTTCTATATGATTATCCTGTCGACTTCCCTTATGAGAAGGCGCGCCTCCCCCTCGGTGATGACCTTCCTGTTCACCGAGGTAATGAGTACGGAACCGTGGCTGGCGGTGGCATCCCGAAGTATGCTGAGCATCTTTATGACGCCGAAGAAACCGTTGGTTGTTATCAGTGATTCCAGGCTGTTGATGAATATGACGCTCCTCTGCCCAGAAAGAAACTCCTCAGAAAGCAGGTTGATCTTCCCGAGATCATTCGGCCTGATTGAGCTGTCGGCCCAGACATTTGAAATCCGGATGACTCTGGCATCACCAAAATCATGTTTCTTGAGCAGTTTCCTGGGGAATTCACGCGTAAAGCAGAAACCCTTCAACCCCTTTCTCAGCCCGGCCTCGAACAGTGCAACCGATTTTCGCGCCCTCTCCTCAAAAAAGACAGATGTGTTGCCAAGCTCAAGCAGTGACTTCAGATACTTAACGTCAACATCCTCCCCCTCGGCAGCAGGGAGGGCGCCTCCCCGGGTGCAGAATCCTCCCGTTTTCCATCATTCCTACTCCTTGCTCCGACCGCATAGAAGGCTGCCAGCGCAACAGAGGCAGCTGCCACTACGGGCAGAAGGATATAGAGCCACGGGAACGGAGAGTGTGCGCCAGAGGATGGAGGAGGGGCCGGACTGGAGGAGGCGGCTGTGAAGTTGACATCTATAGTCCTGTTGGAAGAAGTAACTGATACGCTTCCGCTCCCGTTGAGCGTTTCAAAACCCCTGACAGCACCTATCGTGTAGCTGTAGGTGCCGCTGGTCTCATAGAGTGTCAGGCTGGTGCCGCTGGCATAATGCGTTGAACCGCCAAGGGTTACAGACCAGTTCAGTGAGCCGTTCAGCCCTGCCTCCACGAAGTGCACTGCAAACAGCTGCTGCAGCGATATGGCGGCCTGTGTCGAGAGTCCGGACTGCACTGTGAAATTCCCGCTGAATTGCAGGTATCCGGCGTAGGTTGCATTCAATTCATAGCTTCCGGGAGGCAGCCCCAAGCTGAAAGTGCCTCCTGATGCTGTTGAGACCGGTGAGCCGTCGACTGCCGGGGATGCGCCTGCGGGGGCAACCGTGCCGTTCAGCCATCCGTAGTCGGGATAACTGATATAGTCGGCACTTTCGTTCAGGCCCCCAAGGCTTGCCGAAACCTCAATCGGGGTGCTCGTGTGAAATGATGAAAGTATCAGGTAGTACTCTGCGAACAGTCCCTGCCTGCCTGTAAAGGTCACCGACTGGTACCCGGTGCCCATCCCGACCTTGTAGGTGCCGTTTGATGAACCAGCAATGTTGAAGGAGCTGTTCTGCATGGCAAACATTTCTGCGAATCTGCCGCTGGCGTAATTCCAGTCGTACAGGGTACATCCCAGCGTCGCTGCACCGCTGGCCCCTGCGGCGTTCTCGATCCGCAGGGAAAGAGATCCATTTCACGTACCTGCCGGAACAGTGATGGCCATGGATTGTTCCAGCCAGCCGTAGGCGGATGCCTGCTATGGAACAGGCAGACCTGCCTGGTTTGACGTCGAATTGGGCACCCCTGGCTCAAAGACGTAGGAGGCTGTTGCAGGACTGCCAGCCCGAAGCAGTATTCCTGTTGATGCGATCGGAACCGCGTTGTCCGGCATCTGGGACAGATCCCATGACTGGCTGTACACTCCTGACACGGTCGAGGTGAGGTAAAGCGGTGAAGTGAGATCAGCTGTGCCGACTGGAAATACACCCGGCGTCCGGACCATGCCTCCCGGCGCATGGACAGCAGGGGGCTCGGATGCGACTGCAGCCAGCGCTGTTAGGACCAGTGCGGCTGCAAGGATGCCACATACGGCTACTTTCCCTTCATTGAGAATGGAATCTATCTGAGCACGGAATTTGAAACGGTTCGTCTTTGAATTACGGATTATAAACTCTCACCCTGCTGATCCTCTGCGGGCCGCCTTAATGTGCACTTACAGCTGGCCGGCACGTAGGTGGGCGACCATCCGGTGTGCAAGAATCCGACAAAAGCTCTTTTAGAGGAAGATGCGGTCCGCTGCGCAAAGAGGCGTTTGGTCTGGAGAAGGGCGGGAAACGTCAGAGGGTGGGGAAGGGGGCTTCAGCTGCCGGGGGCCAGGGCGAAGCAGCGGAGCGGTGGAAGATCAGGCTTATCGAGCAGGTATGTGACTATATCAGGAGCAACGCCTCCGGCGACATGTCTCTGGGAGGCCTGGAGAAGAAATTCGGCATAAGCCGGTACAGGCTTCAGAGGGCATTCAGCGAGGTTATGGGCATTTCCCCCCGCAAGTATGCCGAAGAATGCAGGATCCTTCTGCTCAAGCGGCATTTGAGGTGGGGGAGGAAGGTACCATCCGCAATCTACAGCTCCGGCTACGGATCGCAGAGCTGGCTTTACAGCAGCCACTCATCGAAGCTGGGGATGACGCCTGCAAGCTACAGGAAGGGCGGGGAAGGCGCAACGATAAGCTACGGTACCGCGACGTCCAGCTTCGGCCTCATCATGGTTGCTGAAACGGAACACGGTGTCTGCTCTCTGAACGTGGGCGGCAGCGAGGGCGAACTTGAAACTTCCCTCCGATCAGAATTCCCGGCCGCTGTTATTGTGAAGTCGGATTCAGTGATGGAAACACTCAGGTCGGTGCTTGGCTATTTCGACGGCCAGAGGCTGCGCATCCCCCTGGATGTTGACGGCACAGAGTTCCAGCGCAGGGTCTGGTCAGCGGTTATGATGATACCATACGGCAGGACCGCTTCGTACATCGACATTGCAGCTTTTCTGGGCAGCCCGGGTGCTTCGAGGGCTGTTGCCAATGCATGCGCTTCCAATCCCGTTCCCCTTATCATACCGTGCCACAGGGTGGTCCGGGCAGACGGGAGGCCAGGCGGTTACAGCCTGGGAATTGACAGGAAGCTGAAGCTGCTTCAGCTAGAGAAAGAGGGATTGTTTGGAAAATGACGGTGCCAGCAGCCATCCTTCCATGGAGGGGCATGGGAGTGCACTGCTTCGACTGGGCAATTACTCCACCCTGATCCTGCTCAGCGTCATCTGGGGACTTGCCTTCGCTGCCATAGGGCTGTCAGAGCGATATCTCTCCCCGGTGAATCTTGCACTTGCAAGGTGGATAATCGCGTCTGCCTGCTTCCTGCTCCTCGCCCCCTTCTTCGGAAGACTCAGGACGAAGCTTGACACGAGGGATTTGCCCCGTTTCCTGATTGTGGCATTTGCGAATGTGGTGGCCTACCACCTGACTCTCTACTATTCAGAGGAGAATATAGCAGCCGGGGTGGCAGGCCTGCTAGTCGCACTCGGCCCAGTCTTCATAATGCTGATGTCCCGCATACTCCTCGACGAGCGCCACGGAAGAAGCGTGGCAGCCGCACTGCTGCTGGCATTTACCGGAACTCTGATACTCTCACAGGGTTCGGTGCAGAGCGGCGGACTCGTTTCCCTGGCAGGGGTCCTGGAAGCTGTCGGGACTGCATTTTCATATGCACTGTTCGCAGTCCTCTCCAAACCTCTTGTCCAGCGTTACGGGGCTAGGCCGCTCACCATCTGGGCAGGTCTGGCAGGAACCCTGATGCTGCTTCCATTAATGTCAGGGAGTTTTTTCCTCCAGATGGAAAGGCTCCCCCTGCAGGGCTGGTTAGCGCTCCTTTACCTCGCAATTCTCAGCACCGTGGCGGGGTATATGCTGTTCTACAGCCTGGTAGGGAGGGGATCTGTCACGCGCCTGAGCATACAGCTCTACCTAATACCGGTGGTAGGGGTGGCCGGCGGAGTGTTGTTCCTTGGTGAGGGTGTGACTCCCTATACAATCGCAGGCGGCGTGCTCCTTCTCTCCTCGATCGCCCTGGCGACGATGCACAGACGCAGCCGGAACTGAAGTCAACCACCTCCCTTTCCTGAGCCCGGATTATATTAGACAGTCGCATAAGATGTCAGTCAAAGGTGCAATCTACTGCTTCCACAATGATGGACAACCGCGGGCGGGGCATCAGGCCCGCTGCCTGCAGGCGGCCAGCATATGTGCGATCAGTGCAAGGAAGACTCAAGGTGCTTCTGTGTGTGTGAGCCGGAAGATTTCTACCAGGAGTACGATGGAACGGGCTTCTGCACACAGTGCGGCTGCCACAAGGAGGCAGGGAGCGGATATCCCGTCCTGAGCTACCTATTCAAGTAGCCCTTTTCCCTGAAGGGATTCCAGTGCTGCAGCTGCATTTCATATACGAATCGGCCAATTACGAATCATGGCAAATCCGCTCGTCATGAGGGAAATAATCAGGAGGAACCATCCCCTTTCACCCTTCTCAGACCGTGCACTGTTCTCCGGCTTCATCTTCATCCTGTCTGTGGCTCTCGCAACCATGTTCATACACTTTTCGGAAGACTGGTCACTTGTCAATTCATTCTATTACATGGCCATGGTGACCACAACCAACGGCGCGCCCTTCCAGCCCACAAGCGCCATGGTGGAAATATTCACTTCTCTATGGGCCTACTTCTCCATGATCCTCCTTGCTACCACGCTCACAGTTTCTTTAGGACCTCTTCTCGGCTATCTTGTGAAGGAGGGGGGCATGATGATAAAGAAGGCGGAGGAGAAGATTGGAGAGAAGTGAGACGGGCACCGCGTATACCCCCGACACCCCGATCTCCCGGTGCCGGGATGCCAATCGTTTCACCTATCGGGTGGTGAAGGCGCCTCTCCAGATGTCCTCCGAACTTCAACACGGCGTCATCGACGCATTCATGCAAACAAATCGCCCACTCTGCAATATCGGGAACGGAAAAGTACAAAAGTGTGCCGAGAAGGAAAAATATATTTGTTGTTAGCCATTAGTGAGGATAGGTGTTTCATTGTATCCGAGGGCGTTTAGGTATGAAAGAGCCAAGTCTCTGGATCATGCAATTGAACTTTTGGCAAAATACAAGGAAGATGTGAGGCCCCTTGCGGGCGGAATGAGTCTTATCCCTCTGGCAAAGCTCAGGCTGGTTTCACCACAGTGCATTGTTGACATAGGGAGGCTTGAGGAACTCAAGGGAATAAAGGAGCAGAAGGATTTCCTCGAAATAGGCGCACTCACAACGAACACCGAGATACTCGAGTCCTCGTGGCTCGGGGAGAAGTTTCACCTACTGCTGGACACCGCAAAGGAGATTGGTGACGTCCAGGTAAGGAACAGGGGCACGATTGGCGGGAATCTTGCCCAGGCGGATTCATCCACAGACTGGCCCGCAACCATGGTGGCGCTCAGGGCCAAGCTTGTATCCAAAGGGCCCAGGGGAGAGAAGGTGCATGAAATTGACAGCTTCTATTCCGACCAGTATACTACCGCACTTGAGGCGGATGAGCTGCTCACCCATATCAGGATTCCCAAGCCCGGCAGCTATTCTGCAGGTGCATCACATGTCAAGCTCGAAAGGAGAAAGGGGGATTATGCAATTGGCATTGTGAGCGCCCAGCTTGAGGTGGACGGAGATGGAAAGGTAACGAGCGCTGGAATAGGCATAGGCGCAGTGGGCATCACTGCGGTCAGGGGAACAAAGGTCGAAGAGCTGCTGAACGGGAAGAAAGTCGACGACGCAGTCCTTGCAAGTGTGCCTGGGGCAGCAAGGGCTTCGCTGGAGGGATCGGACATACTCTCGGACATCAAGGCGCCTGCCGTGTACAGGCTTGATGTGATAGGCACGCTTGCGTCAAGATGTGTCGGGGAAGCATATCACATGGCAGTTTCAAGGAAATCAGCAAGGAGTGAGAGGTGATTCAAATGTCGCGCATACAGGCAATAGTAAACGGCAGAAAGGTTGAAGCTGACGTTGAGCCGAGGAAGCTGCTCATCGATTTCATCAGGGAGGATCTTGGTCTCACCGGACCGCATATAGGCTGTGACACGAGCAACTGCGGCGCATGCACAGTCCTTTACAACGGCAGGGCGATAAAGTCATGCACGATGTTTGCCGTTCAGGCTGACGGCGCTGAAATACTCACGATAGAGGGCGTTTCCACGGACGGCAAGCTGCATCCCCTGCAGCAGGCATTCCATGAAAACCATGCACTTCAGTGCGGCTACTGCACGCCCGGTATGATAATGTCATCCATAGACCTCCTTACAAGGAACCCCAACCCCACGGAGGAGGAAATCCGCCTGGGAATTTCGGGCAACCTCTGCAGGTGCACCGGCTACCACAACATAGTGAAGGCAATTTCCAGCGTGGCGAAGTCCCATATCTTCGTAAGCCCGCTGAAGAAGGCGAAGGAGGAGTGAAGATGACCGAGTCTGTCACCCTTCACAGGGAGGAGACAAAGAATGTCAAGTGGGTCGGCAGCAGGTATCCAAGGAAGGAGGACTTGCGTTTCGTCACAGGCAACGGGATGTATGCTTCGGACATACGCATTCCAGGCCTGGCGCACGTGGCAATTGCGCGCAGCCCTTATGCAAGTGCGAAGATAAAGGGAATTGACAAGAGCAAGGCGCTTGAAGTTCCGGGCGTCGTTGCAGTCTTCACAGGCGAGGAGATCGTTGCAGAACTCGATCCTCTCCCCAACCTGCTTCCGTCCCCGTATGACAAGGTCAAGGATTACGGGATTGCCGTCGACCGGGTGCGCTATGCAGGTGAGCCCATAGCTGTCGTGGTTGCGGAGAGCAACTATGCGGCATGGGACGCCGTGGAGCAGCTCGAGGTCGACTATGAACCACTGTCCCCAGTCCTGACAGCGAAGTCAGGGTGCGAGAAGGGCGCCCCCCTGGTCCATGAGAACGTTCCCACAAACGTTGTCTGGCAGAGAAAATTCACCTACGGGGACGTTGATGAGGTGTTCAAGACAGCTGATCTTGTGGTATCCAAGAAATTCAAGTGGCACAGGTTCACCTCCGCTCCACTTGAACCGAATGTTGTCGTGGTGGATTATGACAAGAGGCATGTGATATTCAACATCTGGAGCAACAACCAGCGCCCGGCGTTCAACCAGGCCGCCATTGCAAAAGCCCTCCGCATTGATGCAAACAGGCTTCACTTCATAAGCCCCGACATAGGCGGCGGGTTCGGAATCAAGAACGAGAATTACCCGTACATCATACTGCTGGCAGTTGCGGCAAGAAGGATAGGCAGGCCCGTTAGGTGGATAGAGACGAGGACGGAGCACATGGTCGCCTCCGCTCACGGCAGCGAGATCAACTACGAAGGGGAGATGGCCTTCTCCAGAGATGGCAAAATACTCGGATTGCGCGCCAAGGCATACCATGATGAGGGGGCGTACATGAGGAGGGAGCCCATCGCGGCATTCAACTTCATCAGGCACGCCACGCTGACATACACCTTCAGGAACCTGGAGATGGACATTTATGCGGTAGTCACCAACAAGTGCCCAGTCGGCCCGAACAGGTCCTACGGGAAGATGCAGCAGGGTTTCCTTGTTGAGCGCCTCCTTGAACTTGGCGCCAAGAAGCTTGGCATCGACCCCATAGAGATCAGGCTCAGGAATTTCGTTTCCTCGGAGCAGATGCCATATGAGACTCCAACGGGCGCCATACTTGACGGCGGCGACTATTCGAGAGCCCTGAAGAAGGTCCTGGAGAATATGGACTACGCTGCCCTTGTAAAGGAGCGAGACAGGCTGAGGAGTGAGGGAAAGCTAGCCGGCGTGGGAATTTCGATGGGGATGGACGCCTGCCCCATAAACTTCTCCTCAAACAGGCTGATCAACCCCAAGTCGACCGCTTCAGGTGAAAGCGAGGCGGCCTGGGTCAAGATAGATGAGGATGGGAACATCTCGGCCGCCGTGGGCACATCACCGCAGGGCCATGGACATGAGACAGTCGTGTCGCAGATTGTTGCCGACGTCCTGGGTGTCCACCCGGAGCAAGTTTATGCCCTCCCAGGTTTTGATTCGTGGACGCACCCGTCAACCCCGCATTCAGGCACATACGCAAGCCGATTCGCCATAGCAGGCGCCTCGGCAGTCAACGAGGCCGCAAGAAGGGTAAGGGGGAAGGTCCTGCGAATCGCAGCATTTGCGCTGAAGGAGGATGTGGAGAACCTTGAGCTTGCCGACGGCAGCGTCGTTTCCACGAAGGGAAAGGGAAAGGTGCCGCTGAAGGAAGTGGCGAGGCTGGCATGGAGGGATCTTGCGAATCTCCCCGAGGATGAGGAGCCGGGTCTCTACTCCAATGTCATCTACAAGACACCGTTCAAGCTCCCGATTGACAGCCAGAGGGGCAACTTCTCGCTGACATACAGCTACAGCGCCTGCGTGGTACTGCTTGAAATCGACCCGGGTACGGGTGTTTCCAGGGTGAAGCGCGTCGGAATTGTGGAGGACGCGGGCAACCAGATCAACCCGCTGATTGTCGAAGGGCAGGTCCATGGGCAGATGGGACACCAGCTTGGTGCCGCCCTCTACGAGGATCTGGTCTATGACGAGGCTGGCCAGCTGCTGACAGCGACATTCAAAGACTACCTTGCACCGACAGCCTCAGACCTTCCATCGTACGAGACAGGTTCCATAGTCGTCCCCTCGCTGTTCACACCCCTGGGAACGAGGGGCACGGGTGAGGGCGGCGGTGCGCCACTGATCGCCTGCGCGAATGCAATGGATGACGCCCTCCTCCCACTGGGTGTGGAATACGACAGCTCCTACCTGAGCCCGATAAAGATAAGGGAGCTTGTGAAAAGCGCATCCGGGAAGTAGAAAGAAGGCGGGATGGACGGATTGCCATAAGGAGTGATACAAATGGATATAGAAGGCAGCTTCGTGCTGCAGGGATCACCTGAGAGGGTGTACGGCTACCTTGTGGACCCCGGGTTCATAGGGGACCACCTCGCAGACGTCGAGAACGTCGAAGTCATTGACAATGACAATTTCAACGTCAGGGCAAAGGTGGGAATAGGCTTCATGAAGGGGAAGGTGGATTTCAAGTTCCACTTCGATGAGAAGGTTGCCCCGAAGAGCGGGAAGCTGGTGGGGAACGGCACGGGTCTTGGCAGCAAGGTCGACGTAACAATACTCTTCACCCTTGCCGACGGCGGTGAATCCACAACCATCGGATGGAAATCGCATGCAAGCCTCAGCGGGAAAATTGCCTCCATTGCGGGCGGCGCCCTGCAGTCTGTTGTGAAAAAGAACACCCAGAGGTTCATCGAGTCGATAAAGCAGGGCATTGATGCCGAACTCTCTGCAGCAGGCGCGGCGGCCGGCCGCAGCTGAAGGGGCCTGCCTGCCTGAGGTGAGAAAATGGCAAGAAAGATGAACCTTCCGGGGATAATCGTTCCCCCCCTGACGCCCTTTGATTCACAGCTGAATGTCGACTACGACGCTCTCAGGCGGGAGGTCGACTATGTCGTTGAGGACTGCCACGCGGATGCAATCAGCGTTGCGGCTGTCGAGACGCAGGAGTACCAGTACCTTGACATGGAAGAGAGGGAGGAGCTAATCCGCAGGACCGCGGAGTACGCGGACGGCAGATGCTATGTCATAGTTGGCATCTCCCACCCTTCGCTGTCGTCGGTCAGGAAGCTAACGGACCTCGCCGTGGAAGTGGGTGCAGATGCGGTCCAGCTGCTTGCTCCCAACCGCCCCTTCGGGGGGAAACCGACGCAGGCGGAAATAGTATCATACTTCAGGGCCGCCGCAGAGTATTCCAAGCTCCCCATGGTCGCCTACCACAATCCGGGCCCCGGTGCCGAGGTAAGCCCTGAAACCATGGTGGAGCTGGCCGGGATTGAGCGGGTGGAGTTCTTCAAGGAGAGCTCCAGGGACATGAAGCGCGTCGGCAGGCTGATACAGGAGATAGACGTGGCCGGCCTCGGCAGATACCTCACAACGATGGAGGTGCTGCTTCCAACGCTGCTTCTGGGCGGCTCGGGAGGAACAATGCCACCGCCAGCAGCATCGATAGGCCATGAGATGGTCGAGGCTGTCAGGGAGGGTGACATGAAGCGGGCTATCGAGGCCCAGAGGAGGTTCTTCCACTTCCCGGGACGGTGGAGCCCCTACGGGCTCGCACCTCTGATGAAGTTCGCCCTGAAGCGCATCGGGCTCGACATAGGCCAGCCCTATCCACCGTTCCAGCCCATATCGACTAAGGACGAGGCAGAGCTGTCCGCCGCGGTGGACGGGGCCTCCTTTGCAAAACCGGGACAGCGCTGAGCGCTGCAAACTTTTTTGTTGAGGGGAAAGGACATTTTCAGCTCCTATCGCCCGACTCCCTGAATTCACTTATTGCCTGCCTTGCAACCTTGAACGCCTCGACTCCGGCCGGGACGCCGCAATAGATGGTGGCCTGCATCAGGACCTCCCTGATCTCTTCTTCGGTGCAGCCGTTCCTGAGGGCTCCCTTCACATGGATCTTCAGCTCGCTTGCCCTGTTGAGGGCCGTCAGCATTGCCAGGTTTATCATGCTGCGCTCCCTCCTTTCCAGCCCGGGCCTGGACCAGATGCTCCCCCAGCAGTACTCTGTTACAAGCTCCTGAAACGGCTTTGCAAATTCCGTCACTCCAGCCATTGCCGCCCTGACATACTCTTCCCCCAGAACCTCCTTCCTGATTCTCAGGCCAGTATCCAGCAGGCTCTTCCCTTCCCTTGACTCTTCTTCACTCATTTGAACGCCCGACCCTTATCCCGAAGCCGACTATTTTACAGTGGTGAAAGACAGCCCGGATTCAGGCGCCGTCCTTCCTGAGAATGCCGTTTCCCAGTCTGTCAAGCTGGAAGGTCCATCCAGGTGAGATAACTATGTTCGTGTCATCCCCCTCTGTGACTGCAAGGCCCGGGATCGTATTGCAGCTCTTCAGCTTCGCCCTGTCGTAGATCGGTGTTTTCACATCGCCTAGGGCATCATTCCAGTAGACCTCCCTCACACCCTTCAGCGCTCCTGAAGGGTCCTCGGTCATCGAATCCTCAGACTTGAACTCCGCAGTCTCCACAGGTACGCTTGCCTTCAGTGTGAAATGCTCTATGTCAACGCCGTTCTGCGGCACCGCAGACAGGGAGCTGAAGGTCTCGATGTACTCTTTCTCGAAAGCATCGTACAGCTGCCTGCAGTCATCGCTGTTCTTCAGCTCCAGCCGCGGGCTCGTCACCCTCCTCACATTTATCTGACCGCCATACCTAATTTCAAGGTCCAGCGTGAATCTCATCTGGCTCTCCCCGAACCCTTCACCTGTTATGTCCCTCACGGCCTTCTGCTTCAGCGACTCCACTATGCCGTTGAATTCGTCAAAGCTGCTGAAGTACTTCCCGTCAGTCTCGAGCAGCGTGAAGTGCTTCGGCTGCTCGTAAAGGTGGAGTATATCCATGGTTGAGGAGCCGAATGCGCAGAAGACTGCAGATTAGGGGAATGTAGCGACCAGCGGGATCTTCGCCGCCTCTGCAAAACCGCAGGCATGCGTCGGGCCGCCTCCGCCACAGGCAAACATGATGAACTCCCTCGGGTCGAGACCGGTAAGCGCTATCTCCTTGTAGATGGTGATTCCCATATGCTCGTCCACAATCCTCTTGATAAGGTGCCCCGCGCTCTCCACCGAAATGCCAAGCGTGTCGGCGATCTTCTTCTTTATGGCCGCATATGCCTTCTTCGCATCAGGCTTCTTCCTCCCACCGAGGAAGCAGTCGGGGTCGACCATTCCCAGCATGACATAAGCATCTGAGACAGTGGGCTCCTCACCGCCAGGGCCGAAAGAGGCAGGTCCGGGTATGGAGCCTGCGCATTCGGGGCCACTGAAAGACCCTTTCCATCTGTCCTTGCGATTGAACCGCCACCTGCTCCAAACGTGTGTATCTTAAGCAGTGGAAGGTCTACTGGAATGGATGAAATCTTGCTCCTCTCATCATAAGTGACTCCCGTCACTGAGTTTACCGATGTCGGTGTTTGTCACTCCTACTTCCATCGTCAGCACATTTTTCACGGAACGGCCGTGAGCCATGAAGGAAGAATCGTAAATGCCTCCTGCCGGGCCCGAGTTGTACGTGTCAATAGCCCTTGCCTTTGCCACTCTGGCCACGCCTCCGTCGCCGTGGCCTATCAGCAGCTGTATTGCCAGACCCGAGCTTCTGAGCTGGTCTCCGACACTGTAAAGACCTGATAGCACCTGCAGGAAGCTGAGCGGGATCGCCTGAACGATGCGCAGCAGGCGTGTCGCTGCCGGCATCGGCTGCGCCAGCAATATTTTTCCATTACTGGGCGTACTTCACCGGTTTTCTTGACCACGGCCGTTTCCTTTCTTTCTTTATGGAAAACAATAAGCGGATAAAAGGAAGTATGGGAAAAAGATACACTTAAAAGTGGTGCATTGAGGCGTAAAGCTGTCCGACATGTTGAATTTACCATGAAAAAAAGTTAATAAGGGAAGAGCATTTTCGGTGCAATGAATTTTTGCAGGGGGTAATGGCCACGTCTACTGCAGTCGTTAATCAATCTGAGCCGTTTCAGCACGTCACGCGAAGGGACCTCGCGAAAATAACGGTGGGTTCGACATTCGGAACAATTATGGAGTGGTACGATTTCTTCCTCGCGGCTCTTGCAGCCACGACGGTGTGGCCACACCTGTTCTTCCCTACGCTTAACCCGGCAGTGGGACTCGCTGCCGCTGCAGCTGCCTACGCCATAACCTACTTCACCAGGCCGATTGGCGCTTACATCTTCGGTCACTACGGCGATCGTTTGGGGAGAAGAACGATGCTTGTCTGGACGCTCATGATAATGGGTGGTGCCATGACAGGAATTGCGGTGCTTCCGATTTATGATTCAATAGGCATACTCGCACCGGCTCTTCTCATCCTGTTCAGGCTTGTAATTGGAATAGGTGTGGGAGGCGAATGGGGAGGTGCTGCAACCTGGGTTATTGAATTTGCGGCAAAGTCGAAGCGCAGGGGATTCTGGGAAGGCTGGGTCATGTCTGCCACCCCGGGCGGTCTCGCGCTTGCTGTCGGCATATTCACTCTGATAAGGATATACTCGCCAACAACTCTCTTCTTCGTAGACTACGGATGGAGGATTGCGTTTGCGATAGGCGCCATCCTTCTCGTGGTCGGTGTCATTGTCAGGTACAGGCTCTCCGAGAGCCCGATATTCGATGAGCAGAGAAAGAGGGGTGCGCTGATGAGGTCTCCCGCAACTGACGTGCTGAAAAAGCACTGGGGAGCAATCATACTGCTCGGACTTTCATGGGCCTTTGTCATAGCGCTCACATCCGGCCTCGTGATTGATACGGCCATTCCTCTGTTCCTGGCAATGAAGGTGCCTCTGACCTTTGTCGATATAACTGTATTCGGAGCTTCGATAGCTGCCGTCATCGGCTCAGTTGTTGGAGGTGTCATAGGCGATAGGATAGGGAATAAGAGGACTCTCATTGTCTCTGCCGTACTTTCAATACTGTTCACATATCCGTACTTCGTGATAGTCCGGACAGGCAACCATTCACTGATGATCATAGCAATGGCGATCATATTGTTCCTGCCATTCCTGGGATTCGGAGTCCTCGGAAGATGGTTTACCGAGTATTTCGAAGCCAAGTACAGGTACTCGGGAGCTGGAATGTCGTACCAGCTAGGTGCAGTATTCGGTTCGCTGCCCACCGTTGCACCAACATTGCTCGCAATAGCCTACGGCGGCTATCTCAAGGCATGGCCATATATCGCTGTGCTGATGATTGCCACATCCGTGATATCGATAGCGGCTGCGCTTGCATCAAAGGAATTCGTCAGGCTGGAGCATGCGGACGACTCGTAGATTCTGTCAACAAAGGAAGGGGGATCGTCTGCCGAGAAACAGTGAGAGCACGGCGGAATCGGGTCAAGGCCTGCAAACTGCTCTCGCGTGTAGCAGTCATGCAGCTGTGCCATCCCTCGAAACCATTACGGAAGTCAGAAGTTGCGGTGGAGTTCCAGGGTTGATGTTATGAAGGGTGCTGAAGGGAAGAAGGGGAAGGAGATGTCATTCTCATTCTTCAGGCTCGCAGATAGGGAGCAGAAGCCAAGATCGCGGGGACTGACGGAAATAAGGGATATGGGTCTGAGCCTCAGGCAGCTCGACGACCTCTTCGAGATGTCTTCAGACTATATCGACATACTGAAGATGTCGAGCGGCACGCAGAGGCTGACAGACCGCGAGATTGTCAGGAAGAAGATCAGGAAATGCCACGACAACGGAATCGAGGTGTCCACAGGCGGATTTCTAGAGCGCGTCCTTCTTCAGGGCGGCCATGCCGTTGACAGGTTTCTTGATGAGGCAAGGAGCCTGGAATATGACGTTGTCGAGATTTCAAACGGGATGGCTATCCTTTCACTCGCCGACAGGATCAGGCTCGTAAAGCGCGTCGCCAGGGAAGGATTCAAGACCAAGCCAGAGGTTGCCCAGGCATACGGCTTAAGCGCCGGGGAGAAGGTTGAAGTCCATTCATCCGGGTTCATTTCCGAAATTCGTTCACTTCTCGAAAGCGGCGCATGGATGGTTATGATAGAGTCGGAGGGGCTGACCGAGAACGTCAGCGAGTGGAATACGAAGGTGATCCGGGATATTGCTGCCTCCGCTGACACAGGGAGGCTGATGTTCGAAGCTGCCGACGTAGAGGTTTTTGACTGGTACATCAGGACATTCGGGCCGGACATCAACCTCTATATCGACTGGAGTCAGGTCAATGCGCTGGAAATGGTAAGGACAGGTCTGTGGGGAAAAAGGTTCTCCTGGGGCAGGGTTGCCTCCTACAGGGAGTGATCCTTCCGGTTCATCTGTCGACAGCCTGACCGCAGGGAAAAGAAAAACATACAAACAGGTTCCATTATGCCTCCCTCGTTCATGCAGTCCGCCAGTCAGGGCAAGAATTTGCTTCCATCGATCACAGCCAAGCTTGTACTCGGAACATCTCTCCAGTGGTTCAATTTCTTCATTGCCGCCGTCGCTGCCGCTCTTGTATGGCCGACTGTTTTTTTCAAGGGCACCGCCGAAGGCGTACCCCTGTCGATTGTCGCATTTGCCTCGGCTTTCGTGACCAGGCCAATAGGGGCCCTCCTCTTTGGCTACGTCGGTGACAACTTCGGAAGGAAGACTTCGCTGGTCTTGGCTCTCTTCCTCATGTCCGCAGGGACGCTGGCAATCGGTCTTACCCCGTCCTATGCGTCCATCGGCGTCGCCGCTTCGGTCATGCTGATAATGTTCAGGGCGGTGCAGGGGTTCGGGATAGGCGGGCACTGGGGTGGTGTCGCCTCCTACATTTCAGAGCTGGCCTCAAACTCAAAATGGAAAACATTCTGGACGAGCTGGATACAGGCATCACTCAGCTTTGGCATGTCACTTGCCACGTTCTCCCTCGCCATCGCGGATTTCATCCTTCCCCACAAGATGTTCCTGGATACAGGATGGAGGGTGGTCTTCATTCTCGGCGCGGTCGCAGTGATGGCCGGCGGCTTGATTTCCTACAGGCTGGAGGAGAGCCGCGATTTTGTTGAGCTTAAGAAGGACAGGTCACAGAATACGCCGCTTCTGGAGCTGCTCAGGAACGAAGGCAGGAAGATATTCTCACTCTCCCTCCTGGAAGTCTACGAGGTGGGGACAAGCAGCATAGTGATACTCCCTCTTTCCATTATCTACCTGGAGTCCCTGAAGCTTCCAACATATGTGGCAACCACGACAGTGACACTTGCCTCATTCACCACAGGCATACTGGTGGTCACCGTTGGCGCGCTGCTGAGCGTTGTCGGAAAGAAGAAGTACGCACTGCTCGTTTCGACCGCAGTTGCCGCAGTCGTTTCAGTCTATCCATACCTCGCTCTCCTCCGGACGGGTGAAGCACTCTATGCCTACCTGGGCCAGATCCTGCTTCTTGCATCTATCGAAACGGGCTATGCTGTGATGGCTGCTGTTTCCGCAGAAAGGTTCACAACGAAGAACAGGTCATCTGCAATTGGCGTCTCCTACCAGCTCTCGGCGGCAATTGCGGGCGTGATAAACATCACCCTCGTATCGTGGATGATCACTTTCTTCAACGGACCTGTCAGCGCCATGGGCCGCATAGTGTTCGTCTCCACAGCTCTCTGCTCGCTATCGTTTGTTGTGGGACTCCTGACGCTCAGGTAGCCCCTTCCCTGAAATCAGCGGGTTGCCATCCAGTCGACCAGTCTCAGGAGGCCGTAACCCATCGCATCTTCTGTCGAGAGGTGCCTGGACTCATGCATGTACTGCTTGCTTATCTTCAGGGCTACGCTGCTCTTTGACATCAGAAGCTTCTGCCATCTTGCAACCGCGGTCTCAAGCTGGTCGTCAGGAACAACCTCGTTGACCATGCCTAGAGACAGCGCCTCCGGCGCATGCACCTCCCTGCCTGTTATTATGAGTTCGAATGCCTTCTTCCTTGGCATCCAGTCGCCCACGTATGAGAGTACTATGGCAGGCGCGAGACCGCCGTTTATCTCGGGGAAGCTGAAGACCGAACTGTCGGATGAAATTGTGACGTCGGTCTGAAGGGCAAGCCCGCAGCCGAATCCCTCCGCCTTTCCCCTGACCTCGGACATTGTTACGCAGGGAAGGGACCAGAGAAGTTTGTTTATTTCAGATATGTCTGTAAGCGCCTTCTTGAAGTCTGCCGGGGAGGGCTTCTCTTTGGGAGGCTCCCTTCCCGCACAGAAATTACCGCCGTTGCCCCTGAAGAGTGCTATGCGCACTTCCTCCCTGTCCTTGAGTTTCTCAAGTATCTCCCTCAATTCTCCCAGCATCTCACCGTCCACGGCGTTCTCCGCCTCCGGCCTGTTGAGGGTTACAACAGCGACCAGGCCATCAGTCCCTTCAACCTGCTTCTCTTCGTAGATTATCCTGTCAGACATTCTTCCCACCAAGTTTTTCCATGATAAGTGATTTGATGTAAACAGGACTCAGAGGCGTCTTCCTTAACTTGATACCCAGCGGTTTCAGAGCATCCTCGACCGAATTTGAAATAGCCGGCGGAGGCCCAATCGTTCCTGTTTCGCCCGCACCCTTGTAACCCCCCGGTGTGAAGGGGTTGGGCGTTATGAGGTGGGAGAGCACAAATTCAGGGACTTCCATCGATGTGGGCAGAAGATAATCCTTGAACGTTGTGTTCAGCGGCTGGCCGTTGGCATCGTATGCCAGCTCCTCGTAGAGAGCCCCTCCAATGCCATGTGCAAGTGCTCCTGTGTGCTGGCCTTCAACAATCATCGGGTTCAGCATGTTGCCGCAGTCGTGGACGGAGACGAATTTCACAATCTTGACAAATCCGGTGTTGATGTCCACTTCGGTGATGGCTATCTCGGCATCGTAGGGGAAGCTGCTGAACATGGCGACCCTGCCCCTCTCATCGCTCTGGAACTGGATATTGGGATCGCGGTAGTGGTAGAGCATTTCAAGACCGGGCTCCATACCCTCGGGAAGCCTGAAGACTTCGTAGTATGCAGCCTGCGCTATCTGCTGCATCGTTAGTGAATCGTCCGGCCGGGCCTTCCTGAAAACCTTTCCAGAGGCCAGATCAAGCTCCTCGACGCTGCATTTCATCAATGCGGCTGCTATTGCCAGTATCTTGTCACGGAGAATCCCTGCG
Source organism: Thermoplasmata archaeon (assembly GCA_021806165.1). Taxonomy (GTDB): domain Archaea; phylum Thermoplasmatota; class Thermoplasmata; order Sysuiplasmatales; family Sysuiplasmataceae; genus JAJZXY01. The sequence goes on from JAJZXY010000008.1 coordinate 23,795, forward strand.
GCCCCAAATACCCCGGAAGTCCCAACGACTGAAAAGCGGCTTGAGTATGAACCTGAACCAACCGGGCATGCTAGCGTGTCGCCTTCCACAACGTGTATATCATCAAAGGGCACCTGCAGTATCTCTCCTGCAATCTGAGACGATGTGGTGATGTGTCCCTGGCCCTCTTCGCCTCCGCTCAGGAATATAAAGACCCTGGCGTCAGGGTCCATCCTTATCCGCACACTGTAATATCCAGCATTGTAGGAACCCATCCTTGTTGAACTCGAGGGCTCGACCACGAGCGCCATGCCAATGCCCACATACCTCCCCTGTTCCCTGAGCTCCTTCTGCTTCTGCCTGAAGCCCCAGTAGTCTGCCAGGGACATTGCCTGCCTCAGAGCCTCCGGGTAGTTGCCGCTGTCATACCTTGGACCTGTTGCCGAAACGTAGGGAAATTCCGATGGAGGGATAAAATTCCTGAAACGGATCTCGCTCGGATCCATCGACAGCCTGTCTGCGATTATATCGACGAGCCTCTCGATGACATAGGCAGGTTCCGCCTTCCCGAATCCCCTGTGCGCACCGTATGGCGTCTTGTTTGTTGCAGCAGCGGTTATGTCTGCCTCGTAGTCCTGAATCTTGTATGCCCCGGGAACGAAGAACGCGCTTGTGACAATGGATGCCAGTCCGCCGACAGGGTATGCAGCACCCGCATTGGCTACTATGTGATCCCTGATCCCCACTATCCTGCCGTCCTTCATGACGCCGGCCTCGACCTCGTGCACCTGCTCCCTTGCGTGTGCGGTGCCTACCATGTGCTCGCTCCTGGTCTCAACCCACTTTACAGGCCTGCGGGAAACGATCGAGAGCAGTGGAACTATGATCTCCTCCGGATAGAAGCCCCACTTCTGGCCGAAGCCTCCTCCCACCCTTGACTGGAAGACCCTCGCCTTCATCCCTGGCAGGTCGATGGTCTGCTGTATGAGCCTGGCGATGTTGTGCGGGATCTGCGTCGAGTCCCACACGCTCAGAAGATTTGACGGGGCATCATAGTCGGCCACCACGGAGCGCGGCTCGATAGGCGTTCCCGTGAACCTTCCGCTGTATATCTTTTCCTTGACAATTATGTCCGCCTTCTTCATGGCGGCGTCCACATCCCCACCTGAAACGTGGAAGTAGAGTGCCCTGTTGTCACCCCAGTCGTTGTAGAGCAGTGGAGAATCCTTCTTCAGTGCCTCCTCCGAGTCCAGCACCGGTTCGAGCGGCTCGAATTCAGCTTCTATCGCCTCCAGTGCATCCTCGACAAGATACCTGTCAGTCCCGGCTATGGCGGCCACGGGCTCACCGACATACCTCACCTTGTCAGTTGCAAGGCAGTAATGATCAAAGAACTTGATCCTCGGGTTGCCCCTCCTGAACGGATCCCTGCTCTGGAACGGGAACGGGGACAGGGGCTTGAGATAGCCGAGAGCCGTCATGTCGCTGCCCTTCAGTCCTGCTATTATGCCGTCCATCTTCAGCGCCTTTGACAGATCCACCTTCCTTATGATGGCATGAGCATAAGGGCTGCGGTAGATTCCGGCGTATAGCATGTTCTTGAATTTGACGTCGGCCCCGAACACCGCCTTTCCAACAAGCTTTTCATTGTCCTCTTTCCTCTTTACAGACCTGCCAATCAGGGTTTCCTTTTCAGTCAGCTGAACAAACTGGGAAGACGTCATGAAATCGGTTGCTGAAATAGTTAAATGTAAGTGATTAACTTTTCTATGAATTTTCGGGATGGTTGAGCCTATTTGCCGTATATCCCGGCCTTCGGAGAAAAATATGCCGGGGCCAGGGAGCCGCCCCGGGCCGCAGTGTAACGGGAAGGGTGAGGCACCCCTTCCGGGGACTCACTTGTTCTTCCCGTTGAAATAGTCGATGGCAGCCTTCGCAACCGTTTCATCCTCTGCTGCTGTCCCACCGCTGACTCCAACGCTGCCAACTATTGCGCTCCCGTCGAACACAGGGATGCCCCCGCCAATGATCGTGAAGCGTGACTGGTTGGTTGTGTGAATGCCAAAGGTTGGCTTTCCAGGAACAGCTATTTCGTTGTAGTCCTTCGTAGCCCTCTTTGCGGCTGCAGCTGTGAATGCCTTGTTGATTGCTATGTCGACGCTTGTGATCTTTGCATCATCCATCCTCGTAAATGCAATCATGTTGCCTGTCTCGTCAGCAATTGCTGTGCACATGGGGACTTTCATCTCCGCTGCTTTGAGCTCCGCTCCTTCAAGCAGTATCTTTGCTTCCTTCAGCGACAATCTCTTGATTTCAAGCATGGTTCCAGCGTTAGGAAAATTCAGTACATTAACCTATCTGGAATGCTCCTGGCGGGAGAGGTCCTGCAGGATTCTGTCCAAATCCTACTTTGTGTCTTCGCCTCTGATATGACTGACAATTTCAGAGGTGTCAAGAACATCAGCATATTTCATATCCATGTCAAACAGGCTGGTATAGTGTGAACTCCTGAACCTGTCTGCGCAAGCATCCGCCGCGACTATGTTCCTGTAACTCAGGGAGTGCCCGTCAACAACAGTTCCCCTGACGCAGCCTGATGTCACAAAGCCACATACAATCAGTGTATCCACTCCCTCCCTGACAAGAAAACTCTGTGCAGGCGTCCCGTTGAACATTGATGCAAAACGCTTCTTAATTACCACCTCACCCCTCCTGGGGCGAAGTTCATACATTATGTCAGCTGGAGCCGGCAGACCCATCCTTTCGGGCTCATTCCCGGTGAGCTTCTGTTTCGCTGCAAATGAATCGAACCTCCTCTCCTCTGGCGGATTCCACTGCTGGCTGAAATAGACTGGCAAATCAGCTTTCCTAGCCGCCGACAGCAGAGCCTTAATCTTCACGGCAGCGCCCCATGCGTCCGCTCCCACGCTTCTGGGGTAAATCTTAATCGAATCCTCTATTGGTCCGTCGACGCCGGCGAAATCATATTGCGCATCTATGACAAGCAGGGCAGGCCTGGTTCCCCAGCCCATCCTCTTCCCCTGCCCGCTCAGCTTCGCAACCTTCAGATCCCTCTCATCGATAATACCCTTCCAGTTCATCCAGTTTCACGACCCGTCCGCTGGGGATAGGCAACAGACCGATAATAAAAGTCGTCAGCTTGCATCCTCACACGACGCAATAGGCTGACAGCTGCAGTGTGTGCAACATCAATTGAATGAGCATTGCTATAATTGTCAGTCATTTGACTGTTATATGCAATAATTTTGTAAAACAACTTTGATTTTACCGGCGTTTGGATCAATTACTGCATCTCTGATTTCACCGCATGCACTCATTTCAGGAACTCACAGTCCGCCGGGGAGGGATGGAGGATCTTGAAGACGTGCTTGACATCTGCAACCACTATGTTCTTTCAAGCGTGGCCACATTCGATACAGTCCCCTTCCGCCCGGAGGATCGACGGACCTGGATGCAGGAACACCTTGGAGATGGAACAGGAAGGAGGCTATACAATGAACTGCTTGCCTCGCTCCTCCCCTATGACCTGGAGATGGCATTTGCAGGCGTGACTCTTCCCAATACCCAGTCCGTGAAGCTTCACCAGTCACTGGGATTCGGGCACGTTGGGACATTCGGGAGGGTTGGCAGGAAATTCGGGAAGTACTGGGATGTGGTCTGGTTCGAGCGTCCTTTCAGGCCCTCATTTTCTGAATGGGCATGATTCCCAGCCGAGTCAATCGCCCTCCGGTCTCACCTGAATGTAACGTATATCGGGCTGCTCCAGGCTGCCGCGCCGTCGGTCTGCAATACCTTCACGTGGTATGCAGCGGTAGTGCCAGGTTCACCCTTCACATCGGTGAATGCGCCTGAGAATGTCTCGCCAAGGGGACCGGGCAGCCTTTCCACTGTCACATGCAGGTCAAGCCCCCCGCACTCAAAGGTGCGCGGGCCGGCAATTTCGGAAGTCCTGATGCTGAAGCTGTATATGCCCGTGCTGAACTCGAGCACCGTACCCTCGCTCTCATCCGCCTGCATGACAAACCCCTCCTCGTTGCCAGACGTGCTCGAGTGCCAGGCTACTGCCGATTCACCCCCCACCTCCAGAGTCTCCGCAGGGGACTGGAAGGCGTATGGAACAGCGCTCCTTATCCTTCCGTTGACAAGCCGTGCGCTGCCGTCCCAGACGGCAGTCCTTCCCCTGCCCCTGTTCCTTGCCCCTCCCCATTTGATCCTTATCGGCGATCCGCTCCCACCGGAAGGACCGCACCATTCATGGACCTTTTCCCATCCCCTCCTTATCTCCACCCTCTCAATCGGGGCGGTGCCTGCTGCTTTCACTCTTATTTCTGGGGCGTCTGCTGTTTCATAGGCTTCACCAATCATTCTGCCGTCAGAGCGCACATCCAGAAGTATGCGCTGCCCTGTAGTGGCGTAGCATCTTCTGGAGAAAAGCGCGTCCCAGATGGATTTCCTGGTAAGCTCCGTCGCCAGTATGCACGTCAGCCCGCCGCGCACGGCGAACTCCCTCCCGGGGTAGCTGGCTCCCGGTCTGCCAGTGTGGTCGTCGCTTCCGCCAACGAAGCCGATCCTGTATCCCCTCTCAAGCGCCTCCCTTGCAAACCATTCGAAATACCCCCAGGCCGAGCAGATCTCAACGCACGGTTCCACCGAGGCATCGTGGAAGGCAAGGTTCGCATACCTTCCGCCCACGTGGGCTACGGCCATTCCGCCCTCCCTGCGAAGGGCGTTGAAGAGCAGTTCGGCGCTGATGTAATCCTCCTCTCCCTCCTTTTCATCGATGAGCGTATGGCTCGAGTGAAGGACTTCACCCTCATCTCCAGGATAATAGATGTTCCTGTCCCCGCCGGTGCCTGTGTTTCCCGACCATTCGAAGCCCAGAAGCGCCACCATCCTGCTAGGCTCGTCTGTCTCGGCAACGACCTTCCTGATTTTTTCCCAGACCTCGGGCGACATCTCGAAGTCATTTCCCTGGTGGCCCACGAAATCAATTCCGCTTGCCTCTTTCGCATACCACATGTACTCCTCAATGGGGTTGATGCCGACCGTCTCCTCACTCTGGCCGTGCAGATCCCCCCAGAACCGCCTCAGCTTATCGCTGTGCGGGGTGCAGTCGATATGGTTGCACTCGACTGCAAGGCTGCCGGAGGAGGCACTGATCTTATGCACACCCTCCTTCACTGCCCTTACGCCCGTGATCCTTGCCGCGCCTTTCCCCGTCACATGCAGCATGCCAGGCAACCCCTCCAGGTGGCTGTTGCCCGCGAAGTCGACTGTGAGATCGCATCCCTTTGCAAGATTCCCCCACCTGTCCTCAACCCTGACGGTAACAGCAAATTCCTCCCCTGGCTCAACGGCCGTGGGGGCAACAACCGCAACCTTCGCAGGCTTCCCTGCAACTATCCTTACCGGGTGCCCCTCCAGCTCCCTGTAAATCCCGGTTCCGAAATTGTCCACGAGCAGCTTGAACTCGAATGTCTCCTCGCAGTATGTCTGTACCTGATAGCCGGGCGAGCCGCCGTCCCCGCTGCCGATCTTCAGAATCACAGTGTCTCCAGGAGAAAGATTGCCGTCGTAAACCTCTATCATGAACGCCCTCTTCCAGGGCCGCACATAGCCTCTAGGGTAGCGGCTGCCGCGCAGGCTGGCATTGCCGGTTGTGCTGATATGGACATAATTGCTTCCAGCCGGATCACTGCTCTGTATAAGGCCGCCGTCGCTCACATCCCTGGTGCAGACGATAATCGAGCCCCCGTCGTCAATGCCGAAGGCGCCTACGCGGATGGTGATGTCGAATGTCGCGATATCGCCGGCAACCACCTCTGCCGGGAAGATTTCATAGCTTCCGTACCTCTCCTGGAGCTGGCTCTCGGAACCGGTTTTGAAAGGCTGGGAATTCATACGCGCGCGATTACACTTGTTGATTATATTGTTTCCCCACGACCACCTTTTCCACGACCGTCAGGACTCATGCGGCATGCCGCGGATCTCGAAAATGAGCCATCTCCTTTAGAAACAGGTGTTTTTCGGCTTTCCCCCCTTTCCCGTTTTGTAAGAAATATATTCTTGTAATTGTCCGTTTTTGTGCAATGACGGTGCATCTGAATCTTTAAATAAGAAAAGTTCTTGGACCCTGACAATGAAGAACACAGTGGTCCTGGCGGTACTGTTTTCTGCCATAATTGTTGCTTCCAGTTCGGTCGTGACGGTTGCAACCGTCTCCGGGCAGCAAGTGGCAGGCAGCTCCGCCACGGCATCGTCTAACTCAACGGTGACAGTTGGGTGGTTCGGGACCTCTATAAACACGCTGAATCCCTACACCACCTATTCGGCCCTTGGGAGATGGATTGGATCGAACATCTACCTCCCGCTGGTCTACTACGATGCGGCAAACCGGACTGTAACTCCAGCGCTTGCCAGCTCGTGGAGCATCAACTTCGCCAACCATACTGCGCTCTTCACTATCAACCCAAAAGCCGTCTGGTCTGACGGTGTGCCTGTTACAGCGCAGGATGTCGTCTATTCCTACAAGCTTGCATCACAGAACTACAGCGTCCTTGAGCAGTACGTCAGCCCCGTCAGCAGCATGGTGGCACTCAATCCACACACAGTCGAAGTCACAATGACCAGCGTCCTGTGGACGACCTGGGCGGCGTACGTTGCAGTTGTCCCCTACCATGTATGGGACAAGGTCAACGCATCGACCTACCCTGCCTACAACACCACGGGCAGCCAGTACTTCGTCGGTGACGGTCCATATGTCCTCTCGAAGTACGTTGTCAACCAGTATACCGAGATACAGAAGAACCCGAGGGCATTCCTAGCCGGGCACATGCCTGGTGTCAGCAACGTCATATTCCAGTTCTTCAACAGCGAGAGTTCTGCAATCTCATCCCTGCAGGCTGGCTCCATCCAGGGACTCACCGGCATACTTCCATCCGACGTTTCACTCTTCCAGAACAACAGCAAGTTCACAGTGACGACAAGTCCCGGCCTTGAATACTTCTACCTCGCGATAAACGTGAATCCACAGGGCAACGGCAACCCGACCCTCAGGAACCTCACCGTAAGGCAGGCAATGGCTCACGCCATAAACCTGACATACATCGCAAAAACCGTCTATCACGGCAACGCTCAGGTGCTGGACAGTGTGCTCACTCCCACCAACCAGTACTATGATGGCAACCTCACTCCTGCCTACAACTACAGCGTTGCCTACGCCAACAAGCTCCTTACGCAGGCCGGCTTCCAGATGACTTCGTCGGGATACAGGGAGAATGCATCCAACACATCGCAGAAGCTCTCCTACACGGTCCTTGTTCCAAGCGGTGATACGCTTGAGGTCGAGGCGGCAAACATGATTGCGCAGAATCTCAGCGCCGTGGGGATAAAGCTCACCGTCACGGCAGAGACCACAGGCACCATGGTGGCCACGATATGGCCGCACTACTCCCAGGACATGGATCTCTGGGACTGGTTCGACTACACCCAGAACTCACCCTACAGGCTGCTGGGCATGTTCCTGCCCAACCAGATTGCGGCAGGGAACTCGGACAGCGGCTTTGTCAACTCCACCTACCAGCAGGTATGGAACAAGCTTGAGAATGCCACATCCCTTTCGCAGGTGACCAACCTGAGCGACCAGCTCCAGCAGATACTGCACCAGCAGCTGCCATACATACCGCTGTTCATCCCGTCGGCAATCACCGTCTATTCATCGCAGATCGGCAATGTTTCCGCATACCCCGGAGGCCCGTTCGGAGGATATGACTACCTCACATTCACCCAGATGCACTACAGCACCGCCGGCAGCAAGCCGTCGTCGTCCTCGAACACGACCTACTACGTCGTGGGCGGAGTGATTGCGGTGGTTGTCTTTGTTGCAGCCGCGGGCGTCCTGGTGTCGAGGAGAAGGCGGAACAACTGACGGTACCGGAGTGAGGCGGATATGGGCTGGGCAGGCTACCTGCTCAAGAGGGTCGCATTCGCTGCCGTTTCCATATTCGCGATAGTCACATTCGACTTCTTCCTCTTCCGCCTCATGCCCGGAAACCCTATACAGATACTTTACAGGAGTCCGGCCCTCAGCCCGGCGCAGATCACCTCCCTCAAGAGCCAGTTCGGCCTCAACCTGCCCCTCTACCAGCAGTACCTGCTGTTCATCAGGAACAGCTTCACTGGCAACTTCGGGATATCCATAAACTACCTGCAGCCTGTTTCCCAGGTCCTCTTCCCTGCCATACTGAACAGCCTTGTGCTGCTCATACCTGCAAATATACTGGCAATACTGCTCGGCGTGTTTGCGGGGAGGTATGCAGCCTGGAAGAGGGGAGGGGCGGCGGACGGCATCATAACAGGTTCATCCATGGCGCTCTTCTCCATACCCACCTTCTGGCTCGGCGGCATTCTGATACTGGTAGCTATCTTCACAGGCACGCTGCCCGTTTCAGGGATGTATACACTTGGTGCTGCCTACCCGTCCCCCCTCGCCCGGTTCTCCGATCTGCTCAGCCATCTCATACTTCCGCTGATCACGCTCACACTTGTCCTGTTCGGGCAGTATGCGGTCATAATGAGGAATTCCCTGATAGATGTCCTCAGCGAGGATTACATAATATTCGCCAGGAGCAAGGGGGCGAGGGATGCATACGTGATGCGCAAGCACGCGATGCCCAACGCATCCCTGCCTATGATCAGCATCATAGCAGTCAACCTGGGCAACACCTTTGCAGGTGCCATTCTCACCGAGGTTGTCTTCTCCTGGCCCGGTATTGGCTATCTGATATACGAGTCGATACTCGCAAGGGACTACCCGGTCCTTCAGGCAGCATTCCTGATAGTTGCAATTGCCATTGTGGCGGCAAATGTCTGTGCAGATCTGCTCTACTCGCTCATAGACCCGAGGGTGAGATACTCGTGAGGGGCACTGGGCTTTTCATTGAATTCCTTCACAACAGGAAGGGGGCCGCGGGCCTGGCAATAGTGGCGGCATTCACCTTCATGGCCCTCTTCGCCCCTTTCATCAGCCCCTACAATCCCACGAGCACGAACCCGCAGGCATTCCTCCTCCCGCCGAGTCCCAGCCACCCGTTCGGGACAGACAACCTGGGACAGGACCTCCTGTCCAGGGATCTCTACGGGGCGCAGATATCACTTATAGTGGGCCTCGCTGCAGCCGGCGTCGCGGTTGCAATCGGCCTCGTGACAGGGCTCGTCAGCGGCTACTTCGGCGGCCTTGTCGACGAAGTGATAATGCGCATTGTCGACTTCTTCATAGTCATCCCGGCGCTTGTGATAATGATAGTCGTGGCCGCACTTCTTGGCCCGGGGCTGCTGAATGTGATTGCAGTCATAGGCTTCCTCAGCTGGGCCCCCGTGGCGAGAATCATAAGGTCCATGGTCCTCTCGCTGAGGGAGAGGCCATTCGTGGAATCTGCCAGGGCAAACAACGGAGGCTCCCTCTACATCATGTTCAGGCACATATTTCCCAACGTGTCATCTGTGCTGTACGGCAACGCCATGCTCGCCGTCTCCTCCGCCATTTTCACACAGGCCGCCCTTGTCTTCCTGGGAGTGGGCAACGTTACATCGATCAGCTGGGGCGGGATAATACGGGAGGCGTACACAACAGGCGCGCTTACTGCAGGTGACATGGCCTGGGTGGTCCCCCCGGGGATATTCATTTTCACGCTGATTTTCGGTTTCATCCTTATCGGCTATGCGGTGGAAGAGATCATGAATCCAAGACTCAGGGGAGGGGGCAGCGGATGATTGTGGAAATAAGGGGGCTGACAGTAAGGTACGGTCCGGAGGGCAGTGGTGTTCGGGCAGTGGATCATGTGAGCTTAGATGTTGATGAGGGCATCCTCTACGGGATAGTGGGAGAATCGGGCAGCGGGAAGAGCACCATTGCCATGGCCATGATGGGCCTTCTACCCCACGGGGCATCTGTCGAAGGCGGGAGCATCAGCATCGACGGTTTCGAAGTGACTGGGAGGAAGGAAAGCCAGCTCGCCTCATTCAGGGGCAGGACGGCGTCTCTTGTCTTCCAGGGTGCGATGAACAACCTGAATCCCCTCATGCGGATAGAGGATCAGGTGGCTGAAACGCTCCTCCTCCACAGGATGTGCGGCAGGAAGGAGGCTCTCGAGAGGGCAAGGAGATCCCTCGAGCTTGTAGGCCTTGGAAAGCAGGTGTGGCGTCTCTACCCGCACGAGCTCAGCGGCGGCATGAAGCAGAGGGCCATGATTGCGGCTGCCGTTGTTGCCGAGCCGAGGGTGCTGATTGCCGATGAACCGACGACCGCACTGGACGTCATAACCCAGGTCCAGATAGTGAATCTGCTCAGGCAGCTCAGGGAGAAGCTTGGGATGACCGTAATTCTCATAAGCCATGACTTCCCGCTTGTGTCCGAGGCATCTGACAGGATATGCATCCTCTACGGCGGCAAGGTGTGCGAGGTGGGCTCCAACTCGCATATTGTGCGAAAGCCGCTCCACCCCTATACCGCCGGGCTCCTCAACTCTGTCGTCTCCCTTCGTGAAAGGAGGGAGATAATGACTATCCCGGGCGAGCCGGTGGATCTCTCACGCCCGCCGAAGGGCTGCCGGTTCATGCCGAGATGCGGCAGCGCCATGGAGAAGTGCTCCCTCTACGCCTACGATTCATACTCCCCCGAGCCTGGAAGGCTTGTTTACTGCGAAATGTACAGTGGTCCCGATGGAAATACTGAAGCTTGAGAATCTGGAAAAACATTTCGAGGTGCATTCAAGGAGCAGGGTCAGGCGAAACCTGATCAGGGCGGTCGACGGCGTCTCCCTCGCAATCCCTGAGGGTGAAATTCACTCAATTGTCGGAGAATCGGGGAGCGGCAAGACAACCCTTGGAAGGATGGTAGCAGGCCTGCTGGAACCTACCTCGGGCAGCGTGGTTCTCGGAGGGGTGGACATGTTCCGCTCCGGAAGGGGGGAAATACGGAATCTCAGGAAGAGCATCCAGATAATCTTCCAGGACCCTTACGCATCACTGAACCCCAGGTTCACAGTCAGGCAGATACTGGAGGAACCGCTCAGGCTGAACAGGCTTCCGGTCCAGGAAGGCGATTTGCTCGATACACTGAGGCAGGTGGGACTCACCCCCCCAGAAGATTTTACAGGAAGGTATCCGCACGAGCTCAGCGGGGGGCAGAGACAGCGCGTCGCGATTGCACGCGCCATGATAGTCAGGCCAAGGTTCATAGTTGCAGACGAGCCCGTATCCATGCTGGATGCCTCGATGAGGGGTTCCTTCCTCCAGCTCATCCTCTCGCTCAGGAAGAGGGACGGCATCACCATGATGATGATCACCCACGACATCTCTATTGCACATTACGTGAGTGACAGGATCAGCATCTTCTACAGGGGGAAGGTGGTCGAGCAGGGACGGGCCGACGACGTGGTCCTGAATCCTGCGCACCCGTACACCAGGGCGCTCATCGAATCTGTCCCCTCATTCTCTCGGGGTGACAGCGAGGGCAGCAGGCACCCGGAGGTCCCCTCCGATGTTCCCGATCCGGCGACGGGATGCATGTTCAGGAACAGGTGCCCAAAGGCGATGGTAGCCTGCGAAGCTGTACCGGGTGCCACGGAGATCGCCCCGGCCCATTTTGTCTCATGCCATCTCTACGGCGGGACAGGAGTGAAGTGAGCCCGAGGGGGGGGCAGGCTGTCTATGTAATCTTCCCTATTACATCAGCGGCAAAGTCAGCTGTGCTCATGTTCCCGCCGAGGTCCCGCGTCCGGGCTCCGGAAGAGAGTGCCGCGTCCACACCCCCGCGCATAAGGTTTGCAGCCTTCCAGCAGGCTCCGTCACCCCTGGTGGACGCAAGCCATTCAAGCATCATTGCAGCCGTGAGCATTGTCGCTGTCGGGTTTGCCCTTCCAGTTCCCGCTATGTCCGGTGCCGAGCCGTGAACAGGCTCGAATATGGCATACCTCTCCCCTATGTTTGCGGAGGGGGCGAGGCCTAGCCCGCCCACCACCTGCGCAGCCTCGTCAGATAGAATGTCACCGTAGAGGTTGGTCGTGACTATCACGTCGAACTGGGACGGCTTCCTGACAATGTTCATGGCTGCCGAATCAACAAGCATGTCATCGGCTGCTATCCCGGGAAAGTCCTGTGCGACTCCATAGAATGAAGAGAGGAAGAGGCCGTCGCTCTTCTTCAGCACATTGTTCTTGTGCACGCAGACCACCCTTTTTCCCAGCGACCGGCTAGAGCTCATGTTGAATGCGAATCTCGCTATCCGCTCGGAAGCCCGCTTGGTGATCGGCCTGAAGGCAAGCACCCCGCCGTCAAATTCCATCTCCATCCCCCTGTAGAGGTCCTCTGTATTCTCCCTGACAATGACAAAGTCTGCCGCCCTGTCGAGGGCCGGCACACCGGGCAGGCACCTGGCAGGCCTGACATTCGCATAGAGCTCAAGCTCCTGCCTGAGCCTCACGATCACAGATGCTGCGCTGCGGCCTACAGGTCCCTTCAGGCATGCATCAGAGCCCGTAATTATGTCTATGCTCACCTGCGGGAGCGCCTCTCCCCTTTTCTCAAGGCATCCGTCGCCCGCCTCTACTTCCACAATCTTGAGTGATACGCCAGCAAGGGACGAGGCATGGAGCAGAACATTCTCGCATGCGCCGACCACCTCGGGACCGATGCCGTCTCCCCTAATGAGTGAAATCCTGTACGAAGACATTGCTTCCACGCTATTCGCTCTTGGCAGAAAGCCTTTCCCTGAGCCTGCCGCGGACGTATTCCAGCGTATCCCTCGTTTCGAATCTCCTCAGGTCGCTGGGGCTGTTCAGGAGAGGAGTCTCAGTGCCGGCGGTGATATTCCGCGCAACGCCACTGGCCGTGTCAATCTCGATCCTGTCACCCTCCCTCATTCCGGTGGTGTCTGACTTCGCAACCACCAGCCCGTTGTTTATCGCATTTCTGTAGAAAATGTCGGGATATGATTGTGCAATGACGAACACTACCCCATTGTTCCTGATCGCATGCACCGCCTGCTCCCTGGAGCTGCCGCAGCCGAAGTTGCTCCCTGCCACAACAACGTTGTCCTTCCTGCCTGCGCATCTACCAACGAACTCCTGGTCGTATTTCTCGAAGGCGTGCTTTGCAAAGAAGTCCGCATCCCAGCTCTCCTGGAGCAGGTCGGCAGATATGATGTAGTCCGTGTTTATGTTCTCGCCGAATTTCCTTACGGCTGTTCCTCCAAGCATCATGCGCCTGCACCAACATACTTTCTTGGATCCGCGATTCTCCCCTCGACCGCGCTGGCCGCCGCCGTGGCAGGGGATGACAGGTAGACGAATGCCTTCTCGGAGCCCATCCTCCCCCTGTAGTTCCTGTTGCTTGTGCTGAGGCACTTCTGCCCCTCGGCCAGGACCCCCATGTGCTTCCCGAAGCATGGTCCGCAGTTTGACGATTCAATGTTCGCCCCCGCTTCGGCGAGCACCGACATTATTCCTGTCTCAAGGGCCCAGTTGTAAATTCTCCTGCTCGCAGGAATGACGATGAGATTCACTCCCGGATGCACCTTCCGCCCCTTCAGTATTCTGGCAACCTCCGTCAGGTCATCCCGCCTGGCATTTGCGCATGAGCCTATGAACACCGTGTCAATTTCCTCGTCAACTTCTCCCACGGGCCTTGCATTCGCTGGCGAGTGCGGGAGTGAAACTGTCGGCTCGATCGAGGCAGCATCTATCTCCCTGACCTGTTCGTATGATGCACCTTCATCGCTCCTCATCACACGTGACGCATCGGCTTCAGACCACTCGCCACCGGCAGAGGCAACGGCCTCCCTGGTGTATTCAACCGTCCTGCCATCAGGCTCTACCATACCGCTCCGCGCTCCCATTTCAACGCAGAGGTTGCACATAGTGAAACGTCCGTCCATGTCCATTTCGCTGACACAGCTGCCTCCGAACTCTGCTATCCTTCCGCTGCACCCGCCCTCACCCATCATTCCAAGGATGTGGAGTATGATGTCCTTCGCGTACACGCCCCTCCCGGGCCTTCCGGAGATATCGAATCTTATTGTCTGCGGGACCGTGAATGAATACAGTTCGCCGTTTGCAAGGGCATATTCTGCCTCCTTCGTGCCTATGCCGAATGCCAGCGCTCCCAGTGCACCCTGCGTGCATGTGTGGGAATCCGTGGCTACCACTATATCACCGGGCCTGACTGTGCCGTTTTCAGAAGCGACCGTGTGCTCTATCCCATCGCCCTGCTTGAGCATCCTTATGCCCTGTGATGCGCTGAAGCGCTTCATCATCGAGATGCCCTCGCTCACCTTCTCTGAGCTGGAGGGCACCGTGTGGTCAGGGAAGAATGTCACCCTCGAGCTGTCGAATACCCTCAGCTCCTTCCCGAGTCCGCTGAATGTGCTTCCGAAGTCGCGCTCGAAGCCTATCAGCGCCGGCGGGGCAATCACCTCGTTGAGGTACACATGGTCGAGAGGCAGCACCTCAAGGAAGTCCCCTGCAGCCACGTTCCTGCCCGACGCCCTGGAAACTATCTTCTCTGTTATTGTCATACTCACTGGGCCACCCCGGTTCCTGCACCTGCGTTCTCGATATTTCTTTCCATCGATCTTTCACCTGGCCCGGCCACTTCGAGCGCCATGCGTCTGAGATCATCCCCACTGACGGAAAAACCGCTGTCCCCCCTCTCCTTCACCCACCTGACGACCATATCAAGCGACTCGGGTGAAAGTGTGAAACCCATTCCCCTGAGCATTGAATCAACACCGTGCCTCCCCGCATGCTTCCCGGCCTGCAGCCACCTCCCCCTGCCCACATCGGCCGGGTCGAATGGTTCATAGGTGCTGGGCTCCGAGAGCACGCCGTGGGTGTGTATGCCCGACTCGTGGCCGAATGCATTCCTTCCCACAATTGCCTTGTTGCCTGGAACCTGGAAACCTGTCATTTCTGCTACAAGCTGCGAAACCCTGCAGAGTTCGACCGTCCTGATGCCAGTCTCGAAACCATACAGCCTCGATGCCGACATGACGAACTCTTCAAGCGAAGTGTTTCCCGTCCTCTCCCCGATCCCGTTTACAGTCACATGTGCCTGAGATGCCCCGGCCCCGGCTGCAGAAAGCGTGTTTGCCACCGCAAGGCCGAAGTCGTTGTGGCAGTGGACGCTGACATCTATTCCCGCACCGTCCCTTATTGCCGCAGTGTACTGGGCCATCAGCTCAGGTGTGGCAGTCCCGACGGTGTCTGCGATGTCGAACATGGATGCTCCCGCTTCCCTGACTGCCCTTGCAACATTCACAAGCGAGCCTATGTCTGTGCGTGTGCTGTCCTCGCCAGAAAACTCTACCCGGAGGCCCATCGAGGATGCATATTCCACCGAGTCCCTTGCCTTCTCGATCATCTGGTCGTAATTCATCCTGAGCTTGTGCCTGAGGTGAATTGGCGAGGTCGCTATGAAAAGGTGAATGCTCGAAACGCCGCATCTCACTGCCTCGTCGATGTCTCCCCTGTCTGCCCTTGCAAGGCACACCACCCTTGCCTTGAGCCCCATCTGGGCAATTCTTCTGACAGCCTCAGACTCCCCCCTGGACGTCACAGGAAATCCAGCCTCTATAGTATCGACGCCCAGCCCGTCAAGCGCCTCGGCTATCCTCGCCTTCTTGTCCGGGGTTAGGGTAATGCCCGGCGTCTGTTCTCCGTCCCTGAGCGTGGTGTCAAACACGGACACCCTTCTTCCGCTGCTGCCGCTCATGAGGTCACCCCATGGAGGGAGGCGCATACGCTGACAATCCTGCACACGCATCCCTGAGGGCGCGATGCTCCGCACACAGTATTCAGATCGATGGAAACAGCTTCCACTCTATCACCTTTGAAACACGAAATGGCTGGACAGCCCGCAGAAGGGCGGCAGTCCTTTCAGGCCAACAAGAGCATTCCAGCTGCCGTCTTCTCCAATAAGTCAGACTGCAGCATCCTCTGCTCCATTGGCCTGCCATAAATAGTCATTGTAGATAAGCCTTGTGCGTCATTTCCGCGCCTGCCGCAATAACACAATCGCGGCACAGGCGGATACCTGTGTCTCCCTGGGGACAGTAACGAAGTTACTTTTTTGTTGCGACTCTTCCCAGGACTCCCCCTCGGGTGGAGATTCAAACTTGGTTGATATCATTTGAAGAAATAATTTTACTTTAACTAAACAAATGAATCATATTATGTTCTAAAACTCGTCAAATGAAAGGCAATTCAGTGAAAAAGGCAAAATATTGCCATCGGATACGATAAAAAACAGCACACTATATCACCCGGAGGCTGTGAAAAATGATCGATACCGGAGACACTGCGTGGGTCCTGGCTTCGGCGGCGCTGGTCATGATAATGACCCCGGCGCTTGGTTTTTTCTACGGAGGCATGGCTGGTCGAAAGAACATACTTTCCCTTATTGGGCAGTCATTTGTTGTCCTCGCGATTGTCAGTGTGCAGTGGGTCCTCTTCGGCTTCTCGCTCGCATTCGGTCCAGGACCGGCCGGCCCCCTTTCCGGCTTCATAGGCGGAACCTACTACATGGGCATGGCGAACATGGGCTACACGGCGATGTACCCGGGTGTCGACGGCATAAACGTCAGCACTGTGATGATCTTCCAGGCAATGTTCGCCATAATAACCCCCGCTCTCGTGAGCGGTGCCTTCGTCGGGAGAATGAAGTTCTCCACCTTTGTTGTGTTCACAATCCTCTGGAGCTTCCTTGTGTATGACCCGGTGGCACACTGGGTCTGGGCATATGACGGATGGCTTCACGGTCTTGGCGCTCTCGACTTTGCAGGCGGGACAGTCATACACATCAACTCAGGGGTTGCAGGACTTGCGGCAGCGATGTTCATAGGGCCCAGGCTGGTAAAGCACGACGGACCTGAGCATGCGGAGCCCACCCTGACACTCCTTGGAGCGGCATTTCTCTGGTTCGGATGGTTCGGCTTCAACGCAGGCTCGGCCCTTGGTGCCGGGCCTCTTGCAGTCAACGCGTTCATAGTCACAAATACCGCTGCTGCCCTGGCCGCTCTTACATGGCTCGGCCTCTCCTGGCACTATAATGGGAAGGCGAGCATGCTGGGGGCTGCCTCCGGCTCTGTGGCAGGGCTTGTCGCGATAACCCCGGCCTCGGGCTTTGTGGATATCTGGGGTGCGCTGGTCATTGGAATAGGAGCGGGAGCTCTCTGCTTCTATGCTGTGGCATGGCGCAACAAGACAAAGGTGGATGACACGCTGGACACATTCGGGGTCCACGGCGTGGGGGGCATGTGGGGAGCTCTAGCAACGGGGCTCTTCGCAACGACGCTCGTGAACTCCGGTGGAGCCAACGGACTCTTCTACGGCAATCCACACCAGGTCCTTGTCCAGATGCTGGCAATAGCCTGCTCCTCGGCTTACTCGTTTGCGATGACCATAGGCATACTGAAACTCCTTGACCTCGTGATGGGCGTCAGAGTCCCCGAACAAGACGAACACCTTGGCCTGGATCTTGCTCACCACGGGGAGAGGGGATATTCAGCCGTGGACCACCACTCTGCCTATGAAAAGGGTATCAGGCTGGTCCTGTCGGTTCCGAGGGAGGAGAGGGGCTATGTTGCAGACCTTGTAGCATCGGGTATGAACATAGTGCTCTCTGTTTCCAGTGAAGACCGCAACCTGATATCCGGGTTGCTGAAAACTGACGGGCACGTGTCAGCTATCGTCACGGGTCCAGCCAATATGAAGGAGGCGGGAGCCGCCGAGTAGCAGTAAACACCCGGGTGCCGCAGCCAGGACCAGAACCCCCTTTTTAACCACGGCGGCGGTGCCCATAACACTGGCGTGCCCCCGGATATGGGCAGAGTCCACTGCCATTGCAGCAAGTGGGCGGCCGGACAGGCCGTATTTAGCTGTTTTTTCGATTATCGCACGGAATCACTAGAAAAATTCTTTTATAAGCTCCATTCTTGGCATTTCATCAAATGCCACGCTATTGTTTAGCGTGATAAGGATGGTCGCGCCGAAATGCTTGAATATCCGCCCGGAACGAGGCTTATCGAAAAATACCTGAGGCTGCCCAGGACGACGCGGAAGGAGTTCTGGTCAGAGTGGAAGATTGAGCACATAAGAAGACTCGCTTCCGGCGATATTTGCAGGGATTCCCCCTTCATCCCGGCATCCGAAAGGGGCAGCAGGCTTCTGGACAGGCTCGAGCTTGTCCGCTCGGCCAATCCGCTCGATACCTCTGAGATTGACACCACCATGCGGTTCTGCGGTGACGGCAGCAACGTACTGTCGGCACCTCTATATCTGGGCGACATGTCATTCGGCTCCCTTTCTGGCACGCCGAACGTGGCAATAGCCGAGGCTGCAAGGATCACTGGAATCATGGCCGGAACCGGGGAGGGTGGCCTTCATCCGGACATCCCGCGCGGCAGCCATCTGACAGTGCAGTGGGCTTCAGCCAGATTCGGCGTCGACCTGCACACGCTGGGAGCAGGCGCTGCTGTGGTGATAAAGATCGGGCAGGGCGCAAAGCCCGGAATAGGCGGGCACCTGCCTGGAATCAAGGTGACTCAGCCAATATCGGAGACGAGAAGGGTTCCGCGCGGGGTGGATGCCATTTCACCGGCACCCCATCACGACATCTATTCCATCGAAGACCTTGGACAGAGGATAGATGCGCTGAAGCAGGCTACAGGCAAGCCTGTCCTTGTCAAGGTTGCCGCCACGAATTATATACCGTACATCGCAAGCGGTATTGCGAGGATGGGAGCGGCAGGCGTGATTATAGACGGCGCAGGCGCAGGGACCGGGGCCGCGCCCACCGCCATAAGGGACAATGTCGGCCTGCCAATTGAGCTGGCTGTTGCTGCAACCGACAGCGTGCTGAGGAGGGAGGGGTTGCGGGAGGGATTCACCGTGATTGCCTCGGGAAGGGTCAGCCATCCGGAGGACTCGGTAAAGCTGATGGCGCTTGGCGCCGACATGACAAGCCTGGGCACTGCCCCGCTGCTGGCGCTAGGTTGCCTGATGGTCAGGAAATGCCATCTCGGTCACTGCCCCGCCGCTCTGACGAACATGATTGGCGAGAGGCAGCTGAGGGCCATATCACTGGACTGGTCTGTTCTTCTGCTGAAGCGGTTCGTGGAGGGATGGACTGCTGAAATGAGGGAGATAATGGCGGCCGCCGGCGCAAGGGACGCGGTCGATCTCACTGGCAGCAGGTCCATTCTCAGGGGCATCCACCTCAATGGCGACACATCGGGTGTTCTGGGCGTTGACGTGGATGAATGCTGCGGGTGCAATCACCTGGAGAGGGAGGACATAATCCAGAGATGGCAGAGGGTCAGGTCCTCCGGCACCTGGAGGCCTTCAGCGGTTGCGCATATAGAGGAGCTTGCGGGCGTTAACGGAAGGAATGCAGGTGAAACACACATGTCCAGCATGGGAAACTCCAGCCCGCCTTTTGTTGAACTGCCCGACAGGATTGCAGATTTCATTGTATCGGACGGGGCACAGGTCACAAGGCCAAGCATCGACCCTTACAGGGAAGAAATAGAGACGGAAGCATTCGTCGGAAGGGAGGGCATCAGGCTTTCCGCACCCTTCTACTTCTCCCCCCTTCCCGCCGAGGCTCCCCAGGCCGTTTGCGACGCAGTTGCTGTTGCCGCATCCAGGATGGGCCTCCTCTTTGATCCCGGCTCGGAAGCGGCTGTCCTGCCTTCCAGGGTTACAAGAAGAACCATTGCCAGGCTCGACACGGTATTCCCAGGCATGGAGAGGGCGGTGAGGTGCCTGCCGGGGTCATCCGTGCTTTTCCTGGATTCGCCGCGCGGACGGTCGCTGTTCCTGAAGTTCCCGTCGACCGCTTCAAATGCGGCGGCCGCAGCCGAAAGTGCGGGCACGCTCCTGTCTGCCGGAATATCATCGCTGGTGGTGGACGAGGATCTCCCGTCCTCCGACATTCCGCTGGAGATGTCCGTTTCACTTCTGGACAGCCTTCTGGCCAAGTCAGGGCAGCGCTATAGTTTCTCCCTGCTCGCACAGGGATCGTATATCAGGGGCTCAGGCGACATATTCAAGCTGAAGGCGCTTGGCGCAGATGCAGTCGGAATGAGCTACCCGGCTGTCATCGCCTCAGGCATTCTCAGGAGGGATGCAGCAGTCTCCAGGGAGACACTTGTGGAAAGGATTGAGAACATGGTGTCGGGCATCACAAAGGAGATAAGGCTCTTTGCCGGGGCCGCAGGCATAAGCGACATATCCTCCTCCCTGACTTCCAGCAGGGAGCTGCTCCGATCAGTCGAGCTTGACCCTGCGATAAGACAGCTGCTGTCGGTCAAGCCTGCAGGCTCATTCTGAGGAGGTGGACTGGATGTCATATCTCCCCGGGATGAAGTACGGAATGCCGCATGTCAAGGACGGATGCGGCGTATTCGGAATACTCTCCAGGGACTGCTCGAAACCAGTACCGTCTGACTTGGCCGTGTTCGGTATGAACACCGCCAGGCACAGGGGAAGCAGTTTCGGCGCCGGCTACGCATCCATGAACCTCGGCGACGGGGAGCGCGATGTTTTCAGGCTCAGGGCGTTCGTCCTCGACAGGGAGGTGGCCGCGGAGGTTGCGGAGGCGGTTGCGGAGGAGATCTCAGAGGTGCTGGGCACCCGCTACACCGATTTCGGCGGCTCTCCAATCGCCGGGATGCCCGTTCTGGAAATCGAGGTCAGCCCCCCGGACAGGGCCGGAGTTTCAATCCAGGTGGACAGGATCAACGGACTGCTTCTTTCCGATTCGGGCATAAGGGGAAGGATATATTCCTACGGCAGCTGCATGGATGTGTACAAGGGCGTTGGTTACCCAGATGATGTGGCATCGCTGTACGGACTGCAGGAGGGGAGCCATGCCGGAATTGCATGGGTCGCCCACAGCAGGCAGCCCACCAACTCTCCCGGAGCCCTTCCAATATGGTCTCATCCGTTCGCATCAATGGATTGCGCCATAGTCCACAACGGGGACATAAGCTCGTTCGGGGCAAACATGGCCTTCCTTGAATCAAGGGGATACCACAGCCACGTTGGCACCGACAGCGAAATAATCGCCAGGCTGGTGGAGATACTGGTATGGGATGAAGGGCTGAGCCTCGAGGACGCGCTGATGGTCCTTTCCAACCCGTACTCCAGGAAGCTCCCGTCTCCTGCGAAGGAGCTCATATCCGCCTACAGGAACGCAAGGCTTGACGGCCCATTCAGCATAGTGGGGACGCTCGGGACTGGCGATGACTGCTACCTCTTTGCAGCCGCGGACAGATCCAAGTTCAGGCCGCTGCTTCTCGGCGAGGATGAGCATTACTTCTTCGCTGCGAGCGAGGAGTCCCAGATACGCGCGATCTCACCCGGTGCGGATGTCTGGAGGGCCGAGGCAGGCTCAGTCTTCAGCTGCTCTGCAAGGAGGGGGCTCATCTCCAGGGGCGGGAGAGGGATGCTTCATCGGCCGGCCCTTCTCTCAGCAGCGGGGCATGCCGGTGGCGGATGCACCATCGAGCCGGCACCGGGGGACGGGCCGGTACCTGCGGCGGCTGAAGGGGGGCGCTTCATAGGCGTCGGCATGTCATTCAGGGATTCACCCGCTACGGGGAAGATAGTCGTCAGTGGCAGCGCGGGCAACTGCCTTGCAAACCTCAACGACGGCGGAGTTTTCGAGGTGACCGGCAATGTTGCCGACGACCTTGCCGACACCATGTCAGATGGCATCGTTGCAGTGCATGGAAGCGCGGGGGATGTTGCCGCACAGGCAATGCAGGGCGGTCGCATATTCATTCGCGGCAGCGTAGGGAACAGGGCTGCGATACAGATGAGGGAGTTCGGCAGCAGGAGACCCTACATGGTCATATGCGAGACAGCAGGGGACTACCTCGGCGAATACATGGCAGGGGGAAGGGTGGTAGTCCTGAACCTTTCCAACTCCCCTCTCCCAACGGGCAGTTACCTGGGAACCGGTATGGTGGGTGGAACGATATATGTGCGCGGCGAGGTGCGTCCGGCCCAGCTCGGCCTCCTTCCAAGGTCCGAGGATGTAATGACCTACCTGGAGTCGGCATGTGATGAGGGCCACATCGATCCTCAGGCGCTCAAGTCGGTGGACCCCTTCGACGTCGACGGGATGCGCCCTCTGCTGCCCGGCTGGCTTTACGGGCGCGTGGTCAGGCTCTTCTACACATCAAAACATTCGAACACACCGTCGATGGAGAGAAGGCCGCTCTCTCCGGACGAAAAGGAGGAACTGCGCCCGGTGCTGGAGGAATGCTTCGCCTCGCTCAGCCTGGACCATTCAGCCCTTCCTGATATCCTGGAGTCAGACTACTGCGTCGTGTCTGTGAAATAGGCAGCGCGTCCGGCGATGCTGTCCTCCCGCTCCTCTGCGGCGGAGTATTCGACGCTGAAGACGCCGTAGATCTTCTTCAGGCTCTTTACCACCTTCGCCGTCTCCTCCTCGCAGCTGAGCGTCACCCGTATCCTGCTCAGACCCTCCTCGTGTGAATAGGCGAGCCTGCCTATCTCTATGTTCCTTCTGCTGAATTCGAATACCGTCCTCTGCAGGACGCCGTCTTCGTGCGCCGCAACTATGTTTACAACTGTCATGTAGACCATTCCCTGTTTTCACCGCCGACCGAATCGAAATAAGATGCTGAAAGACAAGCAAAGAACAAACAATACACCACCACGAAGCAGCAGACCGCATGCCAGCCCGAAGCTTCAGCCGATGACAGGCAGCGTAAAGCCTGCGATACCCTGCAACAAAATGGCCGTAGGCGTACTGCTGTCCATCAGGTGCAGACCATGCGGACGCCATATAAATACATTGCCACATCATGACATGTTACAGTCTTTCAGCGCCTTCCGCCCGATTCAGCCGCTTCACGCGGCGCCAGCTCCGGGCCCAGAGTGCTTGCTAAGGGCATCTAGTTAAAATATGGCACGAGGTTTAGGTCGCCCCGTATTCAGATGGACAAGAAGAGAGTGGGCTTCCAGGGTGAGCCCGGGGCATACAGCGAGGAGGCTATTTACCAGCATTTCGGCGAGGGGGCTGAAGCCGTCCCCCTGAAGATAGTGGCTGACGTGTTTGAGCGGGTTTCTGGCGGGGAGGTCGACTTCGGAATGATTCCGGTGGAGAACTCTATCGGAGGCAATGTATACGAGTCGTACGACAGGCTGATTTCATCCGATCTTTCGGTAGTCGCGGAAGTCTACCTCAGGGTCCATCACTGCCTGATAGCAAACCGGGGAACCGAGCTTTCCATGGTGAAGCGCGTCTATTCTCATCCGCAGGCGCTCGAGCAGTGCAGGAATTTCATATCAGGACTGGGCTCAGAAATGGCCAGCACGTTCGACACCGCAGGCAGCGCGAGGATGATCAGGGATTCGGGCAGCATGGATGCTGCCGCTATTGCAAGCGTCAGGGCCGCCGACATCTACGGATTGAATGTGCTCAGGAGGAATGTGGAGGACAGCCCCAACAACATAACCAGGTTTCTGGTCATCTCCCGGTCCCCTGTTTCGCCTTCAGGCGAATGCAAAACCTCCATAGTCTTCCAGGTCCCGCACAGGCCCGGCAGGCTGCATGACGCCATGGGTATATTCGCAAGGCACGGCATCAACCTGACCAAGATAGAATCGCGGCCGACCAGAGAAAGGCCGTGGGAATACTACTTCCTGATAGACTTCGAAGCCTCTTCCAGCGACCCTGAGACCGCGGCAGCCCTGGGCGAGCTTGCGGGCCGGGCCACATTCCTCAGGGTCATCGGCTCCTACCCGAGGGGCACCTTCTGAGCACACCTGCATCAGCTGCGGCTTTCCAAAAGGACGAAGCAGCTTCGGGATACCGATATTATCTATCCACGGACAGGCAGCGGCGCAATGCTGCGATCGCATCTCTCGGCATGAAAGCGATGTCTGTCACTGCCCTGTCAGGAGTAGTATTTGCGCTTGGTGGATTTTCTGATAATTCAGTTTCGTTCACCATGTCCGCGCGGGATTCATCTTCTCATTTGTGTTCCACGGAGCTCTGGCAGGAACGATCAACAGGAGGTTTACCGGCAGGGTGGAGTCGCAGGCAATCTCCTCAGCTCCTGCCCCTCCAACCGGCCGACATGTCTGCCAGCCTTGCGGTCTCCTTTTCCAGCCACGTGTATGAATACCGGTGTGCTTTTCAGCCTTATGCCAGTCATGGCCTCAATCAGCACGGGTTATTTTTAAGGCTCCCCCTTTGGGGTCATCGATGCGGTGGCCTACTTGATCCTGCCAAGGAAGAAGGAGCCTATGCTGAGCTCGCTCTTGCCCGCTGTATATTCCACCCTCTCCCTGGTCTGGGTTTCGCATATGCCCTGGACGGAGAGGAAATTGGTCCTCCCGTCGGTGCTGAATTCCATGACCCCGTCCATAATGCTGCTGATGATCTGCAGGTCCTGCTCGGACATGATACCCTTCTCGATGCTGTAGGCTGCGACGCATCCGTCCTTGCGCCTTCTCGCGACGAACTGCCTTAGGAGGGAGAATATGCTCTTTATGTCATGGTTCGTGCTGAGGCTGGAAACAGACCTGAAGACAAGCCTGTAGCCCTTCTCTCCGATCCTGTCGCCGATGCGTGCAAGGTGCGCGTCCACCAGAGCACCAATTTCCTCCACGTCCGCATCCTCCTCCAGGTAGGATGCATTCTCCTCCACCGAGCTGTCCCCGACCACCCTGGAGTATGCGTCCACGTAGAAGACCAGCCCCTGCTTCTCATAGTCGCCGAACGAAGCAGTGAAGCGCGACATCTCCTCCCTTATTTCCTCTATAGTCTTGTCCGTGGTAACCCATATCAGAGGAACGCCGTCGGCGATGCCCTGGGCGGCAAATGCGTCCATGGCTGTCTCCTTCCCTATGAACGACGGCCCGTAGACAACCATCTGCGAACCCACCGGAATGCCTCCGTTCAGCAGGTCGTCCAGCCTGGGAGTCCCTGACTTCACCTTGTCCTGCTGCTCCGTCTCAGGCGGTGTGAAGGATGGTGCCTCCATATCCATGAAATCGCTACCCCCAATCCTGACGTAACTGCTCTTGCTGGCCATTTCCTCCTCAAGTGCCTTCACCCTTTCATCCTTGACGGCAAGCATCTCCTTCAGCTCATCCGCGCTCCTGGCCAGCTCATCCCTTTCCTCCAGATAGGCATCAGACTGGCGCAGGCTCTCCTTCAGCCTCTCAAGGTCTTCGCTCATAAGCCTGATCCTTTCCTCCCTTTCCTTCAGCTGTTCGGAAAGGAGGTCGTACCCCCTCTTCAGCTCCTCCATGCCCGCCGACTCGGACAATGCGCGACTTGCGCTCTCCCTGGCTTTCTCCTGCTGCTCGCGTGCTGAAGCCTCAAGCCTGTCCACCTCGGCCCGGAGCCTGCCGATCTCCCCGTCCCTCCGTTCGAGTTCAGCCTGGAGCTCTTTCACCCTCTCATCCCTGAGCCTTAGCTCGCTCTTGAGCTCTTTTGCCGTCCTGTCAGCGACCCTGAGCCTTGCCTCGAACAGCTGTGTGGTCTTAACAAGCTCGCTCTCTGCCCTTCCCGGGGCTGCGGGCTGCACCTTGGCCCGAGTCTCCTTCTTTACTCCCTCAGCCCCCCCAAACTCCTGTCTGAGGAAGGATGCAAAGAGGGTGTTTGTCCACTCCGCAAGATTGTTTTTCCTGAATTCAGTCAGCGCCAGGTTCAGCAGTTCGAACTTCTGCCCCTCAGTCAGAAGTGAATATTCCTTCCTGAAATGCTGTATCGATCTGTCCATGTAATCCATGCCCAGGGCGGTGGAGTAGCGCTCCATCTCCTCGGCCCTGAAGATCGGTATGACGAAGTCTGAATAGTACAGGGAGAGGAGCTTCTTGGCAATCTCCTTCTCCCCGCCGAAACCAGGGATCACACCCCAGTTCTGGTCTATCTTGGAGGAGATGCTCTTCTTGTCGGAAACAAGCACCGTGAGGAGCACCTTGAAGAAATCGAATCGCCGCACAGCCTCCTGGAATATAGCAGGGCTCATCGGCTGCACAGCGCCGACTGAGGATGTCCTGTCCTGCAGCCAGTTGAAGAACCTGTCATCGGCCGCCCCCTCAAAAAGGTCGTCCGGTGTCATTGCCCTCAGGAGGTCAGCCCTTTCCTTGTACGGGTATCGACCCACAAACTCACTTATCTGCTGCCTCGCCGTGCGCTCGCTGACAGCAATGTCTCCCGAGGCGGCAAAATCCAAAGCCCGGGCTATAACCTCCTTGGTATCCATGCGGATCTCACTTCCATTGATATATTTTAACAGTTCACCCTGATTATTCATAGAGATAACGTCTCCATAAACTCCAGCAGCAGGAATCGCACTCCGCCTCTGCCCGCGCGCACAGAATCATGCCTCCAGCTTAACAGCATGTGTCAGTATTCCCTGCCGTGAAAGCCGCGTGCCAAGTTATTTAGCAAGAGCGGTTTCTCCGGGTCAGGAAAATGAAGGCCTTCGGCAAATTCCTGATCATTCTGTTCATAATCTCCCTTCTCCTGCTGCTGCCCCCCGTCGTTCCGGGCGCCGCCGCCATAATCCTCGGAACCAGCACCGTCTCAGGAATCTACCAGCTGCTGGAGCAGTATGCCCTGATGGGCATCGCGGCCGCCTTTGCTGTCACGCTGGCATATGCCCTTGCCCGAAGACACATGGGGACGCACAGGGGACTTTATGCCCTCTACGGGCTGGCGCTCATTGCGGTCAACTACCTTTCAGGCAATCCTCTTCCCCCCCTGTACATCAGGCTTGCAGCCCTCGCTGCAATTGCAGCTGTGGATGCCGCATACGTGGCTGCCGTCTGGGGAAGGCTCAGGCGGATATCATTCCTCTCCATGAGCATCCCCGCCGTCTACCTGGTCATTGCCTACCCCCTCTACTACCTTGAGCTGGCAGGATTTGCGGTATTCGTTCTCTCGTTTTCGGTCATGCGGCGGACGGTAGGCGACTCGGTCGTATCCGTGAATCTCGATACTGTCCGAAGGGCCAGCGGCAACAAGTCCGCGCCTTCAACGCGGCAGCCTGGCAGCGTGATCGGTAATGCTGCCGGAGGCGGAAAGGGAAGGAAGGCACGAAGGCTGGAAGCCGCGGCAGCAGCCTCTGCCTCCCAGCCGGCCGCGCCTTCCCCCAAGCCATCGCCAGCCCAGCCACCGAAGCGGAAGCAGGCAGAACCGCCGTCAAACGTGCCGTGGCCGGCACAGAGCGACTATGCCAGGGCGATGCAGAACATTGCATTCAGCATATCCGCATCCTATCCGGAGATGCGTTCGTCGAAGGTTGTTCCGAATCCATACGTAAAGCTTGCAGGCAACATAGTCTACTCGTCTGGCAACTACGGGACCATATTCAAGCTGGAGAACGGCGGCTCCGCCCAGGCACTGAAGTGCTTCACAAGAAGCAAGCCGGACATCAATGGCCGCTACTCATCAATTTCGAAGGAGCTCAAGTCCCTGTCCAGGAAGAAGCTGGCTTTTGTAGACTTCCAGTACCTTCCGGGGGCAATCAGAACCTTCAAGGAGCCGTCCATGTTCTTCCCTGTCCTCCTCATGGACTGGGTCGAAGGAAGCAACCTCAACACATATGTTTCTGAGCACCTGCGCAGCCCCGAGAGCCTGAAGAGGATGGCATCCTCCTTCCTGGATGAAATGGTGAGAATAAGGAAGGCAGGCATAGCACACGGCGACATTGCAGGTGACAACATAGTCATCGGGACGGCAGGCGGGCTTACCCTGGTGGACTATGACGGAATGTATGTGCCAGCTTTCAGGGGATTCAAGTCCCAGGAGCTGGGGCACGATAATTTCCAGCATCCTGCCAGGGGTTCTGATGATTTCTCAGAGAGACTGGACAACTTCTCCATCCTTGTCACATACCTGAGCCTGCTGGCTGTTGCAGGCGACCAGTCTCTGTGGGGAAAGTACAACAAGGGGGACCAGGACTGCCTGATTTTCAGAAAGGCGGACTTCCAGAATCCATCCCAGTCAACTGTGCTGAAGGAACTCGGAAGGCAGAAGGGGAAGGTAAGGGACCTCGCAGCGCTCATGGAGGATTCGTTGCGCCATCCGCCACTCTGGTCAGGGTGCGACCCGCAGCAGATACTCAAGGCATAGTTATTGTGATTAGTGTGATATCGTCATTCTTGATGCTGCCTGATGCTATGAGTCCGCCTATGTAGGAGTCGAAGTCGCCTGCTTTCGAAGCAAGCTCCTCCCAGGGTCTGCCCCCCTTGTTCTGCAGAATCCATTTTGAGAGTGCGTCCGTGGCCAGCATGATGCTGTCACCCTGCTTCAGCCATCCGTACTTCACCTCAATACCCGGTATCTCCACTTCCCTGCCGCGTCCCGCCTTCCCGCCGAGCCCGCTCCACATCAGCCTTGGTGTGTTGCCGAGGTCCCTGCTGTCTGCAAAGGGGAATGATTCCATCCTCTGGCCGCTGACAAGGAACATGCATGAATCTCCCACCGTGAAGCACCTGAACCTCCTCCTCTCCCCTTCAGCCTCCACCTGGAGGCCGAGCAGCGTCGCGTATGAGCCCATGAACGCCTTGTTCCTCTGGTACCACGGGAGTCCCTCCCAGTCAATTCCTCCGTACCAGCGATCCCTGGCAGCAGTCAGGACATCCCTCATGACATCCCTGTCGTTCCTGCCGAAGTCCGGCGGGCTTTCCACGAAGGTTGTCACCAGCGCCCTTGCCCAGACGTCTGCGAAGCTCGACTCAGTCGCACCGTCCGCTACTGCAAAGACTCCCCTGGCGCCGTCGTATGCGAAAGCATCCTCGTACTCGCTTTCGCTGTTTCCCGTCTTGGGCCTGTGGAATTCCTTAACGGTGAACAACTACTGCATCTGCCCCTGTGGTCCCCTGGTCCCTATGTCAATGAACTGGACGAGCTGTTCGAGCTGTGCATTGAAGACATATGCCCTGGCCTCGTCGCCCAGGTTTATCTGCATCTCCCTGGCATACCCTATGTACTGCTGCGGCAGCCTGCTTGATATGGTGAACAGCGACTTCGCGTACTTGTCATCCGGAAGCTCCGTTTCGGCAGCAGGGAATGAAACCGGGACTGCCGGATTCGACGAAAGGTGGCAGTTCCATACAAGCGGAGCCCCGTCGGCGGAATTCAGCGACATGATTTCCTCTGCGATGTCAGCCGGGTTGCCGTCCGTTGCCTGGCCGTCTGTGATGTTTATGAGTATTGGAGGGTATGAGGACGGGTGGTTGCCCATCCACTCCTTTATGATGTCCCTTGCAAGGCCAAGCGCCTTGCACATGGGCGTGTCACCGCTCGCAGTGGGATCAAACCAGACACCGAAATCGTAATCGACCTCGGTTATACCGCCCGCTCCATCTGACACCTTCATCTGCCTCTTCTCCACGCGAAGCGTGCTCGAGGCGAGCTGCGATATCGGGTTAACCCTGTCACCCCTGAGGATGGAGTCGGCCTTGCCTGTCGTGAAACCGTAGCCTATGACACCTATGTGGAAGTAGTCCCTGATTCCGTCGCTCTTGGTGCACCTGAGCACAAATTCCCCTATCTGCCTGTTTATTGCGTCGGATGCCTCCTGCGCCTTCGATCTGTCACCGCCCGGAAGCTTGTAGCTCATAGATTTGGACTGGTCGATCATGAAGAGCACTAGTGAAGGATTTGACCTGCTGATCTCTGCTTCGTACGACATGCTGCAAAAAAAATCAATACTTTATAAATACCCTCGCTCCTGATTGTCCCACCTTAATTCCAGCACCGAAAATCGTGCGCATTCCACAACTCCATTCCGGACCCCCTGCACGGGATCCTGCATAGCTTTCTCGCTGTCACAAGGCGTCGGGGGGAGGCAAATAAGGTATATTGAAAGGCGCACTCCATGTACTTTGTCAGCGGCACAATACGATTTGCAGAATGCGGTTGCTCCCCGCAGGAGTGCAGCTAGTCAGGGACGGCATCAGACTGCCCAGTCTGCACAACCACCCCCTGCTGCCGAATCCCAGCTGCATGGATTGATTTCCGGTGCTGCTCGGGGCAGCATTCAGCCCGAACAGCCGTCGGCAGCCAATGCCGATGACTCAGGACGGAGGAACAGCTGCAGGCGCACCCCATGGCTTCTCAGGCATACTCTCGTGGATCGGGAAGTGTGCTGCCGCGGTCACAATCTGTGCCACAGGCGGTATGACGAATCCGACCATGACGATGGAAAATGCAGCCACTATGAAGTAGAGCAGGCCTTCCGTATGGAATGTGTGCACATCAAGACCCTCACCTGCCGCATTGTAGCTCCTCCTGAGGTACACTGCCGACATCATGAATAGAATCCATGCCGCCACCAGGCCTATGGCCATAATCAGTGCGAAGGCCAGCCACCGGGCCCGCGTTACGCCAGGTGCAGGGGTCAATGGATCCATCCCGGTGAAATAGTCATTCTGGAATGCATTCAGCACCGTTGCTGTGACCACCACTGATGCCGCGACCCTTGCAGCAAACGGGAATATCACGGCTGCAATCATGCTTCGGAATATCTCCGTGCCTCCCGGGTCGTAAAGATTTGAGGATCTGATATTTGAAACAGCTGGTTGCAGGGGCTGTGGGACACTATTGCTGAGGTCTTCCCATATTGAGCAGATTATGCCACACGCCTGTACAGAACAGCGCATTGTCTATCCTGTCACTCCTCTTCTGCGCTATGTTCCATCCAAGCATCTTCTTGTCCGCAGAGAAGCCCGATTCCGAGTTGCTTCTCTGATGATACTCTCCGAGATACTCCATAGTGTTTTCGACAAAGTACTTCATGGTGTGTTTCCACTTCAGCGAGCCGTTCAGTGTGGCATTGCTCTTAGGTATGATGTACACCTTCGCACTGCCGAACCTGTCCACATATGACGGTGATGAATAGTACCTGTCGAGTCTGACGGAAGACATCTCGATATCCAGGGACGAAAGCATGGTCATGGCCCTGTCGAACGCCTCCCTCTCCGATTTCATGCTCGAGCCGAATGCCATGTACATCACTGTCTTCAGATCCATCAGTGCAAAGGAGTATGCAAAGAGGCGCCTCTTACGCTCCTTCGGCGCAGCTGCTGCGCCGTTCTCTGCATCCTTCCCCGGATTCTCCTTTGCAAGATCCTTGAGTTTCTGTGCATGTGACTCGTAGTTCTTCTTTACAGTCAGCGAGTAACCTGTTCCGTCACCGGTTGCATCCGAACTCCGTATATCCTTCCTGCCGAGTATGAGCACATGCAGATTGTGTATCGCCAGCTGCACCTCCTCATCCGAATACAGCCGTTCGACTGTCTTGTACGACACGTCGATGCCTGAGAGCATGGAATACATCACAAGCATGTTGGCGAACATGCGGTTGCTCCCGCCAGCAAGCTGCTTGATCAGCAGCAGCTTCACCCTCTGTTCGAGTGTCAGGGAGTGAGGATGTCCCGGTCCCTGCAGAATGTGAATGACGGACACCGCCTGGTGTATGAGCGGATCGAGTTCATTCATCGCAGTCCTGATCCTCAGTGCGAACTGCTGCTCGTATGTGCGCCAGTCACGTTTCTTCGGCGGATGCTCAAGCACATATTTCCTGCCAAGGTAGTCGTCTATCTCATGCAGTTTGCGCTGAATATCGTCGCTCGAAATTATCGCCATTTGATTACAGTATAACCGGCACGGATATAAACATGTCTATAGACATCTTTATTACACACCGTTGCATTTACCGTCTGTGAGCAGGAAGATCTTTGTTCTCAATAACAAGATGACAATCACAGACGATGAGATAGAAGGGATTCTGGAGAGAACAGTCACACCTCAAGGCACATCCGCCAAAGCAGATGTGCCGAGGCGGTACATGGGCAAGAGAGTCTATGTGATAATTACAAAGTCGGAAGGAGAGAAGAGGGACGAACAATAGTGTCCCACAGCCGGTTGCAGGGCAAAGTCAGTGACCGGTACATTTTTCGATCGAAAAGACATGCCCCTTCTGGGACGGGCAAAGTCCCAGAAGGGTGTTACCAAACATGTCGGAAATGGATGTAGATGGCAGGATAAGAAAGTATTGGCAGAGAAAGGAGCTGATGCTGTCCGATGAGGACAGCACAAGGCTGGATGAACTTGTCGCATCCTTGGAGTTCAGGGATGCAACCGCCGGCACTCCTGTGTCGGCAATAGAGTTCTGCTCGCACCTGAACTGTGAAGGGCTCATGCCCTTCATGGAAGGGGCATACAGCCGCTTCAATACCGTCAGGGACAGGCTCGTGCCGAGAATGCGTTTCACTGCATTCATGTGCATGAGCGGGAGGCGGAACATAAGAGATGCCTACAACGCCGTTGTCTCGGACAACGGCTGGAAGCGCCTCGGCTTCCATGAAAAGCCTGTGTATGGGACATTGCGCGAATTCATCAACGAACGCATTGGTGACAGCAGGTTGCATGAACTCTTTCATGCAATCGTCACCGAATGTGTCCGCATGGCATCCTCCATGGGCATGGAGATTGGAAGGAGGACAGGTGAGGATGCAACCGACGTGCACTCGCTGAAATTCGATGATGAGGCTGAATACAGCGGCTACTACAGACATAATGGATACAAGGTCGACATAGTGCACGACCTCGACGACCCCTCACTTGTCCTGGACTACACACCAATGGGCATCAGCGGCGATGAGGGTGCATGCCTCATTCCGTCGCAGCAGAGGCTTGCTGCAGACGGCATATGCACGGTGGAACAGAAGGTTGACGGCAAATACACATCATACAGGAACATAGCGCATTCAGGCATAAACGGCATACGCCTCCAGTAAAGCATGGAGAAGGACTGGGTTCTAAATCCTGCAGGCAACGGGAATGAGATAAGACGCCTCTACCAGAAATATCATGGCGATGAGCATTTCAGGACAGGCGCAGCAGTCGCTGAAATGCTCATATTCCTCTGCAACAGGGGAGAGTATGAGGCTGTCGGCTCATACTTCCGCAACAGCGTGATGGCCGTGGCGGAGACAAATCCGGAAGGCCATGTGCGCATCTGCAATGAGCGAAGCGGAAAGACCGAAGGGTTCATGGCTGTAACCAAGTCCACGACAGCAATCGATGCAAGACCATACAGACGTGGCAGGAAATGGTTTGAGCGCTCATGCCATTTCACATTCCTTGGCAGGATATTCGCCGCGCTTGTGAGGCTGCAGCATGGCATCGGGAAGCATCTCGGCTCACTGACATGCATAACATGACGGCATCGGCCGCAGCAGTGGACAGCTGCGGCAAAAGCAGACGCAATCTGGTGTTTATGGAGAACCGGCATGTAAGAAGGGAATAAAGATCACGGAAGGGCTAATCTGTACGACCCCCTCCCAGTATGTCTTAAATGTACTTGACTGCAATCATGATCATGATGAATCCCGCCACCCCAAATACGTTTCTTCATGCGGGGATGAATGAGAGTCGCAGAAGAATCGCACCCGCGCCGCCTATTGCCTTCGCACAGGAAAGAGAAGGCATCTTCCATTACCTCCTGGCAGCACGTTGCATCAATCAGTTACTTCATACTGCCCTTACAGACTCGACAGGGAGGTGTTCAATACTGCCTTCCGGGCAGTCAGCAATATACTAAGGAATATAGCCTAACAGATCATTAAGGTCTGCGATGCCCCGCAAAAAAGAATTTTCCACGGAGATTTCACAGGTTTATCCTGATAAGATCATACTCAGGGGTTTTGACCTCTGCGACGACATCATGGGCAGGATATCATTCGGCGACGCGGTGTTCATAACACTCACGGGGCGCAAGCCGACAAAGCAGGAGTCTGTCCTTACCAACGCAATTCTTGCAAGCGGCATTGACCACGGCATTACGCCGAGCGCGATGGTGGCACGACTCATCAACAACGGAGCCCCGGAGGCATTCCAGGCGGCTGTGAGCGGGGGTCTGCTTTCGCTGGGCGACCAGTTCGGCGGCGTCATTGAGATGAGCGCAAGGATGCTGCAGGAGGGTGTGTCCCTGATACACAGTGAAAAGAGGCCTGCGAGGGAAATTGCCATCAGCGTAGTGGCAGACTATTCCTCAAAGCAGACCAGGATACCCGGACTGGGCCACCTGCTACACAGGTCGGAGGACCCCAGGACCAGGAGGCTTTTCGAGATAGCACGAAAGGTGCGCCTACTCGGCGAGCACACCGCGCTCATGGAACTCATTGCCAGGGAAGCATCCGCCAAGAGAGAAAGGGAGCTTTCAATCAACGTCAACGGCGCAATAGGCGCCCTCATATCGGACATGGGCTTTCACTGGTCTGTCGGCAAGTCCTTTTTCCTTATTGGAAGGACAGCAGGACTCGCTGCCCATGTAATGGAGGAGAGGGAAAACCACATGGCGTGGACCCCAATAAAGCTCTCAGGATATGTCGAAAAACCTGCCAGGGAAGGTGCGAAGCGGACAGGTAGGCGCTCCCGTGTCACTTCGCGGGAGCAGAAGCCGGCCGGCAAGTAACGTCATGCGGCACGCTGCGATGCGCATCCTCTGTTTTTGGACCTGCCCGTTTCCCTGTCACAGGTGTTCCTGCGGATGTCTGTACCGTCGTCCCATAGCTATTGCCTCTCGGCACTCTGCGTCCTGGTCCTACGCACGCTGTCCCTGAACTCCACGTACCCCCTGGAATCTTGAATCGTGCGAGCCACTCTTCGCGCCAAGACGGTGCTCTGAAAACAGGTTTAGCACATGATGCGATTGTGGTCATGAGAAGCCAGCTGAATTGACATCCACCATTGGCTGAGGTCGAAACGCATTTGGAACACTGCAGGGAAATCTCATTGAATGCGTGAAGGTGCCAAAACTCACGCTTGCACCTGCAGATATAGCTAGGGTTGTGTCAAGCGCCGAATCGCCGGCCAGGTGGTGGAAGAAGAACCTTGGCTTCGAATCTCATTCGATAGGCATATCAGGACATGCGGTAATTTCCTCCGCTGTTGCATTCCAGCCGCCACGACATCAAAGGGGTAAAATACCATTTCCATGAATTGTATTCATGATGAATGCGGATGCTGAAGCGAACTTGAATGCCAGTGCCACATCCGCAGCGCGCAAGGCGGACGACTGCGGCTGCACCGAGCAGTCGTGCGAATATTGCTCAAACCCTTCAGAATGCCTCAATTGCTCAGATTGCTGCTGCCCCACTTCCCACAGGGAGTGGAGACGCTCGGCTGTCCGCAGAAGCCTGGTTGTCCAGTATCTAAACAACTCATGGATGGCTGTCGAGGTGGCTGCCGGCCTCCTGGCAGGCTTCGCCGCACTGAATTTCGCCCTGCTTGCATTCGGCGGGGACAGTGTGATCGAACTGATATCCGGGATGGTGGTATTGCTGCATCTCAGGAATAATGACACGGGCAGCTGGAGAGGTGAGCTTGGTGCTTCCAGAATAGGCAGATACCTGCTGTTGGCGCTCCTGCCTGCAATAGGCGGCGGAGCCGTCTATTCATACATGGCCGGTATAAGACCGGAAGCTTCACTCCCTGGAATGGTGGTGGCGGCCCTTGCGGTTGTAATCATGCCCTTCTTCTGGTTTGAAAAGAGAAGGCTGGGAAGGGAGACCAACTGCGCACCGCTCAGGATTGACGCTGTAGAATCAGCCACATGCCTCTCGCTGTCTGCGGTGCTACTTGCGGGCCTTCTCATCCAGTGGCTGCTGCACACCTACTGGGTCATGTACATCGCGCTCGGGCTGATGCTGTTCCTTATCGGAAGGGAGGCATTGGAGGGAACCGGTTCACACAAATCGGGGAAGTTATTGTCCGGCTGACCCGGGTTGAATCCGGAATATTCCATCTCCCCTGAATCCTGTATCAGTCGTTTCCCTCTTTCTCGAGCTGCCGGCGAATATCTTCCAATTCCTTCCTTCTTTCCTTGCTCAATTTCGGGTATTCCAGGTCAAGGCTACCAAGC
Source organism: Thermoplasmata archaeon (assembly GCA_021806165.1). Lineage (GTDB taxonomy): Archaea > Thermoplasmatota > Thermoplasmata > Sysuiplasmatales > Sysuiplasmataceae > JAJZXY01. The sequence continues at coordinate 59,781 of JAJZXY010000008.1, forward strand.
GTGTTAAGGAGTATCTGGGAAACCATCAGTCTCGCATTCTCCTTGTCATCTGCCGGAATGATGTACCACGGTGAATGTTCAGTGCTTGTTGCTCCAAGGCATTTTTCGTATGCCTTCCTGTATTTGTGCCAGTATTTTCTCTCTTCTATGTCCGCCGAGCTGAATTTCCAGTTCTTTTCGGGATCGTCGATTCTTTCCAGGAACCTCTTTCGCTGCTCCTCCTTTGAGATGTGAAGGAAGAACTTGACAATTCTTGTTCCATTCCTGTGCAGATGCTTCTCGAGTTCAGTTATTGATCGAAATCTCTCCGTCCAGAATGATTCTCCGTCAGGAATCCCGTCGTGGACACCCTCACCCTGCAGCAGTTCAGGATGGACCCTCACTATCAGCACCTCTTCATAGTATGACCTGTTGAAAATGCCAATTCTTCCACGTTCAGGCAGGTCCCGCGTGGTTCTCCAGAGGAAATCGTGCTGCAGCTCTTTCGCACTCGGATGTCTGTAGCTGAAAACCTGGCAGCCCTGCGGATTCACCCCCGACATCACATGCCTGATGGTTCCGTCCTTACCCGCCGCATCCATCGCCTGGAATATCATCAGGATGGCATAACGGTCTGATGCGTACAATAGCTGTTGCAGCGAACTCAGTTTATCTACATGCGACTCCAGCAGCTTCTGGTATTGCCTCTTGCTGCCGTATACTGGCCTGGAAACGGTAGGCCACCTGCTGAGATTGACCTTTTTTCCCTCCTTTACCCGGCAGTCATCAACCTTTATGTCCATGAATATCATCGCCGTGCCGCCCGGGTTGCGGGGCGGCGCTGTGCACTACTGACACCTATCCACCGGGCCACATACTGTAATTCGAACGCAAGGCACAGAAGGTGGCGCGGGCGTGGGCTCAGGATGACAGAAGGACTACTTCTCCTCGGCCATTTTCCTTATCGACTCCACGACTTCAGCATTCGCGAGCGTAGTCACATCACCCATTTCCATCTGGTTTGTGATTGATGCAAGAATTCTTCTCATGATCTTGCCTGAACGGGTCTTGGGAAGATCCGGAACGATGTAAATCTCCTTTGGCTTTGCGATAGGTCCGAGTTCTTTGGCGATTGTTGTGGTGATCTTCTCCTTGAGGCTATCTGTTGCCACAAAACCAGGCTTGAGTGATACGAACATTATAGGGACGCGGCCCTTTATGGGATCCTTCATCGGAACGGCAGCTGCCTCAGCAACCTCCTCCGTCATTAGTGCAGCGTTTTCAAGCTCCTTTGTGCCGAGCCTATGGCCGGATACGTTGATGACGTCATCCACTCTTCCCAGGATCCTGTAATATCCGTCAGCACTCTGAACGGCCCCATCCCCTGCAAAGTACGGCCAATCCTGCCATGACTTGCTGTTCGGGTTGGTGCAATATTTCTTGTAGTAGACATCCACAAACTTCTGCGGATCTCCCCATATGGTCTGCATGATACCCGGCCATGGATTCCTTATGCAAATGTTACCTGCTATACCCTTTCCCTTTTCAATAGTCTTGCCGTTTTCGTCTAATATTACCGGATATATCCCAGGCATACCTGGACCGGCACTTCCGGGTTTCATGGGCGTAAGCGCAGGCAGTGTGCTGCAAAGGAATCCACCGTTTTCAGTCTGCCACCAGGTATCTGTTATTACAGCCTTCCCCTTTCCGACTACATCGTAGTACCATTTCCACACATCCGGCTCAATCGGTTCACCCACAGTAGTCATGCACTTGAAAGAATACTTGTACTTCTTTGGTTCATCAGGGTCAGCCTTCCTAAGAGTCCTGATAGTTGTAGGTGCGGTGTGGAATATGTTCACACCCAGCCTTTCTGCAATTCTCCACGGCCTGCCCTTGTCGGGGAAGAGGGGAACACCTTCGTACATTACGGAAGTGGCCGCGAGGGCAAGCGGGCCGTACACAATATACGAATGGCCCGTTATCCAGCCTATGTCTGCAAAGCACCAGTAAACATCCTCAGGATGTATGTCCTGAACGAACTTTGACGTCCCGGCGACGTACGCCAGATAGCCCCCTGTCCTGTGCTGCACTCCCTTTGGCCTTCCAGTTGAGCCGCTCGTATACATCAGGAAAAGAGGCGCTTCAGCGTCCATAGAGGCAGGTGCGATGGTTTTCCCCTCGAAGGGCTTTACCAATTCATCAACAAAGAAGTCACGTCCTTCCACCATTGCAGACTGGGACATGTATTTGTCCTGGTACCTCTTCCAGACCAGAACCTTCTTTATCTTGACGCCCAGCTTGTCTGCTTCCTCGACTGTCAGATCCGCCTCTTTCTTCTTGTCTATGACCTTTCCATTCCTGTAATAGCCATCACATGTGACAAGAATATCACTCTTGGAATCCTCCATCCTCTCAGCACATGCTTTAGGGCTGAATCCGCCGAAAACCTGGTTGTGGATTATGCCGAGCCTTGCGGCCGCGAGCATAGAGATAGGAAGTTCTGGAATCATTGGCAGGTGAAATGTGACTCTGTCCCCGGCCTTCAACCCCAGTGACTGAAGGACAAGCGCAAACTCATTGACCCTCTTGTAAAGCTCGCGGTAAGTAATAACAACGTCCGGCTCGCCTTCAGGTTCAGGGACCCAGATGATGGCAGCCTTGTCCCCGTACTTCTCAAGATGCCTGTCAACACAATTGTAGCTCGCATTCAGCTTTCCTCCCACGAACCACTTCCAGAAAGGCGGGTTGCTGGTATCGAGCGTCTTGTCCCACTTCCTTTCCCAGGTGAGCATATCGGCGTATTCGTGGAAACACTCTGGAAAATTCTTTTCGCTGAATCTTTCGTAGACCTTCGGATCTTTCATGTTTGCCTGAGCAACAAAGGAGGGTGGTGGATTGATAAGTGGTTCTTCCTTCCAGTGTACAGCGATTTCAGCCTCGCTTAATTCCATTTTCTCTCTCTCAGAAACCATAAGGAGGTGAATAGCCGATCATAAGTTTATATTTTTGCTAATTTGAACCGGCTCCGTTCAGATTGGAAGCATGCCAGAGGCCAGCTACATGTGGTCAGGTCCATACACAAGGCATGTTGCATTGAAATAATATGTTGTAAAGGTTAATCACAGGAAAAATTATGAAGTATTTCCTTTATAACACACGCTAATTTCGCTTTGCTGTTTATGGAGCCATAAATTATTTTTGTATGCATAATTCGTAAGTTTTCTCAAACATAAGAAAAATATTGCAGATCTGAATTCAATTGCGGATTTGGTTGTAACATGCTTATTACTTGACCACTTCTACACTAGGTTATTATACGTCCAAGGCGTTTCGTGTCTAATCACTTCGGCGCTATTCAGTTGAAAGAGGGGGATTGATGGCAACATCGTTGGAGAATCCATTTGGCAAAGCATTGACGGCAGATCCTGCCCCGTTGGGACTCGCAGGCTTCGCTTTTACAACATTCCTGCTAAGTTTCTACAATGCAGGCTTCCTTTCGGGCCCTGACGTGGTAATCCCGCTTGCAATCGCATACGGAGGGCTTGGGCAACTGTTTGCCGGCGCGTTTGAGATGAGGAAGGGGAACACATTCGGCTTTACCGCCTTTTCAAGTTATGGCGGATTCTGGCTATTCTATGCAATGCTGGTCATATTCGCATCGCTGCACATCATAGCACCCACCGGAAAGGAAATTGGCTTTGCTCTGATTCTGTGGGGCTTCTTTACACTGTATATGTGGGTGCCGGCCATGATGGCCAACACGACACTGAATCTGACATTCCTGTTCCTTTGGCTGGCATTCTTTGTTCTGGGTGCAGGCGCAATCTACAACAGCACCACTCTGGACCACATCGGCGGATATCTCGGGTTCCTTACTGCCTTCTTCGCAGCCTATACAAGCTTCGCAATCGTGACCAATTCCGTCAGACCGCACACCCTGCCTCTTGGCCCGGGGATCTTAAAGAAAAAGTCCTGAACTGGGACGCACCGTCAGCCGTATTGCTAACAGGCTGGCGGTCAACAAACCTATTCCCCGCATTCTCCCCTACTACCCCCGCCCGCAGGCTGTGCAAGTGCCACCTTCCATGGCAGGGAATGCATGCAGTCGATTGTAGGAGCATTGTGTGGAGGGCATGGGTCATATTTCAGCAATGCAGCGAAGCTTCAGGAAGGGAAGCATGCCACATTTTGCCACGTCAGCCTTTGCGGTTGCGTATGATTTTTGGGCCTCATGTGAGGACCTGGAACCATCTGATGCCGTTGCCGTCAGGATCCCTGATATAGAAGAAGCTGATGACTTGTGGCACTGTCCTGACACCCTTTGCGGCTACGCCGGATGTACGAAGTCTGTCACGTTCCCTTTAGAAGTCCCCGACTTACAGCTGCAGATTCCAGTTGGTGGCTTAACCTTGTGTTATTCAATCTGCACCCTCGTCTCACTTACTTTGCATTCCATGTTGCCAGGAAAAAGCTCAAGGTCAGGGTCCTTGCCGAAGGGACGATTGTGACAGCAAGGGCCAGGGGTGCCAGTTCTTGCGCCAAGGGCCTGTCCGTCTTCTTCGTTCCAGCCAAACGGAATGACGGCACGAGCAATTATGCCGTGAGAAGACTGAAGGAAAAACTCGGGACGATATCTGTGCCGACTGGGGAGGTCGAGATGTAGGACTTGCAGGCATTCATGCTGGGTGAGAAGTAAAAGGGCATCTACTATTTTATGTAGATTTTGACAATATCAAGAATAGATGATGAGCTGGCTGCTGCAGGCATCGCAAGCAAGGCTCTATGGGAGGCGTGCAAGTATTCAAGCTGACAGGGCGAAAATATCTTAGTTTGGAAGAGATTTGAGGTGAATATATTGAAATTACAGGATCAGGAAATTACAGCAGTTCTGGTACACTATCCGCATCCCCCGATGTTTCTGCTTTTTCATGTTTGCTGATGTTGTTGGATCCTCCTGGAAATTGCCAGATTGTTGTAAATTCACCTCTTGTTCCAATCCTGCAAGGAACGATGTTGTTCCCATAGCATTGTTTATCGGCTGGTATTCTCAGTTTGTGGTTAGGTCGATAGGTAACAAGCGAAAGTTATAATATTGTATAATTATTACTTCTTTTATATGGAACCAATTGCAGACCTCATTACCGGTGACAGGTTAAGACTTGCAGAACTGCAGGATGGGGTGATAGATATCATCTACAATCGTATTGAACCTGATGCGATACTCTATGGCGGAACTGCTATTTGGCGCTGTTATGGCGGCAACAGATTTTCTGAGGACATCGATATATACTTGAGCAACAGAGGGCTGAACAAATTCATTCGGTCATTACCTAAATACGGCATTCGCCTGCTTTCCCGGGACAAAGAATTACCGTCAATAATCAGGATTGCGAAAGGGGAAACAAGTTTGTTGCTGGAGACGAAGGAAGGGCACTCGGAGAGCATGATAAGGCAATATGTCCGAGTCGATGGCAGCTCTACAACTGTCAGCGTGTTCACTCCAGCTGAAATGTTAATCAGGAAGATAGAAGCATACCAAGGAAGGAGATTTGTTCGAGATGTCTATGACATCTTCATACTAACCAGGTTTCTGGACAAAAGTGACCATGTTGTTGCTTCGTCGCTCTCCTCCTTCCTGGCAAAATCCAAACCGCCTGTTGACGAAGATGTGCTCAAATCACTGATATACACAGGAAAGGGCGATTTTCGATATAGTGAAATGCTGGGCTACATCAAGAGGTGGTTAAGCGAAGTATGAACGTTCATTTGCAGAGTACTTCGGAAGGCTTCCTCTGTTTACCGCCGGAGACGCCAAGAGGTATCTTGCAAGCCTAGGTTCTAGTGAGGAATACTCCAGGCTGCTCCTTCATAATCTGGTGAGGGGCAAGCGGTTGGTGCGAATTAAGAAAGGGTTTTACACATTCTCAAATGATGAGAACGTAATTGGCTTCGCCTTCAGGCCCTTCTATTATGGCATGGAGTACGCTCTCACGCTTCGGAAGATATGGACACAGCAAGCAAATCCAGTAATCATAACCACCTCAAAGGCAAATGCCGGATTGAGAGAGGTGATGAAATCAAAGGTGATAGTTCGGAGGATTGATTCTCACGCATTCTTTGGGTTCGAGTACCTGAGCTTCTCTGGACTATTCGTTCCAGTGTCATTACCAGAGAAGATACTGCTGGACTTCCTGTACTTTCGTGCTGACATCGATCCAGTAACTCGACAGGCATTGATTAATGAATCCAACCGGAAAGTTCTGAGGGAGTTTGCAGAGAGAATGGGTAGCCGTTACTCGACGCAGATTGATTCCCTAATCAGTGACAGTATGGTTGGGGACTGAGGTTCCTTGGTCCACTCTTCCATTCGTCTCACCAATCTCGTCAATAGGTATTAACCAACAAGAGAACCAGTCAGGTCATACTTCAAAGGTTGCGAATTGTTGTAATTTCGTTCCTTTCACATTGAGTTGATCTCTTGTGGTATCTGCTCACGGACAACAATAGTCGGTGAAGTGTAAGGGCTGTTTCAGTGGGTTGAGGTGCTGAATACAGCCCTTCTTCTGTAAGCAAAGATCCTTCTTACTGGTTTTTCAAGGTGTATGTAAATGATTGCAATCACAGGCTGTATCATTGGGATTATGGCCGGGGCGAGAGCCGCAGATGATGAAAGCGCCATGGTTGCAATGGCGGCAGTTACGCTCTGATTCTTTGTCACGGAGATGAATGCCACCGATTGATGATCCTCGTATGACAGCCTGAGGGCACGACTTACAACTATCGCAAGCAGCAGCAGGCCGACTATTATGGCGGTCTGGTACCCGATAATGTAGCCGACTATTTCCGGCTTGGAAATTATGACGCCAGCTTCCTTGTCGACCAGGACAAAGATCAGAGCGAACATCGAATGCATTGTCGCGAGTGAAAGATGCGGCTTGATGGTCTTTCCCACATAGTCAGAACCCCTGTACCTTATCAGAATGAAGCGCGTGACCTGGCCAATTATGAACTGCAGCACGAGTATGTAGATGACTGACGTCATAATCGGCCTGACTGATGCAGTGGCCGCCAGATTCCTACTGTAAATATCCAGAAAGAGGGGTATTGCAGGAATTGCAACAGCCAGGCTCAGAACTGCCAAGGCGGTTGCGAGCTCAAGACTCCCTCCTGCTATCAGCACATAGCCGAGTGAAGCGCTTGATGCTGGGGCAATGTTGGCTGTCACGAAGCCAAGGCCTACGGAACTATTTCCCAGTGACGGTGCCAATGTGAATGCTATCACCGGCGATAGAGCGAAGACACAGATCATCGAGACGACAATTGCCTTCCACGACCTGAAGGACTTGCCCATTCCTTCAGTCTTCAACTGAACCATTGATGGATATATCGTGAGAATTGCAAAGACAAGCACAAGATCGGAAAAGAGCGACTTGTTGGCGGATGTGAAGACTCTGGTGTAGTAACCCACCGGTAGCGCTATTGCCAGAGAAAGAACCGTCTATATTATCAGGTACTTTCTCACATGCTCAGCAATTGCCGCAACACCTCTTAGACTTTGCATTTCTCCATCAGCCATAACTAAATTCTACCGCTGGGATCTTTAGATAACCGTGTCCATTGATATCTTAGGTTGGCTGTTCTTATACCCTCCCAGCCGAACATCATGCCTAGATAAACCTACAGATTCCCAAGAGCCTGGTTTGTTGGATTGGCCAGTCACTGTCTTGTCCATGCAGGAATCGTGGCTCATTCTTTGATAACAGGTCACATCGCCATGAACTCACCAAATGATCATATTCACCGGAGCGATTCACTCCTCAAACAAGATATCGCCCGTTAACCTTGTCGGGCAGTGGCTCCTACCGGCATTAGTAACTGAAAGTTGTAATTTTCTACAATTATTACTTCCTTCAAATCTCAGAGAAGGCCTTTCCACATAGCATCAACGGTTGTCGGATTACCCAGCACGATGTATAAATATGGGTAAGACTTTAGTATAACCCAAGGTTAGACATGCTTGAAGAAGAAATGAAAGTCGGGCCTAAAGGGCAGGTAGTCATACCGAAATCATTCAGGAAGATACTGAAGATTCTTCCAGGCTCGAAGGTAAATTTCAGGTTGGAAGGTGACTCTGTTGTCATCGAAAAGGTTAGCTCCGACTCTGTCGACATATTCAATAGGATTGCCCATTCAGGTGGTTCTGTTAAGAAGATTTCCCCACATGAGTATGAAGCAGAGCTTGCGGGAAGGAATCCCAGTGAAATATCTTGATGCAAACGTCTTCATCTATGCCGCACTCAACGTTGAGCAGCAAGGTGAAAGAGCTAGAGCATTGCTTCAAAGAGTTCAGGATGGTAAGGACAAATGTTGTTCATCGGCTCTGACCTTTGACGAAATCGTTTACGTTGTCGGAAAACACAAGAACCTTGAACTTGGGAGAATAGCGGGCGAGGCATTCCTCGAACTGCAAGGGCTTGACATCATTCCGGTGGATGAGAAACTCCTGCATGACACGGCGCGTCTGATTAGGATTTATAACCTGAAGCCTCGAGACGCAATCCATGCTTCCAGTGCCCTTTTGCGAGGAGTGCAAGTGATGGTTTCCACTGACTCGGATTTCGACAAAGTCAAGGAATTGAAAAGAGTTGGAATTTGAGAGGGGACCATTTGGCATTGCTTCCTTGTAGAGCGGGTGTAGGAGCCTTGAAATGGCCACATGGTTGCGAACTCAGCACCCGATTGGATTTTCACTAGGAGCAAAGCAAGTTTCTGAAATGCTTTCATTAAATTTTCCTGTTTTAGGCACCTGGGATCCAATGGATATCTTGTTGATGGAACATCAATGACCGGCGAATCCAATTGTAATGCTTCGGGTGACTATCGTCTGTTTGTCACTTCATTGAAGGTATTATCAGCGTCGTCTAGAAGGCAGTTGGTACAAACAGAATCACAATTGCAATGGCGGAAAGTAAAAAATGGTTCAGCAGTGGTTTCAGTAGTCAACAATCTCGAGATCTCGAATTCTGTTGAAGTGCTCCCTGTTTCTTGTCACCAGCTTGAATCCATAGCGGAGTGCTGTGGCCGCAATGTATGTGTCATTTATTCCAATCTGTCTTCCTTGCCTCGCTAAGACCGCATGTATCTCGGCGCTGATCTGAGCTATTTCATGATCTAGCGGTAATATGTCGAATTGCTCCAGTTCCTGAATCGCAGCTTTCAGTTTCTCGTTGAAGTTGGCAGTTTTGTGAAATCTGTAGCGGATTCCAAATAGATACTCATGTACAGAAATAGCGGAGATAGCAACCACAGACTCTTCCTCATCAGCCTTGTTGGCAAGTTCCTTGGCTCCCTCATCCGAATTGATAAGGTCTATGATGAAGGAGGTATCGTAGAGCGTCATTTTAGAGTCCTTTCTTGAGCTTCTTGGATGTAGCGAACTCCGATGTCGCAAGATGCTGCATCGCTTCCTGCCAGTCTTTTCGACCGATTGTCCTCCTTCCTGCAAGGTCTGAAATGCGACCTCTCTTGAAGTTCCGTTTTATAACCGAAGAGAAGCTCTCGTTCGGCAACTTCGCCTTCTTCAGGAGTCTGTAGACTTCATCTGATATTGCAATAGTTTTTGCCATTTACAGAATCTCCTATGTATGCATATGTATATAATTTTATTCAGGAGCTCATAGACTCCGTCGTCAGTGAGTCGCACTATATGGGCGACTTCTGTCAACGAGTTGAGTATTTGAGAATTGACATGGGTCTCTGCACGAAATGGCCGAATAGTTGCCTATTTGGGACAAATTCAACTAAGAATCCCGAAGGTCTAGATTCAGCAAAAACTCTTGACAAGGGTCATATGCTAGCTAAGTTTGTATACACATTTCGTGTACTTTGATTAGCATTAGGCGTGAGTGACTTCACACATGTCTGCAGGGTATATGCCAGTTGACTTTTTCCTGGTATGCTTACTCACTCTCTTCTGTAAAATCGCCCTATGTTCTTCATTATCAATCCCATTCTTCAAGGAATATAGGACTTCCTTGGACATGGAATACATCAAACCTCTAGCTCCAACAAACATGCAATTTATGGAGGCTAGCTTTTGTCCTTCATCTATGGAATGTTGTATGACTTCTTTTTTTGGTCTGTTGTGGTCGATTCCACCATTCACAAATAAGCTCGATAAAAATCCAGCTGAAAACCAATCACCCGCGCCCGCTGTATCCCTAACGACTATAGCTTTATACCCCTTTACTGTTCGCCACTTTCCTCCATTCAGGCTAAATTTTACTCCTTTTTCACCTCTTGTCACTATGGTGATAGGTGGTTTTGGCCAGCTCCCGTTGCTTCTGATAACCAACCTTCTATAGACTCTTTCGTTGCACTTCAAAACATGAGAGAGTTTCAATGCTCTCTTGAAATAACCCTCATTACCAATGTTGTTAGGTTCGAAAAATACAAGGGCTTGTTTATTGCTAAGTACTTCCGCCATTCTAAGAGAAGCGGGAAATGCTCTGTCGAAATAGAAAACTTTTGGTCGAACAGCATTGGAGGGCAACTCAGGAACTTCTGCAAGTCTCGGGGGTTTGAATTTAGGAAATCTAGTGTTACATAGAGGACATTTCATAGAATAGTTGTGCATTACATTATTGGACTTCTCTCTTAACACTTTTTCAAGAACTACCGGAGTTCTCCCATTACTAGATCTTCTGATAAGAGAAACGTTTACCCCCTGATCTTTCATATCTGAAACGACCAAATCTGATGCCAACCCCTTTGACAAATTCGCTATGGGGTATGTCGACCAGCCTAAGTAAGATAGGATAGTCAAGACATTTCCGCACGAGCCACCAACTCTCATACTAACTTCTTGTCTGTCACCATCTATCACAATCAAATCGAGTGTAACAAATCCCATTCCCACAGCAACGAGATTTTTCCCTTTTTCTTGCGTATACAATGCTTTCCTAATCATATCTCAATTGCCTAATTTCCGGGTTAGTTATAAAGACAACTCAAACCTGCAATCAGTCATAGAACTCACCAAACAGTCCTACCAAGAAAAGTTGACTTTGGCTATCTAATTCGTCCAGATTGTTTGTTTTGGGCATATCATAGCCTTGCACTTGTACATGTGCGAGACTTGAGCTGTAGCCTTTCCTGTTTAGTTCATATGCTGCCATTAAGCCACCTAGGGATAATAACTTGCTCGAATGTGCACTTATTGCAATGTTACACCCTCCGAGAGAATCAAGTGCTTTCCGATACCTTTCCGCGGTTAAAGAAATCTGTCTGTAGGCTTCGAATGGATTGTTTTCGGAGACGTAGATTATATTGTGAGGTTCAATATCCCATTCATCGAAAAGTAACTGTCTGTGCGACAAGACAATATCGTCGCTTCTGCGAGGATTAATTGAAGGATTTGGCAAGACCGGTGAAATCTCGTCCGGATTTACCAATTCGTGCACCTTTCTTAGTTGGTCAGTTTGATCTTCGCCAAGTATGGGTATCCATATTCTTGGTAAATTGCCTGATCCCTCTAGGTCGAATCCACTACCGAATCCTCTAACATATTCTGCCGCGTCATCTATTCCCACTTTCCTAATCTGTTTATCCAAAGCAGCGTTTTCTGCTGCGACAATGAGCAGATTTCTCCTTTTATCTTCGCCGCGTTTCTTGGCGTCATCAAGCAACGAAAGGATCTTTCCAATCAGAGGAAAGAACACACTTCGTGGCAGCGAGCTAATATCCACGACAATTGAATCATATTCGAGATCGTCTATTGATTTGATCAGTGCCGCCGCATTTTGACTTGTCACTCTTCTCCTTCCAGAACCTTGTCCTTTCCACATTTCCACAGTCTTCTGAAGGATGGATCCACCGTAACCTTCGACTATCTGCTTTGCCTTATTCACGTTCTCAATTAAGAGAGCCTCATGTTTGCGAGAGGGAGATTCCTTGCCTTCTTCAAATTCCACCATTATGCAGTCTTTTCTTCCGTTACTGCTGTGGCTGAATATGGATTCCAATCCTAGAGTCATTCTTGGGTCGAATCCCACTCCGCTAAAGTACAGTAAATCACAATTTTCGCTGGAAAAGAAAGAGCTGAGAAAGGAAGTCACCTCCTCATTTTTCTTTGTGAAGTACGGATCCCATCTCAACACAGATCACTTCTTCTTTTGCTTTCTTATCTGACGCAGATCGCCCGCGATCCAAGTGTTCATCTCATCCAATTTAACATGTCTCCAACCGCCATATTGCAGCGGTAAACCGAACAAAAGGCATAACCATCTGTTAAGATACATCACCATCCATTTCTTCCCGGCGTATCCTTGGGATCTATCCATATGCACCTCAAGAAGGTTGTTCGAGATCGATGTGGACAGCACATTAGTCAATAGACTATATTTACCGTCAGGACTAGCTCTGTTGTAATCTATAAGTCTTTTACGTTCATACATGCTGATGGCAATGCCAGATATGGATCCTGCTGCTCCATATGAAGCAGTCCCTTTCAACCATTCTGACTTAGCTATCTCCTTTATCGCAGTCAGTAGATTCACAACTTCGGTTCCGTATGGGATCTTAAGTCCCATATTCTCCCATCGCGATTTTGCAATTCTATTCAATATCAATTCTTGTCTATCTGTTGGCAAGATAGACTTTCCGCTGAGCAAGTTCAATGCAAGTATCTCTTCAAAAAGATCAGCTGCGAATGTAAGAAATTGATCGAAATTAGAGCTAGACAAAAGGGCGAGTCTGTCAGGCCCAAAGTAATACGGCACTTTGAACTCATCGGAGACCATCCTATCGGCAGCATTCCGAAGAACGCTATCCTCCAATTTTTCGAGGTTACCAAGATGTGTTGGGATGCCAACTTGTAATCTTTGTTGGTTCTTTGACAAATCCCTTCTTAACAATATCTCTAACACTCGTAGGGCTATCATCTTTTCTCTAGGGGTGGACTGAGTTTCAAGTATGGCGCGCTCTAGTGGTAGTATGTTTGAAAAGTGTCTGTCCGCTTCTTTGATGCGATTTTGAATAGTATCGAGGCCCAGTTCATATTGTTCTTCCCAAGAAGAGCTGTCTATCGTATCTTCCAAGCAAGCACGGAAAGAGGTTAAGGATATTTCAGGCACCAACGCCAATCTTCTATCCGCAATGTCAAACGCTGCTTTTTCAAATGACTTATACCTGTCTCTCCAAAATTTTTCAAGATCGATTGGTTTACCATAATCTCTCCCTTCATTGGCCCCATCCCCCGTCAAATCCTGGAAGTCAAGAGCTTCCAGTCTTTGAGCAACCCAGACTGTCGGTCTCGGTCGTGTCTGCAGTATTGTCTCTGTTAGGATCTTTCTTTGTTTTTGTGAAAGCTTGTGGGCATCATCCAGTTCAATGATGACCCTTGAAATGACTTCCTCTCCGTCGATTGTGAAGTTTCGGGGTTGAAGAAGTGTAAGAGAAATAAGTGACTCATGACCAGAGACTTCCAAGTTAGTTGGCCTTATGAAACTGTCAACTACTTTGGCCGCGTCTCTCTCAAGATTGCAGGCCCAGTCGTAGATATCTCTCCCCGAGCAAGGGAATTCAATAACTCTACCCAGTTCTATATTATGTTCTAGGTCAACGGTTATTCTGGAAAGGTCGTTGGGATAATTCAGTTTCTTGAGTTCACTCATTCCCCTTAAGGCTGCAAGGATTAATCTTGAGTCTAAGATAGCGAAGAAGAGTCTGTTCATTTGGGCCGGACTTAAGTTCATATCCTCCAAAGATGCGTAGTTCCTAGCACATGAATGAAGGACGCCTAGCACCCTCGGCCCTTGTTCAGATACGGCATCAAGCATGACCAATTTTCCATAGAGTTCTTTGAGGTCTTCATTTCTTCTAAGGCTAAATAACGTAGTCAAAGAACTTGGTGTGAATAGTCTCAATAGAGTAGTCTTGCCGCCACCTGGAGCACTCTGTATGACGTGAAGATTGTTCCAAAAATTATTGGTGTCGAGCACGTCAAGAGCGGCGGGAGCAAATAGCCTCAGGAACTCATCCACGTCGTTAATATCTTCTGCTGTTCTAAGCCTAAATGGATTGCGTGGTATCATCTCGAAGTACCACCTTGTTTGTGCCTGCTCACACGAGGGAAGAGCCCATGATAGTTGAAGCCTCCCCCGAACCATAAGATCGGAATCGAATTGTTGGGGGTATTGTGAAAAAGGATGAGTGGTAGAGCACACTCATCAAATCCATATTGTGGATTGTCTGTCTTGCCCTTTTCGTAATTCGTGTCGACTACTCTTGGATCAAAATAATGCTTCAGCAATGATTCCAATCTCATATCGCTGTAATTATTCACACCCAGCGCAGTTGGTAGCTCTTGGATTGTCATCAGTCGAAAATCACATGAACAATCAAATACTTTCTGAAATTCGCTTACGGTTTCGTTGATTTTTCTCTCTGCACGTTCGGTCGCAGAATAAAGAACTACAATTACCCTTAAGTTAGCCTTGTCAAAAAGGGTGTTTAGAGCCAAGCCCGAATAATAGATAGATTTCAATATTCTTATTATCTTTCCATCATAATCTTCTTCATCCTTCCTTGCATAGCTATAACCACTCCCTGAGAAGTCGTCCAGTAGGAACAAGTTCACGAATTTTGCGTCATCCTCATCTATTGAAGACTCCTTCGGAAGATCTTCCCGCAACTTAAGAAGGAGGTCCCTTGCTTCTTCATCATCTATCCTGTAGTATGGCAAGATTTGTTCATGGGTAAGTGATGGGTTGGCGCGTCGAAAGATGTCAATGTGGGCTCCATCACTCATGGCTAGGAATAAGCTCTTCCTCAGAGCGGTCTTGTAATGCTTTCCATTTATCAGCTGGTCTAGTTTGAAAGGTGAGTTGCCGCTCAATTCTGAAGCCTGTTGCATAAGAAATGGCCTTATGAAGTCTGGAAACGCAATAGTGACCAAGTGCTGCATTTCGAGTTCTGATATGAAAATCAATCGTCTCCGGACAAAATCATAAGCACAAATCCGCTCTTCTTTAGTCTCGAACTGTTGAAGCCACAAAGCGAGACTCTCAACGAAACGCATGCCTGGGGCAAACTGCTGATAGTCATTGTATTTCATCGATGAAATGACTTGGAGGTCTCTCCTTTGACTTGCAACATCCTCAGCCGTCCAGTCCATAATCCTAGCAAGAAGTTTCTCGGCGAGCGCATCTTTCATTGTTACCTCCAAAACCTATAAATCGATATCTAGTTGCCATTTGTATTCTTCCTTAAGCTTCAACCAGCAGAAGTACCTTGCAGTTAGTATCGTTCCGAGTTCTCCTTCAGCCCCCATATTCCAACATTTTTCCTTATCATTAGAGACTTCATCAACACTTAATCCAAGTCTATGATTCAGCAGTTCAAAGTCATTACCAGGCCATGCACCTTGATCGCCTATTCTAAGAATTTCATCATCTTTGCATTTGACTCGAGCCTTCAGGAAGTCTATTATTCTTGCCTTAGAGAGCTTGTGGTCTATAATATCAACCGAGTGACCCGACATAATGGCCTTCAACGGCAATGCATTTCCTATTATCACTTCTTGTGATGCCCTCCAAACTTGTTGTTTGTCTACGGGCTGCATGGGAGTCAATGAAAGCTGCTGCGCCCGTTTCTCGATAATTATATTGCTCTTGATGTTGTATAGGATCTCCTTCTCAAAAGTATCTAAAACATCAGTCGCTAGGAGATTATCGACATCTCGAGGATTCTCTTCGCTCAAGGGTCGTATCTCAGAGCAATTATAGTACCCTACTAGTATTTGATTGTGAAATTTCTTTCTGGTAGCTTCCCTCAAAATCGACCCCACTGATTTTCCCCTGCCTGTCGCAATTCCTATTACCATACCTTGAGACAGAAGATTGTTCAAGTGTTTTTTAATTTTCACTCCAATTGGTAAGAACCTATTCTTACTGTCTACAAGCGTTCCATCAAGATCCAATACCATAGATCTGATGGTTGCTGAATTCAAATACTCTATTTCCGAAGAAAGCAGTTCATGCCATCGCTTAGAAGCTTGCTCATTGTAAATCGGGCCAATCTTCATTCTTATTATGTGGTCTTCTCTTTTAATTTTCTTAATTGTATGGTTTATGTTATATATTTTTCTGCACCAAAGTGGTACCATAGGGTTGGCGGGATCCACGCCATTTCGAGTTGCCAATGCGCCTAGTAAGAATATTGACAGCACTAACGTTGCAAATCCTGCAATTGGTCCTTCGTTGTAGGTACTTAGTCTAATCTTGGGGATGCTTTCTGGTATGTAATTTGTAGTTCTCTCTGTAAGAGGTGTGAGAGATGGATAATCCAAGATTATAATGCCAGTAGACTCTCCTCGTCTAACGAGCCACTGGTGCCTACCATGTGCGAAATTTCGAAGATCGGCAAGTTGTGGAGTGAAAATTCCGGACTCTACCAAGCGCGACTCAAGATCTATAGCAGCTGATTTGGTCCACCCACCGTAAAGGACTGAAAGAAACTTTTTTTCATCAAGTTTTTCCGCAGATAGATTTAAGCTTCGTCTAAATTCATCTTTGCTAAAGTTCGGATGAATCAGTTCCCCAAGATCCGAAGGCAGATCAGTGCATGCCAAAGCATTTGCTTTTATGTATTGAAGCAAAAACAATAATGGAGTTGTGAGCGACCAGTTTGTGGCCAAGAATCCATCTTTACCAGGTGATACCGTATTCAATAGTGTATGAATGTACCCATATTGGTTTGCAAACTTATTCAAGGCGCTGTCAACTGTTGATGTCACGATCACGATCTCTTTCATCCCGTATCTTAAGCCAGCTTTGAGCGCCATCAATGCATCTGGATTACTTCCTCCGGCCGAGACAATAAGCATTGCGGATCTCGAGGATGTATATTCAGAGGCAAACTCCAATGGTGTCTTGGCACACGCAAATCTTCCTGTATAGTGTCGATGTATGTCGGATATAAGGTGTGCAACTGGATAAGATCCCCCACTGCCCACTGCGATCAATGGATAACTAGACAGGATATCGATACACTCCTTTAGTCCATCAATCTGTGTTGACAAGCAGTCTCTGTATGATCCGTAAAGCAGTTTTAGTTCAGAGTCGTATGAAGCTCTCATTTTGTATAGCTCCTCAGAAGCAAGGTTAATCCCGTTACCTCACACTCATTGGTTACTTAAAGTCATTAACTGTAATACGCCGTACCTCTACTGAACTTACATATATTAATCAATCCGCAGGTTTACCGAAATATGCTGCCAGTTACCCCTCCACTTTGCTGAATCGCATTCACTCGTCAGTTCAAATTCCTTGCAATATTGCGCCTTTGTCTGGTCATTTATATACACGAGCCAAATACTGGAGTATGCGCCCTTTTTTCATCAGACTATCTGCCCAAGAACTCACATTCTGTCCTGCTCCTCCTGAGGCATTTCGAATGCACCGAAGGACTCCTTGTCGTTCTTCCTGACCGGATTTCGTGCCGACAGTCTTTAATTTCAGTCACGTATTCTGCACCTGCAGTTTGGATGGAAAGGAGGTGCAATGTCCATTGAACGGGAAGGTTGTCCAGCTCATTCGTGAATTCAAGCTGGATCCTGCTGCTCTAAGGGAATGCTCATTTGCTTTTTCCACCAAGCAGCCAATGGATGGGTGGAGGGCATTTTCAGCGAGCATCTCATCAGAGATTCCTTTCTACATTATCGAGGCCCCATCTACGAAGTCGTCCGCAATATATCCCTTCCTTTCGGGTATCAATAAGGAGTCCTTCATCTCCATTGCAGTCATGGATGATTTGGTCCTCGTCGTAATGAAGAAACGAGGGAATGACAAGAACGGCACAGTCAGACTTGCGTTGAGGAAAGAGGAAGACTTCGAGAGGGCAAAGAGCGCGATGAGGAGGATTGACCTCAACTCGGACATACTCACCGCGCACTCCACCCTTGCACGTGCTGTGGAGCTTCTCCAGAAGGACACGGGACGGCAGTTCGTCAATCTCGGTTTGCTTTCAAACTACTTCCTGAGGAATAGACTGAAATCATACCTTTCATCGAGAGGGCGGAGTGTCGACAAGGAGGCTGCTGCCTTCTTCCGCAAATGGAATGGTGAAATTCCAGCGGGTCGCTCAGGCGTTATAGAATTGCTTAATGCCCTCGGTTATTCGCTCAAGCCGGCAAAAGGCGAAGCAACAAAGGGACAGCATGAAGAGTACCGCCTGAGCAGGGGTGAGACCTCTTCAGAAGCGGTTTGCATCTACGCAGACACAACCTCGTTTGACACAAGGATTTCAACTGAATCCGTCCCAAGCCACCAGGCTGTCTCGGCATTGCAGAGATTCAGGTGGGTCATACTAACCAACGGCATGCTCTGGCGGCTGTATTCCTCTAGAGCAAGTGCTGCAAGTACAAACTATTTCGAAATAGATATTGGCAGTGTAGCGTCTGAAGACGATGACCGGTTGAAGTACTACGTCTCGCTCTTTTCATCGCTTTCTATTGTGCAAAAAGGCGGCATTACGGATATTGATTCTATCTACGATGGCGGCCTGAAATACGCAAGCGAAATCGAGGACGAGCTGAAGCGGAAGGTGTTTGGGGGGGCACTTTTCACAAATCTTGTGAAAGCTGTGCTGTCATTTTCCGGTTCCGAGAATTATCCTGAGGAGAGTCTTGAAAAGGCGAAAGGTCTTGCGCTAAGACTGCTTTACCGCATACTCTTCATCCTTTATGCAGAGTCGAGACAATTGCTCCCCGTAGGCAATGCCAATTACGACGAAATTTCATTGGAACGGATGAAACAGAGATTGTCTGAATATGCGGCCATACCAGATGGGCATCAGCTGTGGTCATCGCTCAAGCGGCTCTTCGAGTCCATAAGCCACGGTAATCCGGAAGCCTCTGTCCCAGAATACGACGGGGAACTCTTCCGGAACGATGAGAAAATTGATGGCCTTGCCATTGGAAACAGATACCTCGCTGAAGCACTCAAGGAACTCACGACATCTGATGGAAGGGGCATTGACTATCAGAATCTTGGTGTGAGGCATCTCGGATCCCTGTATGAGGGTCTGCTGGAATATAGGGTGAATCAGGCGAAGACTGACTTGATTGTTTACAAGGACCAGCTTCTGGATGCAGGCTTTGCGGCGGATCACAAGGCGAAGCCAAGTTCAATGATTTCAAAAGGCGATATGTATCTCTCGATAGGCGGTTTGGTAAGGAAAGGAACAGGCAGCTATTACACACCGGATGAAATAGTCAAGTTCCTCGTCAGGAAGGGTCTGCAGCCCATCTTCGATACAAGAGAGAGACTATTGAAGAAGCACATGCATGAACTTCGTTCGGGGGCTAGAGATGAGTCGTCTCTTGCTGCCACTATCATCTCAGACCTACTTGACATCAGGATAGTGGATCCGGCGATGGGGAGCGGTCATTTTCTGGTCTCTGCAGTTGATCAGATAACAAGCTGGGTCATAGAAAGGCTCAACGATTTTCCCGATGCACCGCTGGCTGAACTGATAGAAGAGGACAGGAGGAAAGTAATACTCTACCAGCAATCCAAGGGGATTGAAATAGATGCCGCTCTCCTCACTGACAGTGTCATACTGAAACGCCTGGTGATGAAGAGATGCGTCTATGGGGTCGACATCAACCCACTTGCGGTTGAACTTGCGAAACTGTCTCTGTGGCTGGACTCCTTCACAATTGGGACTCCGCTGACGTTCCTCGATCATCACATAAGGTGCGGTGACAGTTTAATGGGCTTGAGACTCAATGATGTACGAAGTTCCACGCTTCAGAAGACACTTGACGGCTGGACCAGCGCAATGGCGGCAAACGGTGAATCTGTTGCTCATGCCATAAATGCAACCGCTGATCTGACGCCAGAAGAAGTGAAAAGAAGCAGGGAGACTTATTACGCAGTAAGAAGCGGAAGCGAAGACGCCAAATCACTGCTTGATCTCAAGACAGCTATACTCCTGAATGATGAGTTCTCAGGCAAAATACCAGTCAATACGCTGATGATACTGGAATTCCTGAGGAACGGTGACTCCACCAGACCTGCATGGTGGCAGGGGGTGGATGAGGCACTGAAGTTTGCACACTCCTACAATGCCTTCCACTGGGAAATTGAATTTCCGGACGCGTTCTCTGAAACAGCAAAGGGTTTTGATTTAGTAATTGCCAATCCTCCGTGGGATGCGGTGAAACCGGAAGATGATGACTTCTTTTCCACTTATGAACCGCGGTTTAGAAACATCGGCAGCAAACCTGAGAAGAAGAAGGTTATGGAGAAACTGCTTACAGATGAACAGATAAGGAGGAGGTATGAAAAATACCGCCAATCAATTAGCACCAGACTGGAATTTCACAAGAACTCCGGGGTATACAAGAGGAGAGGCACTGGAGACACAAACCTGTGGAAACTCTTCCTTGAACTGGCGCTTACCCTCCAGGCAGCAAATGGAAACCTCGCAATTGTTCTTCCTTCCAGCATAGTGACGGATGAAGGCGGCAAGCAGCTGAGGGAGGCGTTGTTCGAGGGCAACATCAGCCTTCTTTATGAGTTTGAAAACAAGAAAGGGATATTCCCTGACATTGACACGAGATACAAGTTTGTGCTTCTCGTCTTCGACAAATCGAAGAAATCGGAATCCATCCCGGCAGCTTTCTATCTGCATGACATCGCTTCCCTTGAAGGCAAAGGAGAGAAGGAGAAGTTTGTTACAATTTCCAAGGAGCATGTCAGGCTGTGTGCCCCCAACAGCCTTTCCATACCCGAAGTAAGGAATGAAAAACAACTACGAGTCTTCTCCAAACTGTACAGATCCCACCCTCTCCTCGGGGACGAAACGAAGGGATGGTCAGTCGCTCTTGTCAGAGAGCTAGATAGGACGAATGACAGCGATCTTTTCCGCACGGACGGCAAAGGGTGGCCATTGATCGAGGGGAAGAACTTCCACCAGTTCATACCTGATTATGAAAAACCCGTTTATACTGTGGATCCTGAGAAAGGGCTCGAAAGGACATCCAGACATCGGGAGTTCAAGACCAGGAATGAGTTCATACACGAGAACGTAAGGCTTGCTTTCAGAAATGTAGCCCGTGGGACAGATGTCCGGAGCATGATCTCGTGCATCCTGCCACCTAAATCGTTCAGCCCCCATAGTGCTGGAATAGTAGTGCTATCAAACAACGATCTAGACAACGAGACTCGGTATTTTCCAATTGTCACCTATTTGGCTGCGATTCTCAATTCATATGTGTTTGACTTCCTTCTCAGGGAGAGAGTTTCTATGAATCTTAGCTTCTTCTACATCTATCAGACTCCGACGCCCAGTGATACTACAGGCAATTTGGCAAGGAGGATCGAGTATATCTCGTCAATTCTGAGCTCTCAAAGTGATAAATATGCAACATTTGCATCAGTGTTCAATATCCGTCCAAGACATCTAACAATGAGGGAGCGGATAGAACTGCTTGCAGAGCTCAACGCGCTTGTAGCCAAGCATTATGGTCTGAACAGGGATGAGCTCTCAATAGTTCTTGACTCAT
Source organism: Thermoplasmata archaeon (assembly GCA_021806165.1). Lineage (GTDB taxonomy): Archaea > Thermoplasmatota > Thermoplasmata > Sysuiplasmatales > Sysuiplasmataceae > JAJZXY01. The sequence goes on from JAJZXY010000008.1 coordinate 81,334, forward strand.
TCGAAGGTTTCAAGGAGGACAGCAGCATCCTGGAACTGGAAGATGAGGTTGCCTGGAGCGACGACATAATCCGCAAGCTGAATGGCGAGGTCCGGAAACGGGTTCTGCCTTTCTTTGACTCCATTGGGCCGACAGAGGACGAGTAACATTATGAAGAAGGAAATCGTGGATAATGAAACCGGCAACTACAGCATGGCTGATTTTCTCAATGAATGTATTTCCGCAGAAGCCTCTAGTGTGGACATTGCAACCGGTTATTTCAACGCATCCGGGTTCAAACTTGTCGAAAACTCGCTGGAAAAGGCCTCCGCCACCCACAACTTTCACCTGAGACTTCTTTTCGGCCGGGACGCAATAAAACGAGAGAATGATTCGAAGGAGCAACATACACTCGGCGACGACGCTTCGGAGGATCTTTCCAGTGAACTGCTGTTTTCAGCCATAACACCTGGATCTGCGGAGACCGTAGACAGGCTGATTAGATTCCTCCGGAATGAACAGAAGGTTGAAGTGCGCAGGAACCACCGGAGGTTCAACCACGCAAAATGCTATATTTTCGACAGCGCGGTGGCACTAGGCTCTTCCAATTTCACCAAAGGTGGCCTTCTTGGCAATATGGAACTCAACGCAATCCTCTACCAGCCTTCCGCACAAAATGAGGTCCGGAGCTGGTTCGATAGGCGATGGAATGAAGCAGAGGATGCACGGTCTTACCTGATCAATACCCTTGAGGAGTCCAAATTCGGCCTTCCTCTTGAGCCCTTTATCGCATATCTGAAATTCCTGTATGAGTATTATAAGCCCAAGATATCAGAGATACAGGAAGGTGAGGAGAGACGGAACGAACTTGCAACTTTTCAGAACGATGCGGTGAAGAGTGCGCTCAGAATCATCAGGAAATACTCCGGTGTGATAATAGCAGATTCCACAGGTCTGGGAAAGACACACATTGGACTGGAAATACTGCGGGATCTGGTCTCAGTTAATAGGAAACGGGCTTTGCTCCTAGCGCCAAAGCAGGTCATCGACACTGTTTGGGAACCAAGGCTGGATGCTGAAAGCATCAAGACGAAGAATGTCTCAATAGAGATTACCGGCACTTCGAGTTTTGAACCCGAGCGATACGTGGATTATGATGTTGTGCTCATTGATGAGAGCCACAACTTCAGAAATCCATCCACGAATAGGCGCATCAACCTGATGAAACTTCTTTCCGGTGGAAAGAGAAAGCAGGTGATACTCCTCACCGCAACTCCAGTGAACAACAGCCTGATGGACCTGTATCACCAGATAAGCTTGATAACCGCCGGTGATGATGCCCATTTCATTGACCTTGACATAAGGGATCTCAGGCACCACTTTCTTTCTGCGGACAGGAAGGACCTTCTGCTCGGAGTGGAAGACATAATACGCCTTCTGGACGAAATAATGGTAAGACGCACAAGGCAGTTCATCAGGGAGAATTACCCAAACGCGACGATAAACGGGAGGCTGGTAACCTTCCCAGCCCGCAGGCTGAAGAAGGCGGAGTACAGCCTGACACAGATATTCGGAACCAGTGTGTACAGGCAGGTTCTGGACACGATTGATCAGCTGAATCTTGTTCCATACAGGATTCAGACCTATGTGAAGAGGGCTGACGAGGAAGAAAAGGAAATCGCCCAGTTCAGGGCAGACTTGCAGAAATACGGGCTGCTCAAGAGGTTTGAGAGCAGTGTCGCATCGATAAGGGAAAGCATTGGCAGGCTCATGAAGTTCTACGAGTTCTTTGAAAAAGCAATCGATGACGGTTTCATACTTGACAGTAAGACTTTCAACAAAATGCTGAGCGATATGCAGGATGGAGAGGACAATGACGACGTGATATTCAAGGAGGCAATGAGCTCGTCACTCAGAAGACTTACCTCAGAATATGATGTCAAAAGCATGAAGAAGGATCTTGCTCATGATCTCAACCTGCTCAAGCCGCTTTACAAGAATCTGTCGAATGTCCATCCCTATTCCGATGGCAAGCTCATTCGACTGAAGGAATTGTTCGACGAGGAAAAAATCTTTGAAACAGGGGGAAAGAAGGCGGTGATATTCACCCAGTTTGTGGATACTGCAAGGTATCTCTACAATGACATTAAGGAGTCAGTCAAAGGTCACACTGTCAAGCTGCTGACTGGTGAAACAGACCCTGAAACAAGGAAGCGGACAATAGAAGCCTTTGCTCCCAAGGCGAATAACGCTGCAGCAGTAACGGATAATGTCGATATACTGATAAGCACGGACGTGCTCAGCGAGGGCCAGAACCTCCAGGACTCCAGTTACTGCATAAATTACGATCTCCCTTGGAACCCCATGAAGATTGTTCAACGTGTTGGTAGGATAGATAGGCTCATGAGTCAGTATGATGAAGTGACAGCAGCCGTCTTTCTCCCTGAGAAGGAACTTGAAGAGATACTTGGCCTACTGGGAAAACTAGAGAGCAAGATCCGGAAGGTTTCTACAGTCGTGGGTGTCGAGGCCACAATCCTGGGTGAGAAAGAGAATCCGCGTAATTTCAACGCGATGGAACGAATCAAGGAGGAGGACGGCACACTTCTGGACGAAATGGAGAGGAGCTCCGAACTGCTGCCCGCCTCCACCCCGCTGCAGTTCATTCTGACCTATCTGAAGCAGGTCGGTGAACAGAAACTCGAAGGTATAAAATTAGGCAGAAGGAGTGGAAAGGTCAGCGATGTCAATGGCATAGTCCTGTTCTACAGGGAAAAGAGAAATCCGGAGGGTCTGCACCTCCTGTTCTACAACTATCAGACGAGCAGACTTGAGCGGGTCAACGACATAGCATGGATATTCCAGAAGATAAGGTGCATGGAAGATGAGGAACTCTTTATTCCTTTCAGCGGGCTTGAAGCATTTAGGCACTTCCAAGCGGTGGATGAAAATGCCAGGGCCGTGATTGTAAGAGACATAAACTCTCCGGTGGAGGCGAGCGAGGGGTCGAAGATAAAGCAAAGGAGCAAGCGTGCCATTATTTCGGAGAAGCTTTTCCAGCTTTACAATGACGGCCAGCTTCCGAAGGATAGAACTCTTCCTGTATACGAGGTCCTGCAGAAGCTCAATCTTGCTGCCTGGGAAGATGACTTCGCCCTGATGCTTGAGGATTTCGAACTCTCGAAAAATGCTGAATCTCTGCTTGCGTCAATCGACACTCTCTTCAGCAGATACAGAATCGAGGCCAGGCAGACCGTGACGAGAAGGGAGCTCTCTTCTGATGACATCGAGGTGGTAGGATACATATTCCTTTCGGAAAAAGGCTCACAACTTCATCATATGGAATAGCCAGTTAGCCATTGACTCACTACAGCTTTTATTTCAAATAACCGATTGAACCATGCCACCCTCGCAAATAAAAGTTGTTCAAATAACAAGGGCAAACGGATAAACAGATTATAAGGTCGATCTCAGTCCTGTTCCAAGTGAAACGCAACAATGGGTCCAAATGTACTGAATTTGCCTCGAGGCAGCACATTCTCAATCTTCATAGATCGGTGAATATGATTCTAAACCAGGGGCGGCATTCTTCACAGCTTTCATTGCTTGAGTTCGAGGTCACTTCAATCAGGGTTCGAATTACCCTTTCATCCTCTCCAGCTTCTCCTTTACCGCCTCTCTCACAAAGTCATTAATGGAAAGCCACCTCCTCTCTGACTTTACCAACTCTCTCATATCCTCTTCAATCTGGAACGGAAATACGACGCAAATTTGCACTCCACCTTTTGTGGTAGATGAGTTTTTCCCAGCCATGAGTCGGTTTACTCATAGTTAGGTATAAATATTTCAGTCCAAAGTAATATCTTATCATTATTAATCATTATAATCAAGGTTTTAGTGATATGTTCAAATTGAGAAAGCAAGAAGTTACTCAAGGATGTGAGTGTTGTGGGCAGCGAGAGAGCCCGGTTGCACTCGGCCCGCAACCAAGCAGGTTGATTGACGGACAAGGAAACGTGTTCTGCAGCGAGACCTGTGCACTGCTGTTCCATGGGATTCATATCGCTCCAACACATTGTCAGCTCTGTGGCATAGCATTACACATAATCAAGGGCGAGATACTGTCAATGGCGGTTTAGATTTCCCCAATTTCGCCGGGATAAAATTCCCCACTTTCGCCGGCGAATTCTCCCCAGATCCGCCGGTTTAAATTTCCCCACCCTATGTCTGGTGGGGTCCGGGGAATGC
>JAJZXY010000020.1 GCA_021806165.1 Thermoplasmata archaeon
GCAATGCGTGATACAGACCAGTCTTTCCTGTGGACAATATGGTTGCAGATGAAACGGATTTGTGTCTCATTGAGTTTGGCCACAGGGGTTATGGGAGGGGGGTGAAATAATTGTTGTACTCGACAGGGGAGGCATATGGAAGAAATGTTTATATTGACGGTCAATTCTCGTACCGGGAAAGGTGCCTGTGACTGGTGAAGATGCATTGGCATCGGAAAGAGGTATTTGAATGGCAAAAGCAGCGTTTATAAGATTTGAGGTTCCGCCCGAGCTTTCGGAGAAGATTTACCAGGTTGTAGAGCTGGTCAAGGACGGCGGTAAGCTGAGAAAGGGGACAAACGAAGTGACCAAGGTCATTGAAAGGGGCGAAACTCCTCTTGTCATTATGGCAGAGGACGTGGACCCTCCCGAGATTCTGGCACATCTCCCGCTGTTGTGCGAGGAGAAGAGCATTCCGTATGCATATGTGCCCAAGAAGGCTGAACTTGGCACCGCTGCGGGTCTCGACAAGCCTACCGCGTCGATTGCAATAGTGGACGCCGGCAAGGCAAAGCAGACGCTCGACTCTCTCCTGGAAGAACTCAAGAAGGTCAAGAAGTAAGGTGATTGAGCGTGCCCGATGACAGCATTCCAGCTGAAGTTGTTGAAATAATAGGCAGGACAGGTATGACGGGAGAGGCCACTCAGGTCAAGGTCAGGGTCCTTGACGGCAAGGACAAGGGCAGGATCATCACAAGGAACGTGATGGGGCCGGTTCGCGTCGGCGACGTTCTCATGCTGCGCGAAACCGCAAGGGAAGCGAGGAAGCTTTCCATAAGGTAAGGTGTTGGCTGTGGCAGAAAGGAGAAACTGCAGTTTCTGCGGCAATTCAATTGAGCCGGGGACAGGGCGCATGTACGTCAGAGTCGACGGCTCAGTCTTCTTCTTTGACAGGCACAAGTGCTACCAGAATTTCGTCAGCCTGAAGAGGATACCCAGGGAGACCAGGTGGTCATCCCTGAGTATGACGTCGGCCAGGTGGAAGGACAGGCCCCCGAAGGCAAAGTCGGCAGCCGCCAGGGTCTACGCCCCGAAAAAGCGCGCGCCGAGGCAGTCCGCCGGGGCAACCGAAGAGGCTGAGGCTGCCGGTGCACAGGTGGAGGCGTCCCCGGTGGGTGAGGGAGAGACACCCGAGCCCGAGCGGGATGACGCTGCGCAGGAGAAGTCCGAGTGAGCGTGCCCCGTATGATAGAAAAGACGTTTGTAATGGTGAAGCCTGACGGTGTCCAGCGTTCCCTGATAGGGGAGATAGTCGGCAGGCTTGAGCGCAGGGGTCTGAAGCCCGTAGCCATCAAGATGTACAGGATGCCCAGGGACCTTGCTGAGCGCTTCTACGCAGAGCACAAGGGCAAGCAGTTCTATGATGGACTGATAAACTACATCACGTCGGGTCCGGTTGTCTGCATGGTGTGGGAAGGCGAGGGCGCCGTTGCCGCGGTCAGATCACTCATGGGCAAGACGAACCCGGCTGAGGCAGCCCCAGGAACGATCAGGGGAGACACGGCACTGCACCCGGGTAAGAACGTTATCCACGGGTCGGATGCACCTGCCTCCGCCCAGAGGGAGATAAACCTGCTCTTCAACGACTATGAGGTTATCGATTACAGCCGGATTGATGCAGAGTGGTTAAAGGAATGAGGGTCGGAGATGTCAATACGGCAGCCTATTGTCACCGTAATGGGCCACGTCGACCATGGCAAGACGACCATCCTGGACGCCATTAGGGGCAGCTACGTAGCGGCAGGCGAATCAGGCGGCATAACACAGGGGATAGGCGCCACGGAGGTGCCCATCGACAGGGTTGTCAAACTCTGCAGCAAGATTGTAAAGGACCCCAAATTCACAGTTCCGGGTCTGCTCTTCATCGACACCCCGGGACACCATGCCTTCGTGTCAATGAGGGCAAGGGGAAGCGCTCTTTCCGACCTCGCGGTGGTTGTAGTAGACGTCAGGGACGGCATTATGCCCCAGACAACCGAATCACTCAGACTCCTCAAGCGGTACAAGACACCTTTTGTGATAGCTGCAAACAAAATCGACCTGATAGAGGGCTGGCGTTCAAAGAATTTTGAGCCCTTCGTCACACTTGTCGGGGAGCAGAGGGAGGATGTTACGGCCAGGCTTGATGAGGCACTTTACAGGATGATAGGCGATCTCAGTTCCCTTGGTTTTTCGGCCGACAGGTATGACAGGATTTCAGATTTCACAAAGAACGTCGCCATAGTGCCGCTGAGCGCCAAGAGCAGGGACGGCATACCAGACCTGCTCCTGGTGCTTGTGGGACTTGCACAGAGATATCTCGAAGGACGGCTTGACACGGAGGACGGTCCTGCAGCGGGAACCATACTTGAGGTGAAGGAGGAGAAGGGGTTCGGCACCACAGCCGACACCATAATCTACTCCGGCACCCTGAGGGCCGGTGACAGGGTTGCCATCGGAACCAGGGATGGAATTCTTGCTACGAAGGTAAGGGGCATTTTCAAGACAAGGCCCCTGCACGAAACCAAGGATCCTAAGGAGAGGTTCAAGCCTTTCGACTCGGTTTCTGCTGCGGCGGGGGTCAAGCTTCTGCTTCAGGATACAGAGGGAATAGCCGCCGGTTCACCTGTGCATGTGTTTCTGAAGGATGTGTCAGAGGTAGAGGAGACAATAAGAAAGGAGAGCACCGTGGGGGTCGAATTCGACGAAACAGGTGTCCTTGTCAAGACAGACGCCCTCGGTTCACTCGAAGCGCTCCTGATGGAGGCTCACGACAGGGGCATCAAGGTTGAAGCTGGCATCGTGGGACCTGTAACTCGCCGTGATGTTGTTGACAGGTCGCTCAAGCAGGATGAGCTTGAGAAGGTGGTAATGGCCTTCAACGTCCCCGTTCTTCCCGAGGCAAACGAGGCGCTGCTCAACAGCGATGTCAAGCTGATTTCTGGCGATGTCATCTACACTCTGCTGGACAACTACAAGGCATGGCAGGAGCAGAAGAGCCAGGAGATGATGGCTAGAAAGAGGAAGGAGACTGTCTTCCCCTGCAAGGTGCTCCTGCTGCCCAACCATACATTCAGGATCAGCAAGCCGGCAATAGTCGGCGTCCGGATTCTGGGAGGAACGCTGGCGCAGGGGATATCGCTGCTGAAGCAGGACGGCAGGGATGTCGGCAGGGTTAGGAGCATCAGAGTCGGGGAGCAGACCAGGGCTGAGGCAAAGGCAGGCGAGGAGGTTGCAGTAGCCATAGAGGGACCAACAGTCGGTAGGCAGATATCTGAGGGAGACATCCTCTATTCAAGCATTCCAGAATCTCATGCACGCTCAATAAAAAGGGAGGAGCTCAATTTCGACGAGGACCAGATATTCCGGGAAATTCTCGACATCAGGAGAAAAGAGGATCCTTTCTGGGGAAAGTGAAGAGGGCGCACTCCGCCCGGAAGAATGATATATCCGCCCTCCGGTTGAAAGCGGGGACAGATGAAGGTCATACTTGTGAGGCATGCCGATGCAGGCAGGCGGACGGCATCCGGCAGGGGCGACGAGGGCAGGCCTCTGACTGAATCTGGAAGAGAGGATGCTGCAGCCATGGGTGAGCTTATGAGGCAGATGAAGGTGAAACCAGACCGGGTATTCTCCAGCACCCTCAAACGATCTGTGGAGACGGCCCTCCTGGTCTCCGGAGAGCTGAAAGCTGCGCCCGAAGTTGAGGCATGTGCCCTGCTGAATCCCGAGGGGAGCCCCGAGAGGTTCGTGGAGATGGTTGCTGCGACCGGAGCAGCGACTGTCATGGCTGTGGGACACAACCCTTCTCTGACCAGCCTGGCGAACATGCTTCTGGGCATAGAATCAGGGAGAGGGCTGGAGCTGCGCAAGGGATGCGCCGCGCGCATAGATGTGACTGCATTCACGCCGCCAGTCGCCGAACTCAGGTGGCTCATCACGCCCGGGATAGCCTCACGGCTGCTTTCAGGGAGGAGGCGCTGAAATGGCTTATGCCGGCCGGGAGCCGGGTGGCAGGGCTGCCGTGATAGATCTTGGATTCAATTCACTCAAGCTTGTCAACTACAACGTCCGCCCCGATGGTTCGTTCGAGTCGTTCGAGCAGTATTCCACCCTTGCACAGATAGGCGAGGGGCTGGACAGGACTGGAGTGCTTGGGGAGGAAAGGATCAGGGAGACAATTGAGGAGCTGAAGGTTTTCAGGTCGGTTCTGAAAATGCATTCAATCGACTCCGTAGCAGCGGTGGCGACCAGTGCTGTGAGGGAAGCGGGCAACAGGGACGAATTCCTTTCCAGGGTCAGGCGTGAAGCGGGATTCGAGTTCAGGGTGCTCTCCGAAAAGGAGGAGGGATTCTACTCATGGCTTGGTGCGGCTGCGGCCCTGCGTTCAGGGGATACGCTCTTCTTCGATCTGGGAGGCGGGAGCCTGGAACTGGTCTCTTCGCGCCGCGGCAGACCCGCAGGCATCGTATCTCTCCCTCTCGGGGCACTGAGGGTAACGCAGAAGTTCTCCAGGAAAGGTGCGGGGCCGCTGACCAGAAACGGAATATCGAAGCTCAGGAAGCATGCGGAGGATGTTATTGACGAAGGCATGATTCAGACAGGCGGGGAAGCTGCCATGGTTGGTGTCGGAGGTACGCTGCGGGCTGTGGCTCGCTACTGCCAGGAGCTGAGCGCCTATCCGATTTACAAACTCCACAACTACTCGCTTGGAAGGGAGGACATAAGAAGGGCCATAGCAGGCATCTCTTCGATGAGCATGAAGGAGATGGGGCGCGTCGAGGCATTCAGGGGAGGACGGTCGAGGACGGTCCTTGCCGGTGCCTGCGTAATAGACGCGCTGATGGAGGCATACGGGTTCAGGGAGGTTACCGTAAGCACGCACGGCCTGAGGGACGGAGTGCTTATGGAACTGCTCGGAAGGAGCCATGAGTTGCGTGTAAGCGGCCGGGGAAGAACAGCTGCCACAGGCATGAAGGGGACATCGGGGACTCTTGCGCAGCGCCTCAGAATGGCGGGGAAGCTGGCCGACCGGGAGATTCTGATCCTGGAGAGGGCAATGGACGTGCTCGCCCGCAGGGGAAGGGCTCTGAGACCCGAATCACTCTTCTATGCATCTCTTTACGAGGACAGCTTCCTTACACACAGGGAACAGCTGATAGCCTCCCTGTCCATAATCCATATGAAGAAACCCAGGATAGCAAACTGGCTGTTCGTCCGACACAGGGCTATCCTGAAGAACAGGGACAGGAGAGTTGTGAGGCGGCTTGCCGTACTCCTGGAGCTGATGGAGGAGATAGAGAATTCAGGGGGGCATGTGCATTTGTCCGGTGGACGCGGAATGCGCCTGGAAGTCGGCGGGAGGGAGAGGAGAGCTCTGGCGGAGATTCTCCGCACAAGCACGGGCAGGGTTAACGATATAATGGGAACAGCAATATCAGTCAATCCATCAGGGACTGACGGTCGCGCCGTCCCACCTGGAAAAAGGAAGTCATCATGACAGGCAATCCAGCACGCGGTGAAGGCGGAAGAGTACCTGGCAAGCTCATCGTGGTTGAGGGAGTTGACGGCTCCGGAAAGTCCACGCAGATCAGGCTGCTTGAAAAGTGGCTGGAAAGACTTGGACTGAGGGTCTTCTTCACTGAATGGAATTCATCCGAGGCGGTCAGGGAGATTACCTCGGGAGGCAAGAAGAAGGAGCTGCTCACACCAACGACATTCAGCCTCCTGCATGCAACAGATTTTGCAGACAGGTATGAGAGGAAGATATACCCTCTGCTTCGCGCCAATTACATTGTGCTCTGCGACAGGTACATCTATACTGCCTACGCAAGGGACATTGTCAGAGGATGCCAGCCCGGATGGGTGAAGAAGGTCTACTCATTCGCCCTCAAGCCTGACACGACATTCTACTTCAGGGTGCCTGTGGAGACTGCCATGAACCGCATTCTCACCGGCAGGTCCAGGCTCAAGTTCTATGAGGCTGGGATGGACCTGAACCTCAGCAGCGATTCCTACGAAAGCTACAGGATATTCCAGGGAAGGATAGTTGAGCAGTACGAATCGATGGTGCGCCGTGAACGCTTCACTGTCATTGATGCGACACAGAATATCGAGACGCAGCAGAGACTGCTCCGTGAAAAGGTTGCGCCGATGCTTACCCCGTACCTGATAAAGAAGAAGGCTGGAAATGTCGAGGCAGTTGAACATGGCCGCTGAAATGCAGGCTGGAAGCAGGTGCATGAATTTCTACGGCGACGGCATAGCATATCTGCGCGACCTGCCAGTCAGGGGGAGATTCATAGTTATTGAGGGACCGGATGGCTCAGGCAGGAGCACCCAGGTCGAGGCACTGACTTCCAGGCTGGAGTCCGACGGTCATGCAGTCCTCAACACAGGTCTGAAGAGATCTGAGCTTGTGGCCAAGGGGATACTGAGGGCAAAGCAGAGCACACCCCTTGGAAACAAGACAATGACGCTCATGTATGCCGCAGACCTTGCGGACCAGATCGAGCACAAGATCATCCCTGCGCTTGAGGCTGGCACGATTGTTGTCGCAGACAGGTACATATTCACGCTGATGGCCAGGAGCGCCGTGAGGGGACTCGGCAGGAAGTGGCTCAGCAGCCTGTTCGGCTTTGCACTTGTGCCTGATATGGTTTTCTACCTGGACGTGACGCCAAGCGAGCTTTTCTACCGTGCATTTCAGAAGTACTCCGCGCTGGACTACTATGAATCGGGCGCAGACATGGGTGTTTCAGGTGATCTGTATGAGTCGTTCATCATCTACCAGAAGAGGATAGCCACGCAGTTCAGGCAGATGGAGAAGTCATACAGCATGATCAGGATTGACGGCAACAAGACCATTGAGGAGGTTGGTGCCGAACTGCAGGAGAAGGTGGGCACATTCCTCGGAGCACTCTGAAAGGCATTGCCATGGGCCCTGCTGAGTTTTCCGGGATGGTGTATGCGCTGAGGCGCAGGCTGGAAACGCTGATGAGACAATGTGTGAGGGACGGAGGAGAAGAGTCAGTCCACGATTTGCGCACAACTGCCAGGAAGCTGCAGCTCTATGTGCCGCTGGCGGCAGGCAGGAAGTCTGCTGCTTTCGAAAAGTGCCTCAGGAGGATATCGGCCTGCACGGCGAAGCTTAGAGACATGGATGTGACACTCTCACTCCTCTCGCGCATGGAGGGTGTCCCGGGACAGCTGATAGAGGACCTGAGGGCGGTGAGGGAGATGGAAAGGGAGGAGGTTTCCCCCGTTCTCCTCCGTGAGCTGGACATAGCCGCCGCTTATATCCCGGGCCGGCCAAAGAAGGGTGAGCTCAATGATGATATCAGGGAGATGGAGGCATCTGCAAGGAGGAGGGTTAAAAGGGCTCTGCCCCGCGCCCTGCGCCCCGGGGCCGACGGCGACGACCTGCATCGCTACAGGAAGTGCGTCCGCAGGCTCAGGTATATAGTGGAGCTTTCGGGGAGCAGGGAGTCCTGTTCGCTCAGGTCAGTGCAGGAGACACTCGGCAGGGCCAGGGATCTTGAGCTCGCTGCCGGATATATAGGCAGGAGCGAGCAGCATGGAGATGCATCTGAGGTGCTCAGGAAGATTGTCCAGGAAAGGGAGGGGCAGCTTGAGTCATTCAGAAAATCTGCTGGACGCACAGGGATGCACGGAAAAAGAAAAGGTTAATAGTGCCTCCGCCACTGACTACCCTGATGCATCTTCCATCGGAACTCGAGGCGCTGGCAGTCATTCCCGCACTCAGGTCAATGCTTGCAAAGGAACTGCTGTCTAAGGCAGGCATGAGCCAGTCGCAGGTCGGCTCCCTCCTTGGCATCACCCAGTCTGCCGTGAGCAACTATGTCACAGGCGCAAGGGCAAGGAACACCGCGTACCTTGAGACGCCATACGTGAGGGAGAGGATCGCCGAGCTTGCGATGGATGCAGGCGGAAGGCACGATGCAGTAAGGGTTGCAGCTGTGCTGAGCGAGCTGACACAGTTTATAAGGCGCAACAGGCTCATGTGCGAGATTCACAGGAACATGGAACCCGGGATAGATGTTGCCTCGTGCCACATCTGCGAAGAGTGAATATCACCCCACCCTGAACCTTCCGACAACCCCGTGGCAGTTGCTCGTAGTTGCCACCACTACGCTGATTCCTCTGCCTGAGGATAGGGCCGTCTTCACCATCTGCCCATATGAGTTGGCTATTGAATCGCATGAAATTGCGCCTACTCCCCATGCGTAGTGTTCTGTCTTGAAGACAGCAGTGAGGTCTGCCTTCCCGTCCATAACCCTCGGAACAAGTTTGCTCAGGTCCCAGCTCCTCTCCCCCCTGGTTGCAGGGCACACCTCCGGCTCTATGCATGCAAATGGGCATAGCCAGGCTGCGGCGCTGATGTATCTGATCCCGCCTGGACCCTCCCTGTCGAAGGGCAGGTCAAAGCGGCCAGTCACCTTTTCCTCACTCGTGTCAAGTCCTGTGATGCGGGAAAGGTAGGATCTTGCTGTTTCGAACAGGAGATGAGGTGCTATGTGGGCAGGTACGAGCATATCCCCGCAGCCGGGGCTGTACCTGCTGAAATAGCCGTCAAGGAAAGAGGCCCAGTCGGATCTGACAAACTCAACTCCCGGCAAATTGCCGAAATCCGAGAATGCGGGAGGGGTGTCGTTCCTGTCAACTATGCTGATAACTGAGCGTGGTATGACACCCCTCTCCATGGCCCTGAGAAGGCGTCCCGTCTGGGCACGGCCGAAACAGCCTCCGCCAATGACAATGATTTTCAGGGAGCTCACTCCACCATTCCACATAGCAGTCCTCTCCATAAATAATAAGCGTGGCTTGGCAATACGCGGTCTGATGCAGGGTTCGGTTTCCGGAAGGACGCCGGGACGGTCCCTTTTCGAAATTGCTGCAATCGCTGCCTGCGTGATCATTGCTGCTGCCGTGATTGCATCGATGAGAGGGGAGCTTCCGGTCAGCGGAAGAGTTCCAGGAATCAGTTTCCTGACGGTCCTTGGGGCTGGCGGAGCTGCACTAGCTGCAGGTATAGTGGTTGTCATCCTTCTCCTCTTCCTGATGCTTATAAACCTCATATCCAGGGGGCTCCCGAAGCGCGGGAGTGTGGGTGTTGTCCCCAAATCAGGATCTCCCCTCGCCCTCATTCTGGCCATTGCGATTTTTGCCGCTCTCCTGATCACAGTGGTGCATTTCGGCCACTTTAGCGGGCTGAAGAATATAACCGCCCAGCAGCACCCGCTGAACAACACAACTGGCATTACGGGCGGCCAGTCCGGAGGGGGGGTTGCCGGCTATTTCCTGAGCCTGCTTACCGTCACGCTGTTCATCCCCCTCCTCGGCATAGTGCTGCTGCTGGCGATATTTGCCATTGCCCTCCTGTTCAGGGGCCCAGCGGAAAAGAGGGAGGAGGGAGTCCTTGCGGAAAGGATTGCACTGGCCCGTGAAGTTGAGAAGGAGATAGCCGAGATAGACCAGGGGAAGGATCCAAGGCGTGCGGTAATCGAGATATATGGTGAAATGAGGACAAGACTGAGCTCTGCCGGAGCGTGGGACATGGCTACCTTCACCGCGAGGGAATTTGCTGGGAGGGCCGTGGAAAGGCTTGGTCTTTCCTCGGGCAGCGTCAACGGGCTCACTTACCTTTACGAGGAGGCGAAATTCAGCCTGCACAACGTGGGAGAGGGGCAGAAGGAGAGTGCGCTTGAGCTTCTCCACAGGATAGCCGATGAACTGAGCGGGAGGGCTGTCAGCTGAGGGGGATGCAGGTTGAGGGCGGCATGCACAGAAGCCAGAGAATTGCTATTGCCTTCGCCATATTCGTTGTGATTGCATTCCTCCTCTACTTCATCAGCGGGTTTGGCATCGCGGCTGCGGTTGCGGCGGCTGTGCTTGTGATTTCAATGGAGTCCCTCCTGGCATACTGGATAATAGGTGAGCTCCAGGCGAGCGGCCGCAGGCGCGGACACGCCAGGAGGGCAATGGCCGGAAGCAGACTCGAACGCAGGATGGGAGTGGCAAAGAATGCGCTCAGGGGCAGGGCATACAGCCAGAAGCTTATGCTTTCAGAACTCAGGGGGATGGTGATAGACAGGGTATGCGCAACGAGGATGCTCAGCCCCAGGGAACTTTCCGAAAGGGCTGCCACAGAGGGCGAGCGCCTGTTCGGGACTGAGCTGCTGTACAGGCTCTACACAGACAGGATACTCGATGACGACGGGAGGAGACCCAGGCCTCTGCCTGCTGCTGATTTCGTGGAAGTTTTCAATAGCATAGTTGAAGATATGCGTAAAAAAGGGTGATGGTGGTTTTCTGGATACAAAACTTGTAGCCGGGACAACAGAAGGCGTAATTGAGGAAGTGTCGAAGGCAATTGTGGGCAAGGATGAGGTGCTCTGGAAGGTTCTTGCAGCCATATTCGCCAATGGGCACATACTCCTTGAGGATTTTCCGGGACTGGCAAAGACGCTCCTTGCAAGGAGCCTGGCAACAACACTGGGATGCGACTTCAGGAGAATTCAGTTTACTCCCGACCTTCTGCCGTCCGACATCACTGGCGGGATGGTGCTGAACAGGAAGACAAACGATTTCGAGCTCAGGACTGGCCCGCTTTTCACAAACCTGCTGCTGGCCGATGAGATAAACAGGGCTCCGCCAAAGACCCAGTCTGCACTGCTCGAGGCAATGCAGGAAAGGCAGATTACCATCGACGGCGACACGCATCCGCTGAAACCGCCATTCATTGCAATTGCAACACAGAACCCGATCGAATACCAGGGCACATATCCGCTGCCTGAAGCGCAGCTGGACAGGTTCCTGATACGAACTGCCATAGGCTATCCCGAAAAGTCTGATGAAATTGAAATCCTGAAATCCAGGAGGGACAGGGGGAAGGATGATTTTGACCTGAAGCGGGTGTTGGACGCTGAAGGGCTTATAGCGGTCCAGGCCGAGGTTGAGAAGGTGCATGTATCAGATGAGATGGATGTCTATATAACAGAGATAGTCCGCAGCACCCGCGGGCACACGTATGTGGAGATAGGCGCTTCCCCGAGGGGGGCCATAGCGCTGATGAAGATGGGGATGGCAATGGCGGCGATGAGCGGAAGGGATTTCGTTGTTCCGGACGATGTCAAGGAGGTTTCTGTTGCTGTCCTTTCACACAGGCTGATTCTCAAGCCTGACCCGTGGCTCAGAGGGGTGAAGACTGAAGAAGTCGTGCAGGAGGTTGTAAACTCCATTCCGGTACCGAAGGTGAAATGACTGCTTGGAAGAGGATTTGTACTGCTTGCTCTCACGGCATCCGTTTCGCTGCTCGCCGCCGCACTTACCAGGAAGCCGCTGCCGGTCCTCTTCTTTGTCCTCCTTTTGGTTTTCGTGATATCATCGGGCCGCATAACGCAGGCCGAGGCAATAGGTTCCTCATTTGAAAGGAGGCGGGATGCGTCTGAACTTTACGAGGGTGATGAGGTCGTCCTCCATTATTCAGTTTCAATCCCTACCAGAATGCCCAGGGCTGTAGAGATATTCCAGCAGCTGCCGGATGGAGTTGGCTGCACCTGCCTCCTGAAGGGCATGGTAGTCGCAGGCTCGGCGGAACTTGAAGCGAGGATGGTTTTGCCATCAAGGGGCGAATACAGGCTGCAGCCTGCGGAGGCAACCATTTCTGACCTGGCAGGCATGACAACACACCGTGTCCGGTTTGGCGGGGAGGAAAGGATTGATGTGGCGGCAAGGGTTCAGCGCGTAGACATAGATGCAATACAGCCCTTCCACCCGAAGGCTATGGCCGGAAGCATGATCTCAAGGCACAGGGGGGCGGGCGGCGAATTCTACTCACTCAGGAGATACGAGGAGGGTGAGTCGATGCGCAGGATCAACTGGAGGGCATCTGCGAAGTCAGAAGACCTCTGGGTTAACGAATTTCTTGCCGAAAGCAGCGGCACTCAGATAATGGTTATTGATGCCCGTCTTGTGGAGAATGACCCGGTACTGACCAGGGAGATGTCTGATGTCATAATCAGGACGGCATCTTCGATGGCCTACTCCTCCCTCAATGACAGAAATGCGGTCGGCCTCTTTGTGCTGGGTGACAGGCCCAGAGTTCTGAAGCCCGATTTCGGATTCAGACAGTTCCTGAAGATCAGCGAGATGCTGAAAAGCACTGGAAACCCATCCCACCACATGGCAGCCAGCCTGAACAGGATGGCCGACGTCTATGGTGACAGAAAGGCGCAGTACGTTGTGATTTCCCCCCTGGCTGATGATGAAACGCTTGATTCGGTAGCAGAGCTTGCCCTGTCCAAGGAGGATGTCATTGTGCTTGTGCCGCTTATGAACGCGCCGTCTCAGCTGCCGGATGCACTGCAGATGGCGATGACACTGCTAAGGCTGAGGCAGGAGACAAATGCGATAATACTGGCGCAGCACTGCAGGACTGTCACATGGAAGGGCGCCGGCGAATTCTCTGCGGCGGTGAGGAGGGCAAGGCTTGTGCAGCTGAGGAGGAGGACGTGAACAGGACTGGGCATGCGGTCGTTGCCGCCCTCTTTCTGGCAGCAACAGCGGCCATGTTTATTCTTACTGGAACCTATGCCTTCATCTACGTCGCAGGCGAGATTGTCATAGCTGTGGCGCTCGCACTCGGGAGGGGGGGCGTGGCGGAGGGAGCTGGACTGCTCATTACACTCTTGTTCACACTGACTGCTGCCCAGACACTGCAGTCATTGGTGATTGCGGCTGCCACGGCTGCCCTTTTCATATATGGCGGGGGCTCGTTCAGCGCGGAGCCCTGGAGCAGGCTGGGACAGGGACTTGTCACCACTGCGGGGGGGAAGCATGCATTCGTGACCGCGGGCGAGGTTGCGCGTGTATCCCTTACAGCTCTCTTTGTCTCGATCATAGCATCGGTACTTTCCGAAGCTGTGCCTGTGCGCGCCGCCAACCTCGTGGCATTCATATTCCTGCTCACAGCGGCGCTGTTCGTAATCGTTGTCGTTTCAGCCTACATCACACACAGATGACAGCTCATGACGACTGGAACTGCCTCATTGTGGATCGTGCAATCCTTGCCACAAGTATGAAGACTGCGAGGACTGAGAGGCCGATGACTGTTATGGAGAGGCCCGACCCTTCAAGAAGAAGCACAATTGCAAGCACGGCGACTGTGACAGCCGCTCCTGTCATCAGCTGCATCACTGCCTGTTCAGCCCTTACTGAATCCAGCGCCCCCGATCCTGTTGAGACGAAAAGCATGAAGCCTGCAACCACCGGAAGAAGCAGGAGAACCATCACCGCTGGAGTGGCTATCTGGAGAATCTGCAGCGGGAGCCCGGTCTGGTAACCGCTCTCAAGAAGTGAAATGAGGCCGCGCATCTGGAGTGACCAGACATCGATGTAGGAAGTGGTGACAGGCAGTGAATTCACCTGCGAGTATGTGATTGTTGCAAGCTCCGTAAGAACGGTCCCGAAGCCGACGATGAATGAGGACAGGGCCGCCGTGGGGCTTCGAGATCTGAGTATTTCCACCCCGAATATGAATGGAACCGCAAAGCCTCCCGCAATGATGGCGGCATAAATCTGGCCCGCCTTTGCAGCGCTGTCGCTTCCAATGGTGAAGAGGAGGTAAAGTATAATCAGCGCGTAAATGACCTCCACGCCCAGATAGAGCGCAGCTCTCCTCCTTGATGGCAGTGCCTGTGAAATGAATG
This sequence comes from Thermoplasmata archaeon, assembly GCA_021806165.1. Taxonomy (GTDB): domain Archaea; phylum Thermoplasmatota; class Thermoplasmata; order Sysuiplasmatales; family Sysuiplasmataceae; genus JAJZXY01. Next base: position 13,749 of record JAJZXY010000020.1, read on the forward strand.
GAACAGGAATGAGTATGATGACGACTGCCGGATTCGAGGCTGGCCCTATGAACGGAACTGTGTAAAGGAAGAGGAGGAGCAGCGGAATTGCCATGAGAAGCCTGGCAGTGAGCTGAATCCTGCGGACTGGTTTAGAAGCCTGCAATGGAATCCCTCCATTCATACCAGACCATGGATATGTCTGCAAGCAGCGTACGCGAGGAGCTAATGATCGTCTCGATCCCCATTCCTGAGAGAAGCTTCACGGCTGAACCCGGTTTCCAACTCTGTCCCTCCAGCAGATAGGTCATCAGTGCGTGTGATGCCTCGCCCGGTTCCCTTTCGAAGTAGGATGACGCATCGGGCACGATGACCTTCAGAGAACGGTGCCGGACAAGAGAAAGTCCCTCCGACGCGGATGAAATGGCCGCCTCCCTGTGAAGCAGAGGCGATATTGCAATTAACAGGGCTGCCCTGGGATACCTCCGCTTCAGTTCCCTGAGCGCAGACGGAAGGCTGAAATAACCGTCTGGCTCGGTCTGTTTCAGTATCAGCTGCAGCTCCTTCGCCGACAGGAACGATGCTGCCGGAGGAACGAAGAAGCACCTGCTGGAGGAATACAGAAAATAACCGACACGGTCGCCCTGCCTGCATATGGCAGAGGCTGCCCTGAGGGCGGAGGATATCTGGCTGCAGTATATCCTGTCCAGCTGCCCGATGTCTGTCGAGCCTCCGAAATCGATGAGGAATATGGTGTCTGTGGTCCGTTCATCCTCCATTTCCTTGACATACACGTCCTCTCCGCTGACCTGCCCGAACCTGTTCCAGGCTATCCTCCTTGAGTCGTCATACACCGTGTAGGGCCGGATGGTGAGGAACTGGTAACCCTGCCCCGCCCTCGGTGAGGTGTTGGCGCCAATCAGAGGTGCGGTCCGCCGAAGCGGCTCGCCCCGTATCCCTCCCGTCTCAGAGAGGCGTGGAGGAATTGAAACATACTCCACCTGCCCTGTGCGTAGCGAGAAGTAGCAGAGCCCGAATGCATCTGAAATCGCCAGAGTTGTCGGGCCGACACCGTGCCTGCCGAAGTAGTGGGAGGAAACTTTGTAGCGCCTGACAAGATTGCCCCTTCCCCTGAAGACAGCGGATCCGCTCCATGCCCCGTCGGCCGTGAGGCCGTCGGAAAGGCCTTCATAGTATCTCAGAGGAAGCAGGCCCATACCTGTTCTGGAAAATTCCAGTGTGATTTCAAACGCACCCGGCTGCTCGGACCTGGCGACGGTCCGTCGCACAATGACAGACTTCATCGCTGGGACTGACCTCAGGTGAAAACCGATTATGTCTGTTGCGACTGTGAAGAACAGCAGCGCGGAGAGTATGATGAAATAGCTGTAGCCCAGGAGGACCGACTCGAAAAGTCCCATAGCCAGGACGAACAGGAGGGGGTATGCAGACCATCTGATCATCTTGGAACGCTCACACTCTCGATTATATTTCCAATGATGTGCGACATGACTGCCTGCGGGTCCATGGTGCTCTCTAGCCTTACCTCCGGTTCGAGTATTAGTCTGTGGTTCAGCATCTCCCCGGCGATGAACTTGACATCGTCCGGTATGACGTAATTTCTGCCGCTCAGCAGTGCATTTGCCTTCACCGCCCGCAGGTACTTGACACTTGTTCTGGGGCTGGCCCCAAGGAAGACCCCCTTTGCACTGCGCGTCCCCCTTATCAGGTCGACGATGTATTCCGAGATAGACGCTCCCGCGTTCACACTGTCCACGCTCTTCCTCAGTGACAGTATCTCCTCAGACCCGAAGTAGGTGGTGCGCGCTCCCCCCTTTTCGGAAGGAGCACGGACAGCCTTCAGTTCATCATTACGCGAGGGGTATGTCATCCTGTACCTGAACAGGAATCTGTCAAGAAGCGCCTCTGCAAGCGGGAATGTCCCCTCCTGTTCTATAGGGTTCTGAGTGGCGATGACGAAGAAAGGTTCAGGGAGCGGATGGCGCTCGCCTCCTGAGCTGACCTGCCCCTCCTCCATGGATTCCAGTAGCGCTGACTGGACCTTGGGAGGCGTCCTGTTTATCTCATCTGCAAGCAGAACATTGGTGAATACCGGGCCCTGCCTGAATTCCAGCCTCCTTGTTTCCAGATTGAGAACGTAGTTTCCCATCACATCGGTTGGCAGCATGTCCGGGGTGAACTGGATACGCTTGAAGCCGAGACCGAGATGCTTCGAAAATTCATTTGCCAGCTTGGTCTTTGCGAGTCCCGGCACCCCTTCGAGAAGAATGTGGTTTTCCGTGAGAATGGATATGAGCATGAATCTGACTATTCTCTCGGAGCCAATCACCCTGCTTCCTATGTCCGACTCCAGTCTCTGCACCTTTTCATTGAGCGGGACAGGAATATCCTCTGCGCCCTTTGCTGTCACCGCATCACCTCCTCTGCCCGGTCGTCCGGGACACATGATACTCCCTCTCCCTCTTCACCAGCTGTATCATTTCCGAGATGACCCTGTCGACCGAAACCATTGCGCTGCGGTCGAACCTGTAAGAACCATCCCTGCTGAGCTCCACCAGCTCCTTCCTGAGCCTGCTGAAATCTTCAGCCGAAGGCGTTCCTGAAAGTTCCCGGCCGATGGAGTCCACGAGAGGAAGGTAGTACCCGCTCTTAATCATCGATATCCCTGCTTCAATCTCCCCACTCCCGTCTGCTGAAGCAGGTCTGCGGAGAGAGGGCTTGTATATCCTCCAGCCGTAGCCGAAGAGCCGGAAGATGTACGCGACGGCGATTATCGCCACCACAGGTATTATGAATCGCAGCAGCGCCGACGCAATGTCCACAACTCCGACAGAACCAATGAAGTGGACAGGATTGATGCCTCTGCCACTTCCTCTGTAATCCAAGTGGTATCAGTCCCCCTTTCCGGACAGTGATGAGGCTGCCTTCGCAAGAGTGCGGAGCCGCTGCATATCATCCACCTCCTCACCGCCAAAAACATAAGGCTCAAAGAACCTGAAATAAAGTTCTGCAATCGATTTGAGAGCTTCGAATTCATCCCTGCCTGAACCCTGAGTCCATGAGAGCAGACCTATGAATCGCAGAGCAGTCTCCCTGTCGGCAACAAGCAGCTGATCACCAGACTGCAAATATGGGGAAAGCATCGACGAGATGAATTCCCTGTAAGTCTGATAGGGGCGCATTTCCCTTCCGAACCTCGCCAGGTAGGTGCTCAGTGCTGTCTCGAAGGAGCGTCTGGCGGCCCGGCCTCCCTGCCCCTTCTTCAGCAGCTCCTCCACCTCATCCATTACACCTGGACCGGCGCTTCTGCCGGCGTGATGCTCCTCTGTGCTCTGTCTCACCGGCCTTCGCCCGTACCTGTAGCCTTCAATACCGCTCATCCATCCACCTCAGGTTGCATACCCCCTGCCAGACACGGTCACGTCCACCGAGGAGTAACCGATTCGTATTGTAATTACTTTGCACAGCTGAACCGCCTGCCGGGAGGTAAGGTTTGTGAACTGGAATGAGAGGGCAGCGGCGCTTGAATTCACCACGAAGGGCAGTGAGGGGAATGATGTGTTGCCTGTAAAGCTGTAATTGAAGTATGCGGATGTGACAGATGTGTCAGGTACGCTGAAATTCAGGGAAAGCAGCTCTATCGACCATATCATCTCAGGCCCGCCGCCCGAGAAGTCGAAGGTCATGTTTGCATAGGCTGAACTTCCAGAATAGCTGCAGTTGCCTGAAGATGGTGTGGCAACCGTGGAGTTTACACTGCCGTTGAAATATACGTCACCTACCGGGGCTGCGGTTGTAACGTTAACGGAAGTGCTGGTGTAATATGGTATGTTCGTGGCCTTGATATCGAGAGTGAACTGGGAGTAGAATGCATGCATCACGGCTGTGGAGTTGGGAAGCACGGCTGCCTGTGCCTGCTGCACCGACGGATAGACAGTGTAGTCAAGTGTCATGTTTGAATTGTTGATTATATTGATTATGAATGGCAGGAGGGAGAGATTCGTTGCATTGTCCCTGCCGCTTATGTTGACCGAGGAAGATGCACTTATGTATCCGGGGTTGGAGTAAGTGACAACATACTGCCCGTCAGGTACAGCATATGTGTATACTGTCCTGTTGCCGGATGCGTGGCTGCTGTTCTGAAGCAGAAAGATGGAATTGCTCACGCTTATCCCTGATGCCGGGACTGTGAAATTGTCCACGACATTGGTGGCATTGACTGTCATATTATGGAGAGGGGACTGAACGAAATTGGCTGTAACTGCCCCGAAGCCTGTGATGTTTGCAGAGGATGCGAACGAGCCGTAGTAGAATGTTAGCAGCGCATAGTTGTAGACACCTGAGAAATTCAGTGCAATATTCCCTGCACCCGCTGAGTCCGTGGAGAAGAGGCCACGGTAGTATATGCCGGCGGTTTCGAAGAATGCTATGTACTGCGTGCTCGTGAGGGCGACGCTCCCGGCCCTGAATGTGATGTTCAGCCCTGCACTGCCCTGGGAGGGTGAACTGCCGGAAGCAGGGGCGAGAAGGGAGAGGAGGGCGGAGGCGTTAACGGCCGGATCGCCCGTCCCGGAGTTGCCGGAAAGGCTGAACAGGTTCAGCCCCGGTCCGATGCTCTGGACCGGGCTGAGCACAATGTTCAGACCGGGCTCGTCCGCGAGCAGCGCAGTGATTTCATGCGAGGTGCTGTTGTAACCCGGGGCGGTGACGTTTACCTCAAAGTTGCCGTAGAGGTAGGGTATCCTGTAATTTCCAGCAGGCCCGGCAGTTGTGGAATTGACTACGGGGTAAGTTGAGACGGTGGCATTTGCAAGCGGCTTGCCCGCACTGTTCGAAATTGTGCCTGATATGAAGAAGGGCGAAGGAACATTGGGTCGCAGTACGATATCCAGCGGTCCTGGCTGGCTTCCGGTGATATTGAAGTAAGTGGTGTTTGTTGCGAACTCGGAACCGTACGCCTCCGCAAGGTAGCTGGCATTGTACAGCCTGAAACTGAATCCACCCGAGGCGTTTGTGAAAATCGAGAATGTCTGATAAAGGTTGGACATTGCCACCTCCACCCCTGCCAGATAGTTCCCGTAAACGTCTTTTACCGAACCATGTACAGGATAGCGCGGCATCGGTGACAGGGACGCATTCACCCATTCGATTGACCCTGTGGCGTCTATCTGCACCACGCTCGGCTTGTAACCGGGGGCCATGTATGAAAAGTGCCCGTGACCCGCGTACCTGATATAATACTGGTAGAAGCCTGATATTCCTGTGGTCGTCTGGGTCTCATAGGGGGCCATTGCCACAAAAAGTTTGGAGCTTCCAATGTAGGTGTTGCTGCTTCCGTTGAGAACATAACCTTCGATCAGGACTAATTTCTGAGTGGCGGGGTGGAAGTCTGTCACATTGATCCCGAGATTGCTGGTGTCGTTGAACTGGTTCAGGAAAAGCTTGAACTCGCCGCCGCTTGGTGACGACGGGGCACGGCCCACAGGGTACGCTATATCGAACAGGGTGAAGGCTGAAAGAACAAGTATTGCAGCCAGTACCAGTATGACTACGGTCCTGAATGGAGAGCCTTCCTCTGACATGGCTGAATTACCGATGCCCCTGAAGCGATATTACTTTTCCGCACCGGGTGCGTGGAAATGCGGCCTGTCAGAAGGAGGCCACCCTGGTCCAGTAGTAATAGAGGACGTAAAGGAGGAGTAAGTTGAAAGTGATGCCGATGGCTGCCATGATAAGAATGAATGAAGTGGCCTGTCCCGCCTGGGCGAAGGGCGCAAGGTACATCCCCTGTGCGCTGTAACTCGTTGCCGCAGTGATGGCAAGGGATGGGGCGAGCGCCCCGACGGTGTATGACAGGGCGGTATTCCACGAAGACGTCAGGCTGATGGCACCCCCGAAGATGCATGTGGCATAGGCAAGCCCGCAACCTGCCGAGAATGGAGGGTTGTGTGTAGCCGTGCCGGAGAGCAGAATCACCGACGTCAGGCCAAGGACAGGGAGTATGTTGAGCAGCACGGCGGAGACAGCTGCCATAGCGGTCAGGGAGTAGCCTTCAATGTAGAGGACAGCTATCGATGGTAATGCAAATGCGGCGTAGGGAATTAATGCAGATGAGACAATGACTGAGATCAGCATGTTCCGCCGCCCGGATGGCATTGAAGCGATGAGTGCCATTGAACCGCCCCTCAAACCCTCGACTGCCCCGAAGGATGCGTTCCTGAAGAGGAGCGCTGATGCGGCAGCCATGCTCAGGACGAAGGTGTCGAGAAGAAAGTTGGCACCGATGAAGGAGGTTATCAGGCCGGGAGGTTGGGCGGTTAACACCTGAAGTGATGTGGCAGGGCGCAGGGTTGCAGCAGACTGCAGGAACGGGTTGAAGACGCTCACGATAACGGCTATGAAAAACAGCAGGACCGCGGTGAATGAATCATAGTCTTCTTCGAGGCGCATGATGAGAACCTGCAGGAATTCATTGAGAGGCTGAGACTTTCTATCCATTCCCCTCCTCCCGCATTTCGGTCACCATCGAAACCACATCTATACCCATTCTTTCAAGCTTGGACAGAAGCGAGGCTGTTCCGTGCGCCGGCAGCCGGACCAGAATGCAGTTTCCCTCCACGCCCAGTACGCCGGGAAGCGCGCTGGCCCTGATGACATCTGTTACCCTGACCCGGAGAATGGCCCTCGCCCGACCGTCCTTTGAGGCCGCATCAATGCTGCCTGTCACCGAGCCATCGCGGAAGTGGACGATCCTGTCTGAGTACTCTCTTGCGAAACTGCTGTTTGACGATGCAAGCAGGATTGATGTCCCGTCATCCCTTGCAGCATCGAGCAGCCTCGTAAATGCGAATGCGGCGTCATCCGGGTCCATCGCACCGTCCAGGCCGTCTATGATCGCGAGCTCCGCCCTCCTGCAGAAAACGGTCAGTAGCTTGGCCTTTTCAGAAGCGCTCCGGCCAAGTTTGCTGATCCTGCTGTGCCTCACCTCCCAGAGCCCAAGCAGCCGAAGGGCCTGCCTCGCTTCATCAGGAGTGAAGCCGTATAACCTTGCTTGGTGAAGAAGGTAGTCGTCAAGATATAGCCTACCGGGCAATTTCGACCTTGAAGAGGCGTATGAACAGTTCAGTGACACAGTGTATGAATTGAATGGCTGCTGCCCCAGCACCCTTGCATATCCGGACTTCACCCTGACGAGCCCGGCTGCGACAGATGCTGCAAGGCCTGGGCCCGAGCCGGTGCTGCCCAGAAGCGCTGTCACGCAACCTGATTCTGCCGAGAATGTAACCCCCGAGATGCTCTCCTGACCGTATCGGGCAAGCACCTCCCTGAAATCAACGACCCGCATCAGAAACACCACGCGCTTCCAATTGGTATGGACAACGCTCCTATGTCCTAAAGTGCAGACAATATATCATTATTTTCGGCACCGTCTCCCGGCTGCTGGAAGGAAAGCGACAATTTAATTAATTATTAATTATAACCTTCTCCGTCTGATGAATACCGTTCACTTCAGCCCGGCCCGCAGCCTGAAAGAGAAGGGGTGTTGAGCACTGCACGAAATTTCAAAAAGCGATGAAACATTGGAGAAGGCTGTCGATTCAATAAAGAAGAGGAACGGAATTGTGGGCAGGGACGCGGAGCTGAAGCTTGCCCTGCTCTGCAGCATGGTCGGCAGGCACATACTCATAGAGGGGCCGGTTGGAGTTGGAAAGACGGTGCTTGCAACAGCTATTTCCGACTACCTCGGCAGGCCGATTTTCAGGGTTGACGGCGACGAGCGGTATACAGAGCAGAAACTTACAGGGTGGTTTGATCCTCCCATCGTGATGAAGAAAGGCTATGCTGCGGATGCGTTCATAAGCGGGCCGCTGACCTCTGCAATGGACACTGGCGGGATACTGTTCATCAATGAGATGAACAGACTGAATGAGGGCGTCCAGAACGTTCTGCTACCGGCAATGGACGAGGGGAAGATTGAAGTCCCCCGCATTGGCACCCTTACAGCAAAGAAGGGCTTCCTTATCATCGCAACTCAAAATCCCAGGGAGTTTGTCGCCACAAGCTCCCTTTCTGAAGCGCTTTCTGACAGGTTCGAGCTACTCCCTCTGACGTACCAGAGCGAGGGGGAGGAGAGGGAGATAGTGCGCTCCCGTTCCGGCGTCGGAAATGACAGGGTGATCAGGGTTGTGACGGCAGTCATGAGGGAAACTAGGGAGCACCCTTCTGTCCGCAGGGGGGCCTCAATCAGGGCTGCGACCGGGATGGCTTCACTCCTGTCAAAGCTGGGAACATCGCTGGATGCATACAGGGAAGCGGCATACATGTCCATCCCCACCAGGATAGAGCTCAGGGAGGATTCAAAGAAGGGCGTCTATGAGGTCATAGACGAAATACTGGAAAAGGTTCTGGGAAGCTTGCAGTTTGAACAGCCTTCGCAGCCAAGAGAGGAGAGGCGCGACCAGCCTGAAGTAAATGGCGAGGAAAAAAAAACGATCAGGAGATAGAGAGCGAGCCTGATGACGCATTTGACATAATGCAGCGCCTCCGGGGCATCGTGGATGTGCCCGGCTCCACAGGCGAGGAAATAATCTGGTCGATAGCCAAGAATTACCAGAAGATTAGGCTCAGGGCAAAGGACCCTTCACTCGTAAGGGCTGCAAAGCGCATTGCCATTCGCGCGATTATAGACAGGACGCTCAGGCAGCTGGGGCCGACCAAGATGCCTACGGTCAAACAGCTCGTGGACTACAGGCCGGGGGTTGAAGGGGAAATCGAGATTTCGAGCACTCTCGACAATGTGGCCTCCCCGGAGGACATGCAGGCCGGAGACATTGTTCTTGAAAGGAAGGAACTGAAGCACATAGCATGCGTTCTGATGATAGACGCAAGCCTCTCCATGACTGGGGAGAAGCTTGCCATGGCTACCAGCTCAATCGCGGTGCTTGCGCACAGGCTCAAGGGGATTGAGTATGCCGTTGTGCTGTTCGAAAACAAGGCTAACACGATAAAGAAGATGGATAGGGAGGCCGACATGGAGAAGCTGCTGGGAGACCTGCTTGACCTCAACGCAATGGGCTATACCAACATTGAGGAGGGGCTTATGGCGGGGCTCAGGGAGCTTGAAAAGGCACGGACACCCAACAAGATCGGCATTGTTGTAACCGATGGCAACTACACAATGGGGCATGATCCAAGACAGCTTGCTGCCCTTTTCCCGAAGCTGCACGTCATGATGACAACCGGGCTGGATGCAAGGGAGGATGTCTGTCAGGGGATGGCTCACTACGGGAAAGGGCAGATGTATGAGATAAAGAACTATGAGGAGATGCCACGGGTGCTTTACAGGCTGATAAAAACATTCCATCTCAGGCTCCACCAGCGCGGCGGCAGAAGCGGATGAGTTCCGCTACCAACAGTTATATAATCTCTGATGGTTCGTTTGACCCATAAAAGTGGTTATCATGGCCTACAAAGTTACATTGATTCCAGGGGACGGCATCGGACCCGAGGTAACGGACTCTGCCGTCAAGGTCCTGGAGGCTACCGGCGTGAGTTTTGAATGGGAAATCGTCGAAGCGGGACAGAAGGTCATTGAGAAGGAAGGGACACCTCTACCCGAGAGCGTCCTTGAGAGCCTGAAGCGAAACAGGATAGGGCTCAAGGGGCCGCTTACAACACCTATCGGCGGCGGCTTCAGGAGCGTCAATGTAGCACTCAGACAGATGCTGGATCTCTATGCGAGCGTCAGGCCCGCAAGGTCAATTGCAGGCGAAGGCACGCTTTACAGCGACATAGACCTCGTTGTGGTAAGGGAGGCGACGGAGGAACTCTACTCGGGAGTGGAGCACTGGGTTGACAGGGACCATTCTGCCGCTGAAACCATAGACATAGTGACGAGAAAGGCATCCGAAAAGATCGTGAAGTTCGCCTTCGAGTATGCAGTCAAGGAGAAGAGGAGGAAGGTGACTGCGGTGCACAAGGCAAACATCATGAAGTACACAGGAGGTCTGTTCCAGGAGGTGGCTCAGAAGATGGCCAAGTCATACCCCTCCATACAGTTCGAGGAGAGGCTGATTGACAACATGGCGATGCAGCTGGTCAAGAAGCCACAGGATTACGATGTTATAGTCACAACCAACCTTTTCGGCGACATACTCTCAGACCTCTGCTCCGGGCTGGCAGGTGGACTCGGCATTGCACCCGGCGCCATAATCGGTGACGGGATTGCACTCTTTGAGCCTGTCCACGGTTCTGCACCAAAGTACGCGGGCAAGGACAAGGTCAACCCTGTTGCAACGATACTGTCCGGAGAGATGATGCTGAAATACCTTGGGGAGAGAAGGGCGGCCGAGCGTGTCTGGAAGGCCGTGTACGATACCATCAGGGAGAAGAAGCACGTGACATACGATCTTGCTCTTCCCGGTTACACGAACAGGCCTGTTGAGCCTTCGACCTGCTCGGCGATGACGAATGAAATAGTGAAGAAGGTAGAGGCGTTCTGATCAGAGGACTATCTCATCGCCCTTCTTGGGGAGGAACACCTTCCTCCCGTCAAATTCATCGGCAAGTATCTTGCGCCTGTCGCCGTCACCGTGCACGAGCATGACCGTCTCTGGGTCGCACTTGTTCACAAAATCGACGAGCCCGCTGTGTCCTGCGTGAGCCGAGAGGTCGAACCGCTGGACTTCGCAGTTCACCTTTTCCAGCACCCCGTTTATCTCCAGATGGCCAGTGTTCAGCAGTCTGTAACCATTAGACTCCTCCACCTGGAAGCCGCTCATGAGTATGCCGCTCTTAGGGTCGTTCCTGATTTTCTCTATGTAATTCAGGGCCGGGCCCCCATCAAGCATTCCGCTGGTTGTGACGATAACGTCGGCTCTGTCGCTCCTGAACCTGTCTTCGTTGGTTTCAACAGCGTATGCCCTGAGGCATGCGCGCTTGAGGTCATTGTGGGATGTGACGTATTCCCTGGATTTACCATAAATCCTGTTGACTTTCCTGCCCATCCCGTCAACCCAGATGTTGTATCCCGTCTTCTCGAGAATCATGAGCAACTCCTGCGTCCTCCCTACCGCGAATGCTGGGAGTATCGCCTGCCCGCCTCTCTCGACTATCTCCTTGACCTTGTCGACAAGGCCGTCTTCTGTCTGCTTCCTGTCCGGGTGCTCCCTTCCCGAGTATGTGGACTCTATGACAAGGACATCCGCCTTCGGCACAACCGCCCCCGGTACGAGCCGTGTCTCAACGGTGTGGATGTCTCCTGTGAAAAGTATGTTGTTCTCCCCCCTTATCTCGAACATGGCCGCCCCCGGAATGTGGCCTGCCATCCTCGGTATGAACTCCGTGCCCCCGATATTGAATCCCCTGTCAAACCTTTCCACTGTGAAGAGGGACATCGTGTCGTCAACGTCACCATTCTCATATGGCTCGAAGTATCCCTCCATCCTGGCCACCTTGAGGCTGTCCAGCATCAGCAGCCTGCCAACCTCCTTGGTGGGGTATGTCCCGTGAACCGGCACCTGATACCTTGATGTCAGCCATGGAATCATGCCGGAGTGGTCTACGTGCGCATGCGTGAGTATAATCTCATCTACGGGCGGAGCCTCGAGCGGATGGACTGGAGGGTCTTTGGGAATGAGGCCATAGTCAAACATCACCTTTCCGAAACCATCTTCGACCGTTACTGCCAGTCCGCCTACTTCATCCGCTCCACCATAAAATGTGAATTTCAAACCTTTCACCTTTGCTGTGTCCGAAAGCAATGCAAATTGCGTCTCTTTTACGGGGGAAGCTTACACCAAACCGTATAACTACTTTGTGTTGAGGCAAAGGTTCGTTAGGGGTGCTCCCTTGGAGAGAGTCCCCAACTGCTTCCTCATTACAACCCTGACAACCCCTTAAAACGGGATGCAGAATGTTTATGGGCCATTTCATGCAGTGAAAG
>JAJZXY010000021.1 GCA_021806165.1 Thermoplasmata archaeon
ACCCAGTCAGGATGAGTCATATTAGGGAAGTAAATAATATACAACTATATTGATCTTTCGGTTTCACGAAGGAAAACGGCATCAATGAGGACCTATTATGCAAAAACCTACGGAGTCAAGGTTTAATACACCCGCAGTGCATTTTACCCGCATGGCAGCCACCCGGACTGGAAGGAAGAAGGTCGCCGCTGCCCCGGGCAGGGTGAGGAATTCATCCTCACCTGCTCCAGGGACAACGGCAGTCGCTGCGCTGAAGGGGGTTCTTGTTGCCGTCGACTTTGCCCCTGCATCTGAGAAGGCATTCAGGTTTGCAGTTTCCCTGCTGCAGAACCAGAGGGAGGTACAGCTCTACCTGATACATGCGGTTGGGGCGCATGTTCTGCCAGGCAGCGAGATGTCCCCAGATTCACTTCTGCTCAATATGCAGATACAGGATGAGCATGTCAAGGAGGCCAAATCCGCAATGCGGCAGAAGGTGGCATTCGCAAAGGCCCACAAAATACCGAAAGTGAAGGGACTGGTCGTTGTCTCGGACCCGGTACACGCTATTATCGACACGGCCAAGCAGATGAAGGCGGACCTCATACTGCTGGGCAACAGGAGAAGGGGATACAGGCGGGGCATCATCTTCGGCTCCGTCTCCGAGAGGGTTGCCGCCGATTCCCCCACCTCGGTGCTGATAGTGCGGTAGGCGGGTGACCCCGCCATGCCATGTCCGTATAGTTTATCTATGCAGCCCGCTGTGTGAAGGTCCGCCGTCCGGAGAGTCCAGATGCATAATGACAGCGTTGTGATTGAGGCAAGGGATGTAAGCAAATACTACCTTTCCGGCAAGGAGAGGTTCGCGGCGATAAGTCATATAGATTTGAGCATCAGAAAGGGCGAGTTCATTTCAGTAATGGGTCCCTCGGGCTCCGGGAAGACGACACTGCTCAACTGCCTGTCCGGACTCGACAGGATAAGCGAGGGGACAGTCATGGTCAACGGCGAGGACATCGCCGGGATGAGCGACGCTTATATCAGCCGCTTCAGGGCCAGGAAAATGGGCTTCGTATTCCAGAACTACGCGCTGCTGCCTGTGTTCACAACCGTGGAAAACGTCGAGCTTCCGGCACTCATAGTGGGCGAGAAAGCCTCACGGGCAAGGGAAATGGCGCTTTCCACGCTGGAAATGGTGGGAATGTCAGGAAGGGCATCCTTCAAACCATCGCAGCTGTCTGGCGGTGAACAGCAGAGAGCCGCCATTGCACGCGCCCTGGTCAACAGGCCTGAAGTGATATGGGCAGACGAGCCCACCGGGAATCTAGACACGGCCGCGGGCAAAACGATAATGGAACTTTTCCGCGATCTCAACAGCTCGCTTGAAGCAACGGTCGTCGTGGTCACGCATGATGAAAGGGTGGCTTCCTATACGCGCCGCAGGATCAACATATCCGACGGCCGAATTGTTGGCAGGGAAGGTGGCCAGGGGACATGACTGCGGATTTCCTGCTCTACCTCGAAATTGCGTTCATTGCCGCCTCACTCGCATCCGTCGTTCTCATAGCGCTCAACAGGCCGGTGTTCCGCCTCTTCATAAAGAGCGCCTTCGGCAACAGGAAGCGCGTCGCACTGATCATTGCGGGCCTTATGATTGGCTCTGCAATGATCAGCGGCGCACTTGTAATGCGCAGCACAATGCTGACTCTCAGCGACAACATGGTAACACTCAGTTACGGCCACATCGATGAGACTGTGACCTCGGGCGGCCCCCTCTCCGGGAGCTTCTTCAACTACAGCGCCTACGAAACTGTCAATTTCTCCCTCTCGGGCAACCCGGATGTTGCCGGCGTGGTACCCATGATATATTCGTCGGCGAGCGCTTTCGACAACAGCAGCGGCGTACCCTATTCAAACCTCGGACTCGTCGGCACGCCCTGGGATGCAAATACTGTCCTGGGCAATTTCGTGTCTGTCAACGGGAGCGTCATAACTTCAATGCCGGCGGACGGAATACTCGTTGACCAGCTCGCAGCGAGCCAGCTCAACGCCACCGCGGGCGACAGGATAACAATATTCGCAGGGGGTGGTGCTGCCATTACAGGCACCCTCACCGCTGTCGTCAAGGACAACTACAGGGGATACTTCGATTCAGGCTACAACATTTTCGTTGGTCTTGCATATGCCCAGGGACTTCTGGGCATTAATGGCAGCATAAACATGATTGCAGTTGCAAACACAGGCACAATCCTCGGCGCAGTCTCAAGGACCGATGCCGTCATGCCATTCCTCAATGCAGCCGTAGGGAGTGCAAACAGCAGGCTGGGGACAAGTCTGTCAGCGCACCCGGTGCTGCAGGACCAGCTGTCCACCATCAGGGGTCAGATAAGCGATATTGCAGACCTCTACCTGGCTCTCAGCCTCTTTGCAATTGCAGCGGGGCTGATACTTGTCATAGTCATATTCTATATGCTTGCAGAAGAGCGGATGCGCGACCTTGGAACGCTGAGGGCCATAGGCATTACGAGGCGGAGTGTCGTCAGCGGCTTCATCACTGAAGGTTTTGTCTACACTCTGATGTCCTGCTTCGTCGGGTCATTCATTGGCATAGGCATAGGATTCACGATGGTCTACGGATTCATACTCCTGTTCGGTGGAACGTTTGCCGCGCCCATAAGGGAAACCAACATACTCATCGCATCATTCACAGTCACTCCGGCGGACATCATAATAGGCTTCTCAGCCGGCGCCCTGGCAACATATGCGGTAATCACTCTCGCAAGCTACAGGATAAGCAGGTTCAGCATAATAGACGCACTCAGAAGGTCCTCGCCAGGCAGGCAGCCTGGAAGGGGCTGGCGCGTCCTGGTCCTCCCCGCACTGCTCTTCACCGCCGCAGCGCTCTCGCTCTACTTCGGCCTGCAGTTCAGGTCGCTTCTGCTTTCCATGCTCTCCATCTCATTGTTCTCGATTGCACTTTTCGTCTCCCTCTATATCGCCAGGCCGTCAGGTCTCTTCATAGGCCTGCTGGGTGCCTCATTGATACTGCAGTACGGCCTCCCCGCATCCTGGAACATATTCCCGCTGGACTTCACCTCATCCTACTATGTCTACGTGGAGTCAGGCATACTGCTCGTTTCCGGAGGACTCATGGTCTTCTTCGCCCTCCTCCCTGTATTCCTGCACGTGCTGAAACCCAGGCGCAACAGCCGCGGGGCCTTCGTCCCCACCATAAGGCAGGCCTTCGCCCATCCTGCCGAGAGGAAGCTCAGGACCGCACTTTCACTCTCACTCTTTTCATTTGTCATTTTCGGAATTGTTTCCGTCTCCATACTGGGCTCTATGATAAACACTGCCGCCGTGCGGACTGTGAACGACCAGAGCGGCGGGTACAATTTCGTGATGTACAGCGCCAATGGAGGAAACATGACCTCGGCGCTGCAGTCTGATGCCGGCATTTCATCCTCAATATCATACTGGAGCCTGATTTACGACATAAGCAGCGTCGTCACCTACGGGAGTTCGCCTCCGCAGACATTCGTATACCCGATTGTCGGCCTGCCCCTGTGGGACAGCTCGCCGTTCTACACGCACAACAGCTACAGCTTCTACAGCTATTTCCAGTCGTACTCGTCACCCGCCGCGGTCTGGAACGCCGTCGCCCATAACAGCTCCCTTGCCGTAATCGACATGACTCTTGCAGGCGTATCCGCCGGAAGGAATTTCGGGCAGAGCAGCCCGATACAGCAGAAGGTGGGACTCGGAAGCACGCTCACGGTCTACGGCCAGAACCACACCTCTAGGAGCGTCACTGTAATCGGCATACTCAATGAATTTGGTCTCCAGGGGGTGTTCGTGAAGGAGGAGACGCTGTCCCAGCTGGGCCTGCTCCCGCACGCCTACCCGGTACTGATGGTGAAGGTAAGGCCGGGAGAGTCGGCTACAAGCGTTTCGGTCCAGCTGAGGAAGGATCTTGTCGCCTACAACCCGGTCGTCATCGATCTGTCGCTGATTACCCAGCAGCTCACATTCGCAATCAACGGCATTGTTGAAATGACGGAGATATTCATTGCAATGGGGCTGGTGGCAGGGACTGCCGGCCTCGGCATAATAGCGATGCGCTCTGTGGTTGAAAGGTATCAGCAGATAGGCCTTCTTAGGGCTCTTGGCTTTACACGCAGGATGGTCTCCGCATCCTTCCTGCTCGAATTCGTTTTCATCGCACTTTCGGGCTCCCTGATTGGAGTAATCATGAGCCTGCTGAACGGCTACATCATATCCCAGAGGCTGAGCAGCCTACTCTCATTCGACTACTACCCCTCAACCATTGCCGCGCTCGTTATCGTGTCGATAGGCCTCACGATCGCCGCAGTCCTCAGTTCAGTCAGGGCTGTTTCCAGGATTGAGCCATCCTCGGCCCTGCGCTATATAGAGTGAGCGACCGGGACTGCACTTCGACAGACAATTGTCAGACAATTCCGATATCATTATATCTTACAAACGCCTTACACGCTAAGGGATTGGGATGTCGATAGCCTTCGAAATGCTCTTCAAGAACAGGGTCCTGCGGGCTCACTGGATGAAGAGAGCCGGAGCTGGTGTGATTGACATAGCCACCGTCTTCGTTCCCGTTTGGGCAATAGCGCTCTCGTTCGGGCTCCAGCACACATACTTCGACATTTTCATCGGTGTCGCGTCGGGTGCATGCTGGTTCCTTTACTCAACTATGAGCGAGTACTTCTACGGCTTCACCCTTGGAAAGAAGCTGGCCTCCCTGCGAGTGTCAAGCGACAGGGGAGAGCTGAAGTTCCATGAAGCAGCCTTCAGGAACATATCAAAACTGTTCTGGTTCATTATGCTGCCACTTGACCTTCTCCTGGGCATGTTCACATATGGCGATCCTCGCCAGCGCTTTGTTGACAGGGTATTCGAGACGACAGTGGTGTCTACACTGCCAGCCTCCTCGCTGATACATGTAAGGCTCAAGCATACAAATGAACTATGAGGGCGGACGGAGAGCCTACTCCATCAGTGTTATGCCGCCTTCTCCGACGAAGTACTGCATAATCTTGGAGCGTTCGGGGTAGTTCTTGACCTTGCTGACGATCAGGTTGCTTTCGAATTTCTTACCGACCCTGGCCCTTTCAAGCTCAATGAGCGTGTCCATGAGGGCGTCGATGGAATTCTGTATCCTGGGCTCAAAGACGCCCTTTGTGAGCGTTACGAGGAGAAGCCCGCTGTTCCTCCGTGTGTAGGTCCTGAGCGTCCTCAGCGCACCGAGTACGTCCTCGACACCATAGTTGTCTATGAAAAAGTCAAGTGAATCGACTATTACCCTGAACGGCGGCTTTATCCTGAAAATCTCATGCGTCAGGTATGTGAGAAAGTTGAAGGGGCGGCTGCTGGTCTCCTCGTAGTCGTGCACATCCTTGACCTTGAGCCCCTCCTGCCTGTACTTGGTCACCTCCAGCCTCCTGAGCAGGACGGTGTCGTGATATTTGTCCCCAATGTCTATGACGGTTGTGTCGGTTCTCCAGCCGAACCGCTTCAGGGAGTTGTACACCTCCTCGGACGCGTCGTTTGTTGAGAAATAATAGCTCTTTTCAGGACCCACCGATGCAAACTGCCTGGCAAACACGCCGCATCCCGATCCTGGCGGGCCGACCACAGCGCATAGCGTTCCCTCGATGAACCCTCCGCCGAGGACGTTGTCAAGCTCCCTGATACCGGATGTGAGCGGCATTACCCCCCTCCAATCT
Organism: Thermoplasmata archaeon; assembly: GCA_021806165.1. Classification (GTDB taxonomy): domain Archaea; phylum Thermoplasmatota; class Thermoplasmata; order Sysuiplasmatales; family Sysuiplasmataceae; genus JAJZXY01. Next base: position 5,739 of record JAJZXY010000021.1, read on the forward strand.
TCACTATCCTGTCGCTGACCAGGCCGAGAAGCGTGTTGGCCTCCTGCGATTGCTGTTCCTTGATGCTTATTATCAGGGTCACTGAACCCCTTGCCCTGAGGTTGTTCACCAAGATGTGCAGGAATTCACCCATGATCTTCCAGCCATTGTGTATGTGCAGCGTGTTCACCGAGTCGACTACAACTATCGACCGCATCCCCGGAGACTTCCTTCTGAGGAACTCCACCTTGAGCATTATGTTCTCCAGCATAGTCGGGCTTTCGATGAAAATGACATTCTCCGACCTGCTCTGCGGTCCGGTCATCATGTTGGATACGCAGTCGATGAACTTCACACCGTGATGGTTCACGCCTATCATCTCCATGGCGTTGATTATCGCCTCGGCGGGGACTGTGGATGCAACGTAGACAAGCTGCGACTTGCCGTCCTCCACCAGGTTCATCAGCCCCTTGATGACATCGAAATAGACGTCTGTCTCAATCTCAAGCGATACTGAGGATGAAGGCTCCATGTCTCTGAGCTCTTCCATCACGAGCTGGCTTGGCTCCATCAGCTGCTTCCTCCCTTGAGCAGAGGAACAAGAAGGGTTCCTGCAGTAGTCAGGTCGAGGACATACTTGGCGCGTGAGTGGGAAGTGCCCCTCATCTTTATCACCTGCAGGGTTCGCAGCAGGTCCCCGTTCCTTTCGAGGTTTCCCATGAGTATGACGCCGTCTGCTATGGCCTCCTCAACGCCGTACTTCGAATAGGAAGTGTCTGCTGCAGTCAGTTCAGAGATTATAAGCGACGTTGCACCGAGTCCCGAGAGCGTCTTGCTCAGGCTGAGCAGCATGTTCCTGAGCTTCTCCTGCGTGTCCAGCTGGTAGGCAACGGAAGTAATCGAGTCTATTACAAGCCTCCTTGCGCTCGTTTCTGTTGTGAGGTCCCCTATAGCGCTTACAAGAAGGTCGACATCCTCGATTGTCATCCTGTCCCTGTTGAAGCCAAAACGCTCGTAGATTGCCGTCATGTCGATGAATGTGAGCTTGCCGGACTTTATCATATCACGGGTGAAGAAGTCATACGGAATCATGTTGGCTATAAGCTTCTCGTACGGCTCGGTAACCGAAAGGTAGAGGCCATTCTCCCCCTCCAGCGCACCGTGGAGAAGGAATTCAAGAGAGAGGGATGTCTTCCCTGTGCCGCAGTTGCCGGTAAGGAGGACTGTGTTGTTGCGGGGTATGCCGCCACCAAGGACGTTGTCCAGCCCCTCGATGCCGGTAAGGCACTTCTCCCTCCCAATGCTGAGAGAATGCCCATTGCCGTCCCTCCTCTCTTCCTTCGTAAGACTCATCCGTATCCTTCTTTCTGACGCCCGGTACCGATTAATAACCTTTTTACAGCAGTGGCAGCTCTTGATAATTTATCCGCGGGGCGGCGTTCCACGGGAAGAGGCGGCACATGACCGACAATCCCACCAGACTCATAATCGAAAACAGGGAGGACCGTATTTCAGACTGGCTACTCGCCGAGTACAGCCATTCTGCAGCCATGTGGCCCGGCACGATATTCACGAATGTAAGGGATTCAGGCATGGCCGCCGCCCTTGAGGGGGCGGGCAGCATCGTGGCCGAGGACGTCCTTGAATACACGGGGGGAAAGGGATGCATAATACTCGACCACCAGGCGCCCGAGGTGCTCTCCCCAGACGATTTCGACAATGCATCATACATTGTTGTGGGCGGCATTCTCGGCTACGACAAGCCGAAGGGGAGGACAAGGAAGCTGATAACCAGCAGGTTCAGCGGGCAGGACAACCTCTTCAGGAACATGGGCAGCATCCAGCTCACGATAGACAGCGCTGTGTTTGTGGCGAGGGCCATAGCGCTCGGGGCCTCCTTCGGCGAGCTGGAGATAACAAACGAAGTGGAGGTCAAGTGGGACAATGTGCACAGCACACTTCTTCCATACGGCTATCCTGTTGTGGACGGAAAGGTTCTGATGACACCCGGACTCGTGGAGATACTGAGAAAGACAAACTCCTAGTTCCTGATGGACTTAATCCTCTTGGCCCCCTGCTCAAGCTGACCCTGCGGGGACCAGAATCCCATGTCAAGTGCCAGCTTCTGGAGCCTCTGTATCCTCTGCTCAATTGGCGGGTGGGTCGACATGAGGCTCATTATGAAGCTGCCCCTCCTGCCCGGATTTACTATATATAATGAAGAGGAGGCGGGGCTGGTCCGCATCGGCCTCCGGACGTTTGCGCTTTCAAGCTTGCCAAGGGCGGAAGCGAGGGCGAGCGGATCTCCGATTGTCCTTGCTCCGACTATGTCTGCAAGCGATTCCCTCTTGCGCGATATCGCAAGCTGAAGCATCATGGCCGCAATGGGAACGGTTACGGCCATCAGCAGGAGTCCTATGAATCCGGCGCTGTTGTTCCTGTTTCCGCCTCCGAAGAGGGCAGCGAAGAACAGGGAGTTTGCCGCCCAGGATATTGCCCCGGCAATGGTGGCTGCTATGCTCATCACCAGTATGTCCCTGTCCTTCACATGGGCCATTTCATGGGCTATAACACCCTTCAGCTCGCTGTCGTCGAGTATCTGCATTATTCCCTGGGTGGCGCATACAATCGCGTTCTTGGGATTCCTGCCAGTCGCAAAGGCGTTCGGGGTTGCCGTTTCAGATATGGCGACTTTTGGCATCGGCTGCCCGAAGGTGGAAGACACCTCGCGCACCACGGCATACAGCCTTGGCTGCTCCTGCTCCGTAACCAGGTGCGCCCTGTTGGCCCTCAATACAAACTTGCCTGCAAAGAAGTAGGAAATGAGGTTGAAAACAGCGGAGAGCACCAGGAAAATGGATGCACCAAGTACGGGATCGCCGTAGAACAGGTAGCCTGCTGCGGAACCCAGAAAGACAAACAGCAGTGTCAGAACTGTGAACAGAACGGCTACTCCTACCCTCGGTCCCAATTAAACCACCCTTCCGATGCTGGATCGGATTTAGATCTAACGAGTATTTCAACATGTTGACTAATAATATTAGGGTACAGTGGGCTGTTGCCTAACATATTAGACAAAGTGCATGTTATCCTTTGTGCTACGTTCAATATTCTCTCGGTGTCATTCATATATCAAACGGAGGATATTTATGCGACTCGAACAGCGGGTTCGGGCGGCAATATAGTCCGATAGGAAGTATGAAAATGCCTGAAAACTTGGATCAGTTCGAAATTGCGGTGGCGCAGATCAGGAAGTCTGCGCAGATACTGAAACTGGACAGCGGAATGGTCGATATTCTTACGAAGCCCAAGCGGGAGCTCACTGTGAACTTCCCTGTGAGGTTGGATGATGGCACCGTGAAGGTATTCACAGGCTACCGCGTCCAATACAACTATTCGAGGGGGCCATGCAAGGGCGGCGTTCGCTTCCACCCCAATGTCTCCCTGAACGAGGTCAGGGCGCTGGCAGCCTGGATGACATGGAAGACGGCAGTCATGAACCTGCCCTACGGCGGAGCCAAGGGCGGGGTCATAGTGGATCCGAAGAAGCTCAGCCGTGACGAGCTTGAGAGGCTCACAAGGCGTTACACCTCCGAAATCTCCATAATCATCGGACCTGAGAAGGACATACCTGCTCCCGATGTTTACACAGATTCACAGACAATGGCCTGGATGATGGATACGTTCAGCATGATAAAGGGATACTCTGTGCCGGGCGTTGTCACGGGCAAACCACTCAGCATCGGCGGCTCGGAAGGAAGAGGCGAGGCCACAGCGAGGGGGGCAATGTACGTTGCAAGGGCGGCAGCAAAGACCCGCGGCATAGACACCGGGAAGGCGACGGTTGCAGTCCAGGGCTTCGGCAATGCCGGCTCCATCGGCGCCAGGCTTTTCCATGAGGAACTCGGTTCCAAGGTGGTCGCAGTCAGCGACAGCAAGGGCGGCGTGTATAACCCCAACGGGTTGAACATACCAGAGCTGCTGATTCACAAGGAGAAGACAGGCTCAGTCGCGAATTTCCAGGGCAGCAAGGCAATTTCCAACGAGGAACTGCTTCAGCTCGATGTCGATATTCTCGTTCCAGCAGCCCTCGAAAACCAGATAACAGAGAAGAATGCATCCGCAGTCAAGGCAAAGATGGTAGTGGAGGAGGCCAACGGACCCACGACACCCAAAGCCGACGAGATACTCCACAAGAATGGAGTACTCCTGCTTCCCGACATACTCGCCAACGCGGGCGGTGTGACAGTCAGCTACTTCGAGTGGGTGCAGGACATGCAGAGTTTCTTCTGGTCGCTGGAAGAGGTCAACAACAAGCTGGAATCTCTGATAACCAAGGCCTACAACGACATACTGCCCATCTCCCAGAAGGAGAACATAGACATGAGGACTGCAGCCTATGTCTACGCTGTCAAGAAAGTGGTGGATGCGCACAAGATTCGGGGCCTGTGGCCCTGAAGGCATCCCCGCGCTCCAGGCAGCAGAAACAGGCCGCCCAAACCATTTACCTTTAAACTTTTCATATCAGCTTCAGCAGGTCAGACTTTGTAATTATCCCGGCTATCCTGCCCTTCCTCTGCACCAGCACCGCCGGGCTCCCGGACAGGAGAGTCGCAATCATTTCGACAGCCGTGGTCTCCGGGATTACGGGATAAGCCTCGTTCATCACACTTTCGACGCGTATGTGTGACAGTTCGTCAAGGCTCGACCCCTGCCTGAGCTGGTTGAGGATGCTTTCGTCAGAGATGCTTCCCACAACAGCATCGCCGTTCAGGACGGGCAGCTGGGAGTATCCCTTTCTCTTCATGAGGTCAGATGCGGAGGCCAGCGTATCATCCTTGTGCACGCTGACTATCGGGGAGTGCAGGACATCCTTCGCCGTGCGGTTTATCTTCCTTATTCTCCCCTCGTTCTCAATTGCCTCAAATACCCTGGTCACTATCTCATAGCTGGCTGAAATGCTGTTCCGCTCGAGCTTTGCTATAGTGGACTGGCTGACGTTTGCCATCCTCGCAAGCTCGCTCTGGGTGATTTCCAGGTGCTTCCTCATCTTCTTGATTTCATCGATCCTTGGAAAAGGCATCCTGCCTTCCTAGCGCAGGCTAGTATTAATTCCTAATGGAATATGGCCCGGCGACAGTTCGCCGCGCAGAGCACCGTCTGGAAGCGGATGGCAATACCTCCATCCCCGGATGTGGTGATGACTATGAGTTGAGTCGGCGCCCTGTTTCAATTCTTATTGGAATATTAGAAACAAAATTGGTTTTATTACAGGTGATAATCGTCTCGACAATGAGTTCGTCGGCATGCGTAAAGGACCGAGGGGTGAAGACATTTGCCTCCGGACTTTACTGCAAAGAGTGCGGAAAAAGGTTCGAGCTTTCCCTGAGGAATGCGTGCGATGAATGCTTCGCTCCACTGGAAGTGAGGTATGATGAGAGTGCGGTGGGAGAGAAGCTCAGCAGGGATACCGTTTCCGGAGGGCCGCAGAACATATGGAGATACTGGCCTCTTCTGCCTGTCAACAGGGAGGAGGGTCTGAAGGGCCTGAACCCTGGCATGACGCCCCTCAGGGAATGCAGGAACCTGGCCAGAAAGCTGGGCCTCAAACGCGTCCTCGTGAAGGACGACACGGTGAATCCCACTTATTCATTCAAGGACAGGCCGGTTGCCACTTCTGTTCCACTGGCTATCCAGTTCGGCCTCGAAGGGGTCGGTTGCGCATCGACGGGGAATCTGGCAGGAGCCACTGCAGCCTCCGCGGCTAAGTATGGAATACCATGCTACGTCCTCGTCCCTCAGGGTCTTGACAGGAACAAGCTGCTTGCCGCCCATGCGTACGGTGCGGAGATAGTGGAGGTAAAGGGGACATATGATACTGCCAACCGCCTTGCAAATCTTGTTGCCGACAGGCACAGCATAGGGCTGGTCAATATCAACCTGAGGCCCTACTATGTGGAGGGATCGAAGACACTCGCTTTCGAAATCGTGGAGCAGCTTGGCTGGGAGGAGCCTGACAGGATGATCGTCCCGATGGGATCCGGGGCCCTGCTTACGGCGGTCGGAAAGGGTATTACGGAGCTCAGGAGGCACGGCCTGAGCAGCGGCTCATGCTCGATATCGGGAACGCAGCCGGCAGGGTGCTCCCCGATATCATCCTCCCTGGAAAGCGGCGAACTTCTGCCGGTGGAGGAGCCACATACCGTTGCAGAGTCACTGGCAATAGGCGATCCGGCCTCCGGGCACGACGCTGCCGGTGTGATACGTTCAACAGGCGGGTTTGCGGACGCTCCCACCGACGAGGAGATTGTTGAAGCGCAGCTTTTGCTGGCACGGGAGGAGGGCATATTCGCGGAACCTGCAGGTGGTACGGTGATAGCCTCCCTGAAGCGCAGGGTGGAGGACGGAACCATATCAGGGGACGAGACGGTTGTCTGCCTCGTGACCGGTAACGGCCTGAAGGTGCCGGCACATCTGCTGCATGGTATCAGGAGCAGCCGCGTGGGACCGGTGCTGGAGGAAGTGGAAACAGCATTCAGGTCCGTGGTGTGAGGTGTAGTACATGGTAAGAGTGAATTTTTCTTCAGCAATGCAGTCGGTTACGAAAGGGAACAGGGAAGTGGAGATTGATTTCCACGGCGGCGTGGCGGACCTCTTTGCCAGGCTTTCGGATGTTTTCGGCGAGGAGTTCAGGCGCAGGGTGTTCGAGGACGGGAGGATCAGGCGCTACATCAATGTCTACGTCGATGGAAAGGACATCAGGTTTGCAGAGGGGCAGAAGACCCCCGTACTCAACGACTCGGTCGTGGACGTTGTCCCGGCAGTTTCGGGCGGTTGAACTCTTTTCAATTTCGAGGATCGTCAGGGAATTTTAATATAGCGTGCCAGCGCCCTACACAAAACTATGAAGAGTACCGGTTCAGGGACTCTGGCCCTTGCTGCGGCCGCACTGCTGCTTCTGGCCGTTGCGGTCCCTGCCTCTGCCTCCACAGTCAGGGTCAATGTCAATACATCAAAGCAGACTGCCGAATGGCAGTCGCAGACAGTGCTGTATGTCAATTTCACATATCCCGAAACTTCGCTGGTCAGCAGTGCCCTCAATGGCACAAGCGGCAGCGTCAACCTTAACGTGACAGCGCAGAGCAGCACCTCCGTCACTGCAACAGCCCTCATAAACGGCTCCGTGGCGTCCGTTTACCAGCATGCCACAGTCAGCAATCTTTCCCTGTACTACAACGCGACATGGTCTGCAAACGCGACCCAGCTCTCGGTCGAGATCAGCTCAGCCCTCAGGATGTCGGTCAGCGGCATTGGTAACGGGACCGCCGGATCCGTCAATATGTCCTGGAAGGACTTCAACTTCTCGAGGAGCATCAACGTGAGCAGCAATGTCAGCGGATCGGTGGATATCAACTCCCCTTCCGGAGCTCTCGTCTATTCAAAGGTTCTCAACTACTTCGCCACCGGCCAGAAGCAGCTGTCGGGAATTCACTCCTTTGACTACAGTGCATTCTCAAAGAGGCTGTCCGACTGGAAGAGGGCCTATGATGCCTCCAGGGGAGAGACGAGCTACAGCTACGACGCGGGCGTAACGCTCAACAGGACATACAACCTGTCCCTTTCCTCATCTGTCAATTCGCACAACTACATCCTATCGGTGTATCTCGACCCGTCGGCCCAGGTTGTCACAAGCGGCAACACCTATGCTGCAGGCAATACACTCTACGTGCAGCAGGCCAGGAGTTCAGGCACGCTGCTCTATATAGCGGCAGGTGCAGTCATCGTGCTTCTTGGAGCCGGCATAGGGGCAGCTTTCATCCGCAGGAGAGGCAGGAAGAGCTGAAGAAGCACACAGGTGCGGTACTGCAAACGGTTCAAACCATTTCCATTTTCCCTCCTTTCGCGTCGATGGGCGATATCCTCTTTACCCCTTCAGGAACATCGGGCCGGGTGCTGCCGACCCTCAGCCTGGCGTCCACAATTGTAATGCCCTTTTCATGGACTATCACAGGGTTGAGATCAAGTTCCTGGATCTCCGGAATGTCCTCCACCATTGCATTTACCGACATTATCAGCTTCTCAAGCGCTGCTGTATCGTATGGTTTCTCTCCCCTGTACCCCTTCAGTATGGTGTATGTCTTCAGAGACTGCAGCATCCTGGATGCGTCGCTGTCGGAGAGGGGGGTTATCCTCACTGATATGTCCTTCATAGCCTCGACATATGTACCGCCGTAGCCGCATGCCAGGATCGGGCCGAAGTCCCTGTCGTGCGTCACACCCACGAACATCTCCAGTCCCGGCTTTGCCATTGACTGCAGCGTGAAGCCGTCCAGTGAATGTCCCATCTTCTCGATGTCGCGTTTCATCCTTTCAGCCTCCCCCTTTACCGCTGGCTGGGAAATGCCAAGCTTCACACCGCCGACATCGCTCTTGTGCAGGACTGTTCTCGAGTCCACCTTGAGCACGACCTTTCCGCCCAGCCTCGAAGCCGCAGCCTCCGCTTCCTCCGGTGTCCGAGCGAATTCGGTCCTGATGAATTCAACACCATAGATTGAGAGCAGCGGTATTGTCTCATCAAGCGAGAGCCAGTCCTTTCCCCTCCCCATCGCGCCTGCCACTATTGCAGCCGCCTCGCTGAACCTGCTGTTCCTCTCATGTGCGTATGTCCCTTTAGGCTCCTTCTTCCATGCGGCGTACTTGACCGCCTTTCCAAGGGCGATTGCGGCATCCTCGGGGAATTTGTACGATGGGATCTTCATCTCGCCAGCCGAGAGCATCTCCGGGAGGCCCATCGACGCCATGAAGACAGATATCACAGTCTTCTTTCCTCCAAGGTCAGAGGCCGCCTGGAGTATCCTGGACGCAACATCTGCCGCATTGATTTCTATGGGAGGAACAAATATAACGATAAGGGAACCCACACCAGGGTCCCTGCATGCGGCCATTATGGCCCTGTAGTAGTCTCCCGCGGTAGCACCGGCTGTCATGTCCACCGGATTCCGCAGGGAAGCGATGGAAGGGAGAATCTTGCCCAGCTCGCCCTGCACCTCTTCCGAGAATTCGACGACCTTCAGGCCCGCAGCCTCACAGGCATCAGCTGCAAGTATGCCGGCCCCCCCTGCGTTGGTTATTATCGCAACGCCGTTCCCCTCGGGCAGCGGCTGGGTTGACAGGATGGAGGCAAGGTCGAACAGTTCATTCAGTGACTGAGCCCTGATTACGCCGGACTGGCTCAGTAGGGCATCAACCGTTATGTCGGAGGCAGACACCATGGCGCCCGTGTGGCTTCTGGCGGCCCTTGAGCCGGACAGCGTCCTGCCGCTCTTGACAACGATTATCGGCTTCTTCCCGGAAACCTTCCTCGCTATTCTTGAAAACTTCCTAGGGTTGCCGAACGACTCCAGATACATCAGTATCACGTCGGTCATCCTGTCATCCTCCCAGTACTGCAGCAGATCATTGCCTGAGATGTCAGCCTTGTTGCCCACGGATATGAATGAGGACAGCCCCAGTCCAAGGCTGTTAAGCTCCTGTATGACTGCAATGCCGAGTGCACCGGACTGGGAGAGGAATGATACGTTGCCTCTCTTCGGACTGAATGGGGAGAACTGCGCATTCAGGCTCACTTCGGGGTCTGTGCTGAGGATACCCATGCAGTTGGGTCCAATCAGCCGCATGCCGTATTTCCTGCAAACATCAAGCAGCTCCTGCTGCATCTTCTCGCCGCCGCTGCTCCCCATCTCCGAAAAGCCGGAGGAAATCACCACAATCGATCTTATCCCTTTCCTCCCGCACTGATCTGCTGTTTCAAGGACGTATTTTGCAGGCACAACTATAAAAGCCAGGTCTATTGTTCCCGGGCAGTCGAGTACGTTGCCGTAGGCCCTGACTGACTGGACCGATGGAGCCTCTGGATTCACGGGGTAGGTCACCCCTGTAAACTCACCCTCAATCATGTTCCTGAAAAGCTGCCACCCTATGCTTCCCTTTCGCCTGGATGCACCTATCACCGCAACAGTCTTCGGTGCGAGGAAACTGCGTATGGACTCCTTGGTCGAAGCAGCCTCCCTCTCATCGAATGCCCTGATGACTCCCCCGGAAAGGGAAGTCGGTATCCTCATGGTAATGCTCCCTGGAGCTATTTCCGTCTTGAAAGGAAAGCCAAGGTGCTTCACGACGTTGATCATTGCAGCGTTCTCCGGCAGCATTTCAAGCGTGAATTCAAGGACTCCGGCCCTGAACGCTATTTCAGCCAGGAACTGAAGCAGCGCAGTACCTATTCCCTTCTCCCTGAACTCGTCACCGACAAGGACGGACGCTTCCGCCGACTTCTTCTCGCTGCCGGAGTAGTAGAATGCCGCATGGCCTGCAACCGCCCCCTGCCTCATCGCGATAAGCGCGTATCCCGTCTCCGCATCGGGCATCATGAAGGATGTATTGTCCTCAGGCGAACCGGAGCTGCCCATGAATCTGAACCTCAGCGCCTGTCTGGATGTCTTCCTGATGAAATCCTTCAAAATACCCAGGTCGCCGGGAAGCACCGGTCTGATGTTCAGCATCGACCCGTCCTTTATCGTAACGTCCGCAGAGTATCCTTCTATCGAGCTCCCCAATTTGCTCACTTCCAAATGCCGGTCCCCTGCCCCCAGGGGCACTTGAGCGCCGAGCATCTCCTCCACCATCACCTGCCCCGCGGCGCGTCAGCCGGCACGCATTTTCTACATCACGTTATTTTCGTATAATACTTAGTTTGAAAGTGCCAGATGTCAAGCGGTCTCTTTAAATAGGCTGTGACTGCAGGACAATGTTAAATAACACAGTCAGGCTAATGACGCGCCGAGTAGAATGTACTGCGACGACTGCAACATGCCTGTTGAGCTTATTGATCTGAAGAAATTCAGCGACCTCATGGATCCGAGGGGATTCCATATCTACTGCAGAGACTGCGCCGAGGGAAAGGGCCTCAACTGGTCCAAGGGAAAGTTGGTTGAGGCTACGAGGGACTGACGGCGGCACCGGTGCGTTTACCTGCCAACAAGTGCCGCAAGTCCTGAAGCATTTTCCACAGGTGCAGAGCAGCTTCTCCCGCGGCAGAGGAATGCCAGCGCTCTGCCTTCCTCACGCGACTTTGCAATCATCGACTGCATTGTCTTGGGATAGATGCCCGCATCCGCTTCCCCCGTATCTATAATGACTATCTCCCTGCCGGGGAGGTAAGCACTCCCGGCCGCGGATTTCAGTTCCCCGAATGCATCGCTCTCCCCGCTACCCGCCACAACTATGACTGGAAGCGGTTTGACCATCTGGTCGAGCGCGATGAATATCGATGAGGAGAATGCACCTGAGGAAACCATTGACGGGGCCACGGCCCTGATGATGCTTCTTGCCAGTTTCCCGGCGTTCTCGTCCCCGAACACCGACTCAACCCTCTGAAGCAGAAGTGCGGCAGCGGCATTGGGAGACAGGCTCGGTGAGTCGTAGACCGGCGTGCTCCTCTGAGCCGCCAGCCCGATGTCCTCCCCGCTGTACGTTGAGAGGTCGATGTCATACAGACCGCCGGAGGGTGATGCATATCCTCCAAGCAGGCCTGCTGAAAGGTCTGCAATCTCCGCGATATCTCCTCCTCCTTCCGCCTCGAAAAGGTCAACTGCAGCATGGAGCATGTGCACCTGGTCCTCAAGCAGCCCCCATATGCTCCGTCCCGAGAGGGAGTGCCTGAATCCCTTCTCCCTTTCAAACGCATGCCGGATGTAGTTCCTCACATTCCTCGCAGCAGCGCCCGCTGCCACGGCATCGCCTGTAACCCTTCCATATTCGAAGAAGGATGACGCCATCATGCCGTTCCATGAAGCAAAAACATTCCTGTCCACCCCCGGCCTCGGCCTTCCGTCTCTTGCTGCAAGCATCTTCCTTCTGGCACTGTCCAGCAACCCTGCCGCATCCTCCTGTGAAATGCCTGCGGCCGTCGAAACATCACCCACCCCCATTGCCCTGTAGAGCACATGCCTGTCGCTCCGGTGCATCTCGGCCATGCCGTGCACGTGATAGTACAGGACGGCGACCTTCCTTTCATCTCCCTCGAGCACCTGAGCGAGCTCTGCAGAGCTCCATGTCCAGTAGTCGCCGTCATCACCGGGCGCGGCATCAGCATCCTGGCTTGCATAGAAACCTTCGCTGCCGCTCAGGGTCCGCGACACGAATTCCACTATACCACGTGCAGTCCTGAGGTATTCGTCATCATGCAGCGCGAGGTATCCATGCAGGTAGTTGCGCAGCAGGCCTGCATTGTCATAAGCCATCTTCTCAAAATGGGGCACTATCCACTTCTCATCTGTGGAATACCTGTGGAAGCCGCCTCCGAGCTGATCATGGATTCCACCGGCAAGCATCCTGTCCAGTGTTCTCTTAAGGGGGCCAAGCGCCTCCTTCCTGCCTGCAGAGAGCTGCGACAGCAAAAACTCCACTGCAGAGGTGTGCGGGAATTTCGGGGCATAGCCGAAGCCGCCGTTGATTTCATCCGACTCCTCTATCACCTTGGACAGCGCTGCCCTTACCTCCGGCGCTCCCACTTCTTCCTCATCATACCTGTCAGTCCTTGTAACCGCTTCGGTAACACTCCTTACTACCTCCTCCCTTTCATCCTTCCTTGTCGTGTAGTATGAGTGCAGCCTCTTCAGCAGCTCAAGGAAGCCAGGCATATCGCCTGCGGCAGCGGGCGGAAAGTATGTGCCTCCGTAGAAGGGCCTTCCCGTGTGATCAAGGAAGACTGTAAGCGGCCATCCCCCCTGTCCTGTCATGGCATTCACGGCGCGCTGGTATCTGGAGTCGACATCCGGCCTTTCGTCCCTGTCAACCTTGACCGCTATGTAATTCATGTTGATGAAAGAGGCGATCTCGGAATCCCCGTATGTCCCGTCATCCATCACATGGCACCAGTGGCACCACGAGGCACCTATGTCAAGAAGAACTGGCTTGCCTTCCCTTTCCGCCCTCTCAAACGGCTCGGAGGACCACGGATACCAGTCTATTTCCTGGTGTGATGCGCTTCTCAGGTATGTGCTTGTCTCTGCTGCAAGCCTGTTCTCCCTGCCCGCCATTTCGCCCATGAAAGTGTATCAGCACCGGGTGATAGATATCGTTTTTGTATTCAACAAAGATAGAAAAATATGAAAAATAAAGGAAAATAGAATTTGATATGGAAAGCTTGACGGCTCGATTCGTCCGTCAAACCTCACTTCTTTTTCTTAGTTGCCTTTTTGGTCTTTTTTGCTGTCTTTGCTTTTTTCTTTGCAGGCAAAAAACCTCACTCCGAGAACACGTATATACTTTCATGCAAATAAAATCTTTCGATGAATCGGATTCCATGATCGATTCATGAAAAGATCTTTTTTTGATCATGAACTGGTGGATACGCCGCGCATTTCAGCATCATCCTCACTCTATTCTTCGGTGATTTCATCCTCACTCTTCACTCCGGCAAGGTCAAGGAGGCTGTGCCCGCAGTCTTTGCTTCCCCTTCTTGCAGCCGCGATGTAGTCTGCGCACTCTTTGAGGGAGGATTTCCTCCGCGCCAACTCTCCATCGCGGTGTCCGATGATCAGCGCCGACGCAGTGTGGACGTTCGATAAATCGTCAACTCCTCCGGGATCACATTTCAGTGAAGAAAACAGTATTCCGGTCTGCAGCCTGTCCAGTTCATTGTTGTTCTTTGCATTATCAATTAACCACAGGATATCTGCCGCCCTGCCCCTGTTCATCCGCCTCACAGCTTCCGCGATTCCGGAGGACGATTCCCTTATCCTCCTGTAACCTGCCTCTGCCGGTGATGAAGTGATCTCCATTGCCGCAGTTAGCACCTCTGCCGCGGCACCTTCGGGAGGGGAGTCTGTTGCCGATGCAGCCTCAAGCATTGCCGCCAGTCCCTCAATCTGCGGTGCAACCTGCTCCTTCCTGTCACTCGAGAATGACTTTTCAAGTGCAGCTGACGATATGCAGCCCAGCATTGCCTTTAGCGACACACCCTCTCTGAGAAGCCTTACTGAAACCTGGAGAGCCGCCTCGGGAATTCCGCTATGAATCGCCTCGGAAAGCCTCCTCCCGTTCCTGTCATCCAGTTCGTCTGCATTGTCCGCGAGCCTTTCACCCCCGATCCCCTCCGAGGAGAGCCGCTTCCTCGCCGCGAGATATCCCTGTGAAGGGCCCTCCGCCTCAAGCGACTGAACTGCAGCTGCTGACGCCAGCGCAAGTGTCTCAGCATCAGACTGTCCTATGCATCTCACTGCATTCCACACCGTATACGCACGAGTAGAAGCAGCGTACCTCACTGCAGCTTCCGCCCTTATGGCAGAAAGCAGCATTTCATTCTCACCCCGCTGTGCAAGCTCTGCAGACAGCTTCCCTGCCCTCGACCACATCTCTCTTGATAGCGCTTCCATGAGTTCGACACCCAGCTGCTTCGATGTCAGTGATCCGCCTCCCGCCTCAACCTGACCCCTTATGGGGCAGTGCTTCAGCAGCGCAGCTGTATGCAGAAGGGGCAGCCACGTCATCCTGCCTTCAAGCAGCGGCGAAATGTGAAGTGCCGAATGTGCGCTCCTGACTGCGGCGAAGGTTCTTTCGCCCGAGTAATCGAGCGAGAAGACAAACCTGTAGAGAAGGGATCTGTTTTTCCTGAAGCCGAACAATCTGAATCCGCGTGAAACTACCGCGGCACCCTCGTGTCCTGCATAACCAAGCAGCCTGAGGTAATCGGCTTCACTTATGTCGTCATCGATCATGTGATTCTCTGTCTTGCCTGCATTCACCCCTCTTTCCTGGCCGAGTTCCTCACCACATTCCTCTGCTCCCTTGACTTCCTTCTCTCCTCCCCCTCCTCAAAGAGCTTCTTCTCTTCATCAGTTTCCAGAAGGAGTCTTGGAACCTCCGTTGGATGGCCATCCCTGTCCAGGGCGACGAGAGTAACGATGGAATCTCCCGCATAGTGTGTCTCCCCTGTCACCAGGTCTTCCGAGGTAACCCTAACCATCACTTCCATGGAACTCCTCCCGACGGAGGTAAGCCTGGCATCCATCGACAGCAGGTCGCCTATGTGAACGGGCCACAGGAAATCCATGTGCTCGATTGATGCAGTGACCACGTTTGAGTTGCAGTGTCTCACAGCAACAAGGCCGGAGACTTCATCTATCATCTTCAGTATCGTTCCGCCGAAGACGTTACCCGCGATGTTGGCATCCGTGGGCATCATAACCCTCGCTATATGTGAGGCGCTTTCGCTGATTTTCTTTGATCTATTCACAAGGATCGTAAGTCATATCCTCTTCCTCTTTTAATACTCTCACCATTCCATCCCGCGACTGCCGTCCCTTGTGCCCAATGTTTAATATCAATCGCATGCTGGTTATGCATAGACTGCGAGACAAGGGGTGTGAGCAACGACATTGAGTTTTCCGGGAAGCGAAATGGATGCCTGCAGAAAACTCAGGCAGAAGGATAACGGCAGGCGTATTGACGCATGGATCGTGGAGGCGGGCGCGAGCACGCAAACCGGGCACCACCTCTCCCTGCTTAAGGGAAGGAGGTCGCACCTGCTGACTCTGCAGAACGGATGCATCCAGACAGCTCCATCGGGTAGATTCAGGAGCGGATTCTGGGAGGGTGGAACGCAGCATGTGTCTTCGCTTGAAATGACCGTGGACGGACTCCCATCGGGCGGGATGTTCAGGAAGTATGTCCGCAGGCTCCACTGCACTTACAGGAGTTATGGGGCAGCCGAGCGGCTGGATTTTGTACATTTCTCTTCACCCATGGCATGCATCGCAGTCAGATCCGACGGCGGCCATGATATTGTATTCAGGCTGGAGATCAGCCACAAGCTGATGTGGCCGGACGGCAGGACTGCTCCGGGTTACGAATTCCAGTCATCAGGCGGGTCAGGATATGCAAAGAGCGAACTGGCAGAAACATTCTTTAAAGTGGAGGGGGGAAGCATCAGTTTCGGCGGCAATGTGGCAACAGTCCTCATGCCTTCCTGCACTGAGTCCATGCTTGTGATTTCGGCAGGTCCTGTGGATGAAGGGGCCGACTTGGAAGGGCACAGAAGGTATTTCGGCAGGGTACGAAGACGGTGCGTCCTCCGGACTCCCGACTTTGCGTTCAACAAGGCATTCCTGTGGGCAAAGCACACCCTTCTCGAAATGTACAGCGAGAGCGAAAAGGGGAACGGATTTTTCGCAGGCTTTCCCGAATTCTCCTGGTTTTTCGGGCGCGACGGAGAATGGATGAGCCAGGCGGCAGTCGAATGCGGTCTTCAGGAATTTGCCCGGGAGCACCTTGCGACACTCCGCTCAGCCTCTGAAGGCGGGAGGATACCGCATGAGATACCGCTTGGTGAAGCGGGAGAGGGTGTTTACAGCTTCGAATCGGGAGACATACCCACAAAATTCCTTTCAATAGACAGCACTCCGCTGTGGATAATGTGCCAGATTCAACTGTCGAAATGGTCCGGCCTCCCCCCGCCGCTTGAGCAGCTCCGTGAATCGGTGGAATTCTGCAAGGCATGTGACAGGGATGGGGACGGCCTTGTTGAGAACAGGCTGATGGATGGGCTGATCGGATGGCCGGAGTCGTGGGCTGAGAAGCGCGACGGCGCATGCATCGACGCAAATGCATGGTGGCTTGAGGCTCTCAAGCAGTATTCGGCCCTGACGGGTGGCGAGGTGGAGCTGCTTGAGAAGGCGCGCAGGAACTTCCTGGAGAAGTTTCTTGCAGGTGTCGACCAAGGCTCAGAGCCGGCCGACTCTGTTTTTGGAGGGAGGCCGAGGTTCGTCAGGAGCGCCATGGAGGTTGTCCCTGCAATGTACGAGAAGGGTGCGCCCTACTCAAGGCTGGTGGAAATCGCTTCGGGCGGGGACATGCTTACCGCATGGGGCACGAGATCTATGTCATCGCTGGATCCAATGTATGACAGGGGCTACCATACGGGCCAGGTATGGCCGCTCATGACAGGCTGGTTTGCAATTGCAGCCTTCAACTGCGGTTATGCGGCCGAAGGGATGAAGGCACTGGGAACCTTCCCGCTGCTCTCATTCAACTCACCCGACCCGGGGAGGATCAACGAGGTTTATCACTCGGAGTACCTCCACCCCATGGGACAGTTTGCGCAGGGGTGGTCATCATCCCTCTTCATACAGTCTGTGATTGAGGGACTTTTTGGCATCAGGCCGGCAGCAGGCGAATCAGGCGGCCCAGCTGTTGAATGTTCTCCCTCCCTGCCTGATGGCTGGAATTCAATGGAAATCCGCAGCCTGGAGTGCCGCGGGACACTGTTCGACATAAGAGTCGATGGAAGAGGCGTCGAAATCAGGAAGTCTGTGCGCGCCTAACGCAGCAGAAAGTGAGGGCAGGAGCGGTCAACTGCAGGCGGCTGTCACTGTCCTCCTGCATCAAGTCTGGTCTGGTGCCATCCCCCCTCACCGCCACCTGACATTGACTCGTGCCATCGGATTTCTTCGAGACCAGCCATTTTCCTGAACATGTTGACAGTACCGGGGGCAAAGCCCGCAAAATGATTGTTTGAGAACACGTAGGCCTCTGATGCCCCGTTCTTCCTCCCTGCATCCAGGACCTTTTCAGCCCAGCTTCCAACAACCTCTCCCCTGTCTTTCCTCACCCTGTCGAATTTGCTGATTGACCTGTCTCCTATGAACCTGAGGTAAATCATTCCTGTTGTCAGCACAGGGGGCGATTCAGCATACTGGTTGACTGACCATGCAAGCGCTACTCCATGATCCTCGAGCAGCCTGTACACCTCACTCCTGAACCAGCTCCTGTTCCTGAATTCGACGGCGTATCTCGTCCCGCTGCCAAGCATGCCGACAAGTTTCGACAGGTCGTCGAACGTATGTTCAAACCTGCTTGACGGCGGCAGCAATATCAGGACGCAGCTCAGCTTGTTTCCGAGCATACCTGCCAGGTGCTCAAACTCTTCCACTGCAATCGCGTCGGCAAGAAGCCTTCCCTCGTGCGTGAAGTCCCGGGGAAGCTTCATGGTGAATCTGAACTCGCCAGGTGTCCTGTCTCTCCACTGTTCCAGCATGCGCGCAGACGGCATCCTGTAGAAGGACGAATCAATCTCAACGGTGTCAAACGCACTGCTGTATAGCCGCAGGAAATCGCTTTGGGGGGCTCGCTGCGGATAGAACGGCCCGACCCAGTCATCATATGACCAGCCCATGCATCCTGTGCGGATGACCTGCATCCTCTCAGACGATCAGCAGCAAACACCGATTTAGCATTGCCCCCCAGTCTGACGTATATGCTCCCCCGCCAGGCCAGCCCTGCCCTCGCTGCAAACATTAAGGGTCTGATCCGTTTAGCTCGATGCTGGCGAACAGGATGTCTTTCAGGGTGGTTGATTACGACGAACTCGATGCAGACCATGGGACACAGGCATCATGCCATGAGATTATGGCATACGGCAGCTCCGGCGACGACAGCCGCGTCAGAACTATGCGCCTCAGGGCGACCGGTGTTGCCCCGTACTATGGAATGTACGCCCCGGATGGCCAGGACGTGCTCGGACAGGTGCTTGTCCACCGTTTCAACTTCGTGTTTCCGGACGGCACATCGCGCCCGGTTTCAGCCCTCGCAGGCATAACTGCCAGGCCTGACAGGGCCAGAAGAGGAGTTGCACGCGGCATAATCCGCGCCTTCCTTGAGAGGGAGGAGGATGGCATCGATCATTCGCTCCTGTGGATCAACAGGTCCTGGCAAGCACATGACCTCTACACGAGTCTTGGATTCAGGGACATGTTCAGTCCGCCCCTCGCATACAGGAGAGTTCCTCAGCGGCGCCAAGTCGCCGGTGCGGTGTCTTTCGCCAGATGTGGGATGAAGGACATTCGCTCGATCGTGAAGATGCATGCAAGGACATGCGAGGGCAGGACAGGCATTGTATTCCTTCCCCCGGAATCTTGGGGGCACTTGTAGACTCGGACTCACTCCGTCTCAAACCGCTGGTGATCGCAAGGAGGAGCGGCAGGGCTCCGGGTTACCTCTACATGGAGGAGCATGCTGGTATTTCGAGGTGCATGGAGATGGTTGTCCCTCCCGGCATGGATGAGGAGGAACTTGCCGCGGCCGCCGAAGCGTCTTTCGGAAGAGGGCGCATTTTCAGTTCCGTAATGTGTTCAACATGTCCCCACCGGGATGGCTGGGACGCAGGGGATACAGCGTATTTCCATCCTCATGGCAGTTGCCTATGGGACGGGCAACTGGAAGGAATGTCAGCGAAATGAAGGCAGCGGGCATATTCGGTACTTCATCTGCTTAATTCTCCTGCCAGTCAGGAGACGCCTTCTGAGGCCTGCACCATCGGGGCAGGACCATGCTGACTGCCGTGACAATGTCTGCAATGTTTAATCCGTAACTCCGTCAATTATGCATAATAGGTATCTCGAGCGCATTGATTATTTCCCTCGATTTCTTAGGTATCTCAGTCATTATCCAATTGCCATCCACACTGAGCATCTGCACCCTTGACA
>JAJZXY010000022.1 GCA_021806165.1 Thermoplasmata archaeon
GCCATTCGCCGCCAACAGCACAATCCTTGAGCGTGTCACAAGCCGCTGCGGCGTTGATCTTCCGCGGCTCCATTTTTCAAGCTGCAGCCGTTCCTCGGGTGTGACTGTGATAGATACAGTTTTGCGCACGACACCTGACTGGCATGAAGATATATAACACTAGCTATTTGTGTAACAGCACACTAGCATCAGGTTAAGAAAGGGGACGGTTAGTCGACTGAAGAAACTTGGAATCAATGTCTCTCAAGAGGCTCGGAAGTTTTTGGAAGAACTGGCATGGAAAACTGATGCGAGAAATACAGTGCTAGAGATTGAGGAAATCATGAAAAGAAAGTCTAGGCCTTCTAAAAAAGGGTTTGCAGTGAAGTCGGTCAGAGAAGATCGTCATGAGGGTAATTGATTCTTCAACCATTGTCAAATTCTTTTCATTGGAACCGGGCTGGGAATCTACGCGGGACTACGTTCAGCTCCCTGCGACAATCGAGCTCGCCATCTTAGAACTTGCAAACG
This sequence comes from Thermoplasmata archaeon, assembly GCA_021806165.1. GTDB lineage: Archaea > Thermoplasmatota > Thermoplasmata > Sysuiplasmatales > Sysuiplasmataceae > JAJZXY01. The sequence goes on from JAJZXY010000022.1 coordinate 511, forward strand.
CTCTGGGGAAAAAGACTAGAAGCGGTCTGCTCGACAGTGAAACCGCCGTCGAGGTTCTCGACAAATTCGACAGAATCGCGTTCTATTTCGATCAGAGGGAGTACATTGGCAAAGCGTTTGTGATTGCGACATCTAGCAACATAACGATATATGATGCGCTGTTCATCGCTGTGGCTTCAGTCGAAGGCAGCGAACTTGTGACTTCGGACGGAAGGCAGGCTCTTGTTGCCAGAAAAGAAGGGGTCCAGACTATAGAATGTTGAGACTGATGCAACAGTCTTAGGCAAAATGCACATATGAATGCTTTCCACTTAACAGGAAAGGCCAAGTCCAGCTCTACTTGGCCGTAGAGAAGCAGAGTGGCATGAAACTATACCATTCTGAGAGTGGAAAATTCCGGTATCCTGGTGGTTGGTGTGATTGACTATGGTTATGGCCATTCAAATTGATGAAAATATCAAGCCAGGCTGCTGTCAATTATGCGGATAGCTAGTGAAGAAAAGTTCGACCAGTCATGCCTGTTCTGCCTATCAGTCGGTTTACCTCTGCTGAGCCTTGAAATCGAATCCTCGTACAGCTTAGGGTCCAACAATTTACTCCTGACTTTTCGCAGCTTGTTTGACAGTGCGGTCGTCATCAGAAGCCTGAAAAGTGAGATGATTTCAGATGTATCAACGGAATAGCGGCTGATAGAGAATATATCCCCTATGTCCTGATCTCTTCCTGCTTGGAGCTTCAGGGCCCAAATCGCTTCAGGCCTTGCAACTGGGATTTCTCTCCTGGTCGAACTGTTCATGAGTATGAGCCGTGTCTTCCTGGATCTCTCTATTACCCATGCATCCGGTATGTTCACCTTCGCCTCCCTGTCCACCACGGCTCCAGACAGAATGTCTATGGTTGCTATACCATCGGTTCCCCTCAGGAACACTACTTCCGGTCCCAGATTCTTTGTTGATTTCGTGCTGAGACTAAATCCTTCAGAACTCAGCCATCCCTTCACTGCTTCCAGCGAACCTCTCGACACCGCGACATCAAGGTCTTGAGAATACCTGGCTGGACCGTAGGCGGCGACAGCATAACCTCCTATCACAGTCTGGTCATCGTTGAATGGCCATTGGTCCAGCAGGGACACAATCCTCTTTTCTCGGCTGGTGGAAATCATGAAATCAGCAGATCTTCTGCGGAGGCGTACATCGAAGGGTGTTCTCTTATCATCTTGACTGTCTCTTCCCTGGAAATCACTGGCTCTCCAAGAAGTTGTTCTATTCTCAAATTCCTGGTGGGAATCAGCTTCACACTGACACCTATCTTCCTCTTTACCCCTGTTGGAATCCCATGTGACTTAAGGTAGTTTTTCCACATGGTGCTCCTGCCTTCGGGAATCGCAACATGAAATTCTCTAAGAAAGACTGTCGGGGCGAGGCTGTATCTCATGCCTGTCCATAACTCAACTGCACTTGCGCCAGTCCAGGCTTTTGGCTCCGGACCGGCCAGTATGATGCTTCGTGTCTTGTTCCACTCGTGTTCACGGAGATCTGGTCTTTCCGATGGTCTCAAGACTCGGTATCTACCTCTGGCCACCCTTGCAACGAAACCTCTCATCTTAAGCTCATTCAACAACTTGGGAGCCCTCCTACTACCTATCCTTGCTGCCAGATCGGCAGAAGTGAATTCGGACTCTCCGAAGATTAATGTAATTACATCGATGTAGGTCATACCCATGACATGAAATTAGAGGAACTATTATTAATATTTTTCTAGCATGGGCCGCGTTCTGAAGCTGGAGTATAGAACATGAAAAGACAGAACTGCACGAGAATCCAGAAACCTGCAGCGGTGTACACGTCCTTCGAGAGTCCCTTCAGCGTGAAGATGAAATGAAACAAATGCGCCCTATTGAACCCATTTCCGGATGATTTTCATATGTCGTACTCCAAACCGATGCCGAAATAGTGAAAATTCTTGCCTGTTGATGCAAAGGGATTGTCGTAAATCATATTGTCAAGCAATACATTTGAGTTGGTCTGACCAGTTGCCGAAAAACCCCCCGGCGCCGACAAAGACGCATTTGAGTTAACATTACCATAGACACAACCACTGTGATCTGTTCCTGAGTGATGGACAGAAATGTCGCTGTTATTTCCCTGTGCAGCCTCCTGAACTCCTCCGCCTTCGACTTCTGCGACTGAATATGCCTCCAGCTCAGTTACCACTCAATGTGTCTTTTGCAGGACCGGTCTCATCCCTCCTGAATCCCTTGAAGGGGAGGTAGATTCTAGCTCCCATCTTCTCAACGTCCTCCCGTGCCTTTCCCTGGAGCTTGCCCAGGACGTCAAACCTGCTTATCTTGGAGATTGCCAGCATCCTGCTAAGGAGGTTGCCAACTATCATGAGATGGGCAAGAAGGGCTTCAGAATCGGGATACCTCTCAATCAGACCGCAGCGTGTCATGTCATCATTGAAATACCATTTGTACTCCGTGACAGGGGACTCTCTCCTGGCTGTCTCGACGGCCTCTGCGACCAGCTGTTTGAACTCATCCGTCTTCCCAGGCTCTACATTCCAAATAAGGGAATACTCTATGATGCTCTCCCAGTTATCCTGCTCCGAACTCATCGTGTGGATAGCGCTGATTCAACTAATAAATAATGCCATCACCCGTCAGGCAGCAGGTAATGTGTTCCAACCTGTCCCACCTTAAAATAGGTCTATTACATGTTCGGCACCCCATATATCCATGGAGCTTCCAATAGCTCCGCTGGACAGGGTCGCCGATGCAACTCCTCAGCAAGAGCATAGGGAGCGCCGCCTCGAAGAGGAAGATGATAAAGGTGCTCGTCATGAGAACGCCCGGGGAGACAGGCATGGCTGAGTAGCTGATGCCGCTCCCGGGGCCGGATGATGCCATAGTCAGGACAGGCAGGGCTCTCGTGTGCCAGTCGGACATCAGCACTGTGAACGGGGCGCTGGGGAGGAGGGTGAATCTCATCCTGGGACATGAAGGTGCAGGCATTGTCCATGAGGTCGGTGAAAACGTCAGGCTGTTCAAAGCGGGAGACAGGGCAGCGGCAGGGACAGCCACACCAGACTGGTCAGACCCCGTGTCTCAGGCGAATCCATCTGCATTTTCCATCTCCCCTCCCGGCGGATGTAAATTCTCCAATGCCAGGGACGGCGTCCTCGCAGAGTATTTTTACGTAAACATGGCAGATGCCAATCCCGGCAGGATTCCTGAATCCGTGGGCAATGACGCGCTGTATGCTGTCCAGACACCCTGTCAGCAGGCTTTATGGGGGCGGATAATGCTCACATACCTGTCGGAGGAACTGTGGCTGTATTCGGCCCCGGCAATGTCGGTCTGGCAGCGGTGGCAGCTTCCAGACTCCCTGGGGCAGGGATGGTGATTTCTATTGACGTAAATGCTGAAAGGCTGGAGCTTGCGGAGTATCATGGTGCCGACCATGTTGTGGATGATTCCGCTGAGGATCCTGTCAGGAGCCTAATGGTTGTTACAGGAGGCAAAGGCGTTGATGCCTCAATTGAGGCTGTCAGTTCAGAGGCTGTCTACAGGAACAGCGCAGGGACAATGCATGCGGGCGGATGCATTTCAAACATCGGGTATCATGGCGAGTAGGACCTCGTGCATACACCAGGGGATGCGTGGGGGCGGCCGCCTCGGAGAGGACATTGCCACAGTCCTTGCGCCCGGCATCGGCCAAGGGCTGAAACGTCTCCTCCGGCTTACTGAAGTGAAACGCATAGATCCGACAGGGATGACAACTCACACATTCAGCTTTGACCGGGTGGAGAAGGCCTACGGCATAATAGACAGGAAGTTCCCCGGGCTCGTCAAGGCACTTGTCATTTTCAGGTGACATGGCGGGCCATGCCATCGCCGATTTGGAACTGTTTTTAACCTAGAAGAGAATGGGGCATCGTGGAACCGAAAAGGAAGACAGTCACCGTCATGGGAATCCTCGTCCTGGTGGAATATTCACTCGGTGCGCTTGTCACATTCAGCGACCCCTCCAATGCAGGATTCGGCCTTTCCTCATTCCCTACGGCATATCCGGCATACCTGCCTCTCCTCCACAGGATGTTTGCCGCTGTTCTCATTGTGGCGTGGCTGGTGCTTTCCATGTCACTGCGCGGCACAAGGGCATTTGCCTTTTCACACATGACGCTTGGCCTCATACTGATCCAGGCGGTAATAGGCATCTTCATACCGCTTACGCAGGGCAGCGCCGTTAACAATTACATAATCATCGTGCACTTCGCGGTCAGCGGCCTCATCATCGCAGCCGCAGGATTCACAATCATTCTGGGCTGGCTTGCTCTCCCCTCTGCTGGAAGGCGAAGAGAGCATAGGCGGCCAGAAGGGCAGTGACCAGCATAAGGACTCCTGCGTTCCCTTCATGCATGATGACGTTGGCAGGGTGGTCATTGCTGTATATTGTAACGCCTCCAAGCACGGCCTGCAGTATGAGCAGAATAAACGATGCCCAGGAGAGCAGCCTGAGATGCCTCGCACTTTTTCCTGACTTGTAGACCACGGCAAGGTTTGCAATGAATACCACTATCAGGACGAGTGCCCATATCCTGTGTATCTCCTCCAGCACACCAGGCCAGGTGAATACTATGGTGCTGTAGGGAAAATCGTTGTAGGACGGGTCAAGGAAGACAACGGCAGCTGCAATGACAAGCTCAATCCACGTTACGGCCATAACGGCGAGAGCGGTTACCTTGTACCTCTCCATCTGATTCGGAGGGGCACTATCCACTTCTCCATTTTAGCATTATTGCTTTCCCGGGAGGGCGGGCGGCACCTCAGTTCCGTAATTCGCCCATAAACTCCCCAAGAAGCCTCAGACCTTCCTTGAGCTCCTCATCCCGGCCGGAAAATGAAATCCTCACCCTGTGTTCACCTTCGGCGCCGAAGGCTCTGCCGGGTAATACAGCCACTCCCTTTCTGTCAAGAAGCATCCTGCTGAATTCCCGGGAAGTGATGTTTACGGCGTATTCTGGGAAGAGATAGAAGGCTCCCTTCACATCGTTGCACTTCATGCCGTCAATTCCCGCGAGCATCCGCAGGGCCAAATTCCTCTTCCTCAGCAAATCATCCCTGAACAGGCGCACCTTCTCATCGCACCTTCCCAGCGCATAGCCCGCCGCACGCTGAATGAACGGCGGGAATGAAGTCACAGACTTCTCAAGGTAGGCAAGCACCTCAGCCGCAATATCCCGGGGGGCAACCATATATCCGGCTCTCCAGCCTGTCATCGAGTAGCTTTTCGACAATGTGAATATGGAGATGACTGTCCGTGGCCCATCCTCAAAGCTGCCTGGAGACACATGGGCGCCACCATAGACGAGGTCTTCATATGCTTCGTCGCTGACCAGCCTGGCTCCAGCGGAGGCGCAGGCATTGAATATGGTCTTCATCTCATCCCTGCTCAGCACATTACCCGTGGGGTTTGAAGGATCATTTAAAACGACTGCTGCGGTGTCAGACCCTATGCTATTGCAGAGTGCGCCAATGTCAGGCCTGATCCCGTCCACAGTCCCGTAGGTGCTCACCTCCAGCCCGGCCATGGCTGCAGGACCAGAGTAGAAGAATCCGGGGTCAGGGAGGAGTATCTTGCGCCTCTTCCCTGCAAGCGCCCTGAATGCGGCAAAGATCGCCGTCTTGGCCGGTATGAAGATGCAGTCATCTGCGCTGCAGGAAATGCCATTCTTCCTTCGCACCTTCCCGGCGGCCTCCTCCCTGAATGATGGGATGCCCTGCGCAGGCGCATAGTGCGTTTCTCCAGCCAGCATGCTCCTGTGCGCCTCTTCTATAATCTCTGCCGGCGTATCATATATCGGCTCACCCACAGCCAGCGAGATGAACTTCTCCCCCGACGCCTGCCTTTTCAGCAGCTCTCCGATAAATCCGAAGATATACTCTTCACGCATCCTGCGCGCTCACCGGACCAGGGTAAAGTGTATGCTCTATTGAAATAATCCCACGCGCCTGCTTTCAGGCGCACTCTCCTGCCAGTCTCTTGATGGTATCTATGAGCAGAAGCAGATCCTTCGTGGTATCCCCTTCAAGGTGGATGTAGGCGCTGTTGCCAAGCCTCGATGCCTCCTCCCTGGTCCCTTCGTCCAGTCTGTCGGCAAGCATCACAAAGGGTGTCATGTCACCGCTCGACCTGAACGAGGCGAATCTGGCAATGCATTCTTGCGCCACCCCCTTCTTGCCGAATACCACAACATCCGCCTCCCCCTTCCTGCCGCAGCAGTCTTCAACAGATGCCGCAACATCCACTTTCATGTCCGAGGCAAGCTCGAGCAGCATCCTTACAGGTTCGAAGGGGGAAACACCGTTCTCAACATATAGCACCCTTATCATTTTGCTACCGCCAGAATGATGTGTGGCGGATATCAATTGGCTTATTTGACAAGTTTGAAACTTGATACCGTCAAGCCGGCTTTTTCCAGGCCCGTTCTATCCCGTCTGCGCCTCAGCTGGAGTGCCACGGCAACAGTCCAGATGTCAATCACCGCTATTCCAAATGCCTCGGCCTCACCAATGGACTGCCACGGGACCATTGCCGCAGCGACGGCCGAAAGAATCCCCATGGCGGCAATCAGCGCACCGGTCCTCCTCTCACCCCCAAGCATGCTTCCCGTGCCCCAGGCGATGATCGCAACCGCCGACTGTATGAAGAACCAGTATGAAACGAAGAGGTGCGGATAGGTTCCCTCGTGAAAGTAGCCAATAAGGACAAGGAATGCCCCCGAGACCATGAAGAATGTGGCAGACGAAGTCTCCACCCTGTTCGACGCGAATACACCAAGCGCCCAGGAGTAAACGCATATCACAACACCAACACCCATTATTCCATAGTTGAATATCCAGGGCATTCGAGCAGTCTGCGCCCCAAGGTCACTGAATGCGTTTGCATCAAGCCTGAACCACTGGTTGACCATCACTGAGGCTGCAATCACGACCCAGGCGGAAACAAGCCCGACCAGCCCAAGGTGGATGAGCGTTCCTGCAGCACCTTCCACCGGTGCTTCCTTCAGACGAATCCCTTCTCGGTAAGGCTGAACACCATATTCTCTGAGATCCTCGGATTGGCCACGAGGTAGGCAACGCTTCCAATTGATATGCAGAGGACAGCTATGGCACCTGTCAGCGACAGGACCGACACCACGGCCATAATGGAGAATATCAGGATGGGAGCCAGCCCCAGGACCTGCTTCAGGTTCTGCTGCCCGGACATTATCTCCGTGTCCACAATCTGGTTCACGGAAAGCCTTGACTGGAAATAGATTACAATCACAGGGGAGAGGGGCACCGTGGCCCCCATGAATATCAGCGCATTGAGAGCGCCTGTGAAGCCGTACAGGCCCAGGATTGCATCTGATACCACGAAGGGCACCATTATCACAAGCGTCTGCAGGATCTTGGAAAGTGCGAGTCCACGCCAGTACCTCCATATGGGCATTGCAAGAAAGGCAAGCCATGCCCTCTCGTGCGAAAGTACCTCCTGGGCGAACAGGATGGATGTGAATATTCCCACATAAAGTGAACCAAGCAGGACAGTAATGTTCACAGGCCCCGAGTTTCCCTCAGAAAATGCGAGGTAGAGGTAGATGAAGGCGAGTAATGGAGCTGGAATCAGCAGGTAGTAGAGCCTTATCCTCGAGATTCTGACACTTACGCTCCCGCCTATGCCGAACCTGCCTGTAAGGCTGAGTTCAGACAGGTGATGCGCATAGATGGCCCTGTCAGGGGAGAGCCCTTCGAAACTCTCGGCCGTCCTGAATTCTCCACCGCTTCTCCTCGATGCGCTCTTCAGGAAACCGATCTCAATGTCGGAGAGCTGCCTTACCGCGAAGAAGTTGGCTGGAATGTTCATCGCTATTATGATGACAGTGCCAATCGTAATGCCACCTGTGAATATGGCGGTGTACGAGTAGCTGATGCCGAAGAGAGGCAGAACAGCCCAGACACCCAGCGCTGCAGCCAGCATCGCCTTTTCCCTCTGTCCCAGCCTGAAGGAGAGTATGCTGAGGGAAGTGACAAGGAGTGCCAGCAGAGCTATGTCACCGGACATGACCGCCTTTGCAGCCAGACCTCCGGACACGTATGGCAGGACATATCCTACCGCAAAAAGGAATGAAACGCCAGTGGCCATGAACTGAGCAAGGTATAGGCTGATTACCATCTCCCCCCGTTTGAGGGGCAGTGTGAAGAGGTAGTCCAGATCTGACTTCATAAGCGCCACGCCCCCGAGGAAAACCATGAATATTATCAGGAAGACAAGCACGCCCACGAGATAATAGTTGAAGAAGGGACTTGACCGAGTCTGAACGCTGTTGTAGAGCGTGCCCATTACGACCGAGTAGCCCAGGAATATGAATATGAATGCCACAAGCGGCCTTGAGAATCTGGTCACAATCAGGAACTTGACCAGCTTACCCAGCACCTGTCATCAGCCTCACTACAACGCTTTCTATGGATTCGCTGGGCTGTGCCTGGGCCTGAAGCTCACCCATGCTCCCGCTCCACACCTTCCGCCCCCTGGCAATCACAATCGCGCCGTCGGTCAGGCGCTCGGCTATTGACATGATGTGGGTTGACACGAGTATTGTGGCGTTGAGCCTGTCGAGCATCTGCACCACCCTCTCCTGCGTGGGTATGTCAAGGTAGTTGAGCGGCTCGTCCAGAAGGACAACCCTTGGCTGGTGTATCAGGGCGAGTGCAACTGCAAGCTTCTGCCTGTTGCCCCTGGAGAGCTTTCCCACTTTCGACCGCTCGTACTCCGCCAGAGTGAGTTCTGAAAGCATTTTGTCAATCCTGTCTCTCAGCTGCTCCACCCCCCTGAGCGCCCCGACATATTCCAGATTCTCCCTTACGCTGAGAGTTGCATAGGGGGAGGCGTCCTCGGGGAGGTAACCAAGCATTTTCTTGGCTTCCATTGAGGTCGGCGGATGGCCCATTATCGAAATGGTGCCCGCATCCTGCCTCAGCAGGCCTACCAGAAGCTTCAGCGTTGTGCTCTTGCCCGCTCCATTGGGGCCGATAAGTGCAAACTTTTCTCCAGCCGGTATCTCGATGCTCAGCCCGTCAAGTGCTACGGTACTGCCGTACGCCTTCCTGACACCTTCAAGCAGAATGCTTCCGGAGCCGGAATACGCCCCCACAGTCTGCGATTCGAGCACGGTCATTCACTATTGAGCATCTATCCCATATTAGTTGTGGTATTATCTTCCGGAGGCACTCCTGTCCTGTCAAACGAATAGGGGCATTTGGCAGTCATGTGGCAGTGACGGCAGTTCTCGGCCGACGGCCGTGCCTCCCTTGAGCCAGCTTCAAAGTCATCCAGTGCCAGCCGGAGCTCATTTTCGAACCGCCCGAGCTCATCCTCTCCAGCTTTGTATTCAACTGTCTCGTCAGGCCTGTCCAGCGCAAATACAACCAGCCTGAAACTGCTCTCACCGGTCAGCCGTCCGAGTGCAAGTGCGTATAGCATCAGCTGGTTTCTGTATTCAGCCCTGTGCCGTGAGGGGTAGCCCGTCTTGTAGTCGATTACCACACTGCCACCGCCGTCGTTCGGCCTTATCAGCATGTCTATCTTTCCAGACACGGAATGCCTGCCAATCTTCATGGAGAAGGGAACCTCCCGCCTGAGCCTGCCTTCCTCGGCGGCCGCAGCGGCCTCCTTTCCGAAGGCAGATTGAATGAACTTCTCAGCTGTTCGCAGCTTCTCCTCGGCATCTGTGTAAATCACAGGCGCGTTTGAGGGCATTCTCCCCCGCATGTAGTCATAATCTTCAAGCAGGCTGTGGATTGTGCTCCCCCTGGCCGCAGCATCGTCGCCGTCCTGCTGCTCTGCTTCCGTCCCGCCTGACCTGTATGGGCAGACCATGTAGTCAGCAACCGCAGTGGCCGAAGCTGCTATTCCCACGGGACCGGAGAGGGCCGGAGCGGGAGGCGGAGGCGCTGAGAATTCATACACGCCGGCCTTTTCCGGAACAGCAGAGGCGGAAGGGCGGACAAGCTGAAGCGTGCATCCCGCGATTTCCACAGCCTCCACCTTCTCCGGGGGCACCGGGATTATGCGCCTGAAATATGAATTCCAGCTGCCGTCATCCCTCGCTCCTTCAAACTCTGAAAAATAGAGTATCTGCCTTGCTCTTGTCAGCGATACGTACAGGACCCTCAGATTCTCCTCAACCTCTGACTTCAGATGATTTTCGGATGCACTCCTGTGCACCTCCTCGAAGGATTCCCTGAATCGCATCCCGCGCCCTCCGGGGATGCCGGGGATTATACCCAGATCCATGTCGAAAAAAGTGCCCCCGCCCCCGTTCCTCTTTCCGCCCGCGCTGTCCGCGACAAATACTACAGGAAATTCAAGTCCCTTGCTTGCGTGCACAGTCATCAGCCTTATGGCGTCGCTCCTTTCATCATTGAGCGGGTACTCGCTCTCCCCCGAACCCTCTGAAGCCATTGTATCGAGTCTGCTGACTGCATCCTTCAATCCAACCGGCTCATCTCTCTCCATCCTCTCCAGCATATCCAGCAGTTTAAGCACGTTGGCATATGCCTGCTTCCCGCCAGGTGCCGACAGGTAGACAAGGTCTGCCGAAGTCCTTCGGACAGCTTCCGCGAGGACCCTACTTGCGGATCCGCCGCTTCCAGTGGATGCAAAATCATCCATGTGCATGAACAGCTCCAGTTTCCTCCTTTCCTCGCCCTCAAGCTGCCCGACCGTCTTCCCGAAGTCAAAAGAGTTTCGCGCAAGGGCAAGCAGGGTTGCATCGCTGCAGGCAAACATCGGGGAGCGGAGGGATGCAACGGTGAAGTACGGGTCGGCCGGATATGCAATGTGTCTGAGATAGTTGAGAAGGTCCATCACCTCGTCCTCTTCAAAGAATGACTCGCTCTGGACATGTATGAAGGGAATGCCGGATTCGCGCAGGACATTTTCATAGGTCTTCACGGGTCCCCTCCGCCTGAAAAGAATGGCAATGTCGCTAAGCCTTGCGGGGCGCAGCTTCGACAGCACGTCATCATAAACCAAGCAGGCAGATGCCAGGAGCCTGCGAATCTCACTGCAGATAAGCTCTGCCTCAAGCTTCCTCCTTTCGTCAGCTTTCTTTCCTCCGGGCATCATGACACGAACCGCCGGTTCGGCCACGTCCGTGACTGATTTGTTGGCATGCCTCATCGGTGAGTAGCCGGCGTCGGTGCCGCCAAGCAACTGTCCGAAGAACATGTTGAAGAATAAAATCAGTTCCGGAGTGCTCCTGAAATTGTCCCTCATCTCAAGCACGGGCCCCGAACCCCTTCCCCTGATCTCAGCTTCAACCCTCCTCATTATGGACGGGTCCGCATTCCTCCACTCGTAGATGGACTGCTTGAAATCCCCGACGAACGCCTGGTTACCGGGACCTGAAATCATGTTGATTATCTCGTACTGCAGCCTGTCAGTGTCCTGGAATTCGTCAACCATGACATGGCTGTACCTGCTCCTGTAGTGCTCCCTCAGCCACTCATTTTCCCTGAAAAGGAGGTAGGTGTAGTAGACTATGTCGTCGAACGTCAGCCTTCCCGATTCCTTCTTCCATGCCTCGAAACGCTCCCAGAAACGTGTCAGGAGCCCGATTAAGGCAGTCACAACAGCCGATATGGACTCAAGGGCCGCCTTACCCCTGTCCCCTGCGCGGGCGAGCAGCTTCTCCAGTCCCGTTTTGAGAATTCTCTCAGCCTCAGACCCCTTCACCCCCTGGGAGCGCATTGAGATAAAGAGGGAATAGATGGTTTCCTGCAGCCCACCGCGTCCGGAATAGCCGTAGAGCGTTATGAGTTCACGCAACCTTTCTGATGACTCATATTCGTCGTACACAAGGCCATCTATGACCCCGTAGGCCTCCTCCCTGGTCAGGTATTCATCCGCAATCTCGACTGTCGGGTTTATAGCGGCAAGAACAAGATGCTCGGAGAGGACGCTGAGGCAGAAAGAGTGTATGGTCGAGATGCTGTCTGAGAGGAGCGCGCGTATGTCTCCGCCCGTCCTCCTGTAGACAGATCTTCGTAGTTTGTATGCTGCCTCGTTGGTGAACGTTATTGCAAGGATCCTTTCATACGGATTCCCGTCAGAGGCTGTTTCAGCAAGGAGTGCATACGCCTCCACTAGCGTCCTGGTCTTTCCGCTCCCCGCTCCCGCCTTGGCGAGAACTCGATGCCCTTCCAGTATACTCCTCACCACGGCCTGCTGCTCCGCTGTGAGGGAAGCAGGCTCTTCCGCATTCATCCCCTTCCCCTCCTGTACCTGCATAGTGAGGAATAGCTGCAACCTGTGCATTCCCCCTTTCTCGGAGTGACAGGAAAGAATCCCGCAGATATCTTTCCTGCAATTTCCCTTACCTCCTCCCTGTATCTATCGAGAATCCCTTCAGCCCCCGCTTCATCCCTTATGTCGAAGCACGCCCTCCTGCCGGCCCTCACCATAGGCAGCTCCGCAAGCGTTCTGCTCCTCACAAATCCAGCCCTGTCGGAGTCCCCTTCCTTCTTCCTCAGGGAGTAATAGAGGGCGGCTGCGATGCTCATGCCTTCTGCATCATTAAGGTAGAGTGCATAGAGCGGGATTCCATAGTCAAGCGTCTCCGATCCTGCCCTGAAATACTTCTTTGTCAGGTTTGATGGCGAACCGGACTTGTAGTCATAGAGCAGCACCTCCTTGCCGGAGGCGCTTATTGTCTCAACCCTGTCAATCGCCCCTCTGAAGCTGTGTTCCCCTATGACAAACTTCTTCTGCCCGTTATAGCCGAATGTCATTTCGAGCCCGAGAATGCTCCCCGACATCGAAGATTCAGACACGGCGTCGGCCTCAACAAACTCGAACAGTGCTTCCCTGACGTCCTTAAGGTGCAGTTCAAATCTCAGTCCCAGCCTCCCGCTCCCATAAATCTCTTCGAAATAGCCATCTGCACACTTCCAGAGTGCCGTCCTTATCTCATCGGCTGTGCGAGTGCGCAGGAATCCGAGGCCATAGCCATCGTAGAATCTTTTGAGTATGGCATGCATCTGCGTCCCTCTTTCCATGGGATTCAGCTTCGGGAGGACGCGGTTGGCCCTGATCAGCCTGGTTGCAACATACCTGAATGGGCACTTTACGTATTCCGTGAGGTCGGTTGCTGAAAGAGGCTTCCCACCAGTCAGCGGGTCGATTGCCCCCGACTCAAATCTCCATTCAAGAGGATCGGCCAGCACAATGCGCCTCCTTTCAACGATCTCACCCAGGTGGGCATATTCACCTGGCAGTTTTTCTGATGGCATCCTTTCGGGGATATACTGCTGAAGTCCGGCTGCGGCCATCAGTTCACCCTCCCTCTTAGTGAGGGGTGTGCCATCCTCCGGGTAGAATGACGAGAACTTCAGGTTCCATTCATCCATCGTGTCGATGAGTCCTCTGCTTCCAGATGGTCCTCCCAGGGCTTCCAGGACAAACGCGGACGGCAGCAGCCTCCTTCCCCTTTCGTCACTGTAGATATATGAGAATGTGACAGAAGGCGCGGACGATGTCATCTCCTCGAAATCGTGTCTCTCGATGCACTCCATCATCGAAGGCAGTATTCTGGCAGGGGGACCTCCTTCACATATTGCCTCCACCATGGCCTGGCTGACAAAGACTCCCCCGTGCATCTTTGAAGGGAACGTGTCCTCGCTCATTCCCATGGCAAACAAATGTCTGAACCTTGCGGTGTATATCAGGCCCGCATCTGTGAAGAGGACTCCGCCGTAACTTCCTTCCTCCTCCATGTATGAGTTGTCCGCCGCATAATCCCTCATGAGGCTGCGGAAATGTGATAGTGTCACCACTGCCGCAGGCTTGCTTGTGGATGCAATTGAAACGGCTGAGAGGTCCTTAATGCCGCTGATGAACTCCCTGTTGCCGCGGAGCTCCCCCTCGCCGAGGCCGCTCTTTGCCGCACCCTTAATGATTTCCAGTGCAAGTTCTATCCACCCCCTGAGATCACTGACAGCGTCCGCCCTTCTCCTCATGCCGGAGAGCCATTCGGGAAGTGTCAAGCCTCCCGGTGCCGGGACAGTCGCAAACTTACCCATTTCATAAGCGCTGTCGAATCGCTCCGGCAGGTGTGCGGTTTCCTCAAGCACCATCTTCACAAGGGCGGCTGGAGCCGGGTAGAAGTCATGCTCCAGGAGCCTGCATATCTTATTTTTCTCGACCGCTCCCCCAAGTAGGTCAAGAGTCCTCATCATGTATGTGAAGAGTCTCAAGTTGCTGTACCTCTTCCTGCCTCCCTCAGTAATCGGGATGGAATATTCTGCAAAGATATCCCTGAGCTGCTTTTCGTAATCCCTAATGGATTTCGCCACTACCGCAAATGTGTGCGGAGGATCCCCCGACTCCGCCATCTCCAGCCTGATCCTTCTTGCCACTTCTGTAATTTCCCTTCGCCTGTCGGGTGCACCGAATATGGAGCGGTCGCCATTGGACCTATTCCCCGCAGGCGTTTCGTCAACAATCTCCGTCAGGCTCATCCGGGACATAACAACCCTGACGCTATCCCTGGACCTGTCAGCTGCTTCATAGACGAAAGTCAGTTCCACTCTAGCTGAAATGGCCTCAAGAAGCTTCAGGAGGCAGGCGTCCGCGAATACAATACCGCAGACTAGAATTCTCCTTATCCCCATTCTACCGAGAGCGTCTGCGTGCTCCGAAGCACGCAGTGCCAGCAGCTCCCTGTCGCAGTAACCCGAGTCCCTCAAACCCTCCATGTGCCCGTAGTAGAACTCCGAGAACCTTGACAGCAGCCGCATCCTCTCGCTGTCCCACAGGCTTAGTCCTGCGCCTTCCAATGCTCCTCTGGGTCCTCTCCCGGAAGCAAGTATATTCGGCCAGACTGCTTCAAATTCTTCCAGGAGCGCTTTCGGGAAGTCTCCGGAAAGAATCCTCCACCGCTGCTCCTCCGCTGCAATTTCGGAGCATATCTGTCCCGATACAACCTCCCTTACGACCTCCGGCACGACAACGGGCTTTATGCCTGTGGCGGAGAGGACGATGTCTGCTGCCAGATCTTCGAAGGTTGTGAATATTGATGCATCAACAGTTTCGTGCCTCTCCAGCAGGTAACGGCGAGCCCTCCTAATCGCGACAGCATCAGGCATGACAATAAGGGTGCCACTGTCAAGTCCGGAAAGGAACGCCTTCTCTATCTGCTCCGCAATGTTCCCGTAAACAACCCGCGCCAAACACTCACCACCATTGCTTCCTTCCCTCCTGCTACAGCCGTATGCAGCGAAGTTCAGGGATCAAAGCTGCTGGCCAAGGCCCGATTTCACTGCCTTTTCATAGACGTATCTTGCAGTAACCAAATCCTCCATCCCGATACCGAGTGACTTGAAAATTGTTCTGTCTGTTGTTGCATCAGGGTTTGGCGATGCGTTGCCTGCAAAGAGCTGCCATGCCTCATTCAGGTAATCCTCCCTAATTCCGCCAGACCTGACTGCTTTCACGACATCCCCGGATTCCATGAGCGCCTGCTCCCTGCTGTCGACAACTATGTTCTTCGCCGAGCAGAATGTGGACGTTTCCAGCTCTGCGCTTTCAACATGGTTTGAACCTATTGCATTTATGTGGCAGTCCTCGGGTATGCTGCCGTCCTGTATAACGGGCGTGCGTGAATCAGTTGCTGTGACGAGAATGTCAAACCTGCCCATGGCAGCCGATGAATCCGCAGGTTCCGCATTGACGCCATGCTTCTCGGACAGCCGCCGCGCAAAATCAGCAGCCTTTGCCGCGCTTGTACCGCTGACAAGCACTGTATCGATGTCCCTCACGAGGGAGATTGCCTCCACCTGTGTTTCCGCCTGGTATCCTGTCCCGACGCATGCCAGCACGGCCGCGTCCTTCCTGGCCATCATGTCTGTCATGATGCCGGATGCGGCCCCGGTCCTCAGCTGGCCCAGCCTTCCCGCTTCCACTATGCAGACTGGCCGTGTATCCTCCACTGAAAAAAGGACCACTACAAAGCTGGCACCGTTCCTGTTGCCGTAGTACACCTTAAGGCCGGAGAGCCCCACTCCGTCTATTGCAGCAGGCATGATGTTCAGCGTCCCCTTCCCGCTCTTCAGCCTGCTCCTCGGAAGGGATATCACTCCATCTTCCGCCTGAATCTCAAAACCCCTGCGCACCTGTTCGATCGCCTCCTCCATGGTCAGGAGAGAGTCGACATCCTTTTCCCTGATATACAATGGCATGTCCGTCACTTTCCACCCCGGGCCCCTGCATCCTTCAGGGCCGACCTGCCCATCTGATCCCTTAGTGCATAAAGCACCTGCCTGCTGAATTTATTGGAATCAATGCTCCTGAACGGTTTCGTAACCACGCCGTCGCGGTCGATTACGAATGCGAACTTCCTCGGCTTCTTGACAAGGAACCCTTCCATCGCCCCGTATTTCCTGAACAGCTCCGCTGACGGGTCGGCAAAAAGCGGATAGTTGAGCTCATGCTCAGCATGGAATTTGCTGACCGCGGCTCCGTCTGCATGTATGACCGTCACAATCGAGGCCTTGAGTGCGGCAAACTCATTGAAGTCATCCCTGAAATTGTCAGTTATGTCCCCGGTGTCCCTGTGGCTTATGTCAGGAAGGAAAACGAGGACTGCGGGCCCGGCCTGCAGCGCAGTGGACAAGCTGGCTATTGTCCCGTCCGGAGAGGTAAGTGTGAAATCTGGTGCCTTTGTCCCTTTCATCGGTGCTTTCATCGTAACACTCCAATCAGCTCAGATTGAAACTGTTGCATCGGTTTAAACTTGTCGTCCTAATGCAACGCTCATTGCCCGAGCTCAATTGGTTGAATCATTCGCCGGGGCTTCACCATGCAAACGCGGGGAAAACATTGACCTCTTTTTTCCTGTAGTACCGGACTTGAGGAGACCGGTGAGGTGGCTACGGGTTAATAAACCCCCCGAACGATATGAGTTCAGCAACCCCTGCAATTCATCCTATCATGTCGCACCTGAAACTACAAAATGTTTAAATCACTCACTCGAATTCGAAGAGATCGGGCTGAATAATGACTACAATCATGGAACATGTAGTGAGCTCCGAGCAAGAAGAGATTCCCGACTTCGAACTTAGCCCGAATGCGAGGTTCAACTCCAGGGCCGAAGCCTGGAACGCGCTCAAGCACCTACTGACCGACGAAATGAAGCCTTTGAGGGTCACTATGAGTCTTTGTCCAGAGTGCACGGCGGACAAGAAGTGGGACACGATGAAGGTCCCGGCTGTCGTCTACGCGCATAATGGACTGGTCAACATGGTGAAGGAGTGCAGCGAACACGGGGTTGTCCAGGACAAGTACTGGGAGGATGTCGACATGTATGTGACAGCCGAGCGGTACAAGGACCCAGGCATCAAGCTCCTGAACCCGCAGGTGGATTTCAAAGCGTCCAAGATAGACTGCCCCAAGCACTGCGGGCTGTGTGTCAAGCACAAGTCCCACACTGGACTTGGGAACATTGTTGTCACAAACAGGTGTGACCTTGCCTGCTGGTACTGCTTCTTCTATGCAAAGGAGGGCGAGCCCATTTATGAGCCCACGCAGGATCAGATTAGGAAGATGCTGCTCAAGATGCGCAATGAGAAGCCGATAGGGGCCAACGCTGTCCAGATTACTGGAGGCGAGCCGACCCTTAGGGATGACATCATTGACATCATCAAGATTGCGCGCGACATAGGCTATGAGCATGTCCAGCTCAACACAGATTCGGTGAACTTCTCAAGGAAGCCCGAACTCGTGAAGGCTGTCAGGGAGGCAGGCTCAAATGTCGTTTACATGAGCTTCGACGGCGTAACACCCGAAGTCAACAGGAAGAATTATTACGAAGCACCCCTCGCGCTCGAGAACTGCAGAAAGGCCGACCTGGGCGTCGTCCTTGTTCCAACAGTCATCGGCGGCGTGAACGACCACCAGCTTGGTGCAATACTCAGGTTTGGCACGGCCAACAGCGATGTTGTCAGGGCCGTGAACTTCCAGCCTGTTTCACTCGTCGGCCGCATGCCGAAGAAGCAGCGTGAAATGCAGCGTGTCACAATACCGGGCTGCATCAAGAAGATCGAGGAGCAGACGAACGGCGAAATCGGTAAGGAGGATTTCTTCACCGTGCCTTCGACAACGAAGCTCACGAACTTCATCGAGGCTTTCACCGGCGAGGACAAGTACAGACTTTCGATACACTTTGCCTGCGGTGCCGGAACATACGTCTTCAGGACCAATGACAACAAACTGGTGCCTGTGACAAGGTTCATCGACGTTGACGGCCTATTCGACTACCTGCAGGAGAGGGCAGACGACATCAACAACGCAAAGAACAAGAAGCTGGCAAGGGCAAAGGCAGCCCTCAAAGTGATATCAAAGATCAGCTCGTTCATCGACTACGACAAGGTGCCACCCGAGCTCCACATAAGGAGAATGCTCATGAAGGCGCTTATGAGCGGCAACTATGACGGCCTGAAGGACTTCCACAAGAAGTCGCTGTTCATAGGCTTCATGCACTTCATGGACCCGTACAACTACGATGTTGACAGGGTGGAGAAGTGTGATATACACTACGCCATGCCCGACGGGAGGGTCGTGCCCTTCTGCGCCTTCAACGTCATACCTGAAATGTACAGGGACAAGGTCCAGAGGAAGTATTCGATACCTGCCAAGGACTATGAGACCAAGACGGGCAAGAAGCTCCGGTTCGACAAGTTCAGGAGAGACTACACTGCAGAGTACAAGAAGCAGATTGCTGACAAGTACTATGTCAATGTCCTGGGCGCGGAGAACATACCGACAGCTCTGCCTGTGATAAGGGCGAAGTAGAGTCTCCGGGCAACCAAAGCAAACACCTTTCACAATCTCTTCTTTTCCACCTTTCTGATAATCATCTGTGAGTTCTTACCAGTCACTACAATACTGCTGTCGGTTATTTCCAGTGGTACCATGTGCATCGGGCTGTTGAGCGTGTATGTTTCATATTCTCCCCCTTCACCGCAGACATCCACGCCGTATCTGCCGTGAAGTTCACCAAGTTCCATGATTAGGCTGTTGTCAACAATCCTGCCCAGGTGCTCCCTTCCCAGACCTTCCGCAGCGGTGGCCACCACCACCGCCTCTATGCCGCAGTCCACAATGTCCCTGAGAAGTCCCGCCTGCGCCTTCCTCCAGAGGGGCGAGAAGCAGCGCAGGCCATTCTCATGGCAAAGACTGTCAATGCGGGTGAACTGGTAGTCTGACTGAATGGCTCCGGTTACAATCCCCTCCACGCCGTTTTCGGCCGCTGTTTTCAAAAGACCCGACAGGACATGAAGTTCCCCTCCCCGCGTTGCCCTCGCCCACAGGAGCTTCCTTCCCATCGCCTCGGCGATATACGAGACCATGGCTGTGTTGGGTGTGTGAAACATCATCGAGTCGGGGTCGTCGGGCAGGATGGTTATCAGGTAAGGTATGTCATGCCCCTGCTGCTCCATGACATACATCGCATATGTGGAATCCTTCCCGCCTGAATAGAGGGCCGCGAGCCTCATATAAGCCCCTCTCTGCCGATGGATTGATGCATTCGAAATTGCTATCGCACCCCTGTGTATATCTCTTGCCTATGTGCGATTCATCCACTCCCTACCCCCCTTCCGAGGATTGAAATGAGACTCAAATAACAATATTATATGCGCCGAAGATTCACCAGGCATGTACTGCCCCAAATGTCTGAAATCGATCCAGGACGAGAGGGTCAAGGAGATATCCGACGAACTCCGTCACACAGTGGGCAACAGGCTGCTGGAACAGGGCATGTGCCCTGTATGCGGCACCGAGCTTGTAAACACGGCCAAGGCGGCGGATGTTGCACACGGTGCACCGCGGGGTGCGTCCTGATGGTCTTTTCATACGACGAGCTGACGTTCGCTAGCTTCGAAACTGAGGTGAAGGCAGGCAGGATATGCATACTTCCAGTCGGTGCTACAGAGGAGCACGGGAAGCATCTGCCTCTTTGCTCGGATACAGTTCAGGCGACCAGTACCGCCCGAGCGCTTGCGGAGCGGGTAAACGGTCTGGTCCTGCCACCCCTCCCGTACGGTGTTTCCACATCGCTTAGGGATTTTCCCGGCACCATTTCAATCAGTTTCGATTCAGTCAGGTATGTTGTGCGTGATGTTCTGCGTGAACTGATCAGGAACGGGATCAGGAAGATTGTAGTCCTTTCCTCCCATGGTGCTCAGGCCCACATGGCTGCAATCAGGACTGCATGCGATGAGGCCACGGAACAGAGCGATGTCAGAATACTCGCCCTGTGTGACTATGAAATCGCCTACAAGCTTCGCGGCACCGGCTTAATCCCTGCGGATGACGGTCATGGGGGGATGGTGGAGACGAGCAGGATGCTTGCCTATGCCCCGGAGCTTGTGACCGGTGAGAGGCCGGTGGGCAAGGACAGCACACCGGCGTTTCTTGTGTCCAGGCACAAGAGGAAGTTCATGAGCGAAGGCATTATAGGGGACAGCTCCAGGGCATCCGCAGACCTTGGAAGGCAGATCAACAGCTACGTCATTGAGGAACTTGTTACAGCTGTGAAAGCGGTGATGGGCTGACCGGACAGGGCGTTGAAGACGCCAGGCGGGCAGCAGCTGTGAGGGCGGCTGAATTCGTCAGGGACGGCATGGTCGTAGGTCTAGGCACAGGAAGGACCGCAGCATTCGCAGTAAGGCACCTGGGTGAGATGGCAGGTGAGGGGATGTCATTCATTGCAGTTTCCACTTCGGAGGCGACTTCAAAGCTCGCAGCCTCTGTTGGAATCGAGGTTTCGACCCTTGACGAACATCCTGCTGTTGACTTGACCATTGACGGCGCAGATGAGGTCGATCCAGGACTGGAGCTGATTAAGGGCAAGGGAGGGGCCCTGCTCCGAGAAAAGATTATTGCGGCATCGACATCCATGGAGATTATAGTGGTGGACGAGGCTAAACTTGTAGACTGCCTTGGCGAAAAGGAGGCATTGCCAGTCGAGGTGCTGAGGTTCGGGTTGAGGAGCACCATGTCGCGTCTCACGGTCCTCGGCTGCACCGCATCACTGAGATCCTCGGGAGGAGCACCATTTGTCACCGACAACGGGAACTACATCGTGGACTGCGCCTTCGGGCCCATCAGGGACCCGGCGGGCCTGCACTCACTGGTGAACTGCACACCGGGGGTCGTTGACAACGGCCTGTTCCTAGGTATGGCAAAAAAGGTCGTTGTCGGAGGTCCGGAAGGGGTAAGGATCATGGAAAGGAAATGAGCTCAACCACACGTCATCACGGCGGTCTCTACTTTGCTCCAAACTCCCTGAGGCTCCTGAGGTTGGTTTCTATCCTCTGAATCCTCCTGGATTCCTCTTCCTCAATCTGCTTTATGATGCTGTCAAACGGAAGCGCCAGCTTGTACGAATGGACCGGCCGTCCCTTGCCCTCCTTCTTTATATCTCTCTTTGTCACCCATTTCCTGCGCCTGAGTTCCTGCATTGCGATTGAAACTTCAGGCTGCCTGAGGGCAGTCGACGTCTCGATTTCCACGGAGGTTGTTTCGTTCTTCTTCTTGAGAAAGACAAGCGTTTTCGCCATGTTTTTTGCCATGCCAGTGTTTATGAGATACTCCACAAGCATCTCATCCTGTCTTGTAAAACCTCTGCTTGGCATCGCGCTCGCCGAGATTTAAAGAATCGCAGATATAAATTGCTTTCTATATTCACCATCGCTTACAAATTGCATGGTTGAATTTGCATCATGCCTCAGCAAGCGCCATATGCACATATAGGGCATGGTCACGATACTGAAAACATTCTCCCCGTGCTACCTGGGGACTGATAAGCATTTTATATCAGTTGAATTTATGAAGCAGACAATAATGTTCAGGAGCTGAATGTATTGAAGATGCCTAAGATTGTGAAGGCCTATTGCCCCCACTGCCTCTCTCACACGCCACACGACGTTGAGCGCGTCCGCAAGAGAAAGGCTTCAGAACTTAAGCAGGGGCAGAGGCGCTTCAGGAGAGTTACAAGCGGCTATGGCGGTTTCCCCAGGCCCAAACCTGAAGGGCGCGAGAAGCCGACCAAGAAGCTTGCCCTGAGACTCAGGTGCAAGACATGCAAGAAGGCATACCCTATGACAGGCTTCAGGACAAAGAAATTCGAACTCACAGAGTGATGTAAGATGCCAGAAGCAAGCCAGAGAGCCAGATTTGTTGTTCTGAAATGTCCGGACTGCAGCTCTGAGCAGATAACATTTGAAAGGGCGACTTCGACAGTGACCTGCAAGATCTGCGGAAGCACTCTCGCAACGCCCACCGGTGGCAGGCTTTCCTACAAGGGACAGGTCGTGAGGTACGCTGGGGATGCCATCCAGTCCTGATTATCCGGATGAGGGCGAACTGGTCGTATGCACGGTCCAGAACGTCAAGAACTTCGGGGCCTTTGTCTCCCTTGACGAGTATGCATCAAGAGAAGCGTTCATTCATGTCAGCGAGATAGCAACCGGCTGGGTCAAGTACATACGGGATTATGTTAAGGAAGGCCAGAAGATAGTCTGCAAGGTTACTGAGGTGGACAAGGGCAAGGGACATGTCAACCTAAGCCTGAAACAGGTCAATGATCACCAGAGAAGAGAGAAGATCCAGCAGTGGAAGAATGAAAACAAGGCTAGGAAGATTATCGATATACTGGCAGAGCGAGTCAAGGCTGAACCTGGCCCTTTCTTCGAAGAGGTCGGCGACAGGCTGATTGACGCATTCGGCTCCCTTTACGGCTCGCTCGAGGCGGCCGTTCAGGACAACAGCGCTCTCAAGAAGGCGCACATAACGGGAAGCTGGACTGATGCTTTTGTGCAGATAGCCGAGGAAAACATTACATCCAGCAATGTGAAGGTCGACGGAATTCTGGAAATTACATCACCGAGACCGGACGGCGTGGAGGATATCCGTTCATCCCTTATTGAAGGGGTTGCAGAAGGCGAAGAGTTTTCTGTCAGGATACAGTATATTGGAGCGCCCAAATACAGAATTCTTGTAACCGCACCTGACTACAAGAAGGCTGAAGAGGAGCTCAAGAAGAGCTCGGAGAAGGTTGTCAGGGCAATTACGAAAGCTGGAGGAACCGGGAAATTCACCCGGCATCAGGCGTAAAAAGCTCCTGCTTCCAGCTAGCTTAAAATACTGACTGCCCGCTAGGCTCTCCAGAATGCCATGGACGGGCTCTCCGGCAGGCGATCAGGAATCGCATGGTGATTGGACTTGCGCAGCATAATAATGAAGTGCCCCGTATGCCATTCTTACACGATGGAGGGGACATGTCCCAGGGACGGGGAAATGACCAGGATGTCAATACCTATGAGGTATTCCCCCGATGACAGGTATGCCAAATACAGAAGAGCGCTCATGGAGCAGTTGCAGAGAGGAAGGAACAAGGATGCAGGATATTGAAGTCAGTTTTAGTGAGAAGCCCGTTCTGAATGATCCGATTTTCATAGAGGGTCTTCCGGGCGTCGGCAACGTAGGAAAGCTCGCTGCGGAACACCTGATTGAACAGCTGAACGCAACCAAGTTCGCCGACATAATATCGAAATACTTCCCGCCTCAGGTCATTGTCAATGACGAAGGCGTCATCAGGCTGGTTTCAAACGAACTCTACTACGTGAAGCGTGAGGGGAGGAGCAATGACATTGTCTTCCTTGTAGGGGACTACCAGGGTGTAACCCCCGAGGGCCAGTACATGCTCTCCGACCGCGTCCTCACCATAGTCAAGGAGCTTGGCGTTAACAGGATATTCACACTTGGTGGTTACGGCATAGGCAAGATGGTTGAGAAGCCCCGGGTTCTCGGTGCTGCAACCGATGCGGCTCTTGTGGATGAAATGAAGAACCTGGGTGTCGTCTTTTCCAAGGGCGAACCAGGCAGCGGCATTGTGGGTGCCAGCGGCCTCCTCCTCGGCCTGGGTAAGCTGTACGGCATGCAGAGCGTCTGCCTTATGGGCGAGACATCAGGATATTTCGTCGATCCAAGGGCGGCTGAAGTTGTCCTCGAAGTGCTCGTGAAGGAACTTGATGTGCAGATTGACTATGAGGCGCTCAGGAGAAAGGCACAGCAGATCGACAGGATCACCGAGAGGCTGAAGGACATGGAAACACAGCAGGCTCCCGACACACCTGGCGGGCGGCGTGAGGATCTGGGTTACATAGGTTGAAGACCAGAGCTTGCAGTTGAAAAAAAACTATGACTGCAGGTGCAACGTACAGCGATTTGCATGCTGAATTCAGCACATGCTTCGCGGCTGCATGAAAACCGGCCAGGCGGTAATTGCGATGTCCTGCCTGCGTTCACGCATTACCCCGCGGGCC
>JAJZXY010000023.1 GCA_021806165.1 Thermoplasmata archaeon
GTGTCCATTCTCATGGACATGGACGAGGAATGGCAGACCGGAAGAAAGTACTTGAACGTAGAGGCTATGGAGTGACTGCAGGCAAGATACAGGGGCAGGGAATCTACAGAAGATCATGTACACTGTCTCCCATTTTCTTCTTTATGAGAGCTACCACAGGACGGTATGGGTAATACTACAGTTTAGATTCTTCTCAAAACAGCAATCGCAATATGTAATACAAATGACATTTCGCTTATTCCACGAAGGAAATCCGTTCATCCGGCGGACGAATTTCCCTCATGAAATGCTAACTTGTAAACTCCGGTACTGAGGTGCAACAAGAAACAATGGAGCTAGATGTACCAAGTCATTCGTGGGAAACTAAATGACAACATTCGATGTTACTGTGTACAAACAGTTGCCGAGATAAGTGCTCTCGAAATAGGAACGGACCGGTGCGCAAAAAAGTTTGTCAATTTTTGCTCGAAAATCGTAAAATACATATAGTTTCAAATCAATCATAGTTCAAATCTGACAGGGCCCCTCACCAGGCGCCTGATTCACCCCCGCCAGCAGTGCCATTTTTACTGAGTTGACATTCTGAATGATGCTGGCAGTCCCCAACCGGCGGGGCATACAGGACGGGCAGGCAATTGAATTAATGTGCGCATGCGAAAAGAGTAAAAAAAGGAAGTGGTTTGGATATCTGTTCGTATTTATTCGGACTCTTCCGATGCACCCGAAACGCCCTTGCTCGCAAGCAGCACTTCATCCAGGTCGTCGATGGCCTCGGTCTTGTAACCTGAGAGGACGCCCCATGCGTATATCCCAAGCGATCCTGCTATAACCACAATGTTGTCGTAGGGGAACTTCAGCGGGATGTTCTTCAGAGGACCGAATGCACCGAAGAATGAAATGATGTATGTGAAGAAGGCAAGGGTGACGACCCAGTATGAGGCGCGCATGATCTGCTTTGACGGCCCCTTGGCCAGTCTTTGAGTTATGAACATGGGTACATACATTGCGACGGCAAGCAGTACGAAGTATGTCATGAAATTCGTGGTCAGCACAGAATCTGATGCAGGTATCGGGATGCTGTTCAGCCCGTCATACACGTAGGTGCCCACATAGCCGTAGTAGGAGATGATTGCAATTGCAATCGCCTGGACGATGCCAATGGCTGCTGAAGTGCCTATCTTGAGCCCCATCTCCCTGGGGGCGTATAGGAAGTAGAATATGGGCAGGCCGAGGAAGATTGCTGTCCACACGTAGTAGAGGTATGCGTAGGCTGACCAGTAGATGATGAGAGTCCCGCCAACAAATCCGAGTGGTGCAAAGAGCCATGCCCACGGGAGCTTGAACGGGCGGCGGATGTTAGGTGCCGTCTTCCTGAATATGTGAAGAGCGAGCGGGCCAAGCACGTATGTGAACACCGATGTGCCAACGATGAAGTCGACGAGCAGATACCAGGACGGGAAGGGAGCCAGGAACAGCGCACCCACGATGACGGAAGCTATCAGAGAGAATAACGGAATCCTGGTCTTCTCGCTTATGCGCATGAATGCCTTGGGGAAGTAGCCGTCGGTTGACAGTCCGTAGAATGTCCTCGTCCCGGTTCCGGTGTAAATCCAGCCTGTCCCTGTCGGAGAGACCCATGCATCTATGAGCAGCAGCGTGGCGAATGCGCCGAGAGCCGGAATGCCCGTCTCCTTGAGAGCATAGTAGAACGGGGCTGTGTGGTAAATTCCGCCGTTGAGAGCTGTCCAGTCACCAGGCACGTAGCCGGCTGCTGTCCAGTTTATGGCCCCTGTGAAGGAAATCTGGAGAAGACTGTAGAGGATGATTGCAACCGTAATTGAATATAAGGTTGCCCTGGGTACGTCCCTCTGCGGACTCTTCGCCTCGCCGCCGAACTCGAGCGCCTGTCTGAACCCCAGGTAGGCGAAGACGAATGTCGGTACGGCAAGGAACATTGATGAGACGCCGAGAGGCGCAAACCCTTTGTAGGATGTGTAGTTGCTTCCCTTGAAGGCAAAGAAGAGGAATATGAAGGTCAGTGTCGGTATTATGAACTTCCACCATGTAACGACTGTGTTGAACTTGCCCAGGAATTTGATACCCGCATAGTTCAGGAAGAAGAACAGGACAAGCAACCCAAGTGCCACGGCTATTCCCTGTGAGGACAATATTCCGCTGGGAGTTACCCATGACGGGAAGTAGGACGAGGCATATGCTATGACTGCCTCCGCTTCAATTGTCGGAACGGTGACAGCGCTGAGCAGGTATGCCCAGCCCAGGACGAAGCCCGTATATCCGCCGTGGGAAAGATGGGGGTACCTGACTATGGACCCGCTTCTTGGAATCGCACCTGAAATCTCGGCGTAGACGAGCGCGATGAACAGTATGATGATTCCACCAATTACCCAGCCTACGACTGAGCTGGGACCGGCCAGATAGGCGCCCTTGTCCACACCAAGCAGCCATCCTGACCCTATAATGGCACCCATGGACATGAAGAAAAGGTCCATCAGCGACAATTCCTTCCTCAGTTTCCTGTCTGCTTCCTTTGCATCAGAAGAAGGACTACGCTGTTCCTGCCGCGCCATTCACTCACCTCCAGAGCGGACTGAATTCACTCCGGCCAGATTCCATGCGGAACCGTTCGGAGCCGGCATGGAAGGCAGGCTACTGCGGCGTTCCGAGCCCTGACCGGTACCCCGGCAAGGGAGCATCCCCCCGCGGGAGTGGGAATTCACCCAAGTTCCACGTTCATGTCCACCTGCACACCTTTTAATCGAGGCGTTTGTTGACAGAATTGTCCCCCAACCCGTAACGCCGTCCACATTTAAATGATTACGTCACTTTTTCGTAATAATATCTTATGCATGTTTACTAAAATATATAGCTAACTCAGATATGATTGGCGACCCTGCTTCCCGAAGACAGTGAAATTGGCCCAGGGTGCACACCCGGTTGCTCCCCAGCGGAGAGCACAGGAAACTGATGATGGAATTGCATGCAGCTGAGTGTGTCCGTTAGACCAAGGGTAAGGCATGTATGAGCCGCAGCGTGAGTGGGCTGTCAGTAAGCCGGGTTCGCTGGCAGGGGGCACGCCAATGCATCTAGCTGGCAATCCCGACCCAGTTCTGCAGGAAACTTACATTACCGTCTATAATATTGTCATCCGCGACGATGGCCTACAGGATTCCATCAAGCGAAGTTATCGTAAAGGCAATAATTTCCTGCATCGGAGATTATGGCGTCATATACTCCCAGCGCAAGCTGGGGGAGCTGGTGAGAAAGAAGATACAGGAGACCGAACACCTCTACCAGGTGAGCGATGAGAGAATAAGAAGGCTGGCCGTCAGCAACCATCTCGTTGAGCTTGAGCTGAAATACAAGGAGTCCATGAGGGGAAAGCTGCCTCACAAGTGCCCTATATGCGGTTCACTTCTCAAGCGCATCAAGAACATGACTATTGACGGCGGGACGGTGACGCTTGGCTACTCATGCAAAACATGCAGGTA
This sequence comes from Thermoplasmata archaeon, assembly GCA_021806165.1. GTDB lineage: Archaea > Thermoplasmatota > Thermoplasmata > Sysuiplasmatales > Sysuiplasmataceae > JAJZXY01. Next base: position 3,510 of record JAJZXY010000023.1, read on the forward strand.
CTGGACAGGGCTCAAGAAGAATGTGCCTGCGAGATATGTCTTTACGTCAAGAAGATGAGCACACTGGCAAACTTTAAAGTAAGATCTGACATACGAACCGACCGGCTTTTGATTACAGTATATCGGGGGTGATTTGATCCAGGTAGGTAATGCACTTGTAAGCGTATATGACAAGAGCGGCCTTGAGGAACTATGCAGAAGCCTTTCCAGCCATGGCGCAAACATATACGCGACAGGAAAGACATCGGAATTCATTAGGTCCAGTGGTTTCGAAGTGAAGGGAATTTCGAACCTTACTGGATTCACAGACCTCCTTGACGGAAGGGTAAAGACACTGCACCCGGCGGTATTCTCCTCCCTGCTGGCTCTCAGGGATAACAGGGAACACATGCAGCAGCTCTCAGAAATGGGCATACCAAGATTCGACATGGTTGTTTCAAACCTCTATCCGTTCGACAAGGTGCTCCACCGTGGAGGTGCAGCACTTGATGAGATGCTTGAACTCATAGACATAGGGGGTGTTGCTCTCACAAGGGCGGCTGCAAAGAACTACAGGAGCGTTGCAGCGGTCACCAGCGTTGACCAGTACCCCATGGTAATCAGGCAGCTTGAAGAGAACTCGGGAAAGCTTACTGATGATTTCCTCAAATCACTGGCTGTCAGCGCCTTTGCACGGACAGCAAGCTACGATGCTGAAATCGCATCATTCCTTGGCGGGTCGGAAAGTGAATTCGGCGAAAACCTTTTCATACATGCGAAGAAGAAGATGGATCTGAGGTATGGGGAGAATCCCTTCCAGAAGGCTGCAGTGTACAGGGCATTCAACGGAGGGTCCACATCAGTGCTTGACGCATCTGTGGAGGGGGGGAAGGAGCTCTCGTTCAACAATCTGCTTGACCTCAACATAGCGCTTGAGATGGCAGTGGATTTCAGAGACCCATGCGCAATAATCGTGAAGCACGCGAACCCGTCCGCAGTGGCGGAGGGCGACAGCATACTGGATGCACTGAGCAGCGCGTATGAGTCGGATGCGCTGTCCGCATACGGATGCGTGATAGGGTCGAACAGGAAGATTGACCTGGAGTGCGCCAGGTTCCTTGGAAAGAAGTTTGTCGATGCAATAATAGCGCCCGATTACGAGCCCGAGGCACTGGAACTTCTCAACAGGAGGAAGAAGATGCGCGTCCTGAGACTTGAGGGGATGAGCAGGGAGAAGCTTACCGATGAGACTGACATCAGGAGGATTGTGGGTGGCTACCTTGCACAGACGACAGCCGTACCCGAACTTGATCCGTCATCCATCAGAACTGTCACCAAGCGCCGCGCCACTGAAGGAGAACTTCAGAGTCTCCTGTTCGGATGGAAGGTTGTAAGGTTCCTCTGGTCCAATGCTGTTGTCCTGTCCAGAGGGAGGTGCACAACAGGCATTGGAGCGGGGCAGAGCAGCAGGGTGGATGCAGTAAAGATAGCGGTGGAAAAGAGCAGGGGGGCGAGCCGCGGTTCTGTGATGGCATCTGACGCATTCTTCCCGTTCCGTGACGGGATCGACGAGGCTGCCAGAGGAGGAGTGACTGCTGTTCTGCAGCCCGGGGGCTCAATCAGGGATGCAGAGGTGATAGAAGCGGCAGATGAGCATGGAATAGCAATGTTATTTACAGGTCAGAGACTCTTCAGACACTGAGAGTGCATGCATTGACTGAGATAATCGACGGCAGGGCAATAGCCGCCGAAATCGACAAGGAGTCGGAGGAGCTCGCCAGGCCGGGAAGGGAACGCGGGCTCAGGGCAAAGCTGGCAGTCATATCCATTGGAAGCGATCCAGCTGTTGAGAGTTACTCAAGGCAGAAGCAGAGGGTCGCAAAAAGGCTGGGGATCGATTATCTGGAGGTACGGAAGCAGGGGGATGCAGGTACAGAGGAGGTGGTATCTGCCGTGGAGGACCTGGCCTGTGACAGGACTGTCGACGGAATACTCGTCCACGCCCCTATACCAGGGCACCTGGATTCAGGGCGCATAGTTAACAGCATACCTGTGGACAAGGATGTTGACTGTGCCAGTCTGGGGAGCATTGGGCTGCTCTTTTCTGGAAGACCTGTATTCGCCCCCGCAACAGCGGAGGCAGTTGTTGAGATACTCCTCAGGGCAAACCATCCGCCTGCAGGCAGGCATGTGGTCATTCTTGGAAGGAGCATGGTGGTTGGCAAACCGCTTGCCGCACTGCTACTGCTCAAGGGCGGCAGGGGTGACGCAACAATAACAGTCTGCCATTCCATGACGAGGAATCCGGCCCTTCACACACGGAGGGCCGACATAATCGTTGCAGCCATCGGGAGTGCAGGCTATGTAACTGGAGACATGGTGCCTGATGGTTCCGTTGTGATTGATGTCGGGATAAACAGCGTAAGGGATGAAAATGCGAAAGGTGGTTTCAGGCTTGCAGGAGATGTGGATTTCGAAGGTGTGCGGGGCAAGGCAGGTGCAATAACCCCCGTTCCGGGCGGCGTCGGACCTGTGACCACATCAGTGCTTATGAATCATGTCGCAAGATCATTTTCAAGTAGAGTGGAATCAGGGGACCTTTAGGTCAAAGGACATCTGAAGCAGATCGTGGCTGGCTATGACGCTGCCGCCCTCCGCCCTCAGGCGGTCGATGGAACGGAGTTCGCTGACAGGGTCATACACTATCCCAGTTATGTCCCTCCTTTCAATATTCTCCAGAAGCGGTGCGGCGTCGCCCGTGTACACCACCTTTGTCTCCCCCACCTGGAGTATTACCGACTGATGTCCCGGGGTATGGCCGGGAGTGTCCATCAACTCAACTCCATTGGTCAGATTGTGCCTTCCATCAACAGTTTCAAAGTGGAGGTCCTGGTAGAACTCCCTGACGTAGCCGCCCCTCATGAACCTGTCAGGATTGGCGGAATATGCCAGCTCATCCCTCTGCACGAAGTACCTCGCCTTCCTGAAGAGCCTGTTGTTGCCGCAGTGGTCCATGTGCATGTGGGTGTTCACAACCAGCGAAATGTCATCCGGGACAAGTCCATAGCCGGCGAGGCTCTGGATGATGTCGGTGTCCTTGGTGTATTTCACGAATTTCGACAGTGACTGCGGGAGGGGTGCTATTCCTGTATCGACAAGTATATTCTCGCTCCCGGTCACCACAAGGAGCGGTTTGAGAGCCGCCTGGTACTTGATGCCGTAATAAGGTGTCTTCATGTATACCAGCATCCCCATGTCCAGCTCAAGGTAGCCGTCGTGCAGCAGGTGCACCTCCCTAACAGCCATCACACTGGAAAGACCATGCCGCCGATTAAACGATTGCGGTCCGCCCGCTCCGATTTTCCGGAACAAAACAATATAAAGCAAACGGATATAGCAAATTGAGATTCGAATGCTTAGGGAATGCCAGGAACACGGGTATTTCAGGGGCGGGGCCTGCCCCGTCTGCAATGAGGAGGGAAAGTTCTTGATGAGCGACCGGGAGGTCGACCAGGTGGGCAGGACCATGGCAGGAGTGCTCAGGCATTTCCCGGAGCGGTTCGACCTCAAGATGGATGTAAGGGGCTGGGTCGACGTCAGGGATTTTATCAACGCGCTTACAGAAAGGCAGCCCAGGTACCACTGGCTCAGGCTCCACCACATTGTTGCGCTTGTCCAGACCGACCCGAAGGGAAGGTACCAGATAAGCAACGGCAGGATGAGGGCCACCTACGGCCACTCCTTCGAGGTTGAGCTCGACCTTCCAACTGACAACATACCTGAGAAGCTCTACTATCCTGCAACAGAGGAGGAGGCTGGAATACTCCTTGAAAACGGCATAAAGCCGGCTGACAGGCGCATGGTGCACCTTTCAAGGAGCGCGTCCGACGCCTTCAATGCGGGCAGGGTCAGGACGGAGAAGCCTGTGATACTCGAAATATCGACGCCCGAGATGGCAGATAGGGACATTGAGGTCCAGAGGGCCGGAAAGACAGTCTTTATCACCAAGGAGGTCCCGGCAGACCTTGTCAGGCGCATGGCGGATGAGGAATTTGAGCACATTGTGGAGGAGAATACTGCAGGGGATGCCGAGTAACCGCCGCATATACGGCCAGCCGACCCCATAGTTGATATAAATGCCCGATGTTGGATTTCTGTGTTCGTGACGGCAGACAAGCTCCTGAATCTGACAAGGGGGAGGAGTGTTCACGCCGTCTCCTACGGCTGGGATGGCTTCAGCCCCGAGTTTCTTGTCTATTCACGCGAAGGCGGTCTGGAGAAGCTGCCGCTGGATGAGTTTGCATTTGCACTGTCGGATGAGCAGCTGTGTGTCGGAAGCTTCAGGGACGGGGCATACAGGCCCTGCCCCTTCCACAGGCATGTGGAATACACCGACCAGTGCGACTTCTGCAGCCGCTCCATCATACCGATACAGAGATGCCTCTTCGAGCCCATTTGCGACGGACACCTGTGCGACTGGGACCTGTGCAAGAGGAAGCACCTGATTTACATCGCATTCTACGGGGAGAAACTGAAGGTCGGTATGACCAGTTCTTCCAGAATAGGGGAGAGGCTTGTTGAGCAGGGCGCGGACGCCTACTTTACCTTCGGGGAATATCCAAACAGGAAGGCGGCAAGGGAGATGGAGAAGCGCATCAGCAACGAACTCTCCATTCCGCAGATGCACAGGTCAACTGAGCTGCTTGACGACCTCTGGAGAGGTCCGGATTTCGAAAGGATTGGTGCAGTCTATGAACGCATTTCAACCGCCGCGGAAGGGAGATATGCAATTACACCGGGTGAGCTTCGGCCCCTTGACAGGTACCCAATCGAGCAACCTCTGCCTGAACGCCCCAGGCTGGCCGAGCTTGCCTCAATACATGAGGGGAAGGTCATCGGACTGAAGGGGCGCTTTGCCGTGTATGAGAGTTCTGGTCTCAGGGCAGTGAGCCTTTCGTCCGCCACCTCAAGAAGAATGGTGCTGCTCTGAAGTGTGAGCATACTGCCCCTTTATCAACGGGGGCAGCACTCAATGTTGCGGCGAGTCTGACATCATGACAGGCCGGAGAAGGAGCGCTGGAAGGATGCTGTCAACGTTGTTGATCATGGTAACGGTGGCCTTGGATGCCATTGTAAGAGCGCTCAACTCAGGAGGGAGGAGGAAGAGTTGAACGGCGGCGAAGGAACCAATACCGCATACTTTTTTCTACCGGTGCATTCAATTCACGCTCGAAGGGAGACAGCCGGTTGAAGGAATACAGCATCAGGATCGACGGAAGGAGCAGGCTGCAGCGACTGCTGGAGGTGGGGGAGTTCGTGGTTACATGCGAACTTGGTCCTCCGCAGGGAGCCGAATCGGGTCACCTTGCTGAGAAGGCAAGGAGGGTCAGAGGGTCTGTCGACGCATGCAACCTTACAGACTGCACCACGGCGATGGTAAGACTTTCAAGCCTCGCCTCATCACTGATAGTCCAGTCTGAGGGGGTGGAGGCAGTCATGCAGATAACACTCAGGGACAGGAACAGGATCGGGCTGCAGAGCGATCTGCTTGGAGCATCCGCCCTTGGCATAAGGAACGTCCTGTGCCTCTATGGCGACCCGCCGGAGGCAGGCAATGAAAAGGAGGCGAAGCCGGTCTACGATATTTCCACGACTGAACTTATCAGCTGCATCAGGGGAATGAGGGACAGGGGGGAGCTCATTGGAGGGGGGAAGCTGACACACCCTCCAGAGCTGTTTGTGGGAGCTGCTGCCACTCCGCTCAGGGAGGACAGCTCAATCAGGATTGCCAATGTGGCGAAGAAGGTGGAGGCGGGAGCGCAGTTTATTCAGACCCAGCCCGTTTTTGATATTGATGTGTTCAGGGAGTTCATTGCGGACATGAGGTCATCGGGGTTGACTGACCGCTGCAGGTTCATAGCAGGCATTATGCCGATCAGGTCGGTGAGGATGGCAAAACATCTGAAGGAGAAGGTGCACGGCATTACGCTTCCTGACGGTGTGCTCAGGAGAGTGGAGGACGCTGCTGACCCTGCAAGGGAGGGGATAAGAATAGCGCACGAGACTGCCGCCGAGCTGAAGCAGGTGCACGGTGTCTCGGGCATTCACATTATGACTGTTGCGTGGGAGGATGTCATACCTGAAATTGTTGAGGAAGCGGGACTGATGCCCCGCCCCTCACCGCCCGGCTGAGTCAGCGCTTCCTCTTCCTTCCGCTGCCCCGACTTGCACGGCTGCGCTGTGATGGGACAAACCAGACGTCCCTGACCAGGTACTCGGGCCTGCTTGCGAACCTTGCCTCCACCGGCATGCCGACGTATATGTCCCTGACGCCACAGTCCTTCAGCCTGGCCATGAAAAGACTGTCCGCACCGTTGAACTCGATCAGAGCAAGGTTGTATGGCGTCTCCTTGAGGAACTCCTCCCCACCGTATTCGCATGTCGTCCACGAGTGCACCTTTCCCTTCAGAGGCAGTCTCTTCCATGAAGTTTCCTCGCCGCAGAACATGCAGTGGCTCCTGGGCGTTGCGAAGACGTAGTCGCACTTCCTGCACTCACTTCCATAAATGCGGCCCTCTGCAAGGCCCAGGAAGAACTTGGAGTCGTTGGCATAGCTGTGGATGTAGTTTATGGAGTAGGGGGATTTTATCACGAGCTCCTCCCTTCCCTGCCCGTCGCGGTAGATTGCAGCTCCCTTCTTCATCACATCCGACATTACGTCCCTGAAACGCTTCGACTTGTTCAGCTTCCCCTTTACAGCCATTCAGTTCACCCCCTCAAGTATGGACACTGTTACTGCGCTTCCAGTGCCTGCGTGCGAGTGTATGGCGCCGCGCTTCGCCCCCTTTATCTGCAGCCTGCTGTTGCCAAAATGCTTGCCGATCTTCCCCTGCAGCTGCCACAGTGCAAATACTGCCTGCATCAGGCCCGTTGCACCCACGGGATGACCGCATGCTATCAGCCCTCCCGACGGATTGACCGGGATTGCGCCGGCCCTGCCAGTGGGGAAGCCGTAATCCATCCCCTTCAGGAATGGTGCACCGCTCTCGACGAAATCATACCCTTCGCCGTACCTGCACAGGCCCATGTCCTCGTAAGTCTGCACCTCAGAGGATGCGTATGCATCATGCAGCTCGATGAAATCTAGCTCCTTCAGCGGATCTTCAATCCCTGCGCTTTCGTAAGCCTCGAGTGAAGCTGCCCTTCCGGCCCTGAACGAGTGGACGCCGGGGTATTCGAGAGCACTGTAATCACTGCTGCGCTCATGCTTCATCAGCGGAACCTTGCCGAATGGCCTGTCAGCCAGCCTCATTGTGTCCGTCCCGCATCCAACACCCTTCACCAGGACGGGGTTGTCTGTCAGGCGGAATGCCTCCTCCTCGCTCGCGAGTATGCCCACGGCTGCGCCGTCGCTCATTGTGCATATCATCTCCCTGGTCAGAGGATATGATATCATCTCCGACTTCAGAACGTCCTCGACTGTCAGCTTCTTTGGGTACTGCGCATAAGGGTTATGGGTGGCGTTCAGATGATTCTTCACCGAAACCATTGATAGTATCCTGGATGCCTCCTTCATGGCGAGGCGTTGTGCCTCCCTCTCGTCTTTTACGTGTGCGAAGCGCGACCTCCTCACGTATTCATAGATGTGTCTTGTCACCATCAGGGCGTAGTAGCCTGAATAGAAGCCGCCTATCGGATAGTCGAAATTCGTGTCCGAGGCGAGGGCGATGAACTCGTTGCCCTTCCATGTCTGGACCCTGGACATTGTTTCAAACCCTGCGACAAGGCATACGTCCATCCTCCCGGAGGCCACGGCCTCAAAGCCTGACTGGAAAACCTCGCCTCCGGTGGCACCCCCCCACTCGATGCGCATGCTTCCGCGCGGATTGAGACCGAGGTAGTCCTGCACCATGCTGGCCGCCTTAAGCTGCCTTGCAAAATGGTCGGAGAAGTATGAAATCCTGGAACCGTCGATGTCCCCATTTTCCAGACCAGGCACGTCAGCCATGGCATAATCATATGCCTTCTTGACCATATACCTGAAATCCATCTCCGGGTGCGCCTTCTCGAACTTTGTGACGCCGCCGGAGACAATATACACCCTCCTGTTGAACTTCCCTTTCTTTCCTTCACCACTCTCTCTTTTAGCGATGGAAATCACCTGACTGATGTATCTGTTCGTTGTAGTTAAAGGGATTGGGAAAGTGGGCGATCTTCGAGACAAAATATGTCAGTTTTCCCTGGCAGTTATTGTCATTTTGCTCCGTCGCCAAGAAGCTCTCTTGCAATTATGAGCTTCCTTATCTCGGAGGTGCCCGCACCAATCTCAAGAAGCTTTGCATCCCTCATTAGCTTCTCCACTGCAAACTCCCTCATGTACCCGTACCCGCCCATAACCTGTATGGCGTCCAGTGCAGTCCTGGTGGATGTCTCGGCTGCGAAGAGTATTGCTGCGGCCGCCTCCCTGTTGCGACTGCGATCCCTCTGCATTATCTGGAGCGCCCTGTATATAAGGAGACGGCTGGCCTCTATTCCGACGTACATTGAGGCAATCTTCTCCTGGATAAGCTCAAACTTTGAGAGTGTGACGCCGAACTGCTTCCTCTCCCTGGCATAGGAGGAGGCAAGATCCATGCACTGCTCCTGGATTCCCAGAGAGATTCCGGCCAGCACCGCGCGTTCGACACTCAGGCCCGACATTACGATGGACGCCCCGTGGTTCTCGGTACCCACTAGAGCGGAGGATGGGACCTCACAGGCATCGAAGAAGAGCTCGCCGGTGGGGGAGCCCCTCATTCCCATCTTGTCGAACTTCTTCCCCCGTCTGTAACCTTTTGATGAAGCCTCCACCACAAAGGCGCTTATCCCCTTCCTACCTGCAGCAGGATCTGTCTTGGCGTAGACTAGCGCCATGTCAGCCTCGGGTGCATTTGTGATGAATGTCTTTGAGCCGCTGATTATGTAGGAATCACCGTTCTTCGATGCACTTGTCTTCATAGCAAGTGCGTCCGAACCCGACTCGGGTTCGGTAAGAGCCAGGCAACCGATCCACTTACCTGCTGCAAGCTTCGGCACATACTCCTCCCTGATCCACCTGCTGCCATTCCTGTACAGGTTGTCCAGGCATAGGTTTGAGTGGGCGCCTACCGAAAGGGCAAATGCAGGCGACACGCGGGCAATCTCCTCCAGGCATATCATCTGCGAGATGTAGTCGAGGCCAGAGCCGCCAGACTCGGTGGGGATCGTGATGCCCAGCATTCCCATATCCCCCAGCTTCCTGAATATGTCTGATGGGAAGTAATCCTCCCTGTCCATCCTGTCCGCGACCGGCACGAGCTCCTCGGCTGCAAACTTGCTTACAATACTGCGGACCATCAGGTGTTCTTCACCCAACTCGAAATTCATCCTATCGCCGGTCGAATATCAACTGCCTGCTTAATAAAGATGGAAGGGTCAGATCATCGATTTCCTGGTCTTTGGATCGAGCACATCCCTGAGCACATCGCCTATGAGGCTGAATGCAAAGACAGCGAAGAATATCGCGAAGCCGGGTATGAGCGGAATCCATGGCTGCGTGGTGATGTAATAGTTGCCATTGATGACCATGCTCCCCCACTCCGCGGTGGGAGGCTGTATTCCAACGCCGAGAAAGCTGAGGGTGGAGAATGTGAGTATGACAGTGCCTATGTCCATTGTCATGTAGATGAACAGCGTGTCGAATATGTTCCTGAATACATGCCTGCCGAGTATCACATACTCCTTGGTGCCGCTGGCCCTTGCGGCGACAACATAGAGCTGGTTCTTGGTGCTGAGCGCCTGGCCGCGGGCAAGTCTTGCATAGGAGGCCCACCACACAAAGGATATCGCCTCAATAGAATGGACGACCGAGGGTCCAAGCGCGACACTGATCGCGAGTGCCAGGATGAGGCTCGGTATTGACAGGAATATGTCCGTTATCCTCATCAGCACAGAATCAACCATGCCTCCCTGGAAGCCTGCAATGAGGCCGATGAAGCCGCCTATCGCCATTGCAAGCGATGCTACACCTATGCCTATTCCCAGATCCAGGGGTGTGGCTGCGAGCACGCGTGTGAATATGTCCCTGCCAAGATTGTCTGTGCCGAATGGGTGAGAAAAGCTGGGAGGGGACAGGGGTATGCCGGCATTCAGCTGATTGGGGCCGTAGGGGAGTATGAACCTGCCCGCAACAATAACTGCCACAGATACCGCAAGGTAAAGTATGACAAGACCGAAGCCGAACATGGAGAGAGGGCTGCCGCGTATGATTCTCCAGCTGGATATGAGGCCGCTCTTTGTCGATCCTGCCACCGATGCGGCCCGATCGTGCAATCTCCTGCCCTGACTGCCTGAACCCTGCACAACACCTTCAACCATCAGCGCCACTCCACTTTTGGATCCAGAACGGCATACAGCACATCTGCAACAAGATTGGCGACGATGACGCCAATTGAGAAGACGACGGTCACAGCTATTATCGCCGGGAAGTTCTCAGACTTCACGGCTGTGAATGCATACTTGCCGATGCCCGGCCATCCGAAAATATCCTCCACCACAACGTCCCCGGAAAGGAGAGAGCCTGTGAGAAGTGCAAGTACTGTAACGGTCGAAATGAGTGCGTTCCTGAGGGCATGCTTGTACACAACGATGAATTCAGACAGCCCCTTCGAACGCGCCGTTTTCACATAGTCCAGAGGGAAGACCTCCAGCATGGATGCACGCGTCATCCTGGTGGCGATGCCGAAGTTCAGGAATGCAAGTGAAGTCGCAGGCAGTATCAGATGCTCGAGCGAGCTCACAAATGCAGGTATGTTACCCTCCAGCAGGCTGTCCACAACGGGCATACCTGTTATTGTCCTTGGCGGCTGGACGAATGGGCTTATGATGCCGAGCGTTGGAAGCACGCGAAGATAGTCACTGAATATGAAGACGAGGACAAGTGCGCCCAGGAAAGAGGGGGTTGCCCACCCGCTGAGATAAAATGCGCGCACAAGGTGGTCCGTCGCCCTGCCGCTTCTGGATGCCGCAACAGCACCCAGCGGAATGCCCACTGCAATCATGATCAGTATTGAAGCGAGGACAAGCTCGAGCGTCGCGGGAAAGTAGCCCAGTATCTGCGGAAGTATGGGGGCACCGGTTGTTGGGTCGTAGCCTAGGTTGCCTGTGAAAATGCCCTTCAGGTAATACCAGTACTGGATGTATACGGGCTGGTTCAGGTGGTAGAGAATTACTATTTCATGAATCCTGGAAGCGTTTGCCCTCCTGCCGGCCCAGAGCCTTGCGGGGTCGGGAGCCATCACATGGGAGAAGAGGAAAGTGATGAATGTTACTCCTATTATCAGGAGAAACATCACCGCAACTCTTTTCGCGATGAAAAGGAGCAAGTCCCAGAAGTTTCTCTTCAGCGCATGTCACCTGACCATCCGATAATACTCTGACTGCAATAGACGCGACCAGCCCGGCGGGGCTAAATGGTTTGGAGCTAAGAAGTTTATGTGTAGTATTCGGTGTTGTACGACATGACAAAGTTGGGGTATGCACTGCCCATCGGGTTGAATACCATTCCATGCATGCCCGTCCTGTATATTGAGAAGACATGGGGAACAACGAGCCATCCCCAGTAGTAGTTGTTGTACGCCAGCTGCGTCATCTGGGAATAGTCTGAAAGCCTGCCTGATGCGCTTGTATTGATGGTCGCGTCATAAATCAGGTTGTTTATCTGGGTGAGGCTGTCGTTCATGCTTCCGAAGTTGGTTGCGTTGAGGTCAAGCCCGCCGTACGTGGTTATCTGCGAAGGGCTGCCATATGTCGCTGCGATCTCCCATGTGTAATCGTCGGGTGCAATGTAGTCCGCAGTGTAGAAGTCTATGCCGATTGAATAACCGGGTGCACTTCCGCCAGGGTAGCTGGTCATGCTCGACCATGTATTCTGGTCGACACCAACGAGTGAAATGTTGATGCCAATGGCCTGCAGGTCTGACTGTATTATCTGCACAGCAGCAGTGAAGTCAGGACTATTGATGTAGAGGAATTTGAACGTGCCCGGCAAACCGTTGGGGTAGCCGGCGCTGGCCATCTCCTGCTTGGCAAGCGAAACGTTGAACTGATAAGGCTGCAGGTTGCCCGGGTTGTAGTCCGGGAAACCGGGCGGCACCGGGCCGACCCACTGCGAGGCAAAACCGCCGAATGCGCTGTTTATTATCTCGGTGTAGTTGATGGCATGAACCACCGCTGCCCTGACGTCCGTGAGATTGAAGTACTGCGCAGTAAGGTTGAAAAACACATACCATGCACCCTGGGTGGAACCGTAGATAATTGATGTATTGCTGACAACAATGTTGGCCTTTCCGTTAAGCTGCTGCACTATTGTCGGGCTGAACGAGAAGCCCATCAGCTGTGCGCTGCCGGACTCCAGTGCAGAGATTGCACTCGATGCAGTGCCAGGGAACTCGAGAACAACATTCTCCCTTGCAGGGGCTATCGCGTTATTGAGCTGGGAGCTGCTTATGTTGCCCGCCCAGTAACCGGGTGTCTTGGAAAGAGTAAGATGGTCGCCCTGAACCCACTGCGTAAGCACATAAGGTCCGCTTCCGAGGGCATGGTTCTGTAGGTAGCTGTTTGGTTCGTTCGGTATTACACCTCCATGGGCGTTGACAAACGCCGGGTCAACAGCCGCCGCAATAGGGGATGTAAGCGTCTGGAGGAAGTAAGGATACGGATAAGGGCCGTTGTAGCCGCCGCCAAGTGCAATGTGCAGGACATACTTGCTGACCACGTAGACTGAGTTGACATTGCTCTCCATTACCGCAAGGGCAGATGCACTGGGGTTGACAAAGTTTGCGGTGTTGTTGAGGAAATTGGGGCTGGCAGAGGTATTGAGGTTCTGCCCGAGAATGAATTCCTCGCTGCCATTAAGAAGCATTGCCCTGTTGATGCTGTACCACATTACGTATGCGTTCACCGGGTCACCGTTGCTGAATGTGACATTATGCCTGAGTGTAAATGTCCAGTTCATGTAATTGGGTCCGTGCGTCCAGTTGCTGGCGATTGCGCCCACGAAGCTTGTGACTGAACCATTGTCATATGCCACAAGGGTCTGGTAAATCTGCTGGACCACGCCCCAGCCTGGTGTTGTCGAAGTTATGGCAGGATCCAGAGTATCAGGCCCGCTCTCGGCAGCAACCACAAGTGTCTTGCTGCTTGTGGGGGATGCTGGTCTGCTGAATACAGCGTAGCCAACCGTTCCAGCCACGATCAGTATGACGACTACCACAATTATTGCAATCTTAGTAACATTTCTCATCTGCGATCCCCGGATGAATTGCTGTGGGGCAAATCAAGATGTGTGCTTATAAAACTTTGTGGAAATGATATAGAACCTTATCCAGCAATTATGGCCTTGCAGGCTTGTTTGTCCCATGCAGTGACACTAGAATTGGAAATAATTTCAAAATGCAACCGTTTGGCAATAAAGGGTTTGATTTTGTGTTTAGGAGGGACGTGGGCGAATGGTGCTCAGGTATCACCGTAGGTGATGTAATGCCATCCCTTTCTCTTGTCACCTGTGATGTCAACGTAGACGTGCTTGATTTGTGTGTAGTCCTCGATGGAGTATATTGACATATCCTTGCCAAAACCAGACTGCTTGAACCCTCCGTGCGGCATTTCAGATGTGATTGGGAGGTGATCGTTTATCTGCACTGCCCCGAACCTCAGCCTGCGGGAGAGCAGCATCGCCTTCCTCACATCGCCTGTCCACACAGAGCTGTGCAGACCATACACTGTGTCATTCGATTTCTCCACAACTTCATCTATGTCTGAAAAGCGCAGCACGGGCAGCACCGGGCCGAATATTTCCTCTCGGGCAATCCTCATATCCTGTTCTACGCCGCTGAACACGGTCGGTTCGAAGTAGTAACCTTTCGAAACGGACCTGGGTCTGCTGCCGCCCGTCTCCAGCTTTGCACCCTCTTCCCTCCCGAGCGTGGCGTAGTCCTCCACCTTCGCCCTGTGCGACTCTGATACAAGCGGTCCCATATCGGTAGACCTGTCAAGGGGATTCCCTATCCTTACCTTCCCTGTTTCGGCCACCAGGTGCTTTACAAAGGAATCGTAAGCGCTGTCCTGGACGTAGAACCTGGCAGCCTGAGTGCAGTCCTGCCCTCCGTTCACATAGCCCGCAGCTGCCGCGCCCTTTGCAGCAGCCTCTATGTCTGCATCGTCAAAGACCACAAACGGTGCCTTTCCGCCAAGCTCCAGATGAAGCTTCTTGAGCGTCGCGGCACCCCGTTCCATTATTTTCTTTCCAGTTGCGGTGTCGCCTGTCAGCGAGATCATGTCCACCCTGCTGCTCGAAACCAGCTCGTTGCCAACAAGCTCGCCGGGACCTGTGACTACATTGACAACGCCCTTGGGAAAGCCTGCCTTTTCACACAGCTCGGCAAACCGTATTGTTGTCAGCGGCGTAACGCTTGCAGGCTTCAGTATTATGGTGTTCCCTGTTGCAAGTGCCGGTCCTGCCTTCCAGATAGCCATCATCCATGGATAATTCCATGGAGTAATCTGGCCTATGACGCCTATCGGTTCACGCCTGATGAAGCTCGTCCCCGTGCCCAGGTACTCGTGTGCGGACAGCCCCTCCAGGCTCCTGGATGCACCAGCATAGAAGCGCAGATTGTCTATGGAGAATGGAAAATCACCATCCCTCGACTGTTTGATTGTCTTGCCCTGGTTCATTGACTCGAGAGTGGACAGCGACTCAATCTCCTCCTCTGCAAGCGATGCCAGCCTGAATATCAGGGAGGAGCGCTCGGAGGGCGAGAGCCTTGACCACGGTCCGCTGTCGAAGGCCTCCCTGGCACTGTCAACTGCGGCTCCGACCTCACTCCGGCCGCATTTCGGCACCTCGGCGAGAACTTCCTCCGTGGCGGGGTTGATCACCTTCATCCTCTCCCCGCTTTCTGCCTCTACCCATTCTCCGCCTATGTAGTTCCTGAAGAGCTTAGCATCCGACAACAGAACACCTCATTGTACCAGTTTACACTTCATATTGGAAGAAGTCTACGGCATGATATATCTTTCCAAAGACTGCCATAACCCATCATCGGCTGGATGAATTCCAGCGTACGTGACATTATCCAGGACATTTGATGGATGTACTGACTGTATGTGTGGAGTTGCAAACGCGAGAGACGACGTCGCCGAGCCGCTGGGCGCCGGGGGTGACAATTCAGGCAGCTACGCCAGCTGTGGACGATGAAAGTGCCTCACGCACCACCCGCTTCCAAGCCGGAAGCAGGAGCAGCATAACGAGCACCGAGGCTGCGTTGCTTTCCAGGGCATAGTTGGCTGCCCATACCTGAAGGACTAAGGTTGAATGACTGGTGGTGAAGAAGAGGAGAGGGAGTGCCATGAGAGTGGCGAAAGCCACTATGAGAAGGACAGCCATCAGCACTATGACTGCTGCCTTTAGGTGCTGCTGCTTCATTGCTCCGGCGCGGAATGCCTGACGGAGAAGCGAAGCATTCAGGTATACCAGGACGGTGAGTGCAATGGAATAGGCGGTGTCGCCCAGGTAGAAGAGAAGGACAATGTTCCCCGTCACTGCCCATTCCAGCCCCGAATTATACCAGCCCAGGAAGGATTCGGGATGTATGAAGAGATAGGGATTTGGCGTTTGTGTAGCTGACAGTAGGGGGTAGATGCTTCTTCCGTAGTAGACGACCATGCTATTTGCATATGCGAACAGGGCCCAGTAGAAGCACGCGAGAAGTAACAGAGGGGACATTCCAAGCAACCTGCCCCAAATACCGGATGCAGGTGGCCTGCGCACTGCGTGTTCCCTGGTGGCGGCCGGGTGAAGAATGTCGTCATTCATCCGGAGTCACCATGAAGCCACTGGTATATAGGGAACGTGAGAAAGTTCACAGTTCCTCTGAAAGTATGATCGACCTGAATCTCCTAACATACCTGTACACCACATATGCAATCACACCGTTCATGAAGAATATCATCAGTACGCCGAGCAGTATCAGCTGGGACGCAGGATATGGAGAGAGCGGAAGTGAACCTGTCGAGTATGGTCCTGGAAGTACGATGAAGAGGATGGAGAGCGCAGTGTCTGCAGTGAACCAGAGGACGAGCAGCGCCGACCTAAGCTTCGGAAGCATCCTGTCGAGGGATGCGCCGATGAGAAAACCGCTCAGTATGAGCGTTCCCTCCTCAATGTACCTGCAGGATGGGAGCGCAGCCGAGGCTGCGAATGGAAGAGGGAAATGCCAGAGGACAGATATCAGTGCTGCAGGTAATGCGAACCAGGATGAAACTCGGACGGTCCTGTAGGAAAGGGCAAAACCTGCCGAGAAAAGCGCGTAGTGTGAAAACATGAATGCTACTGAGCTGCTGTACTGCAGCCTCTCCACATAGGGATTCAGGAAGAGAGAAGTGATTGCAAAGGCAAAGATGAACCTGGTTAGAAAGCGGCCGCGCTCCTCCTGAGGCACAAACCTCCCGGGCCTCTCCGTTCCTGCCCCTCCCATGCCTGGCAGGGTAAAACTGGAAATGCTATTCACCGCCCCTTCGGCTGCGAGGCATGAGTGTTGCGACGAACACCATAATGACGCTTAGTGGGAGCACGTAGTAAAGCGCATAGAGCACATTGGTCCACAGTGGAGTTGTGAAGGCAACCGTCGCAAAAGGGGACGCTGAAACTGCGAGATCCGGGAGAGAGATGCAGCATGAGGCACCTCCCACGATGCCAACAGCGGGATAAACCACCGATCCGCCTGCCTTCCTGAGTTTTCCTGAAATGCGCATAAGCCTGTCTGTGTGCACTGTGACGAGCACTCCGACAAGGAATGCTGAGAACAGGGCAAATGGTCCGAGCGTAATACCGTAGAAGGGCGGTATAACAACGACAATGCCTGGATTCTGGGTAATCTGAATCAGTGCGTTGAAGAGCGTGTGGGGAGTGAAGTAATAGTTGAATACGAGGTAGGCTCTGGGGCCAAGATTCAGCGGGGGGGGCGCCCCATAGGTGAGTACGATTATCTTCTCAAGCACCACCCCATAGATTACAAGGTGGACTGCCAGATAGGCCGGAAAGAACAGTTTCGCCCACAGCCTTGTCCTGATTGTGCGGATGAATGATACGCTGACATTCCTCAGCAGCAGTCCGAATATGAATGCGGAAAGCAGCACCCAGAACATTACCAGCAGGATATTGGATGCTGTCTCCGCAAGGGTGGTGGAAATGGAATACTCCGGGACCGAGAGAGTTGAGAACCAGTAGCCGAAGAGTATCATGAACAGAGAGAATATCGCCGCCGCCGACACGATCGAACTGTACCCTGTCCCCTGCGCACCAGCCCTCATTCCTTCACCCTGCCTTCCGCCTCCTGCGCAGTTCTGCTGCCTGGAGTCTTGACCTTTTTCGCACCGAACTTCTCCCTGACCCAGTGCCTGGCATCATAGAAAAATATATTGTCAACAGGGCAGGCTGAAACGCACTGCCCGACACCTATGCACTTGTAGTTTCGGAATTCACCCCCTTCGATGAATTTACCCGGCATAGCCGACAGGCCAACCGGACATACCAGGGCGCAGTCCTTGGTCTTGCAGCTCACGCATTCGTACCTGTCCTTAACCTTCAGCCTGAACAGACCCATTCTTCCCACAAGCTGGTTGAACATGCCCCAGTGGCAGATGCCGGTTGTTACACAGGCATAATTGCCCACGAACGGTATTGAAATGAAGACCGCATACCATAGGAAGTTGAAATAGAATGTATAGGCGAAAACAGCTGGATCGACACCAAACACAGAAAGATCAATCAGGTGAATGGAGTCGAGGTAGGATACCAGGACTGCCGAGAAGATTGATGCCCACACAAGAGATGCGGTGACACCGAATACCTTTCCCAGATGGTTGCCATGCGTCTTCCTGGAAAGCTGGGACTTCCTGTTGAATGACTTGGTGGCATCGTAGAATGTTCCCTGGTACATCAGCGAGGCGGAGCAGAAGAGTGAGCAGACCTGCCTTCCGCCGAAGAGGTATGCAAGGCTCCCGCTCACAAGGTACGTGCCCCCGATGGCCACCATGAACGCCGGAGCGAAGGCACCGCTGGTTCCTATTCCCATGTTCCATCCCGCGAACGGAATGTGAGGCAGGTCCGAAGGGGAGTAGAAAAAGTAGGGAAGGAATACGGTATAGATGGCGTAGGCCACAATGACAAGTGCAAGCCTGACCTTCGTTTCCAGCTGCCTGACCTTCCTGATCTGGAAAAGAACGAGGGCACCCATCTCGATTCCCATCATTATGAGGAACCAGGGGGAATCCGTTATGACAGCCACGGATTCTATGAAATCGAAAAGGGCAGCAGGCACCGCACTCAGACCATGCAGGGGAGCAAGCGAAGAGGCGGCCGAGCCGAGGAAAGCGGGACCGTAGTATGTTATGTCGATTATTCCAGCCATGAAATATTCAGAAATAAACAGGAGGCCAAGAAGTGCAAATGTCCAGTAGGGCCTTTCCTGCCATCTCACACTTCTGCCCTTTGCTGTGAAACTCCCGGCCCTCAGGACAGCATCAAAGTACAGGACCATCTCCCCCGTAAGGGTCAGTCCGAATGGCAGGGCGCTACCCCCTGCACCCCAGAAGAAGAGCGCTGGCATCATGGCAGAATAGAGCAGCATCAGTCGCATTATGTAGCCAGATGTCCTTGCTGCAAGCTCCCTCTTTCTGTACAGTATCTCGAAAACGGCAATGAAAAGGGCGATCATGGCAGCGCTTCCTGCATAGACGGCAGCTGTAGAAAGACCAAACACCTCTAGAGCAGGAGGCGCTGTCAGCATTATCAGCCCCTGGAGGAGGAGAATGAGACTCATTTCAGACGGGAGCTTCTTTCTGAAATAGAAGAGGGTCAGGAGCATCTCGGCACCCATCGTGAGTGTAAACCAGTAGGAGTTGAGGGAGAGGTCGAGTATGCGGGCTGCACCGGATGCATGCCTGATTGCAGACGCGCCACCTCCAGAGATAAGAGTGAATGACCATCCCATGAGAATTTCATTCAGCAGGGCGAGTATGATGACTGATGCAAGGAAGGCATGCCTGGCAATCGGCCCCCCGGTGCCTCCCCTCCTTGCCGAGAATGTTAGCAGAGCATAGAGTATTCCCACCAGTCCTGCTGTCATGACTGTGAAGCTCAGCCCAGCTGCGGCCTCCAATGATCTTAGGCCCGGGTAAGTGAAATAGATGGCGGCGCTTGCCAGCATTGAGGCCATCATCGTAAGGACGAATATAACGAGGGAATAAGAGAGGCGCTCAGCAGACCGGTATGCCCACTTTATAACCGCCGCAGTAGAATAAACCATGATTGCGGCAAGCGGAACCAGGATGAGGTCATACACTGAGCGTTGCAGAATGCTGATACTAAATAAGTTTGACGATTGGATACTGCATTCGTTTTGGTGGCACCTGGAACCCATCTGCCGAATGGCAAACATTACCCCTTGCGTCCTCGGTTAAGAAAGGACAGTGTTTTTAGAAACTGATGTACTTCCCGGTGACGGGGTGCATCATGAA
>JAJZXY010000001.1 GCA_021806165.1 Thermoplasmata archaeon
TGTATTTTTTAATACATAGTCTGAAGGGATTGACGAAAAAGTATTAAATCATCTCATCATCCGCAGGCTGTAACAGGAAGTGCTAAAGAATGACAAAGGAACTTCTGAAATACTGTGCAATCGCGGTGGCGGTGCTTTTCATGCTGCCTGTCGGCGTACTGGCCGGCGGCCAGCATGCCGCATCCGCTGCAGCGGTGGCGTCGGCGCATCCGGCAGCCGGCACCGTGACATCGATCAACCCTGCGACAATACCGCCCAACACAACTCTGACGGTCAGGCCCCCAGTCCGGGTGCCGACCAATGTCGAGCCGGTGGTATACAGCCTCGCGAACAATTACACCACACCCAACCAGCCGAGGATCCGGCACTACGTGCTGAACCTGCCATCCTCGCCATGGGAGTCCGTTGTGCTCAACTACACGGGCACCGTCCTCGGGACAGTCTATGACACATACGCATGGCTTTCGGTCGACAATGTTACGGTCTTCAGGAGCGTAAACCCTGAGAACGGCCACTACAACGTGATGACAAACCTGACACAGTACGAGACACTCTTTCATGGAAAGGTATACATGTACTTCTCGTTCCCGGATGCTGCCGTTGCCGGCCAGTACATTACCAACCTCACTCTGTCCTTCTACGCCGGCAGGGCACCCTCCGGACTTCCCAGCGAAATCATACCTGTTGTTCCGGCCAGCGGTGTAAACATTGGCAATTCAAAGCCACGCACATTCGACATGACAGTCCCATCCAATGCGACCGCTGCAACGCTGCAGATATGGTTTGTAGGCAACAGCTATGACGAGTCCTGGTATGCGGATGAGCCGTCCTACAGGTCGCTTGAGATATTCAGCGGCGGCCACATGATCTACAACCTCCTGCCCTACTACAAGGTTGCCAGCGGTGAACTCGACCTGTTCGCGTGGAGGCCCCTGATGGCGCCTTACGAGATAAACCAGATTCCATACAATGCCAACGTGACAGCCGGCCTTGGACTCCTGGAGCACAACAGCAACATAAGCGTCCAGATACCGAACGTATCACCGCTCGGCGCCTTCTGGTCGCTGCGCATCAACGAGCTTGTCTGGACCTCGCCCTCAGCCAGCTGCGCGACGCTCCTGTCATACAGCAACAGCAGCACTACCCACATCAGCACCAACGTCTACATGCCCAATGCGGGAACATCGGCAAATGGCGGCAATGTCAGCACGCCCCAGTACTTCAGGGAGAATGTCAGCGTCAACTACCACCTCTCCTCCCGGATAAGCACATCCAACGGCACGGAGACGGTTGTTACAAACACGAAGGAGATATCATACATGAACCAGTACTCCATCAACCTTGTCTGGGAGAACTGGACAGCCTATCAGCTGACAAGCAGCAGGACCACCACTGTCTATGCGGAGAAAGGGTATCATGCAACGCTCATACATGACAAGACAAGCTACTACCCCTTCACGGCCGACACAGGCTTTTCATTCACCATCAGCAGCACCACCAACGGCGGCTTCCCGATGTACGGACCGTTCGCTGCCTACCTGAACGGCACCTACATTGCAAGGAACGTAACCGACACCTACACGAACGCGTCGGGTCACAACGTGGTCAGGGCAAGGACATTCGTATCTAACGCCGTGACTGTAGAGAACGGGGTGTTTGCAGGTGTGATAGAGCTCACCAGCCCGGTGTCTGGCATTATCGCCCAGATAACACAGATAACGAGCAACGTGACCAAGGTGTACAACTCCAATCTCTACCGCTCAGACAACGTACCGCTGTCACCTGTGTCGGGCTACGAGCACATCATCGAGGCGGTAAGCAGCAACCCCTCGGGGCCATGGTACTTCGGCAGGGTAGTGTTCGACGAGATCACCACCTACTGAAATCCGGTCCCAAACCCCTTCTTTTATTTTTTCCGCTTATGTGGCCCCCCGCACCGCGGGATGAGGCATGTCTTATAAGGCGGCAGGCCGCTTCCTGCTGCCAATGGCCGGAGCCAGGAACCTAATCATGGTCCTAGGGGCAGTTGCAATCGCACTGCTGCTCATAGTGGCGGTGCTGCACCCGTTCCAGCCGGAGAACGGTGGCGGCGCGACTCCGTCCTACCTGCAATGGGGTACCTTCACGAAGCTTTCAGGCTCGAGCTTTGGCAATACGACACACATCTACTACATTTCATGGTACGGCTGCCCCATCGGTGCGGCCGATTCATGGGCGTTCTATGTCGCCCTCTCTGCGCTGGGCAATATCAGCGCATATGCAGCACCCCACTACTCCGATCCTGCGGACAATCCGCCAAGCCTGCCCGGCCTCATATTCTCCGATTCATTCAGCGCAGGCAGCGTCCGGGTTCAGGCATACTACATCTACAATGAATACCTGAATGTGTCCACGAGCGGGGTGCCCCTCAACAGCGGCAACACGATAAGCGTCGGAATGGCCGAACTCCAGTCATCCCTTCCCCCATCCATCTATTCCCTTGAATTCAGCGCTATGGAGAAGATTCCCACCGACGGAATGCCTGGTGCCTCCTCTCCAGCCCCCAGCGCTCTCCACCTGACACATGTCAACACCAATATTATAATCACGGGACCGCACGGTGCGTGGATCCTGAACGGCCCGCTTTACAGCCCTGCGTATCTGGCAGGAAAGAACAGCACCGCGCTCAAGAGCTCAGTATTCTCAGACAGCACCATCACAGGCGCGGCAGCATCTGTGACCTCCATCCTGAACGGTGCCTGAACGAAGCCTCATCACCTTGCTGCCGCCGGCCGGTTTTTGGCTGCCGGGATGAAATTGCCCAGACGCGCTACCGTCTACAGCCCCGAGGCGGCAGCTTCGTCGATGATGAAGTGCGCCCTGCCGTGCCTCCTGAGGGAGGATGCAGGAACTTCCTCCGTGACAGCACCCTTCAGCGAGGCTGCAACCGCAGCAGCCTTCCCCTTTCCGAACGCGAGAAGCAAGATTTCACTTGAATCCATGATTGTGCCTATGCCCATCGTCAGCGCGCTGACAGGCATGTTCGAAGGGTCGGAGAACAGCGGCCTGTTCGCATCTATCGTGGACTGTGTCAGCCGTGTGAGGTGCGTTCTGCTGCTGAAGGGGGTACCCGGCTCGTTGAAGCCTATGTGGCCGTTGCCCCCGAGCCCGAGGAACTGCAGGTCTATGCCGCCCGAATCGGCAATGCTCCGCTCGTATCGAGCTGACTCGGCTTCTGGGTCCTGCGCGGAGCCGTCAGGCAGGTGCGCATTCTCCTCCCTGATGTCTATATTCGAAAAGAGCTCCCTCCACATGTACGAGTGGTAGGAGTCGGGGCTGCCTGCATGGATGGGGTAGTATTCGTCCAGGTTGAATGTTTTCACCTCCGCAAAGCTGACGCCCTCGTCGCGGAAGCGTGCTGAAACATGTTTGTAGAACGGGATGAAGGTTGAACCTGTTGCCAGTCCTATGACGCTTCCGCTCTTCCTCCTCAACCGGGTGAAGAGCTTTCCGGCTGCCGACTCCATCATGCCGTCCACGCTCTCGTGCACTTCCACGCCGACACCGTTTATTCTCTCCGCTCTCATCGGCGCTCCAAGAGGGGATGCAGATAAAACAGTTCCCATCACCCGGTCCATCGGGACTCACAGCGACCGGAGCAGTTCCCTGCCGAATCCGTTGGCCGTGACCCTCCCCAGGGGAAGCTTCCTCTTCGCCCCGGTGGCGTCTGTGTTGCCCGCCTTCAGGCTTAGCGACAGGTAGCATATGAGTGCGAACGCCAGCGACTCCCGCGAATCCCTCGGCACCCCGAATTCATCAGATGTGTGGACGCTCCCTTCGAACAGCTCTCCGAACCTTTTCATCAGGTAGCCGTTGAACGAGCCTCCGCCAGCGCATACAAGCCTGCTGTATCCAGGCGCATGAAGCTCCAGATTCCTGAGGACGCTCCTGACGGTGAACTCGGAGAACGTTGTGACTATATCCCTCTTCGCAATCCCCCTCCCCTCGGCTCTCCTGAGCATCCTGGCAAAGAAGGCCGAACCGTATCTCTCCCTTCCGCACGATTTCGGCGGCGCAGCATCAACAAATGGATCTTTCATCATTGCAGAGAGCAGCTTTTCGTCGACGGTGCCGGACATGGCAATCTTTCCGCCGCTGTCCATCCTCCTGCCGAAAAGGGTCCTGGCGGCTTCGTCTATCAGCATGTTCCCCGGCCCGGTGTCGAAACCGGTGGTCGTTTCGCCGAGAAGTGTGAGATTTGCAATACCGCCAACGTTCAGCACGGCGGAGCCGCGGCCGAACATGAGCTCGTCCCCGGCAGGGACCAGCGGGGCACCCATCCCTCCCGCGGCCACGTCGGTCGACCTCAGATCGCCCATCACAGGAATGCCGAGCTCAACCGAAAGGGGCTCCACAGCGCCAATCTGGAATGTGCCCGCACCGGTCCTTCCGACCTGTTCCGTATGGTAAACGGTGTGGCCCGAGAACACGGCAACCTGGGGAGCGGTCTTTAGCTGCTTCCCTATGTCTGCAAGCCTCCTTCCTATTGACCAGTGCAGGTCGCACAGCTCCGCCATGGTTGCCCTGCCGCTGTTTGTCACCCTGAGCAGCGCGCTGTTCAGTTTCCTGCTGTAGGGGGCGTTGCCGCTGCCGATCACGCTGAATTTCATCCTTCCGGCCGATTTGCCCACTTCGGCAAGAGCCCAGGAGATGCCGTCGCACGATGTCCCGGAAATGCATGAGAGTATCTTCAAGAATCCACCGGCAGCCGGTGAAGCGCGGCACCGCTTATAGTTGTCTCCATACTGCCTCACTTCCTGCCGCCGATATGCTCTATCGATTTCCTGATATCGTAATCAAACTTCTTCAGCACCCTCTTCGCCGTGGCGGGAGAGCAGCCTGTGATATCCTCCACTATGCCGGCTGCCCTGACCCTGAGCTTCTCATTTGTTGCCTTCATGCCAACCATCCTGTTGCCTATTACCCTGCCTGCCCTGATGCCCGCATAGGTGCTGAGCATGTTGAGCACCAGCTTCTGGGCCGTTCCCGCCTTCATCCTCGTGCTGCCGGCTATCACCTCCGGGCCAGTCTCAACCACCACAGAGATCTCCGCAACCATTGTCACCGGGGAACCCGGGTTGGATGTCAGGGCGACAGTCCTGCAGCCAGCCGAGGCCGCGTACTTCAGGCCGCCAACCACGAACGGAGTCCTTCCTGAGGCGGTGATGCCCAGTACAACATCCCCCCTGCCTGCCTTCCTCTTCCCAAGCTCGACCCCGGCAGCATCAGTGTCATCCTCCGCATCCTCCACGGCCCTCTGTCTGGCTCTCGACCCCCCCGCCATGATAGCCTGAAACGTGTGGGGGCTGAATCCGTAGGTGGGAGGAAGCTCAGCCGCGTCCTGCGCCCCCACCCTTCCGCCTGTCCCGGCCCCCAGGTAGAAAATCCTCCTTCCCGAATTGACGGCGGAGGATATGACATCCCCTGCGGCGCAAATGCTTGGAATTGCCTTCCCTACGGCTGAAGGAACGGTCCTGTCAGCATCGTTTATTGCCTTCATTATCTCCTTCACAGACAGGCTGCCGAGATCGGGCATAGTTCCGCCAGCCTGCTCAGTCGGCAGCTTCCTGATCGACCGTCCTTTTTCAGGCATGATGCAGCGTAACCCGCGATATTGTTAATAACATTCCCCTCACTCCCTGGCCGCATCAGAGCAGCAGGGAGGCGGCAATGTTGTTGAAGAGTCTCCTGTACCTCAGTATTGCCGTATTGTCCCTTGCGGGGTGGACCCTGTTTGTCAGGAGTATGGTGCACAGCCCGCTTTTCATGTCCATCCACATCATAGTCCCGGTGAACCCGGTGTGCCCGAAGCTCCAGACGGGGAAGAGGTCGCCGAATGCACCTGCGTTGCCGCCGTTGTTCAGCTGCCATCCGAGCCCGAATGTCCCTCCGATGCCTGGTCGCCTCTGCCTCAGCATCTGTGAAATTGACGCTGTGGAGAGTATTCTCCTGCCGCCAAGCACCCCGCCTCCTAGAATTGCATCGGAGAATATCTTGAGGTCTGCTGCCGTGGAAAACAGCCCCGCATGCCCCGAAATCCCGTCCATGAAGTATGCATTCTCGTCATGAACTGTCCCCAGGCACACCCTGTCGCCGTATACCTCGGTGGCCACGAACCTGCTTTCAAGTGATGCAGGCGGGTTGAAACATGTGTCCCTCATCCCGAGGGGTTTGAACACATTCTCCATGCAGTAGTCGTCCAGCCTCTTTCCCGAAACCCTCTCCACCATCTTCCCTAGCAGGATGTAGTCCAGATCGCTGTACACCTCGCTCCGCCCGGGCTCGTACATCTTCTGCAGCGATGAATGCAGCGATGATATGACCCTGACAGGATCAAAACCTTCCCTCGGCAGCTCGTTGAACGGGTATACTGCGGCAAAGCCTGATGTGTGCGTCATCAGGTCCTCGACGGTTGCGGCTGTATTCCCTCCTGCCCACGAGTAGTCGCTGAATATCTCGGACACCCTGTCGGAGAGTGAAATCCTTCCTGCCTCAATCATCTGAAGAGCGGCTGTTGTTGTGGCGATAACCTTTGTCAGCGAGGCCATGTCGAAGATGGAATCCGTTGAGATTCCACGCTTTTCGGGCGTCAGCATGGAATGACCGAACGCCCCGCTGTACCGTACTTCTCCCCGGAGGGATACAAGTGCAACAGCACCAGGAAACGCACCGCCTTCAACCGCACCGCTCAGAAGAGCATCGAGTCTTGACTTCAGATCACCGCTCATTGGAAATACCCGGCTTTTCGCGGTATGTGGAAGCAGTCCATATTCTTTTCCGGAGCTCTCCGCCACAATAACTGCCGCTCAGGCCGGGAAGCTCCTTTCACCCCTGACGTACGACTGCACGACGTTCCGGCTGCTGTCGAGAACAGTAATGTCAGCCCGCAGCCCCTCCTCCAGCCTTCCCCTGTCCTCAAGCCCCATGGCGCTGCACGGAACAGATGTGAGCATGGGCAGCACCTCCTCAAGGGGGAGCGATGTCATGGACATCATGTTCCTGAGCGCTCCGTCCATGGTTAGGGTGCTTCCGGCAAGAGTGCCGTCCTCCAGCCTTGCAACACCGCCGCGCACCTCGAAAGCGAATGCATCAGTATCGTAGCGGCCATCCACGCCGTTCTGGGCGATTATGCCGTCAGTAATCAGGATTATCCTGTCCGAACCAGCCCTTCCTGCCAGCAGTGACGCGGCCCCAGGTGAGACGTGGATGCCGTCCGCTATCAGCTCGCAATAAATGCCGCTGGCATTGAGCATGGCTCCAACCACTCCCGGGGCCCTGTGGTGGAATGGCGTCATCGCATTGTAGGCATGGTTGACAATGGATATGCCCCATCCGAACGACTCCAGCGCCTGCTCGTAGGTTGCATCCGAGTGCCCGATTGAACATCGTACACCCGCGCTTATGCAGTGGGCTACAAACTCCCTCGCACCCTGAAGCTCGGGTGCAACAGTCACAAGCCCGATCCTCCCGCCGCATGCGCTCATGTACTCGTCAAGCTCGGCGCTGTCCGGGCTTCTCATGTATCCGGGGTTCTGGGCACCCTTGCGCGCCGGGCTGATGAAGGGCCCCTCGAGGTGGATGGCGAACGGGTCGGGGCCGGTGTGCACCGCACCTGCATATGACTCCAGTGCGGAAAGCATAAGCTCCCTTGGTGCGGCCGCAAATGTGGGCATGTATGATGTGACTCCGTTGCGCGCAAGGCAGTGCGAAACGCCCGCAAAGGAATCACCGCCTGACAGAAAGTCGTGACCGCAGCTGCCGTGTATGTGTATATCGACAAAGCCCGGGACTATGTACCTGTCACCGTCAGCAGGCGGTCCGAGTGTTTCAATGCTGTCGATCAGTCCGTGGCTGGACGAGATGCTCCCCGAATGGAATGCTCCCCTCCAGAATATGTTTCCCCTGAGAACTTCCATGTGACCATCAAACACTTCCAGTGAAAAGTACGACTGTATAACAAGCTTTTGAACGCCCACGCTATTCAGCCGCAGCAGGCTGAAGACGTACGGGCAGCTTCCCTTCGGGCTCGAAGAGTCCGAACAATGACTCGACGCATGCCCTGACGCTCATGACATCGGGCGAATAGCCGGTGTAGTATGGAATGCCTGGCACTAGGAGCGAATCGTATGGCATGCCTATTCCCACGCAGTACGACTCCGCGTGGGATGCAACAATCTCACTCAGCTCCAGGTGCTCCCGGATGTTTTCGTCTGAAAGCTGTATGATGGCAGGGCCGTCCCCTCCCCTGGTCCATTTCACGCCGATTGCATCCATTGCCCTCTCGAGTGGCCTGTATGTGCGTCCTGCAACCGTTACATCGAAATCATAGACGCTCCAGACCCTGCTGAACGGATCATCTGGCCGCCTGTCAGGCCCCAGCCTGGTCACAGACCTGCGCACTAGTGACTCGAGGCCCTCATCGCTCACATGCCTTGGCTCTCCCCTGGGCTGGTAGAGTCGGGAGACACGGCGCAGGGCATCCTCCACCCTCGCTTCAGTCCTGTCTCCTGCATGGAGCAGAGCGTCAAACATTTCCAGTGCGTCCTGCCTGTCGGTAAGTGCAAGCATATCCACACCCGCATCTACGGCGGCCAGCGCGCTTTCTGCAGGCCTGAAGTGCTTCCTTATGGCTCCCATGGAAAGCGAATCTGTGAGGACAGGCACCGTGCAGCACATGTCCCTTTTGAGGTAGTCCGTTACTATGCGCCGCGAGAAGGGCGCAGGCAGCAGATCCTCCCCCGTGAGGGAGGGGTACGACAGGTGTGAAAGCATCACCGAATCCACTCCCGCGGCAAGCGACGCCCTGAATGGAAGGGCATCACGCATTATCTCGGCCGAATCCCTGGAATCCACAGGAAGGTCAAGATGCGAATCGACGCCCACCGCCCCGTGGCCCGGAAAATGCTTGGCAGTTGTAAGGCAGCCGACGGACCTCATTCCCCTGATGAAAGCAGATCCCATTGTTGTAACAGCTTCAACGTCATCCCCGAAGCTTCTCGTCCCTATAATCGGGTTCAGCGGGTCCCTGTTGACATCCAGCACGGGGGCAAGATCCCAGTCGACGCCGTGCATCCTGAGCCCCGAGCCCATGAGGCTACCCGCATACTCTGCAAGCAGCGGATCGCCTGCAGCTGTGAGCGCCATGTTTCCGGGAGAATTGGCAATATCCGGGTTTCTGAGGACCCTGCCTCCCTCCTGGTCAATCGAGATGAGCGGCTTCTCCGCCGAAAGCTCATCCCTGTAGAATCTGCCAATGTCTCCAATGAGCGTCTGCAGCTCGCAATTGCTGCTGAAATCATTTGCAAAGAGCGCTATCGCACCCGGGCGCATCCGCCTGAGGAACCGCGCGTTTGCGTCCACGCCCTGCCCCTCAAGCGAAACAAGGAAAATCCTGCCGAGCGTCCTTTCATTCACAAACCTGTCCATCGGCGATATTGATTTAACACTTGCCTCGGGCTGGTGAATATGCGAAATCTGGAAATACGCTGTCTGGGTTGCACACTTTGTGCTTCTTGCAGTTGATGCCGGCGCCACCAAGACCGAGGCGCTGGTTTATGACGGAAGTATTTCGGGCCTGGGCGTCAGCGGATCCGGCAACCACAATGCCGTCGGCCCGGAGGCCGCCGAGATCCATGTCGCCGCCGCAATAAGGGGGGCCCTCGAAATGGCCGGGTGCACATGGAACGATGTGACCTCCGCCTACTACGGCTTCGCCGGAGTCGACGCTCCGGGAAGGTCCAGGAAGGTAGTGGACGAAATTATCGGCAGACTTCACGGAGCGGGGTCGAAGAAACTCTACAACGACGGCGTTGCAGCCTATTACCTCTCCGCACTGGGCAGGGACGGTGTTGTTGCAGCCGCCGGTACAGGCTCGGTCGTGCATGCAAGGAATGGCGAAAGGGAGGCAAGGGCAGGAGGGTGGGGATGGTTTGTCGGGGATGAGGGCAGCGCATTCTGGATCGGGAGGGCCGCCCTCAATGCAGCGACGCTGGCATTCGACGGCCGCGGCAGCGAAACGGCGCTTGTCTCTGCAATTGAGGGGAGGATGGGTGAGCAGTTCACGGACGCTGTATCGCGCTTCCAGGGATTCCCTTCGGTATGCTCCGTCGCCTCCCTTGCACCTCTTGTCACCGCATCTGCTGCCTCCGGCGACGCAGTGTCCGCCTCTATATGCAGGCAGGCAGGATCGGCCCTCGCTTCGGGAGTGAGGGCGGCCGCCCGTGCTGTCGGGCTTGAAGGCGATTTCACCATAGGCGCTGTCGGGGGTGTATTCAGGGGGGGTGCGGTCATAACGGACTCATTCACCGGGTCTCTCAAGGATATGGGCGGCACCTTTGCACCTGTCTACTTTGGAAGCCACGTGGTTGCAGGCGCTGTGCTGATGTATCTCGAGGATAAGGGGACCGAGATCAGCCGCGGGCTGGCGGCTGGACTGGTGGCCCAGATAGACGCACTTACGGGAAAGATTGGAAGGGATGCGAGGAGAAGGTATCTCTTCCTTCCCTGAGGCACGCGCGCGGGCTGTCAACACCTGTCAGGCGATGTAGCGGCGTATTGACGTGATACTCTTTTTCAGCATCCTGGAATATGCGTCCCTGCCACCAAGGTCGATGATGGTAACGCGCTGCCAGTGCAGGTTCGCATGTATGATGCTGCCACCGCCAATGTGCATTCCCACGTGCCCGGGGAAGAAGATCAGATCGGCGGGCACCGCCTCGCTCAGCGTTTCCACGACCCTCCCGGCCCTCTCCTGGGCATCTGCGTTTCTTGGAAGCGGGATATTGTTGAATCCGTACACCCTCTGGGTCAGGCCAGAGCAGTCGGTGCCGTACTCAGTCCCTCCACCCCAGAGGTAGGGGACACCGAGATACCTCTTGGCGAGGGATATGATGTCTGTCGTGTAATCAGTCCCCCTTACCTTCCCGGGGCTTATTGAGAGCTCTTTCATGTCGTCGTCCGTCAGCAGCGAGCCCACGGGGAGCCGGATGTCTCCAATCCTGCTCCCGATGACAAGCTTGTGCCTAACTGCGCCGCGTGCATTCCTGAGACATTTGGACGCAATGTACCCCTCATACCCGTCGTGCGCCCTCACCTTCAGGTAGCCGCCCGTTTCACCTCCCGCCTTCTCCACGGACTGCCCCCAGATCAGCTGGTTGACCCTCTCTGACCTGAACTTGGGCTCCGCCCTCATGTCAGCAATTCCAATCCCGATCCTGAGGTGCGTCCCCCTCACTTCCAGGCCCCCGGATCCACCTCTATCCCCAGCCCCGGCCTCCCACTGACGCGGTTTTCCCCCTTCCTGAGGTAAACGCCGTTCTTCGTGACATCATCCCTGAGACTAGTGTAGCCGTCCAGATCCGCATACCTGACATTCCTCATTCCCATCGCCGCGTGTGTGCCTGCTGTCACAGCCACCTTTGTCTCAACCATGCATCCTATCATTACAGGCATGCCTGCCGCCTCTGCGATCTCGACAACCTTTCTCCCCCTCGTTATGCCCCCGGCCTTCATCAGCTTGAGGTTGATCATGTCTGCAGCCTCCCGCCTGACTATTTCAAGTGCATCCTCGGGCCCGTGGACAGACTCGTCAGCCATAACAGGCAGCGGGCTGTGCTCCCTAACGTACTTCAGCCCTGCAATGTCGCCTGCGGGAGTGGGCTGCTCGAGGAATTCAACCTCGAACCTGTGGATCTTCTGCGAGAGCTCAACCGCCTTCTTTGGCGTGTATGACTGGTTGAAATCCACGTAGAGCATCTTCCCTGCACCAATCTTCTCCCTGGCAACCCTCACCCTCTCATAATCATCGGCCACACCAAGTCCCAGCTTCACCTTCACCGCGCCCAGCCCCATGCCGGCAAACTCTTCCGCCGATTTCCCGGCCTCCCCGATCGTGCCGAGGTCGACGGTGAATGATGTGCGTACACCCTCGCGGTAGCCACCGAGCATGCTGCTCACGGGCAGGCCGCACCTCTTTCCTGCGATATCCCACAGCGCGGTGTCGACTGCACACTTTGCTGCATAAGAGCCAACGACGATTCCCTGCATCCTCTCCCATATCTTCTCGATGGATGCCTCATCCATGCCTGCTACCGCTTCCCTTATCGCCGAAAGAGCAGCCTCCACCGAACCCGTTGTTTCACCCGTGATGAATGGTGTGGGAACGCCCTCTCCCCACCCCTCAATGCCGTCATCTGTCCTTAGCCGAACCAGGAAACCCTCATACTTCCTTGTGCTTCCGAGGGATATCCTGAATTCCTTCACCATCGGTATTTCCAGCCTGTAGAAATCGAAATTGGCAATCATCTGTCCACGCCTGACCGAAGCACTTGCCATAATTCAACCTTTCATTACTTCTGCTGCTGTCTGCCATCAAGAAATATTATCATCATTGAATGCCTCAGCCCTGCGGGACTGGTCTTTCAGCCCCTGCAGCCCCCGGGAGTTGTTTCAGTGAATCATCAGGAAGAAGGTTACTCGCAGCTGGAGACTGAAGAGGTATCAAATCGGTTCAGCATGCTTGATGCAATGGGAACGCTGGACATAATCAGGACAATCAACAGCGAGGACAAGACAGTCCCGGACGTAGTCGGGGGCGCCCTGCCTGCGATCGCCGCCGCTGTTGACGCAGTCACTGCCTCCCTGAGGTCGGGGGGCAGGCTGATCTATGTGGGGGCGGGGACTGCCGGAAGGCTGGGCTGCCTTGACGCGGCGGAGTGCGTCCCCACTTTCGGGATCTCCCCGGGCACGGTGATACCTGTCATCGCAGGCGGTTCCAGGGCGTTCATGAGTGCGGTTGAAGGTGCAGAGGACTGCCGTAGCTGCGGAGCAGCCAGGATGAGCAGGCTGAAGGTCGGGCCGGCTGACTTTGTCATGGCGGTGGTGGCATCCGGCAAGGCTCCCTTTGTCCTCGGCGCTATGGAGCGTGCGAAGGGCCGCGGAGCGGGGACAGGTGCAATAGTCAACGTCAGGAATGCTGCCGTGTCACAGTACTGCGGCTTCACCATTGAGCTACTTGTCGGTCCGGAGGTCATTGCCGGCTCGTCAAGGATGAAGGCCGGTATGGCGGAAAAGCTCGTGCTGAATATGATTTCCACCGCCGCATTCGTCAGGCTCGGCAGGGTTTATGGCAACTTGATGGTCGGACTGAAACCGCTCAACAGCAAGATAAGGGAGAGGTCGGTTCGCATTCTTTCCACGATCACAGGCTCAACACATGATGAAGCCGAAGGGGCGCTCGCAGGTGCGGGCTGGGACATAAGGGTCGCATCGCTCATGCTGCTGAAGGGCCTGGAACCGAAGGAGGCCCGGAGAAGGCTGGAGTCTGCGCAGTGGAGCCTCCGCGCAGCCCTTGGGTGACGCTCTGCCTTTCAGGCGCCCTTTGCATGCTGAACCAGTCTAGGGGTAGGGGACAAGCCTGAACTTCTGGAACGGGCGCAGCATTCCAACAAGGCTCCTGTCCTCCTCCAGCACCGTTCCGGTGACATTTATGCGACTGTCTGCGGGCCTCTTCTCCAGCCACACATTGAGCTCCCCTGATCTCCTGAGGTTGTTGTTCCCCTCCCTGTAGTCCACGTTGTCCACGGTGACGGAGTAGGCGGGCCTCTCGACACAGTTGCGCGGCTCTGCCATCCTGTGCAGCTCGTCGTCCTTGAACCTGAATGTGTGGCGCAGCGAGAGAAGCGTCCCCGGCCTGGCCATCCTTTCGCCTCCGAACATCTGCCACTTCTCATTTTCGGTGGCGCCCGCTTCAGGGACTGCCCTGATCCTGATGTATTCCCTGGATGCAACCTCAGCCACGGCATCAAGGTCCCTGTCTGAGGCAAGGGGATCTCCAATGAGCACGGTGTCCATCCCGGGTATGGCGAATAGCTCCTCGGCCGCGCGCTCAGGCGACATGTAGCGCTGCGACTCGACAGTAACCCTTGTATGGAGCGCGGATGAGTGCACGAAAGCAAACATGGGCACGCCGTGGGCTGCAAAGGCTGCAGTCTGCTCCTTCACGAAGTCAAGCGAGATGCCCGACTCGAACCTGGGGTGGTAGTTGAAGCTTGCCTGCATGACCGACGCATCTGCGCCGTGCCTGAACATCTCGTCAAGGTCGGAAGAGTAGTAATGGCTGCCGTTGATCTCAATCTTCATCCCCGCGCTGTTGTGCGTGATTTCGGCAGCCTCCCTGTTGGAGAAGCCGTCGTCCAGCCTGAGGGCGGTGACGCCGGCATCCCTGAACGGGGAGAGGTCTTCGAGCGTCGCATGGAAGATCTCCAGGGCCTTAGGCGAAATGTCCGTTACTATCTCCATGCCGAGCTCCTTTGCCCTCTTTGCCACCACCGGCATCTCGGCGCTCACCCTTGCAGGATCTGAACCGGGACGCTGCATGCTTGTGAATATCCTCCTGTAACCCTTCGACGCAGCCTTCTCAATGTATGCAATGTTCTCCTCGACCGTGCTCTCCATTCCCGTGAATATCGAAATTCCTGTGTTTCTCATACAAACACCCCTTTATTCTCCGGCCGGAAGCGCCCTCAGCTCGTGCGAGCCGTCCGACCTTGTCGTTTCAAAATAGTAAATCAGCCTGCCCCTGTGCCTGACCATGTCAACATACCTGACAGAGCGCCCACCCTCACCGGACAGGGCGGGCCCGTCTATGGAGAGCCGCTGGAAATTCCTCAGGTCTGAGGTTAGTGCGAGGCCGCACCTCTCCTCGTAGTTCTCATCAATTCCTGCCGAACCGTCGTAAAATGCAGCGAATCCCCACTCTGTCCTGGCAACTGAGCTTATGCGCGCAGTGCTTGAGTCCCAGCCAGTTCCCAGTCCGAGCACCTCTCCTTCCCATGAAAAGCGCAGCCCGTCAGCACTCAAAGCCAGACCGCTGTTTGATGTTGTGATGCCGGTTGCAAATGCGTCAGCCGTTTCGTGGAGTCCCTTCACATCCCTCTTGGGAAGCGGTGCGTAGCTCACGTACATCAGGTAATACCCGCCTGCCTTCAGTATGACCGGGTCCTTCACACCTGCGGCACCCGCATCGGATGCCTTGAGTACGTTGCGCCTGGATGCGACGTCGATGGACTCCACGCATTCCGACTCTGCAACATCGATCTGCCACATGTTTGTCTGCGGGTTCACGTAGCTGAAATAGAACCTGAAGCCGCCATCGGAGGGAACAAGGCAGCTCCTTTCTATGGACGGTGAATTCCCCAGGCTTCCCTTCTCCAGTTCAAACACGTCCCTGAAAACCAGTCCGTCGGAGCTCCTGGCTATCCTGTTCATAACGCCCCTGCCCTCCCCGCGCGGCCTTCTGATGCGGTAGGTCAGGAAAACTTCGCCTTCAAATTCAGTTACGGACGGCGCCCCGGTCCAGTAGCCGGGGGCATTTCTTTCCGGTGACCTTACGAGAACCGATTTCGAAATATCAAAACGGGGCAAAAATGGCAGATCTCTGGAATTTCTTTGCGACATTCTGTCAGCCATATGATTTACCGTACTTAATGCTAAGGCTGCTGGAAATTCCATTCACAGACCGAACACCTTCCACACCCTTCTCGCCTGCAGTGCGCTAATGCTCCCACCGCACGTTAACTGTGCTTCCTCCTGGATGATGCGACGGTTAGGATTATTATTGCATTGGCGATAGCCCCCTCGGCGGCGAATCAGATGAATACGATTGTGGTGGTCACAGACAGCCTGCGCGCGGACTACCTGTCCTGCTACGGAAACAGCTGGATCAGTGCGGAGAGCATTGAGAAGTTCAGCAGGAAGGCGACTAAAATCACTCATGCCTACCCGGAGGGGCTGGCCACCATTCCCGTAAGGACGGCGCTGCTGACCGGGCGGTATACTCTGCCGTTCAGGGGTTGGCAGGGACTTGAGCGTACGGACGTCCTCCTTCCAGAACTCCTCTGGGGAAAGGGAATACGCACAGCGCTGATATCGGACACCTACCACATGCACAAGCCCGGGATGGGCTTCGACCGTGGATTCGACGAGGTCAGGTGGATCAGGGGGCAGGAGTCGGACATGTTCGAGACTGGGGAAGTCCCTGCAGCGGACATAGGCAGGTTTGACAAGCCGCACCCCTCAGACCCCTCGCACGGCAGGCGGCTGGAGCAGTATTTCAAGAACATATCACGTTTCGACTGGAAGGATGAGAAGGAACATTTCGTTGCCCAGGTTTCGAGCGAGGCTGTCAGGTGGATTGATGAGGAGTCGGACAAGGGAGACTTCTTCCTCTGGGTTGACAGTTTCGACCCGCATGAGCCTTGGGATCCGCCCGAGCCGTACTGGAGCATGTATGAGCATGTCAAGGGAACTGCAGACGTCATCTCTCCCGTCTACGGCCCGGTTGACGGCTATCTGAGTGAGGATGAGCTTCAGCGCGTGAAATCACTCTACGCAGGAGAAATCACCATGGTCGACAAGTGGATCGGGAAGATATTCGACGCGATAGAGAGGAAGGGGCTGATGTCGGATACCATGGTCGTCTACCTGTCGGATCACGGTGAACCTCTGGGGGAGCATGGAATGGTTATGAAGGCAAGGCCATGGCCGTACGAGGAGTTGATTAGAATACCGCTGCTTGTTCACCATCCTGATGGCCCGATGGACGGGAGGAGTGTAAAGGGAATGGTGCAGACATGCGATCTGATGCCCACAGTCCTCGACTTCTTTGGAATACCCGGCAAGCTTTCCGCAAACGGCGAGTCCCAGCCCCCGACACACGGTGAAAGCATGCTCCCGCTCCTTAGCGGAGAGAGCGAAACACTGAGGGATTATGCACTCAGCGGCTACTACAGGAAGTCATGGTCAGTTACGGACGGCAGCTGGAAGTATGTCACCTATCTCGAGGAGGAGGCTACAAGGTACCTCGCATGCGACATAACGGAGCGCATGTCGTCTTCAGGGCGTGATGCAGTTGTCGACCACAGGCGCCCGGAGCTGTACAACCTTGCTGAAGACCCCGGGGAGAATGACAACCTGCTGATCAGGGGCGGCGGCAGTGCAGCCACCGTCGGCGACAGTCTCGAGCTCGTAATGAGACGCATGGTAGACTCCCTCCAGGCGTACGACAGGGCAGGAACCCCTCCCCATTTCGATTTCCTGGGCAGACTCATTCAGTGAGTGGTGCCGGGAGAGTCGGGCCTACTCGTCAGTGACATCGCCCTTGAATGTCTTCGGTATGACGAGTTCCTTCCTTCGAATCTGGTATTTCGCCTTTGCAGACCTGTGGCTTTTCACGGCCACGTTTCCATCGAAGATATCGAGGGGCACAGAGCCCTCGCACTGCGCAGTCACTTCAATTCCGAGAATCCTGCAGGCTGCCGGGACCACGTCCGTGAGGAAGATCGGCCTCCTTCTCCTGTACCCCTTCCTGACCCCGTGACCCCTTGCAATGAATGTCGCGAAATTGGATGAGAATTCAGTTTCGGCGGTCGGAGGCTGTGAACCGTGGTTTGCACCGCCGGTCTTCCACACTATGCGCTTCTCGCCGAGCGTCACCACCTCGCTGCCGCTCCAGACATATCCCCTGTCGAAGACAAGCACGATATCTCCCGTCCCGTCTCCGGCAACGCCGGCGACGCTTGCCTCCTCCTTCCTAAGCACAGACGCGAAGGGGGAGAGGTCCGTGTCCGGATCCCTTACCGAGAGTATTGCACTGCGCACCTCCTCCCTGAATGCTGTGTAGTCGCCCTCCTCCACTATTCCCTCGGGATCCCTCCCCTTCAGGCTTATGTATACATGAGACAGATTCACCACAACCCTAGAGGCGGCAAGGTCGACCTTCGGCGCCCCTCCCGCGACGTCTATCTTCATCCACCCCTTCTCCATGAAAAGGTTGCAGAGCGACACCCTGTGGTGGTTGGGTATGTTGCCGTGGTCTGACACCACGACAAAAGCATCCTCAGGACCGGCGATGGCTAGCAGCTTCCCAGTGAGCTCATCTGCTAGCATGTAGCCCTCGCGAAGCATCTCCACCGCCTTCTCCTCATCAGCTCCTCCCCCGTAGTCGCCGCCTGTCCTGTCCGCCCGGCCAAGGAATGCGTGCTGCACCGAATCCACATAATGCCAGTGCAGGAAGAACATGGAAACGTCATATCCCTCCTCCATAAGCCTGAAGCAGCCTGCAATCCAGTCGAACTTGTACCTTGTCTCCTCCAGGAAAGTATCCCTGTCAACCAGGCCGTCCAGGTAGAGCTTTCCCACGTCGTCGTTTATGTACGGGCCGAGCCTCCTGACCAGCTCCCTGCCCGTCTCCCCCGGCGAGCAGAAGTCGCTGTCAATGTATATGCTGCTCCTGTAGATCCTTGTCACTCTTCCGTCTCCCCCGGGCGCTTTTGGAAGCAGCTTCCACCTGACTGAGGCCCTTCCCGATTCTAGATCGAAATGAAACCATCCGGACCATTCACCTTCAGCAAGTTCCGCCTCCTGCCCGCCTGCCTCGATCCTGATCTTGCCTTCACCGTCCATCCTGCTGATCTTCGGGCTGATACCACCCTGGCCGTGGCTGAACGGCACATCCAGGCGGACTGTTCCGTTGCCATCCCACAGCCCCGCCCACTTCTCCCACCTGCTCTCCCTGCGCTTCTCCCCGGCGCCTATAATGTAGACGCAGCATGTGGCAAGGCCAAAGTAATCTCTGTTTGGGCCGTAGAACCAGTCTACATGGTAGATGCCGTCCTGGTCCGAAGGATAGCCTATGTAGTTGAGCAGAACAGACTTCCTCCCCTGCCTAAGTCCCGCCTCCCAGAGGTACTCGGCCGTGCAGATGGTCGATGTCATGCACTCGTCGAAGTGGTCTTCTTCAATACCCTCTCCCGGAACGTGCGATCCCCAGAGGAATACGCCGTGCGTCCCCGACCGTGCACCCGTGGAAATGGTGGCCCAATTGGTCGGAGTGAAGACAGGCAGGCTTGGTATCGCCTTTGACCATGCTCCATCGTTAATCAGTGCAGAAATGCTGGGCATCCTGCCCTCGGCGATAAACTTCTCCGCGATCTTTGGTGACATCCCGTCGATGCCTACAAGGTAGAGTTTCTTCCTGCTGCTCATGTGGTTCAACGGGCTGGCGATGTTTTCTTCATAGTAAATGATTTCCAGCGGACTCCCCGCCGCACTGGTAACTCATAATAGGAGGCTCCGTCCTCTGGGGGCACCACAGGGTTGAACATGACCATAAATGAAAACACTTCGGTAGAGCAGCTAGGAAAGCTTTTCCAGATATCGCTTCCCGCTGACAGGACGTCCGAATGGGCGAACATAATAAGGGAGGTTGTTCCGGGCAGCATCGTGATTCAGGGCGCCAACGTTTCCATTGCTTCTGACATAGCCGGATTCGCATGGCGAATACGCTCCATATGCCTGGACGCAGGCATCACCCGGGAGAGATTCCCGCTGATAGGCATCACGCAGGAGGGCGGCTGGATCAGCAGGGTCACGGATATTGCAAACAGCCCCGGCAACATGGCACTCGGGGCGGCAGGCAGCGTCACCTCGACCTACGCCTCCTACCGCGCCATGGCCGAGGAGCTTAGGTCGCTTGGCATAGACTGGGACCTCGCCCCGGTTGTGGATGTGAATACGGAGCCGTCAAACCCTATAATAGGTGTCAGGTCCTTCGGTGACGATCCGAAGGCGGTATCAGCCCACTCGCTCGCGGCACTCGACGGCCTTGAGGACGGCGGACTGCTTTCGTGCGTGAAGCACTTTCCGGGTCACGGGGCGACCAGCTCCGATTCGCACATCACCCTTCCGCGGCTTGATCTGTCCCTTGAAGAACTTGAGCGGTGCGACCTCCTTCCGTACAGGGAGAGCATCAGACGGGGCTCAGATTCGATCATGATATCCCATGTTGCATTCCCGGCCATCGAGGGAAGGGGAAGGCTGCTTCCCGCCACCCTGTCGAAGAAGATCACAACGGGCCTGCTGCGGGAAAGGCTTGGCTATGACGGCCTCGTTGTAACGGATTCCCTCTCAATGTCAGCGGTAGCAGACAATTTCCCGGCTGAGTCTGTTCCAGTTTCAGCAATCGATGCGGGTGCAGACATACTCGAATGCGCCTCTCCTGAGATGTATATGGTGATGTTTCACTCCCTCCGCAGCGCAGTTGCGTCCGGAAGGGTGGGAGGTGAAAGGATAGCAAGGAGCATCCGGCGCTTTGACGACCTGAGGCGCACGCATGCAGCCCTGGGAAGGCGAAAGAGAGGCACAGCCAGATGGAGCAGGCAGGCGCGATACAGCGCAACGCGCGCCTCATTAGTTTCATCGGTAACCCTTGTGGGCAGGAGGATTCGCATGCCTCTTCTGAAAGGATGCGAGGCAGTGCATTCATTCTATTTCAGCAGGTCGGCAATGCTGGAGGACAGGGGTATCACCGAGGGCAGCAGCCCCCTGTCTCAGATATTCCGCGAATGGGGATTTACAGGGGGGCGCCACTTTACCGCTCCCAGGAACATTTCCTCCGCGCAGGCAGGGGAGATGTCGCAGCTCGCAGCGGCCCATGCGGGCAAGAATGATTTCCTGGTGGTGTTCACAAACGACGCACTCGCGTCAAAGCAGACAAAGGGGCGGCGCCCTCAGATAGATTTCACAATGCAGATTCATGAACTGATGGAGGGGAGGGTAGCGGCCGTGGGCACAGGCACACCATATGAGGCAGAGCTGCTGAAAGGTATCCCGTATGTCTGCGCCTACAGTTTCAGGAAGGAGGCGCTGTCTGCAGCCGTCGGAGTCCTTGCAGGCGGAATGGCTGCACAGGGGCGGCTGCCTGTGAAGATGCAGGGTGTACAGTGAGTCTTCGCGCATCGCGCCAGTGAGGCAGCTGCAGTTTGACAGATGCCGCTGCGCGTCGAAATTCGATTTCGCCGTCAAAATACCGTTTTAGACAATATAAAATTCACGATCAATTGATATAGTAAATGAGTTTACCGGATACGGCGATTACCTGAATAAGAAATTTCTCGCATTCGTCGTCGTTGTGCTAATGCTGTCGACTGCCTTTTTTGTGTCGGCATCGGACCGGGCTACCGCCTCAACATCCACAACATCGACCTCAGGGACACTGACGGTCGGTATTGTTTCACCGGGGGCCATTACAAACCTGAATCCTTGGCTAGCCGGTGGCCAGTCCGCTATAACAACCGATCAGCTGAGGGGACTCTTCTACATAACGCTGCTTCTGCAGGCGCCCAACGGGACGCTTATGCCGCAGCTCGCACAGTCGTGGAGCTCCAACGCCAACGCGACAGTATATACGTTTAACCTGAGACCGAACATGGAATGGTCA
This sequence comes from Thermoplasmata archaeon, assembly GCA_021806165.1. Taxonomy (GTDB): domain Archaea; phylum Thermoplasmatota; class Thermoplasmata; order Sysuiplasmatales; family Sysuiplasmataceae; genus JAJZXY01. The sequence continues at coordinate 21,317 of JAJZXY010000001.1, forward strand.
GACGGGACCCCGCTCAATGCAAGCGACGTTGTATTTTCATTCAATGTTCTGCTGCAGAACCCGCTCTTCGACACTCTGAACGGATTCCTGGTGGCATCTCTCATCAAGAAAGTGACGGCACTGAACAGCACAGCCGTGCGGTTCACTCTCGTCCACCCGTTCTCCCCGTTCCTGCAGTACGCGGGCCTCGGCAAGTACATAGTGCCGGCCCATGTGTTCTCGCAGGTTTCCAACCTGTCCAACTACACAGGCTCTGCCAACCCGGTTAGCGATGGGCCGTACATGCTTGTCAACTGGAGCGCAGGTGCAACCGTGCTTCACTACAAGGCAAACCCGCACTTCTACCTTGGAAAGCCAAAGATTGAAAACATAGCTGTCGAACTCCTGTCACCCACTGCAAACATACCCGCGCTTCTGCAGACCGGAGAGATAACGCTCGCACAGCCGACGCCAAGCCAGGTTGCGGGACTTAAGGGTCAGAGCAACATAGGTGTCTCATTCTCGCCGGGTGTATCCATCCTGAGCACATACTTCGATCCTGCCGGACTCCTCATGTTCGACGATGCGCTGTATCCGTACAACGTGACGCTCGTGAGGCAGGCAATTGCGACAAGCATCAACAGGACGCAGATTGTGGATCTCGCACTCAACAGCTACGGAACCGCCGGAAGCCAGGGACAGCTGCCAACCTCGCTGACCCAGTGGATACCGCCCAACCTGCCCAACTACACGTTCAACCCAGCAAAGGCCAGGGCAATGCTGCAGTCAATCGGGTTCAAGAACGGAACTAACGGCTACCTGGAATTCCCGAACGGGACAGCCTGGCAGCCCCAGATAATGGACACGGGCGGCTCTGCCAGCAGCGTCGTCAGCGTCATAGTACAGAACCTGAAGGCAGCGGGCATTGATGCCTCGGAGTCAGTTGTGACGATTGGAAGCATAGTCAAGGGCCTCCAGTACGGCAACTTCGACATGATACTGCTGGGAACCAGCAGGCCACCGATACCCGACTTCGTCCTGGGCGTATTCGTGACGAACTCCGTGACACCTGTCGGCACACAGGAGCTGGATTACCACGGATGGGCCAGGTGGTCCAACGCGACAGTCTGGAACGACCTGAACCAGGCCAGGAATGTCAGCAGCTTCACACAGCAGTACAACCTGTATGCAAACGCGCAGCAGATCATGGCGCAGCAGGAACCGCTTGTGACCCTCTACTACGCACAGAACATCTGGGCATACTCGAATGCTACGATACACGGCTGGTCCAAGGTGGCCCCTCAGGGATACCAGTTCCCGCAGGCACCGCTCCTGATGGCCCTTGGCGTGCCGTCCGCCAGCAGCGGCTCCCCCGTGAACACGACTTACCTCGTCATCGGAGTGATTGCGGTGCTCGCCATCATAGGCGTTGCCGTGTACGCAGTCAGGAAACGTAAAGGGTAGATTTCCGTTGAGTGCCTACGGTCGCTTCTTATTACGGCGTGCTGTGTACGCCGTAATAACATTTTTTATTGCGCTCGTAATGATATTTATAATCCCGCGGCTTGTCGCCGTTAATCCAGTGGACATTATAGCGGCATCCCAGCAACTCCCCCCGTCAGCCATACGCCAGCTTACCGTCGAGTTCGGCCTGAACAAACCTGTCTATGTGCAGTTCCTCCTCTACCTGAAGAACGTAATACTCACATTTCCGCCGAATCTCGGCTTCTCCTATGAATACTACCCCATATCGGTGTGGAAGCTCATTTCAATTTCACTGCCGTGGACGCTCTTCCTGGTGGGCACCTCTGTTGCGATATCCGCATTCCTGGGGACCATGATGGGCCTCTATGCAGGAATGAACAGGGGAGGCATACTGGACAGGATGATGTCCTACGCCGCAATGACGACCCAGTCCCTGCCCTATTTCTGGATAGCCATTGTCCTCCAGATACTGCTTGCAGTTGTTTTACGCGTCTTTCCCATCGGGGGAGCCATATCCATCACGGACGTCAGCCCGCCCTACTCCCTTCCCTGGATACAGGATGTGGTGTACCATGCCCTTCTCCCGATGATCACTATTGTGATAGCGACCACACCCGTCTATTCAATCATCATGCGAAACACGCTTGTCGACATAGTGCGTGAGGATTACATGGTTGCAGCCGAGGCGAAGGGGCTGAAGAAGTCGACGCTCTACAACACCTATGGCCTGCGCAACGGCATACTCCCGGTTGTCAGCCTCATCGCTGTGCACTTCGGCTACGTTGTCGGTGGTGCCCTCCTCGTGGAAATAGTTTTCAGCTATCCCGGTGTCGGGACGCTGCTCTTCAACGCAATCCTTTCACATGACTACCCGCTGATACAGGGGATATTCTTCATACTGGCAATTACCGTGATTGGTGCCAACTTCATCGCAGACGTGATTTACTCATACATCGACCCGAGGATAAGATACACATGACTGAATCAAGAAGCAGGTTTGCCAGGCTTTTCCATACAGAGGCAGGCACAGACACGGTTCTGCTCAGGCTCCTGCACAGCAAGAGCGGACTGGTTGGCATCTTCATACTCGCAGCCCTCAGCGCGGTGGCGCTGCTCTCTTCGTTCATTGCCCCCTACTCTCCTTATGCAATCGTGGCAAGCCCCTACCTCCCGCCCAGCCAGTCGCACCTTCTAGGGACGGACGGGCTTGGGCGCGACATATTCAGCCAGATGATCTACGGCACCCGCCTCTCCCTCGAGATAGGTTTCGTGTCAGCCGTGGGCATCACTGTCATAGGCACTGTGGTGGGCGTGGTTTCTGGCTTTGCAGGCTCATATGTGGACGAGGCGCTCATGAGGTTCGTGGACGTCATGCTCGTCATACCGTCTATTGCATTCATGATATTCGTTGCCACCATAATGGGCCCCGGTGTGGTTTCGGTGCTCACAGTGATCATAGTGTTCGGGTGGCCTCCCCTGTCGAGGATGATTCGCTCACAGACACTCTCCATCAAGAGGAGGGGTTTCGTGGAGAGTGCAGTCGTCAGCGGCTCCCCCCGCTACTACACGCTCTTCAGGGTGATACTGCCCAACATGACCTCCCTTATTGTCGCGAACGCGATGCTGGCAGTCATCTACGCCATTATAGCCGATGCATCCCTCGCATTCATCGGACTTGCAAGCACGAACAGCTACAGCTGGGGCTCCGTGCTCTACAATGCGCAGATTGAGGGGGCGATATACCACAACGGCATGCTCTGGATCACCCTCCCGGGAGTTGCAATAGCAATCACAGGAATTGCTATGACGCTCATAGCAAGGGCGTTCGGCGACATAACAGATCCGCGCTTTTCAACGGAGGGGCGCTGATGTCCGGTATAGTGGAGCTGGCCGACCTGAAGATCATTTTCCCCACCTCGAGGGGCGATGTGAATGCGGTCGACGGTGTCACACTCAGCGTCGAGGAGGGTTCAGTATTCGGCATCGCAGGCGAGTCGGGTTGCGGAAAGACGACCATCGGCCTGGCTCTCATGGGCATAATCAGGAAGCCCGGCAGATCCGAAGGCGGGATCAGGGTCAATGGAAAGGATGTGTCCTCCATGAAGGACGAGGAGCAGAGGCTCTTCAGGTGGAAGGAGGTGTCAATGGTATTCCAGGGGGCGATGAACAGCCTCAACCCTGTCAAAAACATTGGCTACCAGATTGCCGAGGTAATCAGGGACCACTCGCAGGTAACGCGCCAGAAGTCGATGGAGATGGCTACGGAACTGCTGAAGAAGGTCCGGCTTCCTGCGACCATACTCGACAGGTTCCCGCACCAGCTGAGCGGAGGGCAGAAGCAGCGCGTCGTCATTGCAATGGCCATAGCTCTGAATCCAAAGCTCATAATTGCGGACGAGCCAACGACAGCACTCGACGTCGTCTCACAGGAATATGTGCTGCAGATGCTGAAGGCCGTGGTGGAGGCATCCAATTCGACAGTGGTCCTGATATCCCACGACCTCTCCCTCCTTGCCGAAATGTGCGACTACATCGCCATAATGTATCTGGGAAAGATAATGGAAACGGGAAGGGCAGAGGACATACTTGCCAACCCCAGCCACCCGTACACGCTCGCGCTCCTGGACTCCAATATAACTATTGACAAGAGAGGGAAGAAGGTCGAATCGATTCCAGGCTACCCGCCCTCGCCTATCAATCTCCCGCGCAACTGCAGGTTCAGCGACAGGTGCGCCTTTGCCACAAGCGAATGTTACGAGTCGGAACCTCCGCCAACCACCATGAAGGACGGCAGGACCGTCTACTGCTACCATCCGAGGTATGAAGATGGAGAAGGGTGAACGGATAGAGCTGAAGGAGGCATCTGTCAACTACAGCACCGGCGGCAGGAATGTTGCGGCTCTCGACGGCGTCAGCATCTCGATTGGCCTGAATGAAAGGGTTTCGGTCGTGGGGGAGAGCGGCGCCGGCAAGACTACCCTCGGCCGGGCGGTGCTGGGCCTTGTCAGGCTTGACGGCGGCTCGATTGAGTTCATGGGGAAAGACATGGGCAGGATGAGGCGCAGGGCCATCCTTGATTTCAGGAGACAGGTGCAGCCCGTCTTCCAGGACCCGTATGACTCAATGAACCCGACACAGAACGTCCTCCAGTACCTTTCAATGCCACAGCGCTTCCTCATGAAATCATCCAGGGCAGAGATGAGGGAGAAGAGCGAATCCCTGCTTGAAACAATGGGGCTGGAAAGCGATATGCTCTGGAAGTACCCGCACCAGCTGAGCGGAGGGCAGAAGCAGCGCATTGCAATCGCCAGGGCCCTTGCAACCGAACCCAGATTTATCATTGCCGACGAGCCCACGAGCATGCTCGATGCCTCCGCGGCCGCCGGGATTCTCAACCTGCTAAGAAAGCTCGCAGTCGAGCGCGACATGGGGTATATGCTTGTCACGCACAACATGGGGGTGGCAGCGTACTCTGCGGACAGGATCATTGTGATGTACTCAGGCAGGGTGGTGGAAGACCAGAAGACGGAGTCGATAGTCACCTCCCCGCGCCATCCCTACACCTCTGTGCTGATAGGACACGCCCCCGTCTCCGCCGGCGTTGCGGTGAACAGGCCGACCGAGCTGGCAGGCTCAGACGCAGATCCTGATGCCATAGATCCATGGAAGCTTGCTGGGTGCAGATATTCAGCCAGGTGCACGAGGAGGCTTGACGAGTGCACAAGGGTGGTGCCGGAGCTTAAGGAGACCGGTGGCGGGGGAAGGGCTGCGTGCCATAATCCGCTGGATGCGGAATGAGCCACGCAGGTGCATGCCCCGTCAGGCAAAGGCTGCCGCAAGTGCGTGGAATTCGTTCCTGACTTCCTTCATCCTGGTCAGGCTGCCATCAACCTCATCCCTGTTCGTGAGAAGGATTGATACCATGTCTCTCCCAGGCTCAATCCACATGGAGGTGCCTGTGTGGCCGGTATGGCCGAACGCTATTCCCCTTGAAGGCCTGTAGCCCGGGGCGGACGTTGTCCTGACCATTATTCCCAGCCCGTAGTTTATGCCGAACAGCTCCGACACGGGTCTGGCCATATTCCTTATTTCCCTCCTGCCGAGCAGGATTCCCTTCCCCTCGCTGTAGTCGGAGAGCAGGGTGGAGGCAAATGCATGCAGCTCATCCAGGGTGGAGAATATGCCTGCATGACCCGCGACGCCGTCCATCCTGGCTGTGACCTCGTTGTGCGTCTCCCCCACCAGCTTCCTTCTCCTTATGGGCGAGAGGCCGGTTGCAGCAAAGCACTCTCCGGCGGGAGGGTTGTATGTCGTCCTCCTGAGGCCGAGACGGCCTGCTATGTGCTTCTGCAGAAGCTCGTCCTCCCTCTCACCGTAGACCGCCTCCGCAATCTCACCCAGCAGCATAAACCCAAGATCGCTGTAGACAGGCGCACCGCCGCGTCCCGCAGAAACGCCGTTCAGGACGCGCATGACAGACGATCTGGAGGCGCATCGCTTCATCGAGTTGCGCAGCGCGGGAAGGCCGGAGGTGTGCGACAAGAGCTCTGCGACAGTCCTCTTCCGAAGGCGTCTGTCTGATACTGCCGGTATGATTCCTCCGACGGTGGAGTCGAGTCCCAGCAACCCTTCCCCGCATGCCCTCATTATCAGTGTTGAGGTGAATACCTTCGTGATGGAGGCGAGATCGAACATGCATTTTGCACCCGGCCTCCTCCTGCCGCCCGACTCCGTGCTCCCCACGTACTTCCCGAAAAGCTTCTTACCTCCCTTCCATACGCCTGCAGCGGCACAGGAGTAGAGCTTTCCCTCCTCCCTTCCGAGCAGTTCCTTCAGCCTTTCCGCAGGATGCACTTCAGCAGGCATTCGCCTACACCCTGAATCCGCGGCTGCGTTCGCCGGGCCAGTTCAGAGGTTCCAGAGAGGCTCCATCAGACCGCACATCGATGAAGAATTTCCCGCTGGGGGCAGGCGCGACAAAAGTTTCACCGAAACCGCCAATGCCCGCGAGCTTCTTCCTCGCCACAATTGCGTCTGCATTGTGCTTCTGGAGCTCAATCTCAAGCTCTCCGGCGGCACCCTTTCTGCCGTTGATGTGAAGGGGAATGCGCCCCGGCGGACGCGGGCGGAACGAGAGCGAAAGGTCGCTGTGCTCCCTGGCCCTGACAAGAATGCCAAGCGCCTTGGATTCACCCTCGCACGAGAAGTCCCACCTGACAGTGCTGCCCTTCGCAGAGTAGAGGTCTCCCCCGTATTTCACGGTCCTGAAATTGAACGTCCTGAACCTGAAGAGGGCAGCTCCCCTGAATGCTGCCGATCCTGTGAAGCGCGTAACACCGCCGGAGGACCTGCCTGCTATATCGACAACAAACTCATGCTCCCCGGATCGGGTGACACTCAGGCTGTAACCATCATGCGCTCCCTCCCCTCTCAATGAGGGCGGCCCGTACGTGAAAGGCTCAGCGCTGTAGATGTAGACAGAATGCGGGACAGCGACAGGGTAGGACCTGTTGCTGAGGAGAACCCTCCCACCTTCGCTCGCGACCCTGAATGAGAATCCGGGTCTTGAAACCCAAACCGGGGAGGACCAGGCCCTGTGCCCGTCCGCCTGCAGAACGCGCAGGTAATACCACGTAGTCCCCCTCCCAGGAGTATCCGTCAGTTCAGTGCTGAACTTCACGCCGTCAGGGGCGTACGCGTGCCTGACGCCGTTGTTCCTTACAAGTTCCACGCTCCTCAGCGGCGCCCTCCCTTTCACAGATATGCCAATGCTGACTTTCTCATCTGTCCCGATGCCGAAGTCCGATCCCATCGGGCGGCCGTTGACGGTGAAGACGACCTCAATGCGGGCACCCGTGGTCGCGTAGCACCTCCTTGATGCTATGGCGCCGAATACCGCTTCCCTGGTTAGCTCCTCAGCCAGCACTGCAGTGAGCCCCCTTGTATTCGCGGTCTCGTCTGAAATGAACTCTGCAATGCTGCGCCCCACGCTGCTCCTTCCGAGGATCAGCCCTTCGACGACGTTCCTCTTCTTCCTCGGTCCGAAGTAGGCCTCTCCGGGGTGCCCGTCATGGCTGTCGCCCCCGCCTATGAATCCGAGCCTGTATCCCCTGTTCAGCGCATCCCTCACATACCTGTCGGGCAGGACGTCCGAAATGCCCCTTCCTATGTCTGTTTCAGGTGATTCGAAATTACCCCACAGCGATGTTATTTCGGTGACCGGCTGGAATGCAGGATTGTGGTAGTTCCAGTCATACGGCATCTGGCTGACCCCGACGTGGTGAGGCACGGTTATGACATTTCCAGCAAGCCCGCCAATCCGGTTCCACAGCTCTGCAGGGGGCATCCAGTCCGCAGCCTCCGAAGGGGCCCACAGAGCAGTCCTGTCCATCGGGCCAGTGTTTTCCCCGGAGAGCCGGGATTTCACGAATGTGAATGGCCCCTTAAGGAAGTAGAGGTTCTGGTGGCCGTACCTGGATGAGGTCCATTCATATCCGGGTATGGTGACAAACTCGCCCGGCGCATTTGCCCTTTCGGATGACTCGACTATGGCCATCCAGTCCTCTTCTGCAATGTTCAGGTCGTGGTCTGTGAGAGTCGCGAAATCGAGCCTGGCGCTCCGCCTTGCATTCTTGTAGTACGTGTCAGGATCACACGATGGAAAATCCGTGTCCTTCCAGTAGCATTCGGAAAAACCGGAGTGACCGTGCGGATCTCCCCAGTAAATGTTGTATGCCAATTTCTATCTACCGGCAAATGGTCACGTCCAACTGATACTTTATTTGTTCGTTCGAAACCCGCTCTGCGGCTGCAGGTATCAGACTCCAGCACCTGCGGATCACCTGCCTGCCCACGCCCCGCACAGAGCGTGGAAATGACAGGTTTTACCGCACCGGGTACGATCGAAGTCAGGTTAAGCATGGTAAGAGTGATATTCATGGAAAAAGGGGTTTGAGGCGGATATGGAGGGAATTGAAAAAGTGGAGGTGCTGAAGGGCAGGCTCTTCATTCCATACAGCCACGTGCGCAGCAGGCTCCGGGACTCACCCGGGGTGCAATGAGCATACACCAGCTCTCACTCCTCTCCGATTCGCCTCAGCACCTTCATTGCAGTCAGCGTAACCATCCTGCTCGGCTTCCCCGCCTCCTCCAGGGCGAACGGGACGGCCGCCCTGTTCTGGTGCTTCACGTTCCATAAGCCCTGGGGACTCTCCGGATCGGGGTTTATCGAATCCATCAGCCACTTCCCATCCCTCCGCCTCTTCTTCCTGAGCAGCGAAAGGGCGAAGGAGAGCCTGCTGTCATCCCCGTATCCAAGAGCGGTGAGCAGGTCAAGACCAACAAGGACATCATAGTAGTAGTGGTTGGGATAGTGGAACCTGTACCATGGCTCGTAGCGCTTGCCCTGTACGTGGAGCTCCCTTTCAAGGAAGAACTCCGCTCCCCTTTCAACCGCGAGCTTCATTCCCCTGTTCCACTTCTGCCTCGGGTAGGCGGCAAAGGCGCTCAGCGGCTCCCAAGAATCAAGGTTTCTCCCCTTCCTCGGCGTGCCGAAGTCAAAGCATGACCATCCCCCCAGCTCCGACTGGTATTTCACAAACCATTCAAATGCACTCCTGACACTCGGGTGCTCCTCGTAGCCGAACTTGACCAGTGCCCTGGCGGTGTTGCCAGTGATGCAGAGGTGGCCATGTTTCGCACCGCCCCTGCTTGAAGCAGCGAAACCACCGTCCTGCGCGCTGTACTTGTCCATCCAGGTGCGGCATGCGGCATCTATCACAGCGCTGTCCCTCTCCATCCCAAGGTCTGAGAGTATGAGGAGCATCCAGTTTGCCGCCCTGTACTTCGGCCAGTAGAGACTCCCGCCTCCCCACATTCCGTCCTCGCCGCGCAGGTCGAGTATCTCCCTTGCCCACCCTCTCTCGGGAATTGCGCCGTAGGCCTCCTTCACGTCGCTGTCTCCCCCACCCTTTCCCAGCAGCTCCCTGAGCGCAAGGTACCTTACCGGTGGCTGGCTTTCGTCCAGCAGCCATTCTGTCACTGCCTCACTCCTGCCCATAACCTCAGTCCTCCTGTAATGTCACTTTTTGAGTTCGACCAGCGCTTCAGCCAGTGCTTCGGGCATCGTCAGCATGGGGTAATGGCCCGCGTCTATCATCCTGAAGGGGCCGCCGAGCTTCCTTCGGAGCACAGCATCATCGCTCTCACCCTCCTTCCTGTCGGAGAGAAGCCAGGGCAGAGTATCACCCTGCAAGCAGTAAATGAACGCCTCCCTGACACTGTCATAGCCAACCGATAATGTGTATGCCTCCCTGAAATACCTGACAGGACATGGTTCTGCCTTCGCAACAAGCATGTCACGCATGCTTCCCCTCACATCAGGCGCTGCTTCATCAAGAAACTCAGGCGGGAATGGAATCTTCATCCCTTCGACCTTGAATTCATCAGATTCTGTTCCACCCTGAGGCTCTCCTGTCTCTGCCGGCGCCATTCCGTCCAGGTAGATCACGGTGTTTATTCTATCCGGCACCCTGTCCGCGGCAGCCGCAGCAACCTTGCATGCAAAGCTGTGCCCGACCAGCACAACATCCGTGAGACCGCCTGACTCGATGGCACTCAGCACATCCCCGATTGCGTCCTCCAGGCCGATATCCTCGAACGGCTTGACTACGCCGCCCATGCCCGTGAGGGACACTGGAATTGCACGATGGCCCCGCTCCTCAAGACTGACCGCCACATCCTTCCATGCCCAGGCTCCAAGCCATGCGCCGGGCACGAGTATGAAATTGGACATAATGCCATACTGCCAGCTGCCTTGCCATTTAAAAGGATAATTGCAGGCTTACCGCAAGTGTCTGCGGAATTCACCGCGCTCAGCGCAACTCCCTTCTCCACTCCCTGGGCACAACTCGCGTGTATGCCACCTCCTCCGCACCCAGAAATTCGGAAAATCGCTGTATGGTCTCCCTGAGAAGGGGTGCAGCATGCTCGTCCGCCATGCCAGGCTCCGCATGGACGGAGTTCACGTGAAGAATGCCCCCTTCGATGTCAAGCTTCGGGTCAATCCTGCCTATGACCCTGTCACCGTTGACAACAGGCAGGACAAACGCACCGAATCTCCTCTTCTCTCTGGGCAGGAACTGCTCATGCACGTATTCAAACTGGAAGAGGCGCTTAGTCCACTCCCTTGAACATATCATATTGTCGAAAGGAGCCAGCAGCGACATCCTGGGCTTCCACGCACCTGACTCTATTATGGCATGCAGGGGCAGGTCGTCGCAGTGAATGTAAATGTCATCCCTTCCCTTCCATCCCTCCACTTTGACTTTCCTGATTGTTCCATCCTTCAGCAGACTCGCAAGCGCACCGCCGATGTCGTTGTATCTTCCCCTTATGAAGTAGTGGTGTATCTCACGTCTGGTGGCGGTGCCAAGCGCCTTGATTGCCCTCTCCGCTGCCATCTTCTCCATCGCAGCTTGCGGCAGCACCTTCCTTTCAGCCCAAGCGGGCAGGAAATCGCCCGTCAGCCCCCAGATGTTCTGGCCCGCTTCACGTCCCGCGACCATTACCTCTCCCGCCATGTGGAGGTGGGAAAGCATTGTCGACAGGTCGCTTCCCGGACTCCATTCATCCCCCTTCCTCCTTGTGGATGCGTAGCTGCCGAATCCTGTGAGCCTTAGCGGGCCGCTGCCAAGCTCCTTAAGCACCCTTTCCCTCAGGGCACGGTGAGATGCCAGGAATTTCCCCGCCCTCTCCCTTTGAGAGCCCCAGGAGGAAGTAAGTGAATCAGGATAACCTTTCATCAGTGTCAGGTAGAGCGGGTAGTCCTCTGTGAGGACAAGCCAGGCGGTCGGCGTCCAGTGAAGGAAAATGCTCCTGTCTTCCCAAAGCATCTTCTCCACATCAGCCGTATTGTATCTCCCCAGCCTCGCCCAGAGAGCAATAAGGTGGGATGGCGCAACAACAGCCACAGGATCCCACTGGACAAAGGCAATGTCCCGGACGGTGGAGATGATGTCATCCCTGCCCGGGCGTGCAGGAAGAGCGCCTGCCAGATGCTGCTTGGTCAGTGCAAGGCGGCGTGCAGAGGCAGCAGTGAGCTCAGGCGTGTCTTCCTTCATGGTGCGCACTCGGGCGCTGATGGATATTAAGGTTGCCAGGAGGTGGCTGCAGTCTCTACTGAAGCCTCCTGGAAGTCAGACCTTCCCAGCAGGTATCCGCCGAAGGCGGTCTCCCAGAGGAAGATCGGGTAGTAGTCCATCCTTTCCACCCCTCCGGGCCCCAGCAGCGCCAGGATTCCAAGGAAGCCGGACAGGAAGGCAAAGAGAGAGACGAATGCAGCCAGGTAGGAAAGCCTCCTCATCTGGGGTCCCGCCATCCTTCCGCCCAGTATGCAGCCGCCTGCCCCAAGCAGAAGAGTCGAGACCGCCCCGATCTCATGCGCGGCAGGCAGCACATTCCATGGGAAAAGCGCGACTGTCATCATGCCGGCGGCTGTTCCGTAGAAGAAGACCGAGTGAATGGGTTTCCTGCGGCCGAAGAGGAGTGCTATCGAACTCCACAGCCACAGGACTCCTGCGACGAAGAGGAGTGCATTCCAGTAGTACTCTGTGGGCACCCCCGCACCTCCAAGGTAGCTTATTGCATCCGCGTGTATGCTGAATCCGGGATAGAGTGATTCAAACGCTGTGAGGCCAAGGATGATCATTGCGCCTCCGGCAGCAAACCCCATGCCCGGATCCCTGAAGAGCCTGCCGAGACCGGATGATCTGCCTGGTGCTTCCATGGTCCGGCTAAGGACAGCCTGTTGTATTTTACATGTTCCACATGGATCGCACTGATGAAAGCGGCAAGGGCGCGGCAACTGGTAAAAGGCAGCAGCATCATTGCCCCAGGGGTAGGGCAATGGATGATTCAGACGCACGCAGCTGCCTTCAGACAGCAGAGGGGCAGATATACCTGGCAGCCTGTTCGCACGCCCCGGTGACGAAGGGGCTTCGGAGGGCCATGGAGGGCTACATGTCCGATCTCCTCGAATTCGGGAATCCATGGGATCTATGGATGGACAGGGTGGCGGAGGCCAAGTCACTTTTCGCGCGGCTCATTGGGGCAAAACAGGATTCAGTCTTCCCTTCATTTTCAGTCTCCTCTGCACTTGCCTCGGTCCTCAGCTCACTCGACTACGGCGGGAGAAGGGGACTCGTTGTAAGCGATATGGAATATCCCACAACCAATTACCTGATGCTTGCCCAGGAGAGGTTCGGAGCCGAAGTCAGGACCATCAAGAGCAGAAACCACCTGCTGTCACCGGATGACTACTGTGCTGCAGTTGACGGAAGCACGAAGCTCACCAGTGCGGTACATGTTTCCTCGCTCACCGGCCTCCGCCAGGATATCGGCAGGATATGTTCGATCGCGCACGAGAATGGCTCGCTCTTCTACACGGATGCATACCAGTCCATGGGCACCATCCCCCTGGATGTCAGGAGCCTTGATGTCGATTTCCTCTCATCCGGAAACCTGAAATTCCTCCTGGGCCTGCCCGGCACCGCTTTCATGTATGTCCGCGACGGGCTGGTGCAGGAGCTCGAGCCTGCAAGCATAGGCTGGTTTTCACAGAGGGACCCTTTCAGGTTCGGTCCTGAGAAGCTGGAATACTCACCGACAGCCGACAGATTCCAGTCAGGGACGCTCAGCATCCCGTCGCTCTACGCGGCTGTCGAAGGAATGAAAACAATTATAGCCGCAGGCCAGGAGGAAATCTGGCGGAGGATTTCCATGCTTACCTCCAGGGCGATGGATGTCGCCTCCGGCGTGGGGCTGCCATCCCTCACCCCGGAGAGGGCGGAGCAGAGGGGCGCGATAGTCTCATTCAGGGTGAGGAGGCCGCATGATCTGGAGAATGCGCTGAGGTCCGAAGGGATTATCACATCATCCAGGGGAGAGGGCATCAGGATTGCCCCGCACTTCTACAACACGGTGGATGATATTGAAAGGGCGGTAACCAGGATAAGTGAACTGAGGGACGCCTGACATAGGCGCACATCCGCTCGAGGACAGCAGCAGGATAGCCGAGGAATATTTTTATAACTTGTCCGGTGTCGCCACTGCATGCTCACAGGAGGTAACGCGGCCGGCCTGGCGGCAAGGTGCGCAGCCGTACTTGCAGCGGTGATTATCGCAGCTTCGGCTGCAGGCACGGCGTCAGCCTCGAATGCCGCCGTCATTCCACTCCGGAGTGAGCTGTCTACGGGCTCTTTCGTCAACCTCACCATTTCTGCCAACACCACCGTTGTTTCAGCCTCAGGAGGCATGGTGAAGCATGATGTCTCAGGCTACAGCAACTACACGGCGACTTCCGTCAACTCCACTTCTTATATCGCAAGGCTGACAAGCGGAGACTACAATCCACCAGAGGGCATCTACAACACAATCACGTTCAACTTCACCGGTCTTTTCAATGCAACATCCATGTCGGGCGTCCCCATACCATACCTTAACACCACGCTGATTGACAGCCTGAACACAACAAAGGCAGTGAGCTACGGTACCTTCGACTACCACAGCCGCACAGTTCCGATGGAGAAGGTCAGAGATGGAGTGTTGAAGGAGGGACACTACACTGTCACCAGCCGGGTGGTCGAGTTTGACACATACAGCGGAGTCGTACTGAGCTCGGTGGTGCACCTGGTTTTCAACACGACCGCAGGCGGCGGCGGAGTCCAGTATGTGAATGAAACCGGCACGCTAAACGCAACCTCATTTGCCATGGGGACGTCCCACGCTCCCGCATCGCTGCCATACCTGCCGATCCTCACAATCGTGGTGATTTCGGCCGCAGCCTCGGGGGCGGCTGCTGTGATTGTCAGGAGAAGGCGCCACCTCTGACCCCCGGCCGGCCCGATTCAGGCGCACCGGACAACGGAAGAAAGCACTTTCTACCCCCGGTGTGATCATGTATGAGTTGCATGCCAGCAAGAAACACTAGGGCCGGGTACCAGGACGCCTTCTGGAGCAGCCAGTACAGCACCGACCCTGAATTCTTCGGCCGGGTCGAGAGCCCGTTTTCCCACTGGGCGATGCGCCTGATGAAGCGCGACGGTGTTTCCAGCGCTCTGGAGCTCGGATTCGGATACGGCAGGGATACCGGCTACCTGCTCGCTTCGGGCATAAGCGTGACGGGCGTGGAGGTTTCGTCAAGGGGGTATGAACTGGCGGCCGAGCGGTTCAGAGGCGTTCCAGGCGTGAGGCTCCACCATTCTGATGCTCTGTCCTTCCTGCGCTCCATGGCCGGCGCCAGCATGGACGCAGTCTATTCAAACCTGTTCTTCAACATGCATTTCACCAGGGCAGAACACAGGGCGCTTATGCTCGAGATAGAGAGGGTCCTGTCTGAAGGAGGACTCAATCTCTTCTCCGCCAGATCGACGAATGACCCATGGTACGGGAAGGGCAGGCAAGTCGGACCAGGCACGTTCGACCATTCACCGCAGGGGACGACCATGGTCTACTTCAGCGCCAGGCTTGTTAAAGGCATAACGCCCCCTGGGCTGAAGACTATCCTCCTGGAGGAGAGGACCGAAGGTGAGGGCGACTTCCCGATATCTGTCCTGTATGTCTGCCAGAAGAGGTCGGCTGTACGCGGGAATGCTGTGCCTACTCCCCTTCCCTGACCTCGTTTGTCCCGTCTGGAATGAGGCCGTGGGAGTCACTGTGCGCCTCGTTGGCGCCTCCCTGTCCTGCGCCTCTGAAAGGCAGAAGATGGCACCTTTCCTTTCATCCACCCAGTACTTGAGGAATCTGGCGCCGTGCTTGTGCTGCACCTTCAGATCCTCGGCGTGGGCGCGGCGACGTCCTCAAGGGTGGCCCTATTCAGATTCTTGTGCACATCGATGTACCTGGGCATAAGGGAGTGAATTCCCGATCGGGGTTAAGATTGTATTTCCATGGTCTCTCAGTACGGGCGGTGATTGTATCACCCTGTAGGTCGCCCAATGATTTGCACCTGCCCTGCAGGTATGAAATAGGATGAACCCTGTACACGGCGATGCATCCCGGAACAGGGGAATGGTTCAGTTGAAGCTGGTAAATTACATCTCAGGCGGATCGGGGCACTGCGGACTTGTTGCACCAGAGGGAGTGAGGGAAGTGCACATAGGTGGAAGCGATGGCCCGCTTTCTCCCTCCTCTGCGGCCATCCTGCACGGCATTGTTACAGGAAAGCGCGGTATCGGCGAAATGGAATATCCGGCAGCCCCTCCTGTGGATGAGACGTCGCTCAAGCTTCTTCCATGCATCACAAACCCGGGAAGGGTTCTCTGCGTAGGCCTGAACTACAGGCGGCATGCCGCCGAGTCAGGCATGCCTGTGCCCGAATTCCCTGTGGTGTTCGGCAAATTCTCAGACTGCGTTGCTGCAAGCGGCGACCCCGTGCCAATTCCGCCGGGTTCATCCATGGTCGATTATGAGGCCGAGCTGGGCATCATGATCGGCAGTGACGCTTTCCGTGTGCCGGAACAGGATGCACTGGACAGTGTACTTGGCTACTTCTGTGCGAATGATGTGTCGGCAAGGGATTTTCAGCTCAGGACTAGCCAGTGGCTGCTCGGCAAGACGTGCGAGAACTTCTGCCCCGTCGGACCGTACATGGTGACGGCTGACGAAGTCCCGGACCCAGACAGCCTCCGCATAGGCGCATCTCTTAACGGACGTCCAGTCCAGGATTCCAGCACTGGTGACATGATATTCTCCTGCGCCTCCATAGTCAGCTTCATCTCCGGCCACATCAGGCTGCATCCAGGTGATATCATACTTACCGGGACACCCGAGGGTGTCATACTGGGAAAGCCTGAAGGGGAGAGGGCATGGCTCAGGCATGGCGACAGCGTATCTGTCACCATCGAGGGACTGGGCACGCTCTCCAATGAATTTGTGTGACTCAGCTGCCCCTGGTAGACAGGCGGTAATACACCAACGTCCCGTTCCTCGCAGTCAGTGAGTTGTTGACGGCAGCTTCCTTCAGGTAGTAGACTGTTGTCTCTCCTCCGGCTGTTGCAACGTCCTTCACCACCTTGGTCGTGTATGCATGGTTGTAGGAAAGGCTGCTTATCGAATTCTCGGGTGTCAGCGTCCCCACGAACAGGCCGTTGCCTTCGACCTTTGTGTAGCTCCTGTTGTAAGAGTTCATGACTGAAGAGCCATGCTGCGTGTTCGTGTGCATCTTGACGCTCGTTGTGATGAGCCTAACCTGCGTCACATTGAAGCCAATGACAATCTGGATAGGATTCGTCAGTATGACATCCTCAATTGCAGTGCCGTTTATCCTGTAGTAAGCATGGATCTTTGCAAGTGCGGTGGTTGTTGTTCCTTGAGACTTGAATGCACTGTAGTAGGTTGAATTGATGAACTCCCTCAGCGAGAATGTCTGTGAGTACACCAGCCCGGTCCCGTAAGGTGTGTTTGCTACTATGTTGAAACTCGGGTCATATTCGCTCGAATTGGCAAAGAACGCCACGCTCTGGGTATAGTAGGAGCTCATGCTCGTGGACCCGGCAGTCGACATTCCGAACGAATGCTGGAACTCCCTGACAGTCTGGCTGTCATTCAGGTAGGCAGCGCTGGCGGGAATGCTCTCTGTTGCCGTGTTTGTCTGAGGCGTCTGCACGTAGCTGCTGGAATAGCTGAACGTGTTGCTTTCCACCTGCCCGGCAACTGCACCGCCTGTGGTGTTGACCATGAAGTTCAGTGCCACCCTGATCCAGAGGTTTTCATCATTGACAACCTGTATTGTGACACTCTGCTTCCCATGCAGGAGTGAGAGGTAGGGGTCGAGCGATATCCTGTGCGGAGGATAGAGCACTGCGCCAATACCCAGTACGGGCTGCCACAGGAAGAGGTCACCGCCTCCAGTCTGCACATTCGGGTAGGGCTGCACTGTTGCAACGAGCGTGCCGCCTATGAACACCCTGAACTCCCTGAAGGGGGGCTGCAGCGTATACCAGAATTCGTCATTTCCGTTCTGCTGCTCATAGAGGTTCATGTAGGCGTTCTTGACGCCGGTGGGGAACTGCACGGCTGTTGTCCGCGAGACGTTGAAGGGTATGGGCACATTGTTGGGGAAAGCATTGGAGGGGGTGGGGAAGTTTGTGGAGTTGAACGCGGGTATTACCTGGCTGGGGAACTGTGCCGCAGGACCCTTCATTGTGAATGTGAACCATACAGAGAGGTAGGACGAGTATCCGGGGTTGAACTGGGGGCAGGTGGTGAACACGCTCTGCTGCCCTGTCAGTATGCTGGCGTACTGCGTCACGTTCTCAGTCACGCTGGTGTTCTCAAGCTCAACCGTGTTACCGGCAAGTATCTGGACATTGCTGACTGAGACAATGAAGCTTGTATCGAATGGGTTGGACACATACTGGTCAAAGAATGTGACAGTTATTGCAGAGAACCGCCCTGTGGGGAAGTCTACCTGCCTGGTTACGGATGACGTTGTGGTATGCGAGACAAAGAAGCTGTCCACTGCAACAACCACAGTCTTTCCACCGCCGCTCTGGGGTATGGGCGGCGCCATACTGCCCCTGACAGGATTGTCGCGGGCAAGGTTGCTTATCCTGCCCGCGTGAAAAGAGCTCCCCTGGGACACTGCCGCCTGAGCGGATAGGTCGGATATGCTCCCTGAGGATGCATAGGGTGTGGCCGAGGCTGCGGGCCCGGCTGCTGTCGAAACGCCTGCCGAAAGCGTTCCGGATAGCATAAGCACGGCAACTGCAACGGCAAAAGGCACAAGCAACTTACCAGTTCTGGATGGACCATTTACATCTGACAATTTCATACCCCCTCTATAGTCAATGATGACAAGTCTGCTATTCTAAACGAGTCTGCAAAGAGGTCCATGAAATAAAAAGATATCGTATTTCGGCGCACGGCCAACGTCATACCGCCAGCGGAGCTGTATGCCGTGCGGTGCCGGCCCTCTCTACGCGGAGGGGCCGGAGGTTCAGTTCATCCCAACCCCTCCAGGAGCCTCCCGGTCCCAGGAGGACCCACATCGGCCCTGTTGTCAGCCCGGCGACAATAAGGGAGGCGGCGGTCACTATCAGATTCTGGAAGAGGTTGAACCCGGCAGACCAGTAGAGGGCATAAAACATGATGAATATGCACACGCCATTATGCCCAGTATCGAAACTGCCACGGTGCTGCGGGTCCTTCGTATCGCCTAAGGCTCTTCCTCCCCTTCTCACCCCAGAATGTTGTCGCTTCCTGCACCGGCTCCTTTGCAGCGGTGCCGCTTTCAGCTGTCATTTCTTTCGGGATTCTACTCCACCGGGAGATGAATAAGTGTTGCCTCCATAGCCGGCTTTCAACAGTTACCCGGAGGGATGCCGGGCATGTCACATCCTCCTTCACAGCCTAGGGGTTGAGCCGCACTATTGGAAGGTTGAGCAGCGTGGCGGCTGTAACCCATGCTATGTATGCAAGCAGCAGGTACCCCGCGCTCCTGTCTATCTCCCTGAATTCCACTATGGTTGCTGCGATGAAGAACCAGAGGAATATGATTTCCACAAATCCGGACAGCAGCTCATGCAGGCCGAAGAATATCACTGACCAGAGAACATTCAGGAACAGCTGTATGCCGAAGAGGCCAGAGCAGTTCCGCCCCACTGGGATTTCCCCTGCCTGTCCATGCCATGTAAATGGCCGGGCCCTTGAGAAATTACAGTGATATCCACATGGGCACGAAGAGCCGGTTTGGAGGTGTAATCGGGCTCCCGACCAGACCCGCATACCATGAGCCGATCTCGCTGAAGGTGAATATCGATCCGATACCGCCTGCCCCTTCGGTGGTCGCAATGCATGCAGCGAGCCTCCACCAGCTTATCCTTCCAATCACCACATCTGTCTGAAAACCAGTCTATCCCGGAGATGCGGAGTACCCTGCCCAATCAATAGATTATCCATATTACTGTAAGTATCAAGCTGTCCTCAGACCAGACCCGTGGCATGGGCTACGATGGCTGTCCAGCCGCAGGTCAACATAGTTGACAAGATTTTTATAAATTCAAGCTTATCTGTGCGTCGTGGTTCATTATGGCACAAGGGAGCGCGCCCTACCAGGCGCCGATGCCTTACGGCGGCCAGTCGGGAGTCAAGTATTGCGAGAGCTGTGGAACTACAAATGACCTTCAGGCCGCCTACTGCACAAAGTGCGGCGGTGCGGTATTCAGGACCCAGCCTGCTGGAATGCCAGTTTCAAAACCAGCTGGAGTAATCATCATCGGAATACTGGAAATCATATTCGCAGCCCTGGCGATACTCTCCGGCCTTTCATTCAGCCTCCTACTGCCTTTCGGCGCTGTTTTCAGCCTCGTCATAGCCGCCATCGGTGTCATACTCATGATTGCTGCAATTTCACTCTTCTCCGGGCACAACTGGGCGCGCATATTCAACATAGTCATCGCCGCCATATCACTTATTGCCTTCCCGGTAGGTACGATAATCGGCGTCATTGTCCTGGTTTACCTCACCCGTCCTCATGTGGTTGCATACTTCAGGACGTGAAACCGGCCCCGGGCAATCATCACACCAAGCCGCCCCGGCCGTGACCGAATCGTAAAGATGAAACGGCTTCTGTGTGTCATGCCTGGGTTAACTGCTCTGGCTTGACTCCCCTCTGCGACTTTTCTCGGAGCTAGCCGTAAATACCCGTTACAAAATCCCTTGAAAGGATAGCTATGGCCGATGAAATAAACGTCCTCTACGTAGACGATGACGTTTACCTTCATGAGCCCTTCAAGATATTCCTGGAGCTCACCGGGGGCATGAGCGTTACCGCAGTTTCAAGCCCTCTGAAAGCGATAAGCCTTCTGGATGGAACCGCGTATGATGCCATCGTATCCGACTACCAGATGCCTGAAATGGACGGCATAACATTCCTCAAGACAATCAAGGGAAGGGGAAACGACCTGCCTTTCGTCCTTTTCACCGGGAGGGGGAGGGAGGAGGTGGTGATTGAGGCGCTGAACGAGGGCGCTGATCACTATCTGCAGAAGGGCGGAGATCCGCAGTCTCAGTTTGCAATGCTTGTCCATATGCTGAGATTGAGCGTGGAGACACGAACGCAGAGGCAGGCGCTCAATGTACTGAGAAAGAGGCTTGAGTCGTTCATCAACAACACTTCGGACGCCATATCGATTTTCGACGCCGACGGGAAGGTCCTGACTGTCAATCCTGCATTCGAACGCATGTACGGATGGACGGCCGGTGAACTCAGCGGGAACATGCCTCTCCAGATTCCGGGTGATGATGCCGACAGGGTCAGGCGCATAGCAGACCAGGTGGCCAGCACCAGGGAGGCTGCACACTATTCCAGCACCCGCCAGAGAAAGGACGGGAGCAGGATCGAGGCCGACATCACGCTGTCTGCCATCACCGATGACGAAGGGAGGGTGACCGGTTTCGCATCCATCTCCAAGGACATCACCGAACTTGTTGAAGTGATGAACGCGATAACAAGCATCAAGGAGGAGTTCAGGGTCATACTGGGCACGATTGGCGATGCTGTCATCTCCACCGACGACAGGGGCATTGTGAGGTATCTCAATCCGACAGCCGAAAGGATGCTAGACATCACGCTCGACGAGGCAGTGGGGCAGGATATCAATAAAATTGTAAACCTTGTGAATGAGGGTTCGAGAAGGAAGGTTGAAATACCCTCGGAGAGGGTGATCAGGGATGGGCGCATGGCAGGCCTCGCCAACCACGCGGTAATCATATCCGGTAGCGGAAAGGAGTTCTTTGTCTCCGACCTGGCAGCCCCGCTGAGGGATGAGGCGGGGAGACTGATGGGAACAGTTGTTGTATTCAGGGATATTACAAGCGAGAAGCTCTCCGAGAGGAGGGCATCAGCTATCAACTCCGCCACCAGGCTGCTGTTCCATGCCTCCGGTCTTAACGAGACCATGAACAAGGTTCTCACTTCAATATGCACGGAACTGCGCTTCGATGCAGGCATCATCTGGGGCGTGGACATTTCCAGGGAGAGGCTGACCCTACTTGCAAGGTGGGCCTCTGGGACCATGAAATTCAACAATTCAGAGCATTACATAAGTGAGAAGGCATTCATGCCTGGAGAGGACCTTCCAGGCATGGTCTGGAGGGGTGCCAACACAATACTTCTGGCAGACACAGGCAATCAGGGGGATGACGGACTGGCGTCCCTGCTGCGCAGGGACGGCATCGCCTCGGTTTACGCCCTTCCCATATTCGACGAGGATGCTCTCGTGCGCGGAGTTCTTCTTCTCGCCGGCAGGCTGAAGAACGAGCTCGACTCCAGGACGCTCTCGACGCTCCATGACATAGGCATCCTGGCCGGGCAGTTCATGGCACGCCACGAGAACTGAAAAACTCTCCCGCCCGCTCGCGTCGATGGGATAGAGGAGGGCATCTTCCATGCTGGCTGAAGTGAACCTGAGGTCTGTATCAGGCATGAATGCCTGCGATCCTGCCTCATTCTATGCACCCGGTTCCGATCCTATGGATGTGAACCGGCCATATGCTCCATCCCCGGGACTGCATTGTGTTCAGCGACATCCCACTCCTACAGTTCGGTCTTATGGCCGAAAACACGCGCGACACACGTTCTACGGGGAGCAGCTCAGTAAGGCCGCTGCCGCACCAGCCTGAATTTCAGGCCGCACAGCGGATAAATAGCCGCACCCCCTTCGCGTGGACGTGGTCTGAAAATGCACTATCTCGTCTTCTACAACTTTGTTGACGGCTATCTTGAAAAGCGCGGCCCCTTCAGAAGAGCGCATCTTGAGATGGTCAGGGAATACGCCGACAATGGTTCACTCCTCCTTGCAGGAGCTCTAGCAGACCCCGCAGACAGCGCTGTCCTGGTCTTCAGGGGGCCGACGGAGGAGTCTGCAGAGTCGTTCGTGAAGAATGATCCGTACGTTATCAACGGTCTGGTGACTTCTTGGCATATGCGCAAGTGGATGACAGTGGTGGGTGACGGCGCTCCCTTCCCGAGCCTCTGATTTATTCAGATATCTGTGCCCCCTCCAGTGCAAACCATGCAATGGTGCAGAACAGGGCCGCATAGTGTGCAGCGACTCCCGGAGACTCCAGGCTGGCATTCAGCAGTGGGGATGTGTACAGCTCAGCTGTTGCGTGTATCCCCGGGGGTTATGTTCCCTATCTTGTAGAATTTCACCGCGGACGAGGGATGTACGATGCTCTGGACAACAGGTGCACCAGGGCTCTCTGTACCTGTCGATACAGGGAGGCCCGAAACCAGGGGGTTCCCCGCGCCTGCCCCCGCTATGCAGC
Organism: Thermoplasmata archaeon; assembly: GCA_021806165.1. Lineage (GTDB taxonomy): Archaea > Thermoplasmatota > Thermoplasmata > Sysuiplasmatales > Sysuiplasmataceae > JAJZXY01. The sequence continues at coordinate 44,111 of JAJZXY010000001.1, forward strand.
CCGACTGGCCTTTGCCCGGGAGCAGCGAAAGCACTCGGGACTGGCCGAAGAAGAGTGAAACAACGGACGAGACTGCGTCATCGCTATGCACACCACAAAGGCGCCGCGGGGGCCGCTATCAGCTAACTCCTGGCGGCAGAGCCTATTGCAAGGACGACAGAGACCCACACGGCAGTGCTCATAAGGCGCCTGCAAGGAGCGCAGGCGTAAGGTAGAGCCTCTCGTGCGGGCCGTATGTCATCGTCCCTCCTACTACATCAGCCAGTATCAGCACCGTGTAAGCAGGCACTAGCGTAATCAGCGCAGCTGAAAGCTTTGCGAGGAAGACCTCGGTCCCGGAAACTGGCTTTGTCAGGAGGGACACTATGCTTCCGCTCTCAAACTCGCCTGAAATGCTGTTCATGACAGCGACAGGAGCAAAGAAGAAAAAGAAGAGGGACAGGTTCGCCGAGTTTATCACGTGGTCCGGGCTCGCTGCCACCGCCCCCGAACGTAGTTTGAAAGGATGGGTGTCAGCGCCAGCAGGAGTATGCTCAGCCCCAGAGCTGCCAGCAGCATTGCAAGGAACTTTTTCTTCCTCAGGTTCCAGAGCAGCCCGTACCTGAAAACAGTGCCCACGCGCATCGGCATGCCGCCTGAATGCACCTCCGCCCGGGCGGTCAACGGTCATTCCCCCTTCCCGCACCCCCGACGAGCCTTACGAATATGCCTTCAGGCCCACTGCCCCTCGTGTTCATTCCCAGTATCAAGCCTCCATGGCCCGTGATTTCCCTGGAGGCGATTGGCCTGATGTCTTCGCTGGCGCATGGTGGCATGGCCGCACACCTGCTCCACCTCGTTGAGAAGGTGCGATGACATGTATATTGTCATACCCTCGCGGGCCATCCCTTTCACAAGGTCCCTGACCTCCACCATGCCGGTAGTGTCAGGCCCCTGGCTCGTTTCGTCAAGTATTACCGTCTCAGGATCATTCAGAAGGGCCTGCGCAATGGCGAGCCTCTGCTGCATCCCCCTGCTCTATTTCCCGATCAGCTCCCGCTCCCTGCCTGCAAGACCAACCATCCGCAGGAGTTCAGGTATCTGCTCCTTTCTCTGCCCCCCACTCATACCGCAGATCCTGCCATAAATGTCAAGGATTCGTATGCCTTCAGATGCTTTGGAAACTTTGGCAGCTCAGGCATGTAACCCACCCTGAGCCTTGTTTATGGCCTGTCAACGCCAGCATCCATTCCCAGCATCACGACCGTCCCGCCATCGGCCCGGAGCAGCCCGACAAGCACCTTGATAGTGGTAGTCTTCCCCGCCTGGTTGGGTCCGAGGAAGCTGTGCTCAGTTCCCCTCTAGACCGTGATACTCAGACTGTCAACCGAGGTCAGGCTGCCGTACCTCTTGGTCAGATTCCTGACTTCCATGGCGTAATCCATTATGACATGACAAACGGTTTTTACGATGCGGTGTGCGGATTAACGTTGGGTCTATACTCCCCTCATCCCGGCACGGGGGGCGTGTGTGGTGCAGGCAGTCAGATGCTTGTGAACTTCCTGGGCCCCGATGAAAAGTCGAACGCCTCAAGCAGTGGGTTGGCAGCCGCATCCCTGCCGGTCAGCGGTGTGAGGCCGTACCTGCTTTCTATGAACCTGAGTATGGACGTGTGGTCATTCACTGTGCTGTCCACCATTCCCTTCCTTGCATACGGGGATATGACAAGGCATGGAACCCTGAACCCGTAACCGTATTCATCCACCCGGGGTGGAGGGACATGGTCGTAGAAGCCGCCATAATCATCCCACGTCACAAATATTGCACACCTGTCCCAGTAGGGGCTGGCGCCCACGCTGTTTACTATGCTGTCCGCAACAGAGTCCTGCCCTTCGGCAACGTTCTTTGGGGGGTGCTCGTCCCCTCCAGGGGCACCGATCACCCATGACACCTGCGGCAGCCTGCCGGCCGCCACATCCTTTGCAAATTCCTGGGCGGGGGCGAATCTGCCGCGAAGGCCAGCCTTCCTGATGTAGGAGAAGCTCTCGTACCATTTCGTAAAGCCGTATACCTTCCACGTTATGCCGGAGCTGTCAAGCTGTTCGAAAACAGGAGGGAAATCAATGACTTCGGGAACATTGTCGTCTTTCAGCCCTCCCGCAGTTCCTGCGACAAGGTAGAGGTGGTTCGGGGCGCTTTCGCTCATCACCGATGTGAAATACCTGTCGCACAGGACATATTCGCGCGCGGCGGCCCAGTAGCGCGGCAGGTCGGTGCCGTCAAAATAGCACATAGTCTGCGCGCTTCCCTCTGAGTAGATGAAACCGTCCATCCTGCCGCCGTCATAGTCGGCGTGGGCGGCATTCCAGTTGTGGCTCATGTCCCTCGGCGTCAGCGTGCTGCTGTGGAAGGGTGCCCCGCACTCCGCCGATCCCTTTGCCAGGGGCAGGCATATGCTGCCGGATAATCCGTCCGCGCCGGGAAAGGCGCCGAAATAGTTGTCGAATGTATGGTTCTCCTGCAGCACCACGACTGTCCTGTCGATGTGTGACTGCCCGTCTGCGGCCGCCGAAGCCGCTGAATTCACAGCCGCCCTTCCCCCGGCAGAAACCCTCCCGGATGCGGAAGCCATCCCACTGATATTGGTCGGGCTGCCTATATTATATCATCGTCTTCCGTGTCACAGGAAATGGTGCGGGCATTCGGAGCAGCCTTCCTCTTCTCCAACAGCGCTGCCATCCTGACCTACGCCTTCTCTTCAAACGAAAGGAGCATGGCTTTTGGCATAAACCAGGTGTCAACTGTTGTCGGATGGGTTACAGGCCTGATCCTCGGCGGCTTCCTAACAACCCTTCTTGGATGGCGTTCCATATTCTGGGTCAACATACTGATAGGCATATTCGCCACAGTCTGGTCCCACTACAGGCTCAGGGAGATGGCCGAGCTCGAAGGCAGGTCCGGAATAGATTTCAGCGGCAACATAGCATTCGCAGGCAGCCTGTCCCTGCGGCTCCTTGGTGTCACAGCCTATTCCCTTGGCGCCCTCGCAGCAGAAACATCCTCCATAATGATGACAGGAGGGGGCGCCATGCTCCTTCTCTTCTTCCTGCTTGAAAAGAGGGTGAAGCACCCCATGTTTAACCTTACACTGTTCAGGATAGGGCTGCTCATGGCAGGCAATCTTGCAATCTTCCTCAATGCGCTCTCGCGCGGCGCAGTCACCCTCGCGCTCGCCTTCTAACTGCAGGGGCCAAGCATGAGACTGGGCCCTTTGCAGGCAGGCATATTCCTGATACCCATCTCCGCGTCACTTGTCGCCTTCGGACCTGTGAGCGGCATACTATCGGACCGTTTCGGCGCAAGGTGGATTTCCACCGTCTGCCCTGTTGTCTCATCCGCCGGTTTCCTCGACCTGACACTGACCCTGGGAAGGACCATAACGTTCCCGGCCATTTCGCCGGCACTGGAGCTTGTCGGCAGCGGCACGGGCATATTCGCATCCCCGAACAGGTCATCCATCATGAATTCCGTCCCGGCCATCAGGCGCGGCATCGCGTCGGGAGTCAGCACAGCGCTGTTCAATGTGGGCATGACGTCCATCATGGGCCCTGCATTCCTCATAATGACAAGGACCACGCCGCTTCCCGTGCTTGAGCAGATATTCGTGAGTGCAACCCCCTCAGGCAGCTTCTCCTTCCTGGATTTCATCAATTCCATCGACCTTGTGCTCTATCAGTCAACTGCCTTCCTGCTGGTGGCAATCATCCCGTCCATCCTGAGGGATAGGGGGAGGTAAGGGAGACGCGCACAGGCGCAAGGTCCGGCAATGTTCACTGAGGGCCGGTATCACTTGAATGAGAATGAGATGCTGAAGCCGATTCCGGCAGGGAGACCTGCTGAGACGCTGATGCTCCAGCCGTCAAGCTGCAGGGGGCCGGCAAACAGCTCAATGTCCTCTAGCAGCCTCCCGAGCATCCAGTCGAATGCATTCTTCAGCGTCCTGTGCTCCCTGAGCTTCCTGTCCCTCATGTACGACTGGAACTCGCTGAGTCTCGATCCTATGGCCGCCGATGCGCGGACCATGGCCGTCCTCCCCTCCCCCACGGCTCTCCTGCCCGCATCCTGGACCTTCATCCCCTCCACGCTCCTCGCCATGAGGTCCTCGAAGTCCCTCAGCTCCGCAGCCGCCGCGTCAAGGACCGCCCTGAGCGACCTGTGGTCCATGAAGCTCAGCAGAGAGGTGTCCCTCAACCTGTCAAGCGCCTCGGCTATCCCCTCATACGAACGGTCCGGGTCAGGACTGCCTTCCATCCTGCATCATAATCCCGGCGGCAGGCTGGAATCGGCCGCTCACCGCCGCTTCAGCTGAAGCATAGCGCCTGCGCCGTATATAGAAAATCTCTTATCGTAACAGGACATCGCACGGCCATGGCAGCCATAGTTTCCGCCGGATTTGCCAGATTCGGCAAGCGGAAGGACAGTATTATGGACATAGCGGCCGAGTCCGCGATGCCCGTTGTCCGCAGTCACAGGGACGAAATTGATTTTGCGCTTGTGTCGAACTGCTATTCGGGGGAATTCAACGGCATTTCGGGCATAAACAATCTTCTCACGACATACCTCTCAATGGATGCGGTTCCATCGATACGCATTGACAACACCAGCGGGAGCGGCGGTGCGGCGCTATTCACAGCCGTCTCTCTCGTCGAGTCGGGCAGGGCACGCTGCGTGCTGCTGACAGGCGTGGAGAAGATGTCGGAGCGCCCGACGAAAGAGGTCACCAGGATAATCTCGTCCCTGCTGGGTGACAGGGAGAAGGCAGCGGGCCCCTCCCTTCCCTCCTTTGCAGGCCTCCTGACAACCCTTTACATGCGCGAATTCGCAGCCACGAGGGAATCCATAGCGCAGGTCGCAGTCAAGAACCACAGGAACGGAGCTCTCAACCCGAATGCACACATACAGAAGGTGCTGACGCTGGAGCAGGTGCTCCAGTCAAATGTAATCATTGACCCTCTCCGCCTCTTTGAGATCAGCCCGATAAGCGACGGCGCAGTATCGCTTCTTGTCGTCCCGGACCCGGAGGCACCAAGCTTCACCGACAAACCTGTCCATGTGAAGGGGATAGGAATGTCTTCAGAGAGCTCCCACCTTACAGCGCGCGAAACGCTGACAGATATGCCTTCCGTGAGGCGGGCCGGCGAAATTGCCAGGCGGGAATCCGGCATTGACAGGCCCGACCTCGCTGAACTGCACGACATGGCGACTGTGCTGGAAATAGTCGAGATGGAGTCGCTGGGCTTCTACCCCAGGGGCGAAGGATGGAAGGCGGTCTTGGAGGGGAAGACCGAAATAGGCGGGGAGCTGCCTGTGAACACCAGCGGCGGACTCAATTCCAAGGGCCACCCGATAGGTGCAAGCGGCGTTGCGCAGGCTGCCGAAGTGTACCTGCAGCTGACCGGCGGCGCCGGCGGGCGCCAGGTCAGGGACGCGCGCACCGGCATGGCTGTGAGCATGGCAGGCTTCGGCAATTCAGCCACAGCGGCAATGATGGGGTTGGAGAAATGAACGTTTTCAGATGCACAGGTTGCGGCGCGGAGCTGTTCGAACGCAGGGCCTCATGCCCCTCATGCTTCGGTGAATCATTCGAAGAGGTCGATGCTGGAGAGCCGGAGGCGATCGTCTCCTCCCGCCTCACCGTGACCCCCGAGGGATTTGCCGATTCATACGACCTGTTCATAGGGAAGCTCGGGAAGGCCAGGGCGATATACAGGAAGGAGTAGGGGCAGCTCATCCTGTCCCGGAGGGCAGCCCTTCCAGGTATCGTTCCGCAGCCTCGCGCCCGGATACCATTGCAGCCAGCAGGTCGTACTGCCTTCCCTCCATTATTGAAACATCTGGCGTACCTTCAGGCTGCCCGAACCTGACACCTGCCTCCTCAGCCATCTTCATGTATGCTGCAGCCCGGGCCCTGTCCAGGCTGCGCAGGCTCCCCTCCGTCATCAGGACGCTTCCCCCGGCCGCAGCTTGGAGAGCATCATCATGGTGCCTGTAGATGCACGAATCCACGCACAGGCCCCAGCCCATCGGCAGCGGGGGATATTCCCTGTCGGGGAGGCAGTACAGGCCCTTCCCTTCGTACCTGCTCCCGAGCTCCACCTTCACGCCAAGCCGGTCAAGCTCCTCCCTGTAGTATTCGATGAGCCTGGAAAACTCAGCCTTCTTTGGCAGATCAGTGATGTCAAGGAGCTGCCCGCCTATGCCGTCCCTGATGTCATGGATGGTTACGCTGAGCCCTGCCTTCGCGGCAGCTATCGCAGCCTCCATGCCCTTGACTCCCGCCCCGGCGATATGCACGCTCCCCTCGGCCGCTGGTACACTGCGTGTGACCGCCTCAGGCCCGGTTTCGGGGTTGACAGTGCACCTCACCTCTCCAAAACTTATGTCCCGGCAGGCCTGGTTGCACCTGATGCAGGGCCGCAGCGGTCCGGCTTCACCAGTGACCTTCGCCGCGAAACTAGGGTCTGCGAGCATCCCCCTGCCCACGGCAACGAAATCCGCCTTCTCAAGCACCGCCTCCGCCTCCTCCCTGCTTGTGACCGAGCCTACCACCATGCTCCTGACAGACGGCCTGCGCGGAAGCCTGGCTGCTATGTGCGTCCTTGCCCCGTAGAATGATATGGATGAGCCCGGAGGTGCAAACCTTCCGGCCGAGAAATGGACGTAGTCGACACCCCTAAGGGCCTCGGCAACCGCGAGGCCGTACTCTGGCCCGTATCCCCCCGCATCATCCTCGTACAGGCTGAGCCTTATTCCAAGGACGCCGTCGACCTCCTCCCTGACCGCATCTATAACCTCCTGCGCGAAGCGGAGCCTCCCCTCCATACTGCCGCCGTAGCGGTCTGTCCTCCTGTTGAGCGCCGGTGAAAGGAATTCCTGAATCAGGTAGCCGTGTGCGCCGTGGAGTTCCACGCCGTCGAAATTGGCAAGCATCGCCCTCCCGGATGCGCTGGCAAAGCCCGCCACCACCGAGTCGATATCCTCCGCTGTCATCTCCGTCGGCGTCCTTCCCATGTAGTCGACGGCGGACGGTGCAAAGGGCTCCCTCTCCCCTCCGCCAAGCGCCTTTCCTCCAGCGTGTACCAGCTGGGTGAATATGTGCGCTCCGTGCCTGTGCACTCTTTCAGTGAGTCTCCTCAGCCTGGGCACGAGGTCGTCGCTGTACATTCCCATCTGGTTCCTCGAGCCGCGCGAGTTGACCCTGTCTATGCAGGTGTATTCAGTGATGACCAGTGCAGCACCCCCTTTCGCCCTGGCCTCCAGGTATGCAATGTGGTTCTCTCCCGTGCTTCCGTCCTGGTTGCACAGGTTGGAAATCATGGGCGCCATTACCACCCTGTTCTTCAGTGTGAGTCCGCCTATTTCCCCGGGGGTGGACAGTGATATTCTCTGCATCGGAAGAGGACAATCCCAATTCTTATCTGAACTTTTTGACACGCGCCACAGTGCCCTACTTTCCAAAGGCAGCCCGCTCTTCGAGGAGTCGCTTTATCTCATCCTCCCCGAAACCTAGCTCCGCGAGCACCTGGGTTGTATGCTCTCCTAGCACCGGCGGAGGGAGCCTGAGCGTTCCAGGAGTTCCGCTCATGGCAAAAGGAGTCCCGATGCTCCTGAATGCGCCGTAAGCTGGATGGACCATCTCCGCAATCATTCCCCTTGCCTTCACCTGCGGATCCTTCTCGACGTCGCTCATGCCGATTATGGGTGCGGCGGGTATGCCTGCGCCCTCTAGCCTCCTCAGCGCCTCCGATGTGCTCATCGATGCGAAGCGCGGCTCAAGCCTTGAATTCAGGTGCTTCCTGTTCTTCACCCTCTGCGGGTTCTTCTCAAGCAGCGGATCGGCTGTCAGCTCAGGCATATCCATTGCGCTGCAGAAGTCACCCCACAGCTTCTCGCTTCCCACTGCCACAGCTATGTACCCGTCGGATGTGGCATAGACCTGGTAGGGGGCAATGCTCGCATGGGCTGATCCGAGCCTCTCGGGATTCTTTCCAGTCGCGAAATAACCCGTGGCCTGGTGGGTGAGCGTGAGCATGTTCGCATCGAGCATCGAAAGGTCGATGTACTGTCCCCTGCCGGTCACACCCCTGCTGAACAGGGCTGAGAGCACCGCTATGGCCGCGAAGAGGCCCGCTGTAATGTCTGTGATGGGCACTCCGAACTTGACCGGTGGCCTGCCCTCCTCCCCCGTCAGCGACATCAGTCCGCTGGTTGCAAGCACGGTGAGATCGAAGCCAGGCTTTGAACTGTAGGGGCCCGTCTGGCCAAAGCCTGATATGCTGCAGTAGACCATCCTTCCGTTGCGCTCCGACAGCGTTTCATAATCCACCCCGAGCTTCCTGGCGACCCCCGGCCTGAAGTTCTCTACAACGACGTCCGCCTTCTCCGCGAGCCTTGCAAGCACTTCCGCGCACCCCTCCTTCCTCAGGTCCAGCGCCACGCTGCGCTTGTTCCTGTTTGCGCTCATGAAGTAGGTCGACATGCCTTTTACTTCAGGAGGGGCCCAAAGCCTGGTGTCGTCGCCCTTCTCCGGCTCCACCTTTATCACATCCGCTCCAAGATCCCCGAGGAGCATTGTGCAGAACGGACCGGACATCGCCCTGCTGAAATCCAGAACACTTATTCCTGAGAGCGCCCCATCCTTCGGTTCATTCGCCGGCGGCATGTGTGCGGTCATCTTATGCACCTTCATAACTGTTTTCGCTTCACCGCGTCAATCCCCCGATTCGAACTTGTCAGGGAGGAGAGATTCAACCTTCACCCTGACAGGCCTGCCATCCCTTTCTATTATGACAGATGCACCGGGCCCGTAGTCGCTCAGGAGCTCCCTGCACATACCGCATGGCGAAACCACATGCACATCCTGGGGTGCTCCATCCTCCCCCGGCGAAATCACGGCCACGATTGTGTCTACCATGTCCCTGCTCCTGCTCCCCATCTCCCCTATGGCCACCGCCTCGGCGCAGAGCGCTATCCTTGCCACGTTTGCCTCGACATGCACTGCAGTTTACACAACCCCGCCGTTGCTCAGGAGGGCCACACCCAACTGGTGTCTGTCCTTGAGGTACATACTGCCTATGACCGCGCGTACCTCAGAAACAGGTCTCATGTCGCCTTTGCCAAGTTCTGCCCGCATAACATCCGCTGGCAGGTAGGCAACTGCAGGTGTTAAACTATGCCGAAGTGAAATGCGGGTAAGAGCCGACTGTGCAGGCTTCGCATACGTTTATTAGGGGGCTCCGACTCATTCGGCGCGCGAGGATAGAGATGCTGCCCGCCGGTTACATCGTGGTGGCTGTCTTCGTAGCAGCCATGCTCGGTTACCTCACTTACGCCTTACTGCGCATAGAGCAGTTCTAGGGAGCAACGCAAGCGATGGAGTTCATCGAATTCGCTCAAATGGCATTCCTGGTCGTTGTAATACTTGTGGTGTCCTATTATCTTGGCATATACATGGGACGCATCTACCTTGGGAAGAGATCGTTCCTGGACAGGTATTTCGGCCCTCTCGAAAACGGCCTCTACAGGCTCATGGGCATAAACCCGAGGCACGAGATGGACTGGAAGGAATATCTGAAGGCGTTCCTCCTGACAAATGCGGCGCTTGGCATCATCGCCTTTCTTGTTCTCTTTTTCCAGCAGTCCCTTCCACTCAATCCGGACCACGTGGGCTCCCTACCCCCTCTACTGGATTTTGCCACAGCCGCGTCCTTTCTGACAAACACTAACCTGCAGCACTACACGGGCGAGCTGCAGCTCAGCTACTTCTCACAGATGGGTGCCATCACATTCCTCATGTTCACATCCGCAGCCGCGGGCATAGTTGTTGCAGTGGCCATGATAAGGGGGATAGTGAACCAGAACGGCACGCTCGGGAACTTCTACAGGGATTTCACAATAACCATCACAAGGGTGCTGCTACCGATAAGCATCGTCGAGGCGCTGATATTCGTCTACCTTGGAATACCGCAGACATATCAGGGGGCAGTTGTCGCGCACACCATCAACATGGGGGCGCAGACCATATTCAGGGGACCCGTGGCCAGCCTTGAGGCGATAAAATTCCTGGGAACCAACGGCGGTGGCTTCTACGGTGCCGATTCCGCCTACCCGTTTGAGAACCCGACCGCCCTCAGTGCCTACCTCCAGCTCATAACGGAGGCATCCATCCCCTTCGGGCTAATCTTCTCCTACGGCCACATGGTGAGGAATCCAAGGCAGGCGCGAATGCTCGTCACCGTCACGATGGGCCTCTTCCTCGTCGGGCTCGCAATTGCCCTCTTTGCCGAATCAGGCCCCAACGCCCTGCTGCACGGCCTGCCTATAAACCAGGTGGCAGGAAACTGGGCAGGGAAGGAGAGCCGCTTTTCGGTGGCAGAGTCCACATTCAGCCTGATACTCAACACCTACACCCAGACAGGGGCGCCGATGGTGGCTCTGAACCAGATGAGCCCTCTTTCGGTTGCCAGCGCCATGTTTGGAATGGAGGTCCAGGGCTCTCCCGGGGGCGCCGGCACAGGGCTGATGAACCTTCTTGTCTACGTCGTACTTGCAGTCTTCATCTCGGGTCTCATGGTCGGCAGGACCCCCGAGTTCCTGGGCAAGAAGATATCGACCGGTGTAATGAAGTATTCAGTTATTTTCATAATGATACATCCAATAATAATATTGGCTCCCGTCGCCATCTCCGTCATGTCCGGTTTTGCATCCCTCTCCTCGCTGCCGCCCAACGAGGCTTTCACGGCCCTCCTCTATGAGTTCACAAGTGCGGCTGCCAACAACGGCTCATCCTTCGGCTACCTGCTCACGCAGCAGAACACAAGCTTCTTTCTTGCCATGGAGTCCATCGTGATGCTGACAGGCAGATTCGCGCCAATAACCCTTGCACTTGCAATCGCGGGCGTCATGTCTTCGACAAAGCCGCTCACCCAGACGAAGTCACTTGCGGTCATGGATGACCCCATATTCGCCGTCTTCCTCTTCCTGTTCATAATAGTGCTGAGCGCCCTTCTCTTCCTTCCCGTTCTTGCGCTGGGGCCGCTTGCCGGCTACCTGGGGGGATAGGATGCTCAGCGAGGCAAAGAAGCAGGCAAGGAGGTACAGGCGCATCGCGGTCATAGGGTCGTTCACAGGATTCCTGCCCACCAGGGCTGCGCGCAATCCGGTGATGTTCGTAGTATACCTGAGCACCGTGCTCATGGGACTTGTCACACTTCTTCCATGGCTCTTCGGGGGCATGCTTGGAGGCTACAACTTCGACTTCTACCTTGAAATAACAGTCATCCTCCTCCTTACACTGTGGTTCGCCAATTTCTCAGAGGCGCTTGCTGACGCCCAGGGAAAGGCCAACGCCGAATCGCTCAAGGGCCTCCGTTCGGAGACTGAGGCAAGGAGGATTGATTCGGAAGGGGCTGCGCGCACCGTCATGAGCAGCGAGCTGCGGAAGGGTGACCTCATCCTGCTGAAGGAGGGGGACACAGTCCCCATCGACAGCCAGGTCGTCGAGGGGGCGGTCGTCGTAAACGAATCCATGATGACAGGCGAATCTGAACCGCAGGTGAAGGAGACGGGCGGGGACAAGGACTCTGTACTCGGCGGGACAATCATACTCTCGGGCGAGGCGAAGGCCCGCGTCAGCAATGATCCAGGCGCCACCTTCCTTGACCAGATGATCAACCTGGTGGAAGGCGCCAACAGGCAGAAGACGCAGAATGAAATCGCTCTCACACAGCTTCTGATCACACTGAGCATCGTGCTTATAGTGGTGATCACGACGCTCATTCCAATATCCGGTTTCTTCAGGTTTGCAGTTGACATAGGTGCGCTCGTCGCCCTGCTCATATGCCTCCTGCCGACTACCATAGGTGCACTCCTCCCCTCGATCAGGATTGCAGGTGTAAACCGCGTTGTCAGATACAATGTCATTGCAAAGAGCGGGAAGGCGGTGGAGACCGCCGGTGACCTCGATGTCCTACTGCTTGACAAGACCGGGACAATAACGATGGGCAACAGGGTTGCCACCAGGATCATTCCTGCCAGGGGCAAGGATGAGAAGGAGGTGCTCCTGACTGCATACATCTCCTCAGCACTCGATACCACACCAGAGGGTGTGTCGACAATGCGGCTGGCATATGCCAGGGGCGCCAGGCTCGACAAGCAGGTCATTTCCGAGCTTAAGCCTGTGAAGTTCACTGCAGAAACCAGGATGAGCGGCTCGGACATGCCCGACGGGACGAGTGTGAGGAAGGGCTCCGTCGAGGCGATGGAGCGCGCAGGCACATCAGTGCCTGAGGACATAAGGCGAAAGGTTCATGACGCCTCAATGGAAGGCTCAACCCCTCTCCTCCTGACAAAGAACGGGGAGATAGAGGGGCTGATAGTCCTGCAGGATATAGTGAAACCGGGTATTGATGCGAGGATCGCCGAGCTGAAGAACATGGGCATCAGGACCATCATGGTCACGGGTGACAATTTCCTGACCGCGCAGAGCATTGCCAAGAAGGTGGGGGTCGACGAATTCAGGGCGGAGGCGACCCCGAAGGACAAGATGGAGATAATAGCAAGGGAGCAGTCGAAGAACCACCTGATAGCCATGACCGGTGACGGCTCGAATGACGCTCCCGCCCTTGCACAGGCGGATGTGGGTCTTGCAATGAACTCGGGAACGGCTGTCGCCAAGGATGCTGCAAACATGGTGGACCTCGACTCCGATCCCACCAAGCTCATCGAAGTCGTTGCACTCGGCAAGCAGCTCCTGATCACACGCGGCGCGCTGACCACCTTCAGCATCACGAACGACGTAGCGAAGTATTTTGCAATCATACCGGCAATGTTCTCCTCCCTCCTCCCGTCCCTCGACGTCCTCAATATACTGCAGATTTACCCTGCGCCGCTTGCAGTCCTCTCGACTCTGGTGTTCAATGCAATAATCATACCGCTGCTCATTCCGGTTGCAATGAGGGGAGTGCGCTTCCAGGCAACCGATGCACCCACGCTGCTGAGGAGGAACATGCTCCTCTACGGCCTGGGCGGCCTCCTCTCCGCGTTCATAGGTATAAAGCTCATAGCAATGTTTCTGGGGTTGTTCTATGTCTGACAGGGAGGAACGTGTGCCGCACCTGCGCGCAGTCGCTGTAATGTCAATTGTGTTTTTCGCGCTGCTCGGTTTCGCCTACCCGGGCTTCGTGGCCGTTGTCTCGCACGGCATAGGACTTGGATACCAGGCCAACGGAAGCCTGATCAGCCAGAACGGGACGGTCATAGCGTCAAAGTTCATAGGTGAGAACTTTTCAGCCCCCTACTACTTCTGGCCGCGCGTCTCATCGGTGAACTACAACAGCAGCAACGGATCCGGCGGGGAGGCTATTGGCATAATGACGCAGCAGTTCTACAATGAGACAAGGAACTACACGCTCTACCTCCTCAGCACCGGTCATGTTCCCAACGGCACATACGTGCCGGGGAATGGCGTCGAACCCTCAGGATCAGGTTTTGACCCCGACATCTCACTTGGCTTTGCCAGGTTCCAGCTTCCGCGTGTCGCCTACTACTCCCACCTCAACCTCACACTGCTCGAGAAGCTGGTGGAGAAGTACACAACATACCCTTACCTGGGCTTCATAGGAAGCACCTATGTTAACGTGGTTCAGCTGGACATAGCGCTCCACGGCATACTCGTGGGCAACGGGACGATCAGCTGACAGGGGGTGGCATTTGCCGCGTTAAGTTGAATAATCATGAAACTGTAATGTTACCTGTTCTATGAAGGAAACTGCAGAGCAGTCACAGGTTCGCGATCCGCCCGACAGGCATGACGGAAGGCTGAAGTTCCAGAAGATACTGGTTCCGACAGACTCCAGGGAGACGGCCGAGCTCACCATTCCGCTCGCCAAGCGGCTCCTCTATGCCGGGGGGGAGATAGTGACTCTCAACATAATCGACACCACTTTCCCGCTTGAGGTCATCGACAAGTGGAAGAAGAGCACAAGGATATCGATAGCAGCGGTGGAGGCGGGCTACAGGCACGAGGTGACTGTGACACCCGAGGTGAAGAATGCACGCTCAATCGTCAACTGCATTCTGGAGGAGATATCCATCCGGGACATAGGGCTTCTCATGTTTGTAATCAATCCACACGAGGGAAAGAGGAGCTTCAGGTTCGGGAGCAAGACAAGGAGCCTTGCGCGCAGCGCAACCTGCAGCGTCCTGATGCTCAACAAGCTGACGCTCGGCATGCATCGCAGGCCGGGGGGAAAGATGCTCGTTGCGATAAAGGGCGACGACGAGGGGAGGGAGGTTCTCAGCCTCGCGAAGACGCTCTCGGACGAGCTCGGCGGCCTGCCGATAATACAGTACAGGATGCCGGACGGCAAGAAGGTGAGGAAGAGGGCCGAGGGCCAGCAGGGGGCTGGAGAGTACAGGACGTTTGCCAAGGTCTACTACGGGAGCAAGGTGGCAGACGCGATACTCGGCGAGCTGGCGAAGGACAGGTACTCACTGGTCCTCATATCGTCCAACATATCCAGGTCAGCCCTCCCATTCTATTCCGGCGGTGCGTTCGAGTTCCTTATGAAGAACGCTCCATGCCCCGTGATGATATACAGGAAGGTCGTCAGCTGAAGGCCCGCGACAGCGCATCGTCGACGGAGTAGACAAGCTTCCCTCCTACAACGGTGGCGGCCACGCCGGGCGGGGTTGTCATTCCGGTCGAGGGCGTACCTGCAAGGAAGACCATGTCTGCCGCCGCACCAGGCTCGAGCATTCCAAGCACACCCTCCTCGCCGTCTGCAGCCGCGGCAGCGGAGGTGTACATTTTCAGTGCATCGTCAAGTCCCACTGCCTCTCCCCCGGTCAGGCCTGCCATCGGTGACCCGTCGTGCCCTCCCCTGTCCATGGCGGCAATTATGCCCGTCCACGGGTCAAGGGGCTCGACGGGCGCGTCGCTGGAGCCGGCCAACACAAGGCCGTCCTCAAGCATGGAGAGGAACATGTAGCAGTCCCTGCACCTTTCACCGAGCCTTGCAGGCAGCCACCAGTCGCTGACAAGGAAATGCGGCTGCACAACAATTACAGGTCTCTGGCCCCTGAGCATTTCCCTGACAGGACCGGGAGTCAGAGCAGCGTGCTCCAGCCTGAATCCCGTAACGCCGGGTCCCGCCGCCCTTGCGCTCCTGAGGGCCGCCATCACACCTTCATCTCCAATCGCATGCACTGCAGCCTGCAGGCCACTCTCCGCCGCCTTCCTGATCAGCGCCTCCATTTCCTTCTCCTCCGTCAGGCGAAGGCCGCGTGTATCCATGTCGCTGTAGGATGAGGAGAGGAGAGCGGTCCGCGCACCGAATGCCCCGTCGGCAAAAAGCTTGATGCCGCATATGCGCACCATCCCGCCTTTTTCCCCGCGTTCCATCCTTCCCGCACCTGACTCGAATGCTTCCCTGGACAGGAAGAATCTCACCCTGCACCTGAGCAGTCCCTCCCTCTCAAGTGCCTTCACCGCCCTTATCTCGTCAATGTCGGCATTGACGGCCGTCAGAGTTGTGAGTCCTCGCGTCACTGCATAGTCGGCGGCCGCCTTCACCGCGCTTCCGATCAGCGGCCGCACCAGCTTCTCCTCAAGCGGCGCAATGTGCAGCTTCACGGCGTTGTCGTAGAAGAGTCCGTCCGGATTCCCGGCATCATCCCTGCCAATCATGCCCCCGGGCGGATCCGGCGTCCCTGCATCCACGCCGGCCATTTCCAGCACCCTGGAATTGACCACCGCCACATGAGTGCAGAACCTGTAGAGTATCATAGGGCGGTGCGCTTCCGCCCTGTCAAGATCTGCTGCCGAAGGGTATCTGCGCTCCTTGAAGAGCTCCTGGTCCCAGCCGGACGAAACGGCGAAACCATGCTCTGCAGCCATGGCCGCACCCCTTCCTGCCATTTCCGAAATGCTGCCGCTCCCCCTCAGGTCATGTGAGATGATGCCAAGCCCGGTGGCGGAGAGGTGCATGTGCGCATCTATCAGCCCGGGGATTACAGGCCCGCCGCTGTATTCCACCCTGCGCGGGCAGCTGAACCTCTTCTCGGCCTCACCGGCGTCTCCCGCAAAGAGTATCTTACCCCCGCCTGCAACGACAGCACCAACCTCCCTGGTGCCAGTCATAATCCTCCCTGCGACCAGCAGGTCCGCCCCGATGCCCCCTGGCTTCGATTCAGTACCTGTCATACTCAACGCCGTACTGCGTCAGCACCACTCCATCCCCCTTTTCCACATGGCCGATGACACCTGCCCTGAGACCGCTGTCTTCGAGCGTCCTGGCTGCATCATCCCCATCCCCCCTGGCTGCCACCATTATGAAACCAGTCCCCATATTGAACGTCTGGAACATCTCGGCGCTCTCCACTCCCCCGAGGTCTGAGAGGAAGCCGAAGATCTTTGGAACTGTCGGCAGAGAGTCGATAGAGAACCTAACACCCCTCTTGAGCCTGAGTATGTTCCTGAAGCCTCCTCCGGTTATGTTTGCCATGCCGCGTATCCTGTGCCTCTTCAGCGCCTTCAGCACAGGCCTGACATAGATCTGCGTGGGTCTGAGCAGCTCCCTGCCAAGTGTCGTCCCGCCGAACCTCTCCCCTGTCGATGTGCCTGTCTCCCTGAGCAGCTTCCTTACCAGTGTGAATCCGTTAGAATGCAGGCCGCTGCTCGCAACCCCTATGATTTCATCTCCCGGCATGATGCCCCTGCCTGTGACAAGGCTCTTCCTGTCAACAGCGCCGAGGCAGCTGGCGGAAATGTCAATCTCCTTCACCATGTCCACCAGCACCGCAACCTCCCCCCCGACGATCTCTGCCCCCGCCGCCGAAGCTCCCGCATTGAGCCCCCTGCCTATGCTGGATGCGATGGAAGTATCGGGTGCCGGGAGCGCGATGTAGTCAACGAGGGCCAGAGGCTCTGCCCCGACGCATATGGTATCATTGGCGTTCATCGCCACGCAGTCGATGCCGACTGTATCCCATATTCCCATTTCCCTTGCAAGCTGCAGCTTAGATCCAACGCCGTCCGTTCCCAGGGTCAGGTACATGTTTCCGAACGGCACCGCGGACGTAAAGTGGCCGGAGCCGACGGGTGATTTTCCGCCCCTCCTCCTGTATTTCAGCTCGGACACAAGCAGCTCTATGAATCTCGACTTGAGGTCAATGTCAACACCGGAATCCCTGTAGGTGATGCCGCTCATCGGACTGTTATCAACTCCTGTCAATAAACCCTTTCACAGCTCACGGGTAGGGTATGAGACCGTTCATCGAGAATTCCTTCCTTAGTCTGTCGGCCGAGGTGAACAGAATCGACTGTATCCCCCTCTCGCCTGCCGCCCTGACGTTATCCCTCCTGTCATCCACGAAAAGTGTGTCACTGGCTGGCACGCCCGCCCTCTTCAGCGCTATGTCAAAGAAGGCCGGGTCGGGCTTGGCGACCGAATAGGCGTACGAGAGGACCGCATCGTCGAAGAGTGCGTCCATCCCCCTCCTGCCTGAAATGATGTTCCAGGTGTATTCCGGCATGTTGCTCAGGGCTATGATGCGGATTCCGTTCCTCCTCCTCACATCTGAGAGGAGGGAGCAGACATCCTCCCTGAGCATCAGGCTTGTCTCGTGCATGGACTCGAAATCACCGAATGAGAGGGGGATCTGCAGGGATGCGATGACATTGGCATGGAAGCGCCTGAAGTCATTCCTTCCGAGATCCAGGTCCACCGCCTCCTCTGTCAGCACGGAGAGCGAGCGCTTCTCCGGCACACCGAACCTCTTCTTCAGCGCTGCAGCCATCACCCTGTAGGGGTTGTCACAGCAGACACCCCCGATGTCGGCGAAAATCACCCTCTTCATCTATTCAGCTCCGGGCACTCCTGAAATTCAAGATTGATTGCACAGATATTACCTTCATCTTTCGCTTATAAGCCGGTTTGCAGCATTTTCCTCAAAGCGATATTCAACCGGGAAGCTTGAAATATTTTCCTACTGGCTTTTTGATTCCATGGCAAATGCCCACCGGATTCTCAGCGACCTGTACAGGGGGGAATCCGAGACGCTCAACGGCTTTGCCGCCGGCCTCTCCCTTCTTGCCCTTTCAATCACTGTTTCATTCGTGCCTGTGTCAAAGCTGCCTCCCGTCCCCTTCCTGCAGCTGCTCCTTGGCAACTATGCCCTGATGGTCGCATCTGGGATGTCAGCAGGATGCATACTGCTCGTCCGTTCCACGCTCTCATACTCCGGGGAGAGGATGCACCCCATGATGCTATTCGCCCTCGCAGCACTCGCGTCCGCTGCTGCATCGTATGCGGCGGCAGGTTACGCAGCCGGTTACTACAGCGGCGCTGTCAGCGCCTCCCCGCTCAACCCCTCGGTAATGCTTGCCATAGCCCTTTCCGGCGCCTCCATCTTCGTGATGGCGCACACTGCAAGGGTGCTGTTTATCCACAGGTTCTCCTCTCCTGCGCCTGCAGCAGCGGAGCAGAGAAGCTGAGCGGGCCGACAGCTTTATTCTGCATGCATCCAGTCCGGTACCCGGGACATTTTGACAAAACGATGGATGAAGGAGAGGAAGAACGACAGGTACTATGTCAAGGCAAAGCGCGAACACTACAGGAGCAGGGCCGCATACAAGCTCCTCCAGCTCCAGGAGAAATTCGGCATACTGTTCGCGGGCATGAGATGTGTTGATCTCGGTGCAGCCCCGGGCGGTTGGCTGCAGGTTGAACAGGAGATCGCAGGACCCGGGGGAAGGGTGCTTGGCATAGACCTGGCGACCATAAGACCGGTAGAGGGCGTTACACTCCTGAAGGGGGATGTGACCTCGCCCGCAACAGCTGCGAAGTTGCTGGATGCGGCTGGAGGGAAGGTGGATGTGCTGCTCTCAGACATGTCACCCGACATAAGCGGCAACTACTCTCTCGACCATGCCAGATCCGTTGACCTTGTCAGGACCGCCCTCGCTCTTGCCCGGCTGCTCCTGAAGGAAGGGGGCAGCATGGCCGTCAAGCTCTTCGACGGCGAGCTGACGCACGAACTGCTGGAGGATATGAAGCGCTCCTTCGGGAGCGTGAGGGTTTCGAAGCCCGAGGCCAGCCGGAAGCAGAGCTCCGAGATCTACATAGTGGCCGGGGATTTTTTCAGCCGCTGAGGCACAGCCCGAAAGCGGCTTCCCCTGCGGCAGCCGCAAACCCCATGCCGAACTGCGTAAGCCTGCCGGGTCTGTCAAAATCCAAGCAGGTGCGGTCGCTCCTTTCGGCTATGCGCAGGTAGCCGCGCGCCCTTTCTACATCCGCACCCGGTCCCGGCGAGGCAATGGCATCCCTTGCACGGTCAGTCAGCCTCCACATACTGTTCTTCGCCTCGCTCCCCTCCCAGGTTGGGAACGAATGGTCATGCGCCCAGCTCGTCTCGCATATGTGCCCAGCCGCCCGCTCTAAACCACGCGGGAGGCTTCGCCGAGCGTGGCGGTCCTCAGCCCCGAGCTTCCAGCGAGCGGGCGGCAGAGTGCCGATAGGTGGTCCGCACCGTTCATCCAGTTTTCGCCGTCAGGCGCGATAACCACGCAGCGGAGCCCCCTCCTGTCCGCCAGCATTGACAGCATCTCCCTTTCCATGACCCGGGCTTCTCCATGGGCGGGGAGAGTGAAAATGCATTTGAAATCCAATTGTCCCTGAATAACAGGAGCGGCCCTCCCCGAAGCTTGAATGGCATGCCTCCGCCCTCCCCCGCGGAGAGCGCACTTCCGTCAAGGACGGTGTAACTGAACCAGGCCTTTCCGGCCGCGGCGGCTGCATCGGACGAGAATGCGTACTCGGGGGACCACAATTCAGCCACATTCCTTCCGCCGTAGCCAGCTGTCTCCTCCATCCCTGCCTTCAGCTGCCGGGCCAGGTCGTCAGCAAGACCATGCCTGGCTAGAAGGGGCATTATGCGATGATAGTGAAGCTGGGAAATTATCCCGATGTTGCAGCCGTTGTCTCCCTGTATCCCCTGAGCAGGCGGGAGCTGTTTTCCGCCTGCTCATCCACATCCACATTCTCAATCCCGGGCCCAACGGAATACCCGCGTGGGGCTGCGACCTGCCAATGCCTGAGGAGCGTCGGGCTCAGGTTGTAATTGGCTCTGTAGTGCACATTACTCGTTATGGTGTCGAGATGCCTCTTGTAGTTGCGGGCATTGTCGAAAAGCGAGCTGAACTGGAAGCATCCGTCCCTGTCGATATACCATGGCTGGTGGTGATGGAACACCACCGAGACGAGCATCCCGTCCATTTTATCCGCCGGTATAAAAAAATTCAGGAAGTACATAGCGTTTGGTCAGCAGATGCGCAAACAGTCACTCAGCCCCGCCACGCATGGCGTAAAGCCTCCTCCTGATTTCGTCGAGGTCCGGCAGGTTCGCTGCAGACTCGGTGGACCAGACATACCTGATCCTCCTTTCCCTGTCCACAATGAACACCGATCTCTTTGCCGCACCCTTCAGGCCGAGGAAGTCGTCGTATGCCACCCCGTACAGCCTCGCCACGCTGTGGTCGTAGTCGGAGAGGAGGTCAAATGTTATCCTGTTGGCCTTCCTGAATGCCTCGTGGGTGAAGTGGCTGTCGCCGCTAATCCCAACGACCCGGGCATCAAGCTGGCCGAATTCGCTCAAGCCGTCCCTGAACATGCAGAGCTCGTTGGTGCAGACCGACGAGAAGTCCCCGGGGTAGAAAGCCAGTACAACGGTGCCGCCGGCCGTCAGCTCGTCGAGTGAAACAAAGCTGTCCCTGGATCTCGGCAGGCTGAAACCGGGCGCGATGTCTCCCTCCCTAAGGGGTGTCATCTGTTGCATCCGGCCCATCAATCCCCGTATGTTAGTTAAGGATTGTTCTGCGCTCACTGCCTGCCGCTCTGTGCCGACTTCAGTGCTGTCACAGTCTTCATCACGGTGCGCAGCATCTCGCTGCGCACAGGCTCCTCGTACTGCGACTCGGACTGGATGTCTATGCTTATCACATAACCGGAGGCCGTTGTTTCGGAGACGAGCACCACGGGCTCGGTCCCGGGCATGACTTCCTTCAGCCTGGCTATATCCCTGACGACAGCATCTATCACGACGGCCGGGTCCAGACTCCTGTCAACCTCGTACTTGGCCCTGACCTTCATCCTCCCTCTTCTCGAATTTACGAGTATGAGCGCCTGGATGAATATGCCGGCTGGAACCTTGATCAGCCTTCCATCGTCCATAACCATGTCCACGTAGAGGAAGCCGACGTAGTCGACCGTGCCTGTGAAGCCGCTGACAAGGAAGTCGCTGGAATAGAACTTGGGCGGGTAGGAAGGGGCAAGCACGCCGAACTGCCACGTTGAGAATGTGATGCGCTCCCCTGCAGACACGGGCCTTGCGAGCACAAGGACAAGCCCGGCGAAGAAGTTGGCCAGCACCGTCTGCGATGCGAGCCCGAGCACAATGGCCGTGAAGGCGCTTCCGACGATGAGTCCCTGGAGGTCAAGGTGGAGTGTTCCGAAGACAGCGAAGGCCAGGACCAGGTAGGCAATCAGCGTAAACGAGTATTTTATCGGCACTGCCTTGGCCATGCCTATCCTCGGCACCAGCACATCCATTATCACCCGTCCAAGCAGGGTGATGAGTGCATATCCTGCTGCAAGCACCACGACGGCGACTATGGTGGACTGGTAGCTGACAAGCTGAGTCGAGTACTGCTTCAGTATGAAATCATTGAGAATCAGGTTGAAGGCGTAGAGCAGCGCAGCAACGACAAGCACCATGAGCGCCACACCCCCAAGAGTGTGCCTCCTCCCTCCGCGAGCAGATCCATCGTCCGCCATGTCCATCCCACGAAGTCAAACATTACCGCAACTTATCCTTTCCCCTCGCTCCCCCCTCAGTCTGCAATGCAAACATTTAAGGGAGCATGCTGCTCTCATGCGGAAAGCAAGGGTGTTGGATTTGCCGTCTGAGAAGGAAACCCAGTTCGAGAGGCTTTGGGAGGGCGAAACCCCCTCCGGGAAGAACGAGTCAAAGGCGCTGCAGTTCAGGCAGAAGATGACCATGGCGCTCATACAGAAGAAGGCTCAGGTCACCAAGGAGAATGCAAAGGCCTACTGGATGGGGACACTCCGTTCACTCGCCGAACCGGCACAACCCGAGGGCGGGGATTACAGGTCAAGGGGGCCAGACCGCCAGGGCGGAAGAAGAAGGTAGGCGGCCAGCGTACCGATCCGCACCGTGGATAATACGACTGATCACTTTTTATAAGCGGCGCGTCGTTGTTATCCGAAGAGTGGCAAGTTGACTGAAAAGGAAAGACTCAGGATGCGTTATCTCCTGAAATCTGTTCTGAACGTGGACATACAGGCTATTGCCGACAGGACTGTCAGGGACATGGACTACCAGGTCCTTTACTACTGAGCCCATATCCCTCTAAATGGTTTGCCGGGGATTCCCCCCGGATTCAGGCATGCGCCGGAGCCGCCTTCAGCTGCACGAACTTTGTCGTGTAGAAGCGGAGGTGCAGAAGCGCGACGCCGTGCGCACCGTCATGCCCCGCTATTATCACGTAGTTTCCGTTCTGAAGGTTGAAGTACGCTGCGCCGTTGGAGCCCGTAACTGCTTTCGCCACCGGTGTCAGCGTTATTGTTATGTTTCCGCCGGCATCCGTCGTGTGCGAAATGCTGTACACTGTGACGTTCGCATCCTGCACCGCGATCCTGTGCCCGTTGACCTGGGCCCATACGACAACCTCGAGATATTCTCCGTTGATCTGCCCCTGAGTCACAGACGGAGACGCGCCCGGTGCAGCCGCTTCAACCATGCTGACAGCTGCGATGCCGCCGATCGCAAGCAGTGCGATCAGGGATATCGCAAGCAGCTTCTTCCTGCCCGACTTGTTGCTCTTCTGTGGTGTTTCCATTTCTGTCCACCTGCACCACCGATTGACCACCTTTAATATATCGAAAAGGAATGTGCGGTCTGTACGAATCGTACGTAAAAAGGGATAGGATCCCGCTGGTTTCATGCAGCTGGTAACATGTTAGACTCTTTCGACGTTCTGCAGGCGGTTCTTTCCGCAGTGACTCTCATGGTGGCGGCGATGGTATCTTACAGGGCATTCAGGGGATACTCGGTTGCGAAAAACCTCAACCTGCTCCTTCTTGCGTCAGGTTTCCTCCTGCTCTGCATATACTTCCTATTCTCGGCCCTGGGTTCTCTCGGACAGGCCTCGAGGACCTTTCCGCCTGACAGGGTACTGGGACGCTACTTTGCCATCTACTTCATTCAGGTGCTCGCCTACATGCTCGTCATGCTTGCCTACGTGGTGAAGCCGAAGGCGGAGGAGATACTGCCTGCCACGGCGCTCGCGGTGCTCTCCTTCACATTCGAACTGTTCATTGTGCTGCTGCTCCTTGTCGTGGTCGTCAGCGTCTGGTCCGTCTACCGCAGGACTCCGACCTCTTCCACCGCGCTTGTACTGGCGAGCTTCATGGTACTGTTCATGGTGCACCTGGTGACCGCCCTGCTCCTGTTCGCTCCGCGCTTACTTGCCGCGGGCACAATCTACTACTCGGTAACGCAGATGATTTCGTTCGCGCTCCTGTTCATGGCCATCGGAAGGCATGCTGGAAAATCCGAAATACGGGGGACGGCAGGCAGTGCCTGAGACCTCATACAGGTCCAAGGCGCGGATCTTCGCCGACATCCTGAGGGCTGTCGCCGAGGAGAAGGAGACAAGGCCCACACATGTGCTCTACAAGGCGAACCTCTCGTATGACAGGATGACGAAGTACCTGTCGATGCTGGAGGAGAACGGCCTGGTAGAGAGGAACAGCGAGGGTGACAGGACATACTATACCATAACAGACAGGGGGCGCTACTTCCTCCAGGAGTTCAGGAGGGTTGAAGAATTCACAACAGCATTCGGACTGAGGCTTTAGCATGAATTACCGCGTGGAACTGCGCCTGGAGCTCGGCCCTCAGGCCGGGGCTATACACTCGGCGGTGGAGATGGACAACGGCGTCTACATCAGCTCTGAGGTCAGGGGGGAGGTGGTGACCGCCCAGGCAGAATCGGCCACTCTTCCCGGCCTGCTGAGGACGGTTGACGACTTCATTTCATGCCTTCAGGTTGCTGAGAGGACAGTGAGGAGTTCCTCCCCTCCCTGATATCCACCGCGACGCCCTTTCCGAACGAGAGCATTTCCTCCCTCCTCAGAAGCGCCCTTCCCACTGCAAGGAGCGTGTCGTTCCCGTCAACTACAATGCATTCATTACCGGGGAGTATTCCGTCGTCCGCCTCCGCGACGAATCGTGTAAAGAGGCTCCTGCCGGACGAGACGAACGGCACTGCGTCCGGGAGGCACACAACCCTCATTGCAGGAGGGGGCAGTGCGCCGTGCAGTATCTCGCCGCCATGGAACTTGAGCGAGAAAAGGCCGTCCTCCGTCCTGAAGAAGAGTATCTGCCTTCCTTCCGAGGATATGCCCCTGAGCTTCCCTGTGTTCCGCGAGCGCGCATATTCCATCCTTCCGGCAAGGAGCGCACGCGCTGCGCCGGGACCGAACTGGTACTCGCACACCGCCCTGGCCTGATCCGCGCTGCTCTCCCTCGCCTGCTGCCTCCCGTTCCTCCTCCACTTCCCCTCCACCGTTCTCACAGCAGAGTAGCCGAACCTTGCAGCATACTCTCCCGGTTTTTCAGCAGCGCGGACCGATGCGGAGTACGAAGACTGGGAGAGGGGGTAGGTTTCGGTGAGAGCAAGTGGGAAGATGCCAAGCGGAGTCAGGGAAGCAGCATCCTCATCGGGCGCGCGGGAGGTCGAATCGAAATGCGTGAAGTACTGTCTCTCGCCTGTTATGATGGCCACCTTGTCTCCGGAACCGGGTCTCACGGCGCCCGCCCTTTCGGCGAATCTTGATGCATCCGGCCTTGAAGCTGTAAGCGAGTCCACGAAGCCTATGCCCGACTTTCTGGACAGCGGCTCGAACCTTTCCAGATACCGCCTGTGGGAGAGCACCCTTGCAAACGCGTCAAACAGCTGGGGGTCTCCCCTGGCCCTTGACTCGACAAGATTCCAGAGGCTTCCATCGTGTATCGCCTGCCTGATCCTCGCAATTTCCGACGAGAGTGTGTAGAGATTGTGCTTCGCAAGGTTCAGCACTCGCTCATCCGCTTCCATTCCCCTGAGCTCATCTGCCGTTGCGGACGTGCAGACGGGGCAGGTGCACCAGCTGTGCCTTATTTCCGCGAGGTTGAAACTCCCCTCGGGAAACATCATCCTCCCGTCGTAGGCGTACTTGACGTAGGAGGCTGAATCGAAAATGTCGCATCCCAGCAGCACGGCCAGAGGCAGCATCTGCGGGTGACCTGCCCCAAACAGGTGCACCGGCCTGCCGGGGGCAAGCCCCTTCTTTGAAGCCACAATGACATCCGCAAGCTCGCCGAACCTGTGCCCTTCCATCAGAGGGACGACGCCGCCGATAGAGAAGTAGTCGGCACCGGTCGAGCTAATCTCCCTGGCAGCCTGTTCGCGAAGGTCGGGGTAGATGCCGCCCTGCACCGTTGCGGCAATGAGGCTTCCGCCTCCTCCCGCAGACGCAGCCTTCGCGGCCCTGGCGCTGGTCGTGGCTACGGCCTCGGCCGCCTTCTCCCTGGTGAAGTCAGGCTCGGAGAATACGTCGAACACTGTCGCGACATCGCTTCCTATGCTCTTCTGGAATGCGACAATACCTGCTGGGTCGACAGACACGTCGGAGTACACATGTGTCTGGAACGTTCCGCTGTCGGTCATCACCGGGCCGTCGTAACCCAGTATGCCGTGCACCCCCTCCCTGACGGCCCTTTCCCTGAGCCCCTCAGTCCTTGATATTATGTATGAATTTGTTATGACCATCTGTGTCCCGAACAGCCTTCGCATTTCGGTTGCGCCGAGGAGCTTCCTGTTCGGGTTTATCACCGGAAGCAGCGCAGGCGTCTCAACCACACCGTGCCCTGTTTCAAGCCTGCAAATGCGGGCAAGCCCGTCGCGTTCCAGAAGCTCAAAATCACCTTTCATGGACGATATCCAGCAGGAGTGCGCAGATTTATATTAAACGGTCAGCCATGGCAAGTGAATTAAGCGATAAGTGCGTAGGGAATTGACATGAAAGCACTGGTGGTTGGAGGAACAGGTTTCATGGGCATGAGGCTGGTGTCGCACCTGCTCAGGGAGGGCGACGAGGTGACTCTCCTGACATCAGGAAGGAGGCCAAGCCCTTTCGGAGACGACGTCAGCATGGTCATGGCGGATGTGTTCGACAGGAAGTCATTCACCTCGGCAGTGGCAGATCTGGGGTATTTCGACATACTGTTCGACCAGCTCTGCTTCGATGCTGTTGACGCAAGGCTCATCGTGGACAACTTCTCGGGAAGGATCGGGCGGTGCATCATTGTTTCGAGCGGCGCAGTCTACCGCGACACGGGGACGCCTGTCCATGTGGGCGAGTTCACCGAAGAGGAATTCGATCCAACCTCCCATGTGCCTGGAGCGGGAGGCATGAACGAAGTGGGTTATGCAGAGGGGAAGAGGAATGCTGAGGCATACCTGTTCCAGAATGCACCGTTCCCGGTGGCTGCCGCCAGGTTCCCTGTGGTGATAGGGCATGACGACACCACCCTCAGATTCCAGGATTGCGTGGGAAGCATCATGTCAGGTGTGAAGGTCGTCATACCCCCCGGCGGGGGAAGGCGCAATTTCATCTGGGTGGACGATGCAGGAAGGTTTCTCCACTGGCTTGGCGCCACCGGGAAGACCGGTGCGTACAATGGAGCCTCCGTCAAGGCTGTGACTGCGGTGGAGATTGCTGAAAGGATGGCTGCAGTTGTAGGCAGGAACGTGCATGTCGAGCTGGCCGAATCTGCTTCAAAGTATCCTTTCTACTACACCCCTGCCGATGCCCTCATATCGCCAGCCCGCGCTGTTTCGGAAGGATTCACATTCACCCAGTTCGAGAAGTGGTTTGACCAGGAGGTCAAGAAGGCGGCGGAGGGGAAGGGGTCGGACGTCACTTTCATGGACATCATCAGCCAGAAGAAGTGAATATGCGGCGGGGGTCAGTTGCGGCTGTTAATTATTATAACCGGAACATATTCTTTGCAGGAATGTCAGAATTAACACCGATCCTGCTCACTGCATTCGCAGCTCTCTTCTTTTTCCTCCCGGGGATGGCTGCAATCTTCGCCTTCTCCGGGAAGGGCAGCGCATACAGGAGGGACAGCCTGCACTTCATCACCGCCTCACTGGGCCTGAGCACGAGCATCACCATCATGGCGGTGCTGGCGGCGATCATAGCTTCGGGAGCCTCACACACCCCATTCCAGTTTTACGCGGTGCCGGCTGCTCTTGCACTACTCACCTGCGCCTTCCTCGCCTATGCGGCGCTCAGCGGACGCCTGAGCCGGGAGAGCGCTCGCGATCCGCCCGTGGGAGGCGGCGGTTCACCATGAGGCATGATGACAGATTCAACTACAAGCTGGTCGTGGTAGTCAGGACAGATCTCAGGCTTTCAGCCGGCAAGCTGGCGGTCCAGGTTGCACATGCGGCTGTCAGCTGCTCCCTCCTCTCGAAGGAGAGGGAGAAGCGCGTCTTTGACGCATGGTACGGGGAGGGCCAGAAGAAGGTTGTTGTCAAGGTGAAGAGTCTTGAGGAACTCTACTTCCTCAGGGATGCGGCTAGGGCAAGGGGGCTGACGAGCAGCCTTGTTGCCGACGCCGGCCTGACAGAAGTGCCTGCTGGAACGGTGACATGCCTCGGCATAGGCCCGGCAGCCGACGTCGACATCGACCCGGTCACGGGCGATCTGGCGCTGATGTGAATTGAAGAAGCAGCCGCGGGCGGCAGCATTCGACGACGGCAAATTCTCATTCAGGAAGGGGAGGGTTGTCCTGGCAGGCGTGATCGTGCGCCTCCCTTCCTACGTCGAGGGGGCAATGCTGACAGACTGCGAGATCGACGGCAGGGACGCCGGAAGCAGCGTGATCCGCGCCATCTCCAACTCAAGGCTCAGGGAGCAGGTGAGAGTGATATTGCTGGACGGAATTGCCGCGGGCGGATTCAATATCTACGACCTGGACTGGATAAGCTCATCGACAGGGCTTCCCGTGATAAGCGTGACAAGGAGGCCACCCGACATCGGGGCCATGGAACGTGCGCTCAGGAAGCACTTCAGCGACTGGGAGGAGAGGCTTGAGCTGGTGAGGCGGTACGCCCCCAGGCGCATAGGCAGGCCCGGGCTGGCAGTCTACTCAAGGGGCGTGGGCCTGACAGAGGACGAGGAGGCGGAGCTGCTCCTGGCATCCATCGTCAGGGGCAACTACCCCGAACCACTGCGCCTAGCGCACATATTCGCCGGGGCCACATCCGCCGGGGAATCGCGTGGAAAGGCCTGACTACGCTCCCCCGCTCTCGCTCATCGTCTCCTTCAGCCTGCTCTCTGTGTCTATCTGGGCCTTCTGCAGCCTGTCGCTGTAATCGATGAATACGCTCTTCAGCTCTGTAAACTCCTCTATCGCGGAGGAGCCCGCCTCCCTGCCGCCCGTGCCCGTGTTCTTGACGCCACCGAACGGGAGGTGTATCTCAGCTCCTATTGTAGGCGCGTTGATGTATGTGATGCCGCTCTCAAGCTGCCTTATTGCCTGGAATGCCCTGTTCACGTCCATGGTGTATATCGCGGAGCTCAGACCGTACTGGACGCCGTTGGCAACTGAAACAGCCTCCGCGTAATCCTTCACCTTTATCACCGACAGCACTGGCCCGAATATCTCCTCTGTGCTTATCCTCGAGCCGTGTCTGGTCTCAATCATTGTGGGCTGGATGTAGTTGCCCCGGGCGTATTCCCCGTCCTCCAGGGAGCCGCCTCCGGCGATGACGTGGCCGTCCTCCTTTCGTCCTATGTCGATGTAGCCCATTATGGATTCCTTCGCCTTCCTGTTTATCACCGGGCCCATGTCGACCGACTCATCCGAGGGGTTGCCAACGCGCAGCTTCTCCACCCTGGCCGCAAGCATCTCCGTGATCTTCCCGAAGACACTTTCGTGTACTATCAGCCTGCTTGTGGCAGTGCACCGCTGTCCCGAGGTGCCGAATGCACCGAACAGCACACCCTCGACAGCAAGGTCAAGGTTTGCATCGTCCATCACTATGACAGGGTTCTTGCCTCCGAGCTCGAGATGGACCTGTATGAGCCTTCTTGCCCCGGCGGTATACACCTCCCTCCCTGTCGCAACTCCGCCCGTAAACGAGATTGCCCTTATCGAGGGATGGTTTATCAGAGGACTGCCCACCTCTGCACCTGTTCCAGGAACAAGGTTGATCACGCCTGGAGGGAAGCCGGCCTCGCTGATCATTTCCACAAATCTTGCAGCGCAGTATGGCGTGTCGGTGGCTGGCTTCAGCACCACTGAACACCCTGAAATCAGCGCCGCCCCCATCTTCCACGACGGTATGGATACTGGGAAGTTCCAGGGCGTTATCATTCCTACCGGGCCCTTTGGCAGCCTGACGGTCAGGTTGAACTTGTCCGGCAGCTCGGACGGGGTGGTTTCGCCAAACATCCTCCTGCCCTCGCCTGCCATGTACTTGAAGAAGTCGATTGCCTCCTGCACCTCCCCCCTCCCTTCGCTGAGTATCTTTCCCATCTCCCGGGTGACGAGGGATGCGAGCTCCTCCTTACCTCTTTCGAGGGCGAGAGCGGCCCTGAGCAGCACTTCCCCCCTCATGGGGGCCGGCATCTCCTTCCAGACCCTGTATCCCCTGACTGCTGAAGCGACAGCCCTGTCCACATCTGCAGCATTCCCGCGCGCGAATCTTGCAAGCACCTCCCCGGTGGCGGGGTTGACCGTTTCAAAAAACTCCTTTCCCGACGCGTCGTTCCATTTGCCGTCTATGAATATGCCGAACTCCTTCACCATTCTACCATCATCCTTTGACCACAACTATCCCGCATGCCATAAATTAAACGATCCCATCCGGTGAAGTTTATTATGCCCCCCGTCATCCTGACGGATCATGCGGGAGTAGCTAAGCTCGGCCAACAGCGCAGGACTTAAGATACGATTGAGAAATTCTGTCCCGCAGGGGTCCGTGGGTTCGAATCCCTCCTCCCGCATTCACACCGCTGATACTGTCCGCCGGCGGAGGAGGATTAATCCGTCGAAAGACGATATGCACCATCCATGCCTGCACTTGAATCGCATGAAATCACTGTGATAGGCAGGGTGCACACAGCCTCCACCCCTGACGGGATAAGGGAAATGCCGAAGTGCATTCCGTCGGAGATAGAGGTATTTCCCGAATTCGAGGAGGGGCTGGACGGCATAGAGGGTTTTTCCCACATTTTCGTGATATGCTACTTCGACAGGCTGCGGCGTGAGCAGAAGGGAGTCATGAAGGTGAAGCCGAGGAGGCTTCTCAGGTTCGGCCTTTCGGAGGATGAACTACCTCTCCTTGGCGTCTTCTCCCTCGACTCGCCCTCAAGGCCCAACCCTCTCGGCCTCTCCCTGGCCAGCCTTGCAGGACGGGAGGGAAGGCGGCTCAAGGTGAATGGGCTGGACTGCTTCGACGGCACGCCCGTCGTGGACATCAAGCCATACCAGCCCTCATACAGGCCGGAATCGTTCAACATCCCCGCATGGCACCGTGAGCTGCACGGCAAGCTGGAGCGAACGTGAGGCAGCCATCCGGGGTTATGATCCCTCTTCAGCAGCATATATTGTCCCGGTGTGCGCAAACAGGCCTTCGGCCGTGATTTCGCCGCCCTTTCCATGCGGATGCTCGGATAAATCGACTCGCTGCCGACGTGGAACGTTCCACCTCCGTGGGGAGGCCCGTTACTTATGACAGTTCCATCGTAGTTCGGCACGGCAGCCCACGGACCACGCTTTCAGACGTGGGGCATGGAGGCCCGGCCGCCACAGCCGCCAGGAAAACATTCTCCGCTCCCTCCTGACGACCAGTATTTCTATATGGAGCGCCTCTCAGGAGGCGATGGGCAGGCCTATTGTCAGGGAAGGGTCCGGCATCTCTCTCGGCATCCTTGAGAGGTCTGATATTCCACAGCTGTATGCTGAGTTCAACACTCCTGATGTAAGGCGGTACCTGACAGGAAGAGAGCGGGCTGTCTCACTTGAAGCAGCATACCAGATGTATGACAGTGCGCAGAAGGACACTTCAACAATGACGTATGCAGTGGCCGTCAACGCGCTGAGAGGGAAGGGAAGCTCCGATCTTGCTGGAACGGTGGCACTGAACCACATAGACTGGGCAAACAGGCGCGCCGAGGTGGCGTACATCCTGTTCAGAAAATACTGGGGAAAGGGGTACGGCACCGAAGCACTCTCGCTTGCGGTCATGCAGGCCTTCTGGACGCTGAACCTCAGGAAGCTCACAGCAACAGTCTGCAGGCCAAACAGGCCATCGGTAAAGGTGCTTGAGAAGAACGGCTTTCGCAAGGCTGTCACATTTACAAATCATGTATATGTCGAGCATGAAGGGTACGTTGACGAGTTCATCTATGAATTGTTCAGGCAGGAATGACTGAGCAGGGGCGGGAACCGGGGGCGAGAGCATGAAGTCTCCCGGCCGCAGTCCGCTTTCCGCCCTCAGAGGTGTGGAAACAAGGACAGCGGTCAGGGCGGAATGTGAAGGAAAGACAGGCAGGGAGAGGTACTTAGACTATGTGCTGAAAAGGAGTGAAGGGCTCCGACCTCCGGATTCCTTTTTAATGCGCACTCCCTACCCGTTTCCATGGGCAGGCCCATTCTCAGGAGAGGGAAGAGCGTGTCTCTCGGAATACATGTCAGGGAGGAGATTCCAGAAATGTACTCGGAGTTTGCCGACTTCGAAGTGCAGAGGTTCCTGGGGAGGCCGGACAGGCTCTACACTCTCGATTCGGAATACGAATGGTTCGAGTCCATTCCGAAAAAAGAGGACATGAGGGTGCTTGCCATCCTCCTCAACAGGAAAAACTCTTCGGGGCGGCAGGGTCATGACCACCTGCTTATTGGTAACATCGGCATCCATCTCATTGACCGGGTAAGCTCGAAGGCTGAGATCGGCTACCTGCTGTTCAGGAAATACTGGGGCAGGGGGTATGGCACGGAGGCTGTTTCTCTTGTGGTGGATTATGCCTTCCAGACGCTCAATCTCAGGAAGCTCACAGCGCGCGTTTTTGAGCCGAATGGTGCTTCCTCCGCAGTGCTGATGAAGAACGGCTTCAGGCTCGCGGGCAGGCTCAGGGAGCACCAGTACATCAATTCCATCGGATATGTGGATGAGCTGTACTACGAGCTTCACCGCGGCAGCTGACGGACTCGCCTGCCACTTGGAGTGTGAGATATTGTCACTGTTCCTTCCGGCTTCAGTGCGCACTGTCAGGGATAGGGTGTGCGACCTCCCCGCCCAGTTCAGTCCTGCGAAACCTATTTATGCAAAATCATTTTGCTAGGAGTCGAGTCGGCCGCTGATACATAACCCCATTATGTTCTTTCGGCGGAACGTGGCCGCACCCGCGCCACTGCCAACCAGAGGAATCTTAATGCCACGAGGAATGAACACAGCAAGGAAGCTCAGCGGAACCCGCAAGCGGTTCAGGTGGAGCGAAAAGGCGTACAAGAAGAGAATACTTCATCTCAAGGAGAAATCCGACCCCCTAGAAGGAGCACCGCAGGCCAGGGGCATCGTGCTGGAGAAGGTGGGTATAGAGGCCAAGCAGCCCAACTCCGCCATAAGGAAGTGCGTGAAGGTGCAGCTCATAAAGAACGGGAGGCAGGTCACTGCCTTTGCGGTCGGTGACGGCGCAATCAACTTCATCGATGAGCACGATGAGGTGCTCGTCGAGGGAATAGGCGGCAGGATGGGGAGGTCGTACGGCGACATACCGGGTGTGCGCTTCAAGGTCATAAAGGTCAACAATGTATCCCTGAACGAACTCGTCAGGGGAAGGAAGGAGAAGCCTGTCAGGTGAGCAATATGCCAGATGAGAATTACGAAGAGGAGCAGGAACAGGCGGAGGAGAGCCCGAAGGAGGAGCAGCAGCCTGAGAACGTCCTGCTCTACAATGCACTCCTGTTCGGGCAGTATGACCTCTCGGAGGTCACCGTGTCCGATGCGGGCCTTGCAAGTTACATCAACCTCACGCCCGTATACATTCCGCACTCGTCCGGAAGGCATGCAAGCAGAAACTTCGGGAAGATGAAGGTCAACATAGTCGAGCGCCTGACGAACCAGATGATGCGCACCGAAACATACACAGGAAAGAAGAACAAGTCGCTCAAGGTGGTCGAGGAGGCGTTCGCGATTGTCAAGAAGAAAACGAACAAGAACCCGGTGCAGCTCCTTGTCCTTGCAATAGAGCATGCGGCGCCGAGGGAGGAGATCACAAGACTCCAGTTCGGCGGCATTTCAGTTCCAAAGGCGGTGGATGTCTCATCCTCGAGGCGCCTGGACATTGCATTGCGCTACATCTGCCAGGGAGCTGTCGCCACATCGCATGGTTCGGCCAAGCCGATAGCCCAGTGCCTGGCGGACGAGATAATACTTGCTTCAAACGGCGACATGAACAGCTCGTCTGTTTCCAAGAGGGACGAGATCGAAAGAGTGGCCATGTCAGCCAGATGATTTTTGCAGGCGATTGAATTGGGAAGAAAGGAAGACAACATTGCCAGGGCCACGGCGATCATGGGCAAGCCCGAATTCATCAGGAATATCGGGACTGCGGCCCACATCGACCATGGCAAGTGCATGACAGCGGATTCGATGGTTTTTGTGAACGGCTCTTGGATATCGGCGGGAGAGCTGTACTCCATACATGCATCCGGAACCCCCGTGCTCGATGACGGTGAGCAGACTGTGTATGAGGCTGGAGGCGGGGATTACACGCTCTCTCTCAGCACACCTTCTCTCAGCCTGGGCAGGAGGCGCATCACGCATGTCTGGAAGATCAGGAATGATTCACCGCTGCTGACAGTCAGGCCCTCAAGCGGACCTTCCGTTACAGTCACTCCTGAACATAAGTTCCTTGTCCTGAGGGAGGGCGGCATCGAGGACATACCGTCATCGCTGATCAGGAAAGGGGACTTGCTGCTCGCACCCGGCTCCGTCCAGCTCAATGATGGCGAGGTCCGGGATGAATCAATGCTCCCGCACCCTGGCAGCGGGTCACAGACTCTGGTCGAGAAGGCGGCCAGGCATCTGGTCGCGGGCGGTGCGGACGAGCTCTCCGCAATGGCCACATCGCTCCTCATGGGCGACGCCAGGCGTGCAGGCATACTCACCAGCCTCGGGGAGCGGTCAGTCCGGGCATTTGTTTCTGCACTGCTGTCGGAAGCCGGGAGCAGCGGCCTCTCTTCAATCGGCAGCAGCTCACTCATGACACTTTCGCTCGCAATGCTCCGCTTCGGTGTAAGGCTTCATGGCGATTCCACCGACGAGCGCGCTCTCGCTGACGATGCCTACCTCCTGTCTGAATGGGTCAGGGGAGGGAATGCGGCGCAGGGCGGGTTCGCCCCCGCAATCTCCACCGAAAGCGGCCCGGGCCTGCTCTCGCTGCAGGCATCCATCCTTGAGGCCGGGCTTATTGCCGTGCCCGTCGACGAGGTGAGCAGCTCTTTCGAGGAATTTGTCTATGATTTCAGCGTCGAGGAGACGCACAACCTGCTCGTTAACGGCCTCATAATCCACAACACGACGCTCAGCGACAACCTGATTGCAGGCGCAGGAATGATGAGCGAAGACCTCGCGGGAAAGCAGCTGCTGCTCGATTTTGACGAACAGGAGCAGGCGCGCGGAATCACAATCAACGCCGCTAACGCCTCCATGGTCGAATCAATCGAAGGCAACGATTTCCTGATCAACCTCATCGACACCCCCGGTCATGTCGACTTCGGCGGCGACGTCACCCGTGCGATGCGCGCCATCGACGGCGTCCTCATACTTGTGGATGCTGTCGAGCAGGTGATGCCGCAGACCGAGACTGTCATCAGGCAGGCCCTCAAGGAGAGGGTCAGGCCCATCCTGTTTGTCAACAAGGTGGACAGGCTGATCAACGAGCTCAAGGTCACCCCGGAGGATATGCAGAAGCGTTTCATCGCCATAATCAATGATGTCAACAAGCGGATAGCAGCCGCTGCTCCCGAGGGGCTGAAGAAGCTATGGGGTGTGAAGGTGGAGGATGACACCGTCCTCTTCGGCAGCGCCTACAACAACTGGGCAATCTCGGCATCATACATGAAGAAGACAGCCATCACGTTCCCGGACATATACAACCACCTGAAGAACAACGACCAGAAGACGCTTGCTCAGAAGATACCTCTACACAAGGTGGTGCTTGAAGCAGTCATAAAGAATCATCCCAACCCGCTGGAGGCACAGAAGCTCAGGATACCCACAATATGGAAGGGGGATCTGGAGTCTGATGTTGGCAAGGCGCTGGTTTCAGTGGACCCGGAGGGTCCGACGATCTTCATGGTGACGAAGATCATCATTGACCCGCACGCCGGGGAGGTTGCGGTCGGCAGGCTGTTCTCAGGGACAATAAGGAGGGGCCAGGAGCTCTACGTATCGGGCATCGCCGGCACAAACAGGGTGCAGACCGTCTCCCTTGCAGTGGGCGCAGACAGGATCCCGGTTGAATCAGTCCAGGCCGGCAACATAGCTGCCGTCACAGGGCTCAAGGACGCCATTGCAGGTTCCACAGTCGCCTCCATCGAGGGCGTCGAACCCTTCGAGAAGATGGTCCACTACAGCGAGCCTGTTGTCACCGTTGCGATCGAGGCAAAGCAGATGAAGGACCTTCCGAAGCTCATAGAGGTCCTCCGTTCAATTGCAAAAGCAGATCCATCCATCTCGGTTGAGATAAACAGCGAGACGGGGGAGCATCTGCTGAGCGGCATGGGCGAACTGCACCTTGATGTGACCCAGTACCGCATCATCAATGATTACAAGACGGACATCAATGCATCCAAGCCGATAGTTGTCTACCGCGAGAGCGTGGAAGGAAGGGGCGGGCCGTTCGAAGGGAAGTCACCGAACAAGCACAACCGCTTCTATGTCGTGGTGGAACCTCTCGAGGAGGCCATAGTCAAGGCAATTTCCGAAGGGGAGATCAAGGTTGACGGCAGGATCAAGGATTCCAAGGCCCTGGCAAGGAAGCTCCAGGATCTGGGCATGGAGAGGGACGAGGCCAGGGGCGTCCAGATGTTCCACGAGAGCAATGTCCTGATAGACTACACCAAGGGAATTCAGTATCTGTTCGAAACGATGGAACTGTGCAAGCAGGCGTTCGAGGAGGCAATGCGCCTCGGTCCCCTTGCGCAGGAGAAGTGCATGCATGTAAAGGTGAAGATTGTGGACGCAAAGCTTCACGAGGACAGCATACACAGGGGTCCCGCTCAGGTTATTCCTGCAACCAGGTCCGCCATCTACGGCGCCATGGCTGTTGCGGGCAGGATGCTCTACGAGCCCGTGCAGAGGATTTACATCAATGTGCCCCCGGATGTCATGGGAGATGCCATAAGGGAATTGCAGCAGAGGCGTGGCGTCATACAGGACATGAGGCAGGACGGCGAGAACACAGTCATCGAGGCGATGGCACCTGTCGCCGAGATGTTCGGCTTTGCAAGCGCCATCAGGAGCGCAACGCAGGGGAGGGCCCTCTGGTCCACCGAAAATGCAGGTTACGAGAAGGTCCCGAAGGAGATAGCCGACAAGGTTGTCCCGGACATCAGGAAGAGGAAGGGACTCAATCCTCAGCCCTACGAGGCCAGCTACTACTCAGATTAGGCCAGCGGCAAGAATTGCGAAATAGGCGGCGAACAGCAGCATCAGCACTGAAGAGGCGACCGCCACCGCCTCCTCCCCGCGCGGCCTGCCTCCTGCGCCTGCATGGAGTGCGGCAGGGAAGGCCACTATCCAGACCGCGACCGCTGTGAAGAGTCCGGTGAAAAGTACCAGCCCGCCGAGGTAGGCGAACGCCAGGCCCGCTGTCAGCCACCAGAGAATCTGGAAAGGGTTGGTCACTCCCATGACAAGCGCCCTTGCATACGTCCTGGCTCCAGCCCGCCGCTCCGCCCTCTTTCTCCTCCCCGCATACATGGCCACTCCCATATAACCCGCAACCAGCGCCCCCGCGGCGTAAATCAGGCGGATCCATGAACCGTTACCAGCAACAGAATGGAGAAGGAAGACCGCGGCGCCAAGCAGGAGGTCCGCGCTCATGGCGCCTGCACCGGTCAGCATCCCCCTCCTCGACGAAACCACTGATTCACCGGCTATCAGCGCATTCATGGGCCCGGGGGGAATTGTCAGCGAAAAGCCGAGTCCCATGCCGAAAAGGAAGAGGTATAAGCCCTGCACCGCGCACCACCCGGCCGCCACAGCCCTCAGGCGCCTCCCGGAGAGCAGCACACTCCGCCTCTCCCCCCGCTCCTTCCGCCAATATCTGGACCCCCGGGCGGCCTGTTCCCGCGACAAGATGAAATAATTATATACATGACCGTGATTGATTAGCGAATCCCATATAAAAGAGAGTGTTCAGTATGGCTAACAAACCCCATCTTAATATAGTCTTCATAGGCCACGTCGACCACGGAAAGTCCACATTGGTAGGTAGGATGCTCTTCAATACAAAAAGCATCGATCAGTACCTTATTGACAAATACAAGAAAGAGGCAGAGGAGAAGGGAAAGGCAACCTTCGAATTTGCATGGGTCATGGACAGCCTCAAGGAAGAGAGGGAGAGGGGGGTCACAATCGATGTCTCCCACAGGCGCTTTGACACGCAGAAGTATTATTTCACGATCATAGATGCACCTGGCCACAGGGATTTCGTCAAGAACATGATCACAGGGACGAGCCAGGCCGATGCAGCCGTCCTTGTAGTGGACGCGGGCAAGGGACCCGAGGCACAGACAAAGGAACATGTGTTCCTCGCAAGGACGCTTGGCGTCACCCAGCTCATCGTCGCCATCAACAAGATGGACGCGACGCAGCCCGCGTATTCCCAGGAGGCGTTTGAGAAGACCAAGAAGGCAGTCACAGACCTTCTCAAGTCTGTCCGCTACAAGGTCGAGGATGTGCCTTTCATACCAGTCAGCGCCTACAAGGGCGACAACACAACTGAGGCTTCAGCCAACATGGGCTGGTACAAGGGAAACACTCTCCTTCAGACGCTCGACAACCTCAAGGAACCGCCCAAGGTCACGGACAAGCCGCTCAGGCTTCCTGTGCAGGACGTCTACACAATCACAGGCATAGGCACTGTCCCTGTCGGAAGGGTGGAGACGGGCATACTGAAGAAGGATATGAAGATAGTATTCATGCCCTCCAACAAGACAGGTGAAGTCAAGTCCATCGAAATGCACCATGAAACAATGGATGCAGCCTACCCCGGCGACAATGTGGGATTCAACGTCAGGGGCCTTGCAAAGACAGACATCAAGAGGGGAGACGTGGCCGGCCCGACCGACTCCGTTCCCACGGTGGCAAAGTCATTTGTGGGGCAGATTGCAGTGCTGAACCACCCGAGCGTCATCACCGTCGGGTACACGCCAGTGTTCCACTGCCACACATCCCAGATAGCATGCACTTTCACAGAGCTTCAGAAGAAGATGGATCCGGGCACAGGCGGTGTCAAGGAGGAGAATCCGCAGATGCTCAAGACGGGCGACGTTGCGTTCGTCAGGATTGAGCCTACGAAGCCTATGGTCATCGAGAAGGCTTCTGAGTTCCCCCAGCTCGGCAGGTTTGCAATAAGGGACATGGGACAGACGGTTGCCGCAGGGGTTTGCGTCGACGTCGAGAAGAGAACCCTCTGAGTGAAGTGGTGGGAAAGTGGCACAGAAGGCACGTATTTCACTGAGCGGCACCGACCCGAGAACGATTGATTCGGTCTGCAGCCAGATCAAGCAGATAGCCCAGAAGACGGGCGTCAACATGAGCGGGCCTGTGCCTCTTCCCACGAAGCACATGCAGGTCCCGGTCAGGAAGAGCCCCGACGGTGAGGGAAGCGCCACATGGGACAGGTGGGAGATGCGCATTCACAAGCGCATGATTGACATGGACGCAGAGGATGACAGGGCACTGAGGCAGCTGATGAGGATCCAGGTGCCCGATGGCGTGAACATCGAGATAGTTCTCCGGAGCTGAAACTGTCTCGGGGGCGAAGCGTTAAATTGTTCGCAGGACAATCATCATCCTATGCGGACTGACGGGGATGTGTAGTCTTGAAGTCGTTCGTCAAGGTATCCGCGCCTGCAACAATAGCCAATTTCGGTCCAGGATTTGACACCTTCGGCCTTGCGCTGGAGGAGCCGAGGGATGTAATAGAACTGAGCATGGATGTCTATGAGACTGTCATAGAGACCGTCCCCGACTATTCAATACCCACCAAGAAGAATGCTGCGTTTGCGGCTGCAAGCTCACTCGCCTGGAAGCACAGGATAAACACACCTTTCCACATGAAGATTATCAAGGGCGTCAGGCCCGGCAGCGGCATAGGAAGCAGCGCAGCCTCATCCGTGGGCGCAGCGCTTGCAATGGCCGTTGCCATGGACAACGACGTCAAGGATGACGAACTGATACAGGCCTCGTCAATGGGCGAGAAGATGGCCTCAGGCACTGCGCACATAGACAATGTCACAGCGTCACTGCTGGGAGGGTTCACCATGGTTACATCAAGGTCACCCGTGGAGGTCCTTTCCATACCGCCTGATGAACTTCCTTCGTTCAAGATAGTGGTTGCCCTTCCGGACATGGTGCTGGA
This sequence comes from Thermoplasmata archaeon, assembly GCA_021806165.1. Classification (GTDB taxonomy): domain Archaea; phylum Thermoplasmatota; class Thermoplasmata; order Sysuiplasmatales; family Sysuiplasmataceae; genus JAJZXY01. Next base: position 83,947 of record JAJZXY010000001.1, read on the forward strand.
GACACGGAGGTCAAGGGCCATCATACCGAAGACCGTCCCCATCGAGAAGGCTGTGGAGAACATAATGCTCAGCTCGTCAATGGTCTATGCCATGATGAAGAGGGATGTGCCCTCAATCGGCAAGTACCTGCGCGACGAGCTCATACTCCCCTACAGGAAGCCTCTCATACCAGGCTACGACAGGGTCCAGAAGGCTGCGATGGATGCCGGGGCGCTGGGCGTCTCAATCTCGGGCGCAGGACCGGCGGTTTTTGCAATTTCAGACGGCGGCGCAAAGGAGATAGCCAAGGGAATGGAGGCTGCCTTCAAATCGGCAGGCTTCAGTTCGCAGACATTCGTAACGAAGCCTGGAAGAGGGGCAGAGGTCATCGAGGCGCGCTGACTTGCCGCAACAGGTTTATTAACACTGCAACATTGATGCACGGATCGGGCGAGGATGGCCCAGCCTGGCAAGGCGATGGATTGCTAAACGCAGTGCAAACATCCATTGTCCGAAAGGACTCGGGGGTTCAAATCCCCCTCCTCGCGCCACCCTCCCGCCGCGGGCGATATTCTTTTACACGCGCTCCGCTTCAGCTCCTCCGTGAAGGCATATATCGAGTCGCACGGCTGCACCATGAACTATGGAGAGGGCAGGCTGGCAAGGTCGAGGATGGAAGCTTCCGGCTACACGTTCGTCTCATCCCCGGAGGATGCAGACGTCCTCCTGCTCAACACATGCGGCGTAATAGGCCTCACCGAGAACAGCATGATGAGGCGCATCGGGGAGCTCGGCGCCCTCGGCAAGCAGCTTCTTGTCACGGGCTGTCTCGCTCCATTGAGGGAGAGGGAGATACGCCTCGCCTCCCCGGGCGCCATGGTCTTCGCCCCGTCAGACTTCCAGGCGCTTGACTCCATGCTCAACCTGAAGATCGGGAGGGACATGGACTGCTGGAACGACGCAACCTCCAATGACATCATAGTCCCGGTACAGCAGGGATGCCTCTCCCTCTGCACCTACTGCTTCAGCAGACTCGCAAGGGGAAATGTGAGGAGCATCAGGCCTGAAAGGGTTCTCTCGATGATAAGGTCCAGCATATCCCCCGGGACAACAAGGGAGATCATGCTGTCGGGGATGGACACCATAACCTACGGCAGGGACATAGGCACGACCCTCCCGGAGCTGCTGAGGAGCATCTCGGCGCTGGAGGGCGATTTCAGGGTGAGGGTTGGAATGATGAACCCATCGCTGCTCACACCGCTGCTCGACGAACTCCTCGACGCCTTCAGCGACCCGAGGATATACAGGTTCTTCCACATACCCTTCCAGAGCGGCTCCGAGGGCGTGCTGAAGCGCATGAAGCGGGGAAACACCGCCTCCCGGTTCCTCGAGATTGTGGCAAGGGTGAGGGAGAGGTATCCGGACATGACCCTCTCCACCGACATAATAGTCGGCTTCCCCGGGGAGAGCGAGGATGATTTTGACAGGAGCCTGGAGGTCATGTCGGAGGCACGCCCCGATATTGTCAATGTCACAAGGTTCTCCGCCAGGCCAGGTACGCCCGCATCCGTTATGGACGGCCAGGTCCCGGGCTGGGTGATGAAGGAGAGGTCGAGGCGCGCCACGGCGCTGCGCTTCTCAATCTCAGCCGGACGCAACATCTCCTACGTCGGGAGGAGGGTGCAGGTGCTTGCCACTGAACGTGGCAAGAATGGTTTCACAATAGGCAGGCTTCAGAACTACAGGCAGGCCATCATCCGGGGGGAGCACATGCCAGGACAGATGGTGGATTGTGCCGTGACCGGCTATTCGCCCGTGCACCTGGTTTGTGAGCCCCTCATCCGGGAGGTGGCCCCCAGGCAGGCGAGCAATAAGGCTTAACTATGCACAACAAAATCAATCGCCCGGAGCCCCGTGGTGTAGCGGCCAATCATGCTGGCCTTTGGAGCCGGCGACGGCAGTTCGAATCTGCCCGGGGCTACCTGCCGGTGCGTGTTCACCAGAGGTCATCCCCCCTCTCCCTCCTCCCCTTCAGCCAAGCATAGGCCATGAGCGGCAGCGAGATCCAGAGGACTGGAGTGTAGAAGACCAGGGGCGCGTATCCGCTGAGGGCGAAGTAGACCATCAGCGCCGTCACCCCCGCGGAGTATGCCAGCACGATGGCCGCAGTCCTGCGGTGTATGTCCCTGAGGCTCATGCGGTAGTCCTGACCACGCCCTCGCGCGACACTATGAGGGTGTGCTCCCACTGGCTTACGGATCCACCCTTCCCCTCTATCAGCATTTCGTAACCGTGCAGGACGCCGAGCCTCAGCAGCTTGTTGATCTTCTTCCTCCAGTCCCTGACATCCGCGAGCCAGCGCTCCGCAAACGGGAGCCTGTTGTACCTCTCCATTATGATCGACTGGAACTCCTGCAGCGAGGGGTCCTCAAGCTTCCTCTCCCTCGAAAAAGAGAATATGTTGCCAAGCTTCCCCGAAACCACATACCCGCCGCCGTCGGTGGCAAAGGGCTCGACCGCAATGACAATTTCGGACGGTATTGTTGTGCTGTCATCGCTCCTGGCAACGTTGTAGATGCTGAAGCCGGCATGGAGGTTGTGACGCTCTATGCTGTGGCCCATCAGGTTTGATATGGGCCTGTACCCGCCGCCGCGTATTACATTCTCAATCGTAGTGCCTATCATGGCAAGGCTCGCTCCCGGCCTTACCAGGGGCAAGGCGCTTTCAAGTGCGCTCCTGGATGCGTCCACCAGTTCATGCATCGCCCCCCCGAGAGACTTGCTGGCAGCGGTGTCGGCAACGTAGCCGTCAACCTCCACCCCGACGTCAAACTTGAGCAGGCCGCTTGCCGGAAACCTTTCCCTGTCGCCGTACGGCGGCGTGTAGTGTGCTGCAACGCTGTTGAGCCCTATGTTTACCGGGAATGCGGGCCTCCCTCCCCTCCTCGCTATGAGGGACTCGACCTCTTCCACCACGTCATATATCACGCTGCCGGGCTCCGAGAGCTCTATCCCCCTCTCCCTTGCCTCTTTGGCGATAGAGCCTGCCTTCAACAGCTTCTCCCTGACTTCCGGGTCCGTTGCAAACACCCTTGCTCAGATAGAAGCCAGTACCTCAAGTATTCTTTCCTCGGGAACCGGCCCTTCCCTGACAATGGGGAAGGTGTCGTCCGTGGTATCAACGATCGTCGACTGCGCTCCGAGTGCGTTTCGTCCGCAGTCCAGGTATAGTGAAATCTCCCCTCCGAGCTCCTTCATGCACTGCTCCACCAGCACGGGGCTGGAGCTTGAATGCAGGTTGGCGCTTGCGGATGTGAGAGGGCCGGCTGCGCGTATGATCTCCCTTGCCACCGGATGGTCAGGCATCCTTATCCCGACCGTCCCAGTGCCCGCCGTCAGCAGTTCCGGGACGTCCTCCCTCTTCTCAGCGAGTATAATGAGCGGTCCCGGCATCAGCTCCTTCATGAGCAGCCTTGCCGCCTTGTTAAGGTGCGCAATCCTGTTTGCCATCTTCTCGTCCAGGACGCTGACTGAAATTGGCATGTCGAATGGCCTCCTCTTTGCCATGTACACCCTCTTGACAGACTGCTGGTCGAAAATGTCAGCTCCTATGCAGTATATTGTGTCGGTCGGGTAGACAATCAGCCCGCCGTCGGAAATGGTGGAGCTTACGTCTGCAAGCAGCTTTTCAGGCAGGCTGCTGCTCCTTGGTATGTCTCCGTCGAATTCACAGTACTTCCTGCAGTCTATCTTTTTCAACTGGCTGATGCTGTTCAGAGCCGCCACCCCTTCTTTCCGGGTAATTGCCGGGATAGTCGTTTAGCAACCACGTTTATCTATTTTTCCCTTTCACGCAACCGTGATGAGATCATCGGTGTGCAGGGAACATGTCAACTCCCTATGCCCGAAATCGACACGATCCGCGGCCGGTCTTTGTTAACATTAATATGGGAATTACGACTCCTGTAGCACGCCTCCGGCCGTTGGCTCCCCAGTGGGGGGTTAGGGCGGCGGGAGGGAGAGGTGTGCATTTTGAAACTGTTCGAATACAGGGCCAAGCAGCTGATGGAGAAGTACGGGATACCTATACCAAGAGGTGTCCTGGCAAAGTCGCCCGCCGATATCAGCGGTGCGGAATACCCGGTGGCTGTCAAGGCGCAGGTGCTCGTCGGCGGAAGGGGCAAGGCGGGCGGGATCAAGTTCGCCTCCACCACCGACGAGGCAAGGGCCCGGTCAAAGGAGATACTCTCCATGACCATAAAGGGGGAGAAGGTGAAGTCGGTACTCCTTGAGGAAAGGCTGGACGTCAAGCGTGAACTCTACCTCAGCTTCGTGATGGACAGGAGTTCAAGGTCCATTCTGATGATGGCGAGCGCGGACGGAGGGGTGGAGATTGAGAATGTTCCGCATGAGCGAATATCAATGGTGCAGGTGCCGCCGTTCGGCTATTCACAGTTCATGGGAAGGATACTGAAGTCCACATTCGGCCTGGGGGACGACCAGGGGAAGCAGGCAGATGCGCTTGCTCGCAGCCTCTACAGCATGTTCGTGGCGGAGGACTGCGAACTGGCGGAGATAAACCCGCTCGTTGTCACATCGTCAGGTAAGGTGATCGCAGCAGACTCCAAGATAACGATCAACGACGACTCACTCTTCAGGCACCCGGAATTCTCGGAGGACATCGACGACCTGACGCCTCTTGAGCAGCGGGCGAAGGAGGAGGACATAGCATTTGTGCAGCTCGACGGCAATATAGGCGTCATAGCCAACGGGGCGGGCCTGACGATGGCGACGCTGGACATACTGACACTCAACGGCGGAAAGGCAGGCGTCTTCCTTGATCTCGGCGGCACAGATGATCCGCGGAAGGTGACCAAGGCTCTTGCACTCATGAAGGACGCCAGGCCGGCGGTCATATTCCTCAACATATTCGGCGGAATCACGAAGTGCGACACGGTCGCGTCAGGGGTGAAGGATGCGGTGGAAACCGTGGGCATAGACATTCCGATAGTGGCGCGGATCAGGGGCGTCAACGACGATATTGCAAGGGAGATACTGAAGGGTATAGGTATAGAGTCATCCACTGACCTGATAGAGGCCGCCAGGAAGGCGGTCAGGGCGGCGGTGAGCTGATGGCAATCATGGTGGACGGGAGCACGAAGGTAATAGTCCAGGGAATAACGGGGCACCAGGGACAGTTCCATGCAAAGTCAATGAGGGAGTTCGGCACAAAGGTCGTGGGCGGCGTCACCCCCGGCAAGGGAGGCGGCGATGTGGACGGCATTCCGGTTTTCGACACTGTGAAGGAGGCCGCAGAGCAGACCGGTGCAAACACAACCTGCATATTCGTTCCGGCCCGCTTTGCCAGGGACGCGGTCTTCGAGGCTGTCAATGCAGGACTGGGTCTGGTGGTGGTTATCACGGAGCACATACCATTCCTCGACGCGATGCAGTTCGTGTCATATGCCAAGCTGAAGGGATCCACCGTGATTGGGCCCAACTGCCCTGGTGTAACCTCCCCGTCGTTCGGCAAGGTTGGCATCATGCCGTCGAAGATGTTTGCAAAGGGGGACGTGGGCGTCATATCCCGCAGCGGAACGCTTACCTATGAGATTGTCAACGCGCTCAGCGAAAACGGCATCGGCCAGACCACATGCGTCGGCATTGGCGGCGACCCCATCATAGGAACCAATTTCGTCGAGGCGCTGGCAAGGTTCGAGGAGGACAGCGGGACGAAGCGCATCGTAATGGTCGGGGAGATTGGCGGGACCGCGGAGGAGGAGGCCGCCGACTTCATCAGGGAGCATGTGACCAAGCCTGTCTACGCCTACATAGCCGGCAGGAGCGCACCCCCTGGAAAGAGGATGGGGCATGCAGGCGCCATAATCAGCAGGGGAAGGGGGACCGCAGAGAGCAAGATAAAGGCTCTCGAAGGTGCCGGCGTGAGCGTTGCAGCTTTGCCAACGGACATTCCAGCCCTTGTGAAGAAGGGATGAATCAGGAACTCTTCTTGAGCTGCATGCGGTACATCTCAAGTATCTCCTTGCTTGTGGTGGCGTCGTAGGGGCCCCGGTCCTCCCGGAACTTCCCTGTGAACCTGGGGAAGCGTATCGCCAGCCCGGCGTCCTTCCTGACCTCGTTCCAGCAGCATGTGTGGACGGGGCTGTGCGTTATTTCCGCACCTAGCACCTCAAGCACAAGCGCCGGCCTGAACCAGAAGTCTGCATCCGCCCTGCTCTCGACCGACGGATCCTTTGCTCCGAGCAGGTGAGGTTTCAGCATCCGGGGCAGTGCTGCCAGAGTCTCGTCGTCGAAGCCTGTACCGAGCTTGGTCACTGTCTCGAACACGTCCCTGTCCTTGTTGTATGTGGCCATCAGCAGGGCACCGTAAGTCCCGCTCCTCCTCCCCCTGCCTGCCAGTGCGCCGACTATCACCAGGTCCACCGTGTCTATCATTTCCGCCTTGTAATCCTTCTTGTACTTGATCCAGAGCCATCCCCTTGCTCCTGCCTGGTATACAGACTCCTGCGCCACGGACTTTGCCACGATGCCCTCGCATCCCGACTCGAGCGACTGCGTGAAAAACTCCTCCGCCTCCTTCTCCGAGTCGGTGATTATCATGGTTGAGGTCCTGACGCGCTCTCCTGCCCCGGTGTCTATCACCGATTCAAGCTTCCTCCTCCTCTCGGTGAACGGTATGCCTGTGTAGTCCGCACCGTCATAGAGCAGCAGGTCGAAGAGGAAGAGTGTGACAGGGAACTCCTCCATGGCAGCTGTGACTCCGTGCTTCCTGCCCCTCCGCCTTGAAACCACCTGGAATGGAAGGAGCTCACCAGTGTTGGTGTCGACCGGCACGCATTCCCCCTCTACTATGCCGCTCCTTCCCCTGAAAACACTGGCAACTGCGGAAGCAACCTCCGGGAACTGCTCTGTCAGCTCCTCGAGCTGCCTTGAGAAGAGACGGACCTCACCGTCATTTATGTGAGCCTGCATCCTCAGGCCGTCGTACTTGTAGTCGAAGGCAGCCCTTCCCCCCATCTTCTCCAGTATCTGCCCGATACCCGGAAGGCGCTCGGCGAGCATGGAGCGCACGGGCACATTCACCTTCAGCCTGAGCCTTGACAGTCCCTCCAGCCCCTCTTCGCACAGCGTCCTTGCAACAGTGCCAAGGTCACTCGTGATATTAAACGCCCTTTCGACCGCATCCTTGTCCGCCTTTGATGCAAACCTGACTGCCAGAGCTTCGACAAGCGTCATGGCAGCAACTCCTATCCTCATCTTCCCCACTACAATCCTCAGTATGTATTTCGCCTCAACCGGCGTCGAGGATGCGAGCAGTCCGGCAAGGAGGTTGACCTTGGCCTCCTGTGAGCCCTGGCCCGATTCGGCAGTAATCTGGGTGAGCGTTGCATGGACGGAGTTCACAGTCAGCTCCGCACCGCCGAGGGAGCTGCCGCTGGCCCTGCCAAGCATCTCCTCTCCCACAATCCCTATGTCCCCCCTTTCCCTGTAAAGCTCCTCCACCTTCTCCAGGCCCGTTCTGGACACGGCCGCGAGAGTCCTCAGAGCCATCTTCTCGGCCATCCCGATCTTCTCGGGGTGGAAGTCGGGGAACAGCTTCCCGTGGGTCATGTGGACGACGTTCGCAATCTCGCTGCAGTCTGCCCTGCCGAGCATGTCCACTATGAGGGCAGTGATCTCAAGGCGCTTGGTGGTCGCTTCCACCTTTTCGTAGAATTCGGCAACGTCCCTGTAGAGCATTGGCAACCGGCCCTTCCCGCTTCAAGGGTGTCAGGACGATGCCCCCGGCCGATTAATACCTATCCGGTACCTCCCCGTCCGTTCAGAAGGATTATATACGGTCGCTCTCTCAATGAGCTGTGAAGGCAGGCGGCCCTGCGCCGTCATTGCCGGACGACGCACCAATACTGCTGGGGCTTGCGCGAATGGGAAGCACGGATGGCGTTGAAAAGAACAAGAGGGCCTTCTCACTGTCAAGGATACATTCAGTCAGCATGAAATACTACGGCAGGTTGGACAGCGCTGCAGGATACTGGCTTGGCATCTTCCTGGGAGTGGTCATTGGCCTGATTGACGTCTTCTTCCCGGGCACATACCACAATCTGGCCTACTACTTCGTAATTTACGGCTCGCTTGGGGTACTTTCAGGCTACTTTGCTGCCATAACGGCATACAGGCTCTTCCTTGTAAGGACGCTCGGCATAGCATCCATCTCCATGGGATTCTGGGCGATTGCCTGGTCCATTTACTACTTTGCCTTCAACTACCCTGAATGGCACAAGGTGTTCGTTTCCGACCAGCTGATCGGCATAGGGCTCGGAATTAACGTGCCGATAGGCACATACATATTCAGCACCATCGTCCAGTCGCTTGGCGGTGCAATCCTGATATTCCTCACCACCCCGGACATATTCGACAGGCTGCTCGGCTGGGCCAAGAAGCGTTTTTCCCGCCGGACCTGAGCTCAGAAGTCGAACAGCCTCTTCTGCCTCTCCTCATTTGCGCGCGGGGAGCGCACCATTCCCTGAAGCTTCCAGTTCAGGCTCATCAGTGCCGCCTTCATCGCGTTTTCCTTCCTCTTAGCCGTGTAGTAGTAGCCTTCATCCTTGGTTTCCTTTGTGATGAGCACAACCACCTTGCCCGCGCTGAGCCGGCCAGTCCTTCCCTTTCTCTGAATGGACCTGATCTCTGAAGGCACAGGCTCGAAGAAGACCACCATGTCGGTGGAGGCAATGTCCAGCCCCTCCTCCCCGACGGAGGTGCTGATCAGCACATTCGCCTCCCCCTCGGCAAATCTCCGTATCACGTCTATCTGCTCCTTCTGTTTCAGCCCCTTCTGCGCACCCCTTGCACTCTGGCCGAAGAGCTTCAGCGGCCTGGCGCCAGGAAGGGCGGAGAGCATCCCCGACACTGCGTCGGCGGTATCCCTGTACTGGGTGAAGACCATTATCCTGCTTCCCGGGCTCCTCTGCAGCTGCTCCTTCAGGACTTCCCTGAGCCTGGCCATCTTGGGATGCTCCTCAACCCCCTCCTCCAGGAGCCTTTCAATCTCCCTGAAGTGATCGTCCAGGACAATCGACTGCGATGCCTTCGACTTCTTCCCCTCCGCCTCCCTCGCGATCTTGTCCACGTACTTCCTGAGCGCGTGGACGGACTGTGTTTCAGCCAGATCTATGCCATGCGCAATCTTGACAGCTTCCGACTGCACCCTGAGTGCATCGAACAGCACCCTGCTCTTTCTGCCTGAGGAGAGTTCGTCACTTATCCTCCTCCCCGCCCCCAGGAGCTCCCTGGTGGTTCCTGAGAAGTCATCCGCGAGGAAGTCCATCTTCTTCAGCGCCTCGATGCGCTTTCTCTGCATCGCCCTGAACTCGCGTGAGATGCGAAGCAGCCCCGGAGGGAGGGTCACCTCGATCCACCTGACAGCAGTGTCCTGGACATAAGGCTCTACATCGGGATCCTCCTCCGTCCTGGCCTCTATCCTCCTTATGCCGAGCGTCCTGCATATGCCCTCGACAGCCTGCAGGTCGCTTCCCGGGGACGCTGTCATGCCAAGAACCAGCCCCTCAGGCTTCTCCCTGGAGTAGATTCCAGCGATGTGGACGTAGGCATACTCACCCACGGCCCTGTGGCATTCGTCGAACACAAGAAGCGAGAAATCCCTGATCCAGACGCTGCCCGACATTATGTCATTCTCAACCACCTGCGGCGTGGACACGATAACCCTGGCCTTCCTCCACCATTCAAACCGCTTCTCGGGGCTGAGCTCGCCCGTCATGATCACTATTTCCCCCTCCGGCAGGGAGAGGCGTTCGGTGAGAAATGAGTGGTGCTGCTCCACGAGTGGTTTTGTGGGAGCCATGAATAGCACCCTCCCCCCCTCGGTCCAGAGGACGCTGTCTATGACCTTGAGCGCTATGACGGTCTTTCCCATGCCTGTGGGCAGGACGACTAGCGTGGATTCTGCCGAGGCGACAGCAGCGATATTCTCCTGGTAGAGGCGCTGTGCGACCGCCCCCTCCTTTATGAAACTGAGCTTCAACGCTACATGGAGAATGTTCGGATGATATTAGCTTTGCACACGCCCCTCCGCAGGTGCCGGTCGAAAATGCACACAAGAGTTAAGAAACGCCCCTGATTACACAACGTGATAAGATGTCTTCCATCCACGATGAAGAGGCATTCATTGCCGCCCTGCAGAACGCCCATCTACACGGGGGAACCGCGCAGGCAAAGGCTGTTGTGGGCAGGCTCATGGCAAGGCTCAGAGGGCTGGCTGTCACGGAAGCGGTGCAGCTTGCCGAATCGGCTGTAAGGAGGGTCAACAAGCTTACACCGGTGGAGCAGGAGGCCGAGCTTCAGCGCCTAGCGCCGGATCTGCTTGTCAGGGAGAAGAAGGAGCGGGTGTCAAGGCTGAGGGAGCTGGATGGCGCAGGTCCCGGGTTTACGGTACGGCTCGCACCCTACCCTTCGGGGGCGCCACACATAGGCAACACAAGGATGTTCATACTCAACGACGAGTACGCAAGGAAGTACGGGGGAAAGCTGATTCTTGTTTTCGACGACACGATAGGCTCGGAGGAGAAGTTTCCCAGCCTTGAGTCATACACGCTGATGGAGGAGGGACTGCGCTGGCTCGGTGTCAGGTGGGATGCAGTCTACTACAAGTCTGACAGGCTGGAGCTCTTCTACTCCTGGGCTGAGAGGCTTATTTCGGAGGGCATAGCCTATGTCTGCATGTGCAGCGCAGAAACGCTCAGGAACATGAGGGAGCAGGGTAAGGATTGCAGCCACAGGCACCACACCCCCGACCAGAACAGGGAGTACTGGGATATGATGGTGGGGGGGAAGTACCGCGAGGGCGAGGCCGTGCTGAGGGCCAAGACAGACATGGCCCACAGGAATCCGGCTTTCAGGGACAGGGTCCTGTGCAGGATATCCCACAGGGAGCACCCAAGGGTAGGGAGGAAGTACAGCGTGTGGCCCATGCTTGAATTCTCATGGGCGGTGGATGACGTGGAACTGGGCATGACCCATGTGATCAGGGGGAAGGACCTGGTCATGGAGGATATGATGGAGAGGTTTATCTGGGAAAGGCTGGGCATCACCGGCCCAAGGTTCGAGCATTTCGGTCTTCTCAGGATAAAGGGTGTGAAGATAAGCAAGAGCAAGTCAATGGCTGAGGTCTCGAGCGGTGCTTACACGGGGTGGGATGATCCGCGCACCTGGAGCCTCCAGTCCCTTGCCGCCAGAGGGTTCAGGCCGGAAGCCATAAGGAATTTCATACTGAGTCTCGGGATGAGCCTTTCAGACATCGAAGTTCCGGTGGATTCGGTCTACTCCGAAAACAGGAAGCTCCTTGAACCGTCTGCCGACAGGTATTTCTTCGTCGGCAGGCCAGTGATGACTGAGATATCCGGGCTTGACGGGGAAGGCGTCGTGGAAAGCTACCTCCACCCTGACCGCCCCGAGAGGGGAAGCAGGAAGATCCGTGTATCAGGCCGGGTCTATGTGTCATCGGCCGACATGGATGCATTTGCAGGCAGGGAGGTCAGGCTCAAGGACTTCTGCAATGTCAGGCTCGCTCCCGGCGTGTCGGAGTTCCTTGGCAGGGAGAACAGGGAGATACAGAGGATACAGTGGGTGCCTGCCGAGGGGTGTGTCGCATGCAGGGTTGTCATGCCGGACGGCAGCACCGTGGAGGGATTTGCAGAACCCAATGTCAGCGGATTGCAGCCGGATGTCCCAGTGCAGTTTGAGCGCTTCGGATTCGTGAATCCCAGGGGTATGCTGGGGGACACAATGCTGTTCCATTACGCACACGACTGAACACTACTTCCTCCTCCATCTTATTCCGCCGGCAGTGTCCTCCAGCAGAATGCCCATGCTGTCCAGGCGCTCCCGTATCTCATCGGCCCTGGCGAAGTTCCCGCTGCGCCTGGCCCCCTCCCTCTCTTCTATGAGCCTTTCCACCTCACTGTCCGCCTTCATCTTCTCGAAGGCGGCAGGCCTGATCACACCGAGCACTGAATTGACATACCTGACGGCGCCGAGTATCTCTCCGGCCGCACTGCCTGACAGCCTGCCCTCCTCGGCAAGCTTCGCCGCCTCCTTCATCCCGGCGAAGAGGGAGGCAATCGCATCCCTGCTGTTGAAATCATCGTCCATTGCAGATTCAAATCCACTTTTTATGGCCCCGGCAATGCCATTGCCGTCACCGCTGCCTCTGCTGGAAAGGAGGGAGAAGACATACCCTTCAAGTCTCTTTACCGCCTGCCCGCTTTCCTCCAGCGAATTGTCAGAGAAATCAATCTGCCTCCTGTAGAGGCTGTTCGCAAAGTAGAACCTCACCGCTTCCACGGAGTGCTGCCTGAGCGTCTCCCTGACCGGGCTGAAGTTCCTGAGCGACTTAGACATCTTGGCGCCTGACACGTTCAGCATTCCGACGTGCATCCAGTACCTGGCAAACTGCTTCCCCGTGCATGCTTCGCTCTGCTGTATCTCGTTCTCATGGTGCGGGAATATCAGGTCCTCCCCGCCGCCATGTATGTCCAGCGTCTCCCCAAGGTATTTCATGGACATTGCCGAGCATTCTATGTGCCACCCGGGCCTGCCCTTTCCCCACGGACTTTCCCAGCTGACCTCGCCCGGCTTCGCCTCCTTCCACAGCGCGAAGTCGCCCGGGTTGCGCTTCCTTTCGTCCACCTCCACCCTTGCCCCGGCAAGGATCTGGTCCATCGACTGCCCCGAAAGCCTCCCGTAGTCCACCGCCCTTGAAATATCAAAGTAGACGCTTCCCCCCAGCTGGTAGGCGAACCCGCCGTCAACCAGCCTGCTGACAAGCGCTATGATCCCGCCTATGTTGTCGGAAGCCCTGACATATTCTGAAACGCTTTCCACGCCAAGCAGCTTCATGTCCTCGATAAACTCGCCTGCATAGCCGTCAGAGAGTTCCAGGGCGCCCATCCCCCTCTCAGCCGCCCTCGCTATTATCTTGTCATCAATGTCGGTTATGTTGACCACAAGCTTCACATCATAGCCGCGGAGGGCGAGATACCTGGCGATTATGTCGAAGGAGATGAATGTCCGGGCATGGCCTATGTGCATCGCGTCGTAGACAGTCAGCCCGCAGACGTAGATGCCCACATGCGGAGGCGAAAGCGGCCTGAACTCCCTCTTCTCCCCGGACATCGTGTCATATACCCTCATAGCAACAACCGGCCTCAAAATGGGAATGACTGCATATATTAAAGGTGGCACAGGCGGGAGATTATCACTTTCGAGAGTTTGGGCGCAGTCTTAAAAAGCATGGCCCAGGGGTCAGACATCCGTACATGTACAGGAAGAGTCTGCGCGGCGACCGGCATGGCGTTGCCGGAGCAGTTGCGACTATGTTCGTGCTGCTTATCATTCTTCTTTTCATCTCCATCTACGCGGCGAGCTACGTGCCAGTCTATGCGAGAAACCAGGAGAACAGCCATATGCAGCAGCTCTATGAGCAGTTCTCTTCCTACCAGCTCCAGAACTACAACATGGAGTCGGGCGGCTGGCCCTACCCTGTCACCACGACAATGAACCTGGGCACACCAGGCATTGCGCCCTTCGCCCAGCCCACAAGCGGCTCGCTTGTCTACTCATCCAGTGCCTTCTCCGCCTCCATCTCCTACAAGCTCGGCGTCCCCGTCTCCCTGCCCTCATGCCAGCATGACTACTATGAGAACCTGAATTCCAGCAACAGGCCGACGCACATGGAGTCATACTTCACAGAGAGCTCGACCTTCACCGGCCCCACGGTGACAACCACCAACCCGAATCACTACGGAGTTCCTGCAGGCAGCGTTGCATGCTACGTGGTGAATTCATCCTACATAAACAGCACCGACTTCGACATCTTCCTCGGCTCCACCACGAGCCATCTCAACAATTTCACACTAATAGTGTCTGTCTACGGCAACCATAATGCAATAGACTTCTTCGGCTACGGTGACAACCTCACAATATGGTACATTTCATACGGCGCATACAACCAGATGTTTGACAACAGCAACAATTTCTGCGGCTTCGAGTTCTCAGGGCACAACGACATAGGATATGTGCAGGACTACGGGCGCGGAGATGTGGCCCCCTTCGGATGGCCGCACTTCCAGGCTTCCCAGCAGTATTACAGCATCGGCGGCTCCCTGGCCGCCACTGTTTACAACCAGTACTACACGCCCCAGACGCTCGTCTACCAGGGCGGCGCAGTTATACTGAGCCAGCACAACTCCTCCATAATGCAGAACGGCCCCGAGTTTTCCGCCGTAAACAGCTCATCGAAGGGTGCGGGCATCTCACTCAACCTCATATCACTAATCGGTAGCGACTTCACACTCTCGGGCAACGGCCCGGTTTCACTGACGAATTCCTATTTCTCCGGGACCAACACCACTGTCGGGCAGTACCAGGGGATGAACAGGGTTAATGTGCTGAACCTCACGATCAGCTCAAGCTATGCTTCCGCGTGGGCGTCGTACTTCGCATCGAAGTTGACAGGCCTCCAGAACGTGACTGCCAATCCTCTGGTTGCCCTGGTGGGCAACGGCTGCTATGATGCATCAGGCTTCCATGTCCCGTGGGGCGCCTATGCACTGACCGTATCCGGCAGCACGCTGCACCTGTCACTCTTCAACATCGCAAACCTGAACCTCGGCATAGGCGAGCTGCAGACAACTGCAGGCCAGGGCTGAACGCCAGACTGCAGCCTGCATAATACTTATAACCCCCGCTGTTAACTGTCGGTGTGTGAGCGTCCCGGACACAGGCACGGCGGTAGGCACCCTGAAATTCAGGAACCCGCTTCTCCTTGCCAGCGGCATTCTCGGGGAAAGCGCGGCCTCCATGGTGAGGGTGTACAATTCGGGCGCAGCCGGCGTGGTAACAAAGTCCATAGGCTCCGAATCAAGGCCAGGCTACAGGAATCCGACCGTGTTCGAATTCGGCTCAGGAATGCTCAATGCAATGGGCCTCCCCAATCCTGGCATTGTTGATTTCGGCGAAGTTGTCAGGAAGACCAGGGCGTCAGGTGTCCCGACCATTGCCAGCATATTCGGCTCCAGCCCGGCTGAATTCGCGGCTCTCGCAGCTTCCATGCAGGAGTACGGGGCGGACGCAGTGGAACTGAATCTCAGCTGCCCCCATGTCGAAGGGTTCGGCGCCGAGATCGGGAGCACCCCGGCCATGGTGGGGGAGGTTGTGAAGACGGTCAGGGATTCTGTCTCTTTGCCCATCTGGGCCAAGATGACACCGAACGTTTCCGACGTGGCAGCCCTGGCAGGAGCTGCAGAGGATGCAGGCGCTGACGCCATAGTCGCCATCAACACCGTAAAGGGAATGGCCATCTCGGCAAAGCTCAGGATGCCTGTGCTTTCCCACAGCGTGGGGGGCATGTCAGGCAGGGCGGTGAAGTATGTCGGCCTCAGGTCCGTCTACGAAATAAGCGGAAGATGCGGCCTGCCGGTCGTAGGCGTCGGCGGCATAAGCTGCGGCGAGGACGTGGCTGAGTACCTGATGGCAGGAGCAAGCGCCGTCCAGGTGGGCACGGCAGTTTCAGAGGGAGGGCCGGGCGTGTTCGGAAGGATCGCAGGGGAGCTTTCATCATTCATGTCATCAGAGGGCTTTTCATCGATACGGGAGATGGTCGGCATTGCACGCAGATAGGCTCAGGCTGGTCGAGGTCGAGGAGGTTGTGAGGGAGTCGCCGTCCATCTATACCATCAGGTACAGGGATGACAGGCCTGCCCTTCCAGGCCAGTTTGTGATGGTATGGCTTCCCGGGGTCAACGAGGTGCCCATGTCCCTTTCCTACACGGGCGAGGACAAGGGGTTCACCTTCAGGCCCGTGGGAGAAACGACGAAGGCGCTTGCTGCCCTTGAGCCGGGTGCGCCGCTGGGTATCAGAGGGATATTCGGCAACAGTTTCAAACTCACTACCGGGAGCGCGCTGATCGTGGGGGGAGGCACAGGCATAGCCTCAATCATAGCCGCAGTTGAACCGTTCTCCTCGAAAGCCCGCGTCCACGCAGCCCTTGGCGCAAGGACCGCCGACGAGCTGTTCTTCGAGAAGAGGGTTGAGGAGAGCGGGGCGGTGCTGCATGTTGCAACGGACGACGGAAGCCGCGGGCACCACGGCCTGGTGACAGATGTCGTCAGGAAGCTGCTTGAGTCAGGCGGCATAGGGCAGGTTATTGCCTGCGGCCCGGAAAGGATGCTTCGGGGCA
This sequence comes from Thermoplasmata archaeon, assembly GCA_021806165.1. Taxonomy (GTDB): domain Archaea; phylum Thermoplasmatota; class Thermoplasmata; order Sysuiplasmatales; family Sysuiplasmataceae; genus JAJZXY01. Next base: position 100,204 of record JAJZXY010000001.1, read on the forward strand.
CAGCCGTGCTTGGCAGGGAGTTTGGCATACCAGGACAGTATTCAGTCGAAAGGTTCATGAAATGCGGCATCGGCATATGCGATGCCTGCAGCCTCGATGGACGGCTGGTATGCAATGACGGCCCCGTGTTCGACGGCGATTTCCTTCTCGACTCCGAGGATTTTGGAAGATACAGGCTCGCTCCAGACGGAAGGCGCGTTACTGTTTAGCGCACGAAGAAGCAAAGGCTTTATTTCCAGACCATCATTGAATGCCCATGGCTCTCGCCCTTGAGAAGAAGGTGAAGGGAAGCCGCGGCAGAGGCGGCACCGCCGCCGGTGGCTCACAGGCTGTGGCACCCGGCATGGAAACTGTAAGGAAGGCAGGCTACCCTAACCTTTCATGGCTGGAGACCAGCCAGTTCTACGGCCCGGAAGGCGGTTTCGACTACAGGGAAAAGCTTGGCTCACCCGGCGAATACCCTTTCACCAGGGGAATACACAGCGACATGTATCTGGGCCGGCTGTGGACGATGAGGCAGTTTGCCGGTTTCGGAAGCGCATCAGAAACAAACAGTCGTTTCAAGTACCTCCTGTCACACGGTGAAACAGGATTGAGCGTCGCGTTCGACTATCCGACCCTCTACGGGTATGATACAGATGACCCGCACTCGGAGGGCGAGTACGGCAAGTGCGGTGTGGCAATCTCCTCCCTTGACGACATGACAGCCCTCTTCAGCGGAATTCCTCTGGACAGGGTGAGCACCTCGATGACAATCAACGGCCCGGCCTCGGTCATCTGGGCCATGTACCTGGCCGCGGCCGAGAGGCAGGGTGTGCCCGCGGCATCGCTTAGGGGGACAATACAGAACGATGTGCTCAAGGAGTACATTGCGCAGAAGAGTTTCATATTCCCTCCCGCCCCCTCCATGAGGCTTGTCGTGGACACCTTTGAGTACGGCATGAAGCATGTGCCAAACTGGAACACCGTCAGCATAAGCGGCTACCACATCAGGGAGGCGGGCTCCACTGCCGTTCAGGAGCTGGCATTCACGCTCGCCGACGGTTTCGAATACGTCAGGCAGGGAATAGAGAGGGGGCTTGACCCCAACAAATTCGTGCCCAGGCTCTCATTCTTCTTCAACGCCCACAACGACTTCTTCGAGGAGATTGCGAAGTACAGGGCGGCAAGGCGCATTTGGGCCAGGGAGATGAAGGAGAGTTTCGGCCTGACAAACGAGAAGGCGATGAAGCTGCGCTTCCATACCCAGACCGCCGGATGCACCCTGACTGCCGAGCAGCCTGAGAACAATGTGACGAGGGTTGCACTACAGGCAATGGCAGCCGTGCTTGGGGGAACGCAGTCTCTCCACACAAACTCTCTGGATGAGGCGCTCGCGCTGCCTACCGAGAAGGCTGTCAGGACGGCGCTGAGGACGCAGCAGATCATTGCCTATGAGACCGGTGTCCCAAACGTGGCAGACCCGCTCGGCGGCTCATACTACGTCGAATGGCTCACCGATGAGATGGAAGAGCGGGCATACGGCATATTCGACGAAATAGCATCGTACGGCGGCGTCCTGGGCGCCATTGACAGGGGCTATTTCCAGAAGGCGATAACAGAATCCTCATACAGGTACCAGAGGGAGGTGGAGAAGAAGGAGCGCATAATAGTGGGGGTCAACGAGTTCACCTCCGAAGAGCCCCTCGAAATACCCATTCTGCGGATGGACCCGAAGGGGAGGGAGAGGCAGATTGCGAGGCTGAGGAAGCTCAGGCGCACCAGGGACAGTGCCAGCTTTGAGAAGGCGCTCAGCAGGCTCAGGAAGGCGGCTGAAGGGGATGAGAACACAATGCCTGCAATACTCGGGGCTGTGAAGGCGAATGCAACGCTGGGAGAGGTCACAGGCGTGCTGCGCGAAGTGTTCGGCGAATACAGGGAGCAGCGCATCATATAGGTGCTCAACATGGCTCGGAAGATCAGGGTGCTGATTGCAAAACCGGGGCTGGACGGCCACGACAGGGGAGCAAAGGTTGTTGCCAGGGCGCTTAGGGATGCAGGCATGGAAGTGATATACACCGGCCTCCACCAGTCGCCTGAACAGATAGTGCAGACTGCACTGCAGGAGGATGTCGACGCCATTGGGCTGAGCAGCCTTTCAGGCTCGCACGACGTTCTCTTCCCTCGGGTGATGGAGCTTGTCAGGAAGAACAGGATGAAGGTGCTTGTGACTGCCGGGGGGATTATACCGGAGGAGGATGTGCCAGCCCTCAGGAAGTGCGGCATAGCCGCAGTGTTTGGGCCAGGAACATCCATAGAGGAGATTGTGAAGTTCCACAAGGACAGACTCGGGCGAAGGAGCTGACCCGCCGGCGATCAGATGAATTACACCACTCTCGCCAGGAGCATTATCAGGGGGGACAGGAAGGCAGCCGCCAGGCTGATCTCAGTGGTTGAGGACGAGGAGGAGGGGTACGGCGAGGCAATGGATATGATATTCTCGGCCTCTGGCAGGGCGGGCGTGCTGGGCATTACTGGTGCACCGGGCGTGGGCAAGAGCACGCTTGTATTCGAGCTTGCCAAGGGATTCAGGAAGGAGGGGAAGAGCGTGGGCATTGTTGCCGTAGACCCAACCAGCCCCCTCACCGGCGGCGCAATCCTGGGCGACAGAATAAGGATGTCAGAGCTTTCCTCCGATCCGGGCGTGTTCATAAGGAGCATGGGAAGCCGCGGCGGCACTGGCGGCCTGTCCCTGCAGGCATCGGCAACAGTCAGGATACTTGACGCACTGGGGTGCGAGGAGATAATAGTCGAGACTGTCGGTGCCGGTCAGACGCAGGTGGATATCATGGGCCTTGCAGATACCGTTGTTGTCGTCACAATGCCTGGGAGCGGCGACGAAGTACAGTCCATAAAGGCAGGGCTGCTCGAGATAGCCGACATCTATGTGGTGAACAAGATGGACCTTCCGGGCTCAATGAGCACAGCTGCGGACCTGAGAGCCATGATTGACCTCGTAGAGGACTGGAAGGGGTGGAAGCCGCCCGTCCTGCTGGCATCGGCTTCAGGTGCCCGGGGACTAGAGGAGGTTGCAGGCAGCATTCGCAGGCACAGGGAGTGGTTCAGCGACCCGGAAGCGCACATGGAGAGGCGGGCAAGTCAGGCCAGGAAGGAGATTTATGATATCATCGCCAGCGGCATCCTCAGGGCAATTTCGTCTGCGGTGACGGACGAGGAAATGGGAGAGCTGGTGCGCCTTGTTGCCGAGAGGAAAATGAGTCCGTATGATGCGGCAAGGAAGGTTGCTGGATCGGCTCTGCCGGGAGCAGACCTGTATAAAGCATTATAATACACCTCTTTATTCAAAAGACGTCCAGCCGGGATGACAGAGCGGCCATGTGGCAGACTGCAGACATTGTGCTGAAATCTGCAGACAGGAGTTCAAATCTCCTTCCCGGCTCTTCTCCCAAGAGTAGATATTCTCAATTGCCCATCCTTAATGCATAGCAGGAAGAATGCATCCTCGTATTCACGGGCCGAACTAGCGGGGTCGGTGGCAATGAAACCGGGGAGATTGCTGTGGATGGAAACTGACCGAATCGGCTGGATTCCGGTCAGTACCAACGGATTCCCGCTTATGGAAACGGACGGCAGCACATTTCACAAAGCCATATCCCGGTTCGTTGCCGGAGAACTTTCAGCTTTCGCGGCGACCGGCATTCCGCTGGATTTGATGTCGAAGGGGCCAATGCCCAGACATGAGGTAAATGTAATGGGACATGGGGCAATGATTGCCTCTGCCGTCTTCCTCGTTACGGCGGCAGTAATCCTCGCGCCTGTGCTGCCTACTCTGGTCGTCTTCTTACTGACTGCCTCCTATCCTTCAACACCGGTGAAATCTGGAAGTCCCGTAAATCCGATCGTTGACAGGGGAACATGGATAAACATCAGTGCCGCTGGTTGATTTTCGATCGGGACACTCTATAATATCAATGCCGTCAATGTTTCAACACTAATCGGTAGCTGAACTTCCACGCAACCTATAGCCCTGATGTTCTGGGCTCATTATCCGGATAGGAACTGTTTCCCGGAGATGACAAATTCCACCCATCCATACATGCTGGGAAACATCTCCACTCCTCTTGCTGCAGGAATGCACGTGATGGTTTTCGAAACCCTCTCTTCAAAAGATCACATATTCATTACATCAAACATCAATCTTGCCGGTGGTTCGCCACCTGCTTTGACGCCCTAACCTGGTCCAGTGAGGAAGTTGTGCTCAGGTTGAAGGGTCTGTCATTCGAACTCACTTCATTATACTCCGCTTGTTCGGGGGTGCTGACATGCAATGATTCCGGGAGTCAAAGCATTCTTGGGCGCAGGAATATGCCAATGATGATGAGCGCGAAGCCTGCCACGCAGATGACAAGTCCGCCTACTCCCAAATAGCCCGCTTCTTCAAGTGCTACTTCCGGCGTCACTCCAAATGCAAGCAGATTGTGCTGGGGGCTGACATATGCATAGCTTCCGGGCGGGACATTTGTGAAATCAACGTTCTGCGAGTTGTTGGTGGCAGTGCCGACACTGAAATTCCTGTAATTCGACGCGTTGACCGCTGGCAGCTCAGAAAGTGGAACGAGCGCGTACTTCTCAGTTCCATTGAAGCTGACAACTGTTGAGTTGATGAAGAACTCCATATCATTCTGCTGATGCAGTGTGAGATTGGATGATATCCTGGTTTCATACAGCCCGTTCTGGTACGTTGTATACACCGATGCCGGGAAGATGTCCTTCCCGGTCCCATGGAAGTTCGGATTGACCGCCACGCCTGCAGCAATGCTGGACAGTCCCCCTGCCAGAACTACCGCAGCCACGATGGTGATGTCCTTCCTCATAAACAGCCCGTAAAACGGAATCAGAGCATATAAACGCATATCCCACTTCTGGCGCAGGCCCGCCGAGTTGCATATCAATACCCATTGGACAGCTTATGCGTCATACGGGACTGTTGGACCTGCAGCAGGCCGGGTAAATCCGACAGCAGGCATTGGCATCCTGATGACACCATATTATCACGCAGTGAACGACTTGAAGCGTTCGGGACAGCCTCTTATATCCACAGGTTGTTTAACTGCCAATGACGAAATTCAACTTCGAAGTTGGCGATGCGGAGAAGCATCTGGTCAGGGTCAACTGGAGCAAGATCATGAAGCACGTCCGCATAGATATTGACGGGAAGGCAGTAGTGGACGAACCTGATTTTTCCCCAGCTGTGAGGACGTACACGTTCGAGGTCGGGGATTCGGAAAAGCACAAGGTTGAGGTAAGTGCGGGTATGTTTTCACCACTGGCCGCAGTCGTCGACGGCAAGCAGGTGGATAGTCACTCCTGAATGCATCCCGCCACAAACAGCTGTCAATGCTACTTCTTCTGCCATGATACCAAAGCAAGGTCTAAGTGCAGAAACGCGATAACCGCCGTGCAATGAATCCCAGGGTTGATGCTTTCCTCAGGAGTGCAGAAAAGTGGCGGGGCGAGTACCGCACATTGAGGCGCTTCATCATGGCATGCGGTCTGGATGAAGAGCTGAAGTGGGGCGTTCCATGCTTCACTTCAGAAGGGAAGAACATCGTGCTGATACACGGATTCAAGGAATTCTGTGCCATACTCTTCTTCAAAGGTGCACTGCTGGACGACCCGGATGGTGTTCTTATCAGGCAGACTGAAAACGTGCAGGCTGCCCGGCATATGCGCTTCACAAGCGTACGGCAGATTGAGGAGATGGAAGGGATAATCAAGTCGTATGTCAGGCGGGCAGTGGAGGTCGAGAGGTCAGGCAAGAAGGTGAAGATCAGGGAGACATCCGAATATCCCGTTGCATCTGAGTTCCAGGAAAGGCTGAACGGCGATGCCGCCCTGCGGAAAGCATTCCAGAAGCTCACGCCGGGGCGTCAGAGATCATACCTCTTCTACTTCTCCCAGGCGAAGCAGTCAAAGACAAGAGTCCTCAGGATTGAGCGCTGCGTCGAGCGCATCCTCGACGGCCGTGGCCTAAACGATTGATGCTCATACCCGGGACAGAAGGGATGCGGTATGTCGGAAATGCTGCGGTTTCAGAAACTACTTACATGCAGACCGGTCTTCTCCAGTCAATGATTGTCGTCCAGAACAGGATACATGTCAGGGAAGAGTACAGGGTGAAATTTGAAAAGCTGTTTTCAGAACGTGAAAGCACGCTTTCGGAGGTTCCCGGTTTTGTCAGCAACGAGGTTCTCAGGCCGCTTAATGGCAGCGAGTATGTGGTCATGACTCACTGGCAGACAATCGAGGACTTCCAGAACTGGAGGAAGAGTGATTCGTTCAGGAAGGCTCATTCGGGGGAAAGACTTCCTGATGAGGCATTTGACGGTGACAGCCAGGTCATGATTCACGAAGTCTTCCTGACGCGGTGAGCGTCACTGCGGCCGGTATCCTTCCGAGCCAGCATAGGCCTCTGCACTGGGCACTCTCACGTCACTTGCGGGTAACAGCGTGCTCCAGTCCCCCCTTCCCCTCAGCAAGCAGCCTGCAGTATGAGTACATTGCATCGTAGGCAGGGAACTGCATCCTCATGTTATCGTAATCATCTCTGGCATTCTCCCTGAAGCCTAGTGCCATTGCCTCGAGGCCGGCACCCTCCGGCCGCGGATTCCCCGGTGATGCGTCGGCGGTCCTCACAATTTCAGCCAGACTCAGGAGCGCCCTGTCTTCAAGACCGTACTTCCTTATTATCGCGTCGAAGGTGCACCTGTCATCCCCTTCCTCGGCATAATGTGAAAGCTCCGCACCCTTTACATCGAACGGTATGGCTTTTTCCCTTTGCGCAACTTCCAGCACCCTCTCCCCCGGGACGAACAGGAACTCAGCCTCCCTGTCAACAAACCGGCTTATCAGCCACGGGCAAGCTATCCTGTCGACCTTCGCCTTCTCGCGCGTAACCCACTTCATGGAATCACCTGCAGCATGTCGCCTTCCAACGCATCCTGTCTATATTAACAGATGCGGCGGGCATCCAGCCGGTGGCCTGAACCATCGAGACTTGATGCATTTGCTGCCTTCACAGTTAGTCCCCGGTTCAGGCCCAGTCCGGGAATACCCTTTTGTACGAACGCCCGAATCGGTTCGTTGCTGGTATGCATACTATGAATGCAGACTCAGGAAACGGAGAAGTAAGGCCCATAGGCTTCTCACTGGCATACATGGACCGGTCGGCTGACCCGCAGTCAGATTTTTACCGCTACGCCGCAGGCTCATGGCTAAAGACCAACCCTGTCCCTCCAGAGAAATCGAGATGGGGTGCTTTCAACGAACTTCATGACAGGAACCTGCTCCTCATGAAAGCCATACTCGACGAGGCTGGCGATGGCTCATCATACCAGCCAGGATCAAGGATGCAGCTGATAGGGGGGCTTTACAGTTCTGCCATGGACACAGCGCGGATTGAAGAGCTGAAATTCGATCCAATCGCACCACTGCTGGACAGGATAAAGGAAGTGCAGGCCGGAAAAGATCTGATAAGGCTGGTTGCCGATTTTGACAGCTCAGGAATTGACACATTCTTCAACTCATACTCAGATTCTGACAAGTTGAACAGCGGCATTTACTCATACTACCTCGACCAGGGAGGCCTGTCGCTTCCCGAGAAGGAGTACTACCTTTCCGATGATTTTTCCGAGCTGAGGTCGGAGTACATCAGCCACATGGAAAAGATGTTCAGGCTTGCCGGGGTCCCGGATGGAGAATGCAGGGGAATGGCCGAGACTGTATTGAGGATTGAAACAGAACTGGCAAGGGCAAGCCGTTCAAGCACGGAACTGAGGGATGAGGAGAAGAATTACAACAGGATGGAAGTTTCGAGCCTTGACACCCATTTCCCTTCACTGCTCCTCCCTCTCTTCCTTCTTGACTCACACATGCCGAAAACGGATTACATAGTGGTTGGTCAGCCCGAGTTTTTCGAGCGGCTTGACCAGCTGCTCTCAAGCGAATCAATCACCGACATACGTTCATTCCTCAGGTGGAGGGTTCTGCATTCCTTTGCCCCGTACCTTCACTCTGAAGTCGACAGGGAACACTTTGACTTCTTCCACAGGAAGCTGCTGGGGCAGGAGAAGCCCGAGGCAAGATGGAAGCGCATGACCCAGCTGGTAGACAGTCTGCTCGGTGAAGCTCTTGGCGCCGTATATGTGGATAGGCATTTCCCGCCTGAGGCAAAAAAGAGGGCCCTGATGATGATAGACGATATCCGGGAGGTCTTCATGGAAAGGCTGGCAGGCATAACATGGATGACGGAACCGACCAGGAGGCGTGCTCTCGAGAAATTCAGCAGGTTCAAGGTCAAGGTCGGCTATCCTGAGAAGTTCCGCGACTACAGTTCAATCAGGATAGATCCTTCGGACCTGGTTGGCAATATTTTACGCTGCTCAAGATTCGAGTCGCAGCGCCATGTGCTGCGTGTCGGCAGCCCTGTGGACAGGGAGGAGTGGCTGATGACGCCGCCCACGGTCAATGCGTACTTCCATCCAATGGAGAACACAATCAATTTCCCTGCAGGCATTCTGCAGCCACCATATTTCGACATGGACATGGATGACGCCGTGAACTATGGTGCCATCGGCATGATAATCGGCCATGAGATAACGCACGGCTACGATGACCAGGGGAGGAAATTTGATGCCGATGGCAACCTGCATGACTGGTGGACCAGAGAGGATGAGGCGGGCTTCCAGTCCAGGGCCAGGGCTGTAGTGGAGCTGTACAGTGCACAGGAGCCATTGCCCGGTCTGCATGTCAACGGCGAACTGACCCTCGGGGAGAACATCGCAGACTTCGGAGGTCTCTCCATTGCGTACGAGGCATTGCAGAAACGCCTTGCAAGGGAACCCGCCGGCATCAGGGAGGTGGACGGGATGACACCGTGGCAGCGCTTCTTCATTTCATATTGCCAGATGTGGAGATCCAACAGCACCGAACAGGAGATACGCAGGCTGCTCACGATAGACAGCCATGCGCCCTCCCGCTTCCGAGCGACCCTCCCAGCCGTGAACCATCCAGGCTTTGACGCCGCTTTTCCGCCGGGGGACGGGAACCCCGGGCACGCGCAGGGCATTGCTGTATGGTAGGCCATTCCTGGCCACACTCATGCTGGCCGTCCATTCATGCGCCCATGTGCCAGCAACGAAAACCGGGGCAGCAGGAAATACGGCCCGGCAGTGTGCAGGCGATGCGCCCTGTAATCAATTCCTGCAGACTCAACATCCCCTTTGACGGTCAAAGCTCCGCACTGCTACGCCAGTCTATGCGACTGAACTTTACGGCGAGCCGACACTGTCAATTGAAGATTCCATTGAAATAAGGAAATCAGCCTCACGAATCATCATGATGTTAATGCACCCCCGATATGTCATCTTGTTTAAAATACTTCGTCTTTTACATATCGAAAAGCACTATATAGTGTCAGTTTGATCCCAGCCCCATGTCGCGTAACCACAAACGATCGAAGAACCTCGGTGCAGTTTCGGGGAAGGTTGTCGCGGTTATCATTGTAGTGATAATTGTTGTTGCAGCCGCCGGCGTAGTTGCATTCGAGCTTACAAAGAAGCCTTCGAGTTCGAAGACTACAATCACATTGAATTGGAGTCTTTCGGGCTCGGAACTGAACTACTCGCTGAAACATGTGATTAGTGGATTTGAGGCAGCATATCCCAACATAACGGTGAAGACAACTGACCTCAGTTCCACCGATATCATCAGCGCCCTGCTTGCTCAGAAGTCTGCAGGGAAGATAACAACCAATGTCGTGGAGCAGGACAATGGCGAGATGGGTGCACTTGTGTCACAGAACCTTGTGATGCCTCTCAACCCGTACCTTGGCCAGCTTGAAGCCATGACCGGGGGAACCACAGGCTACACAGCCAACGGGACCATAATACCGGCATACTACCATGAGGGCTTTTTCAACGGTTCATACTACTTCTTCCCCTACAGGGGAAACGTTCAGCTTGCCTATTACAACCAGTCCGCCCTCAGCAGTGCCGGTGCCACGGTTGCACCCGACAACACCACTAACCTGATGACAGACATGCAGCTTCTCTCCAACAAGGGATACAGCACCCCGTTCAACATGCAGGGGCATGGCGGAGCCAGCACACCAACGCAGGTATTCCAGTGGATGGCGGAGTTCAACGGCAACCCCATGGTCCTCAATGACGCAGGTGACATAGCGGCACTCACATACCTGCAGCAGCTCAACCAGAAGGGCCTCATGTCGCCCGAATATGCAACAAGCTACTGGGCAACATACACGGGCCTTGCAGCAGGTTCATTCCAGTACATACCACAGTGGCCATATGTGACCAGCCTTCTCCAGGGCCTCGGAATGCAGAACTACACCAACGTAGGGACAAAGGCAGGAACATACAACCTCGGTGTCTCGGCAGTATTCAAGGGACCGGCCAACACTGCACAGTACATCGTCGGCGGGGATGTTCTTGGTGTTGTTTCAGGCTCCCCGAACGTCTGGGCATCCATTGACCTGATCAACTACATGAACTCGCTGTCCACGCAGAAGGGCCTACTGCTCAACCTGTCGTGGCCGGTGGTCAACGAACAGGCGTACAACAACCTGCCGTCCAACATCAGCTACCTCTTCCAGATATTCAAGTACGAGGAGCAGAACGGCATATTCAGGCCAGCAGTGCCATGGATAAGCCAGTGGCAGACGGTGTTCGACACAGCATGGACCACCATCATGGCAAACAACGGCAACGTGACCACAGCACTCAACACAGCACACCAGAGCTTGCTCACATACCTGCAGCAGAACTACCCGAGCCAGGTTTCAGCGTTCACCAACAACCAGATCTACCCGTCAGGCAACTACGTCGGCCCCCACAGCTAAAGGCGCGGGAAGGTGACTTTTGGCTGAGGGGGCGGCCATCAGGTTCTTTAAAAGGAACCTGATGGAAATCATTTTTTTGATTCCACTTTTGGCACTTGTGGGAACAATCACCCTTTACCCGATCGCGAGGTCGATTTATCTTGCCTTCCTTCAGTCCAACAACCAGATTGGACTGGGCAACTTCCAGTATGTCTTCCATTACCAGGACGTTACAACTGCGCTGATAAACACAGCATTCATAGTTGCACTTGCGCTTACCATGCAGTTTCTGATTTCACTGCTGACCGCACTCCTGCTGAACAGATCGTTCTTCGGCAGATCATTCTTCCGGACAGTGATTATGATACCGTTCGGCGTGGCAACGGTCGTGAGCGGCATCATGTTCACATTCCTGTTCACGCCGAGTCCGCAGTCATGGTACCTCAATTCCATAATAGTCAAGCTTGGCATTTCTAACACGGGGATCAACTGGATCAGGCCAAGCTGGGTTGCCATCCTCTCACTCGCAATTGCCGATTCATGGAAGAATTTCCCGCTCATCATGCTCATCCTGCTTGGAGGTCTCGCCTCAATACCTGCCAGCCAGTACGAGTCCGCAGCAATTGACGGCGCAAATTTCCTCCAGCAGTTCAGGCACATCACAATGCCAAATCTCTACCCTTTCATCATGATGGCTGTGACAATCCGTGCAATACAGGAATTCAATATTCTGGCGCTTGCACTGGTGCTTGTAGGCAGCTACCCCACTTTCCTAGGACCGCTTGCATACACCACATTCACCAACTATGGCATACACGATGCCAATTATGCCTCTGCGATTGCCATGGTCCTGCTCGGACTGATAAGCCTGTTCATACTGGTCTATATTGCCATCTCACGGCGCCTAGGAATGGAGGTGTGAGGCATTAACAGGCGGAAGCTGGGCACCGATATCGTGTGGTATACCCTTCTCATCATAATCACGATAATAGTCCTCTTTCCCGTATACCTGCTGTTCATCGTGGGTTTCGGTGCGACGCACGAGGTATTCAGGAACTATCCGCCAATCCTTCCCTCTGTGTTCTCGCTCCAGAACTGGAATGTTGCGGCGCAGAACATCAACACAATAATTGCGCCATTAACGATGAGCACCGAGACGGCCTTCCTGGTAGCATTCATATCGCTAGGTGTGAGCATCCCGGCGGCCTACACGATTTCGAAGCTTCCCACCGCCCCAAGGTACGGCTTCATACTCTTCCTGTTTGTCACGCAGATGCTGCCCGAGATACAGCTTGCCATCCCCATCTCAGCGCTTGTGATAAGGCTGGGACTCTACCAGACTGCTCTCGGCCTGGCTCTGGCACAAAGCTCGATTGCAATCCCCATGGTGGCGTACATACTGGTTGGAACATTCAGGACGGTTCCATCAAACCTGTCCCAGTCCGCAACAATCGACGGCGCTTCAAAGCTGCAGGCCTTCTATTTCATGGATCTTCGCCTGGCGCTGTCCGGCATAGCGGTGGCTTTCATTCTCGCATGGCTGTTCTCATGGGATGAATTCGTCTTTGCACAGATTCTTCTTTCACAGAATCCCACAATCCCACCTGTCATCTACAAGTACCTGAGCAGGGGCGTGGGTACCGCCTCCGGCCCAATCGGAGTGGCAGATATATTCTCAATCATACTGATCATACCGGTGATACTCGTTACCTTCTTCCTGCAGAAGTACCTCAGGAGCGATGTCCTCGCCGGCGCGCTGAAGTAGGTGAATTTCATGGCTGATGTAGAAATAGACAACATAGAGAAGACCTTCGGGGACCACACTGTCCTCAAGAACATAAACCTGAAGATTTCAAACGGTGAGTTCTTCGTGCTGCTCGGCCCGTCCGGATGCGGCAAGACTACGCTGCTCCGGATTATTGCCGGTTTGATCGACAGCAGCAGCGGCAGACTTCTGATTGGAGGAAAGGACGTCACGTCCCTCTCTCCAAGGCAGAGGAATATCGCGATGGTCTTCCAGGACTACGCACTCTATCCTCACATGACAATAGCGGACAACATTGGTTTTCCTCTGAGGATGGCAAAGGTCCCTGTGGCGGAGCGCAAGGCAAAGATCAAGGAGGTAGCCGAGCTCCTGCGCATCGAGGATTATCTGAAGAGCAAGCCCAAGGAGCTCTCCGGCGGGCAGCGGCAGAGGGTGGCAATAGGCAGGGCCCTGGTGCGCTCGCCAAGCATCCTGCTCATGGACGAGCCCCTGTCAAACCTCGACGCAAAGCTGAGAACTACCATGCGCTTCGAGATCAGGCGCATTCAGCGGCAGACCAACCTCACCACTGTATTTGTCACCCATGACCAGGTGGAGGCAATGACCATGGGTGACAGGATTGCAATACTCAACGACGGTCTTGTGGCGCAGTGCGGTACTCCGTTTGACATATTCCACAAGCCCGAAAGCACTTTCGTTGCCACTTTCACAGGCTCCCCTCCAATGAATATGATGGAAGGGGCGGCAGTCACCTCCGCCGTCGGTGTAACGGAGAAGACTGTTGTGGGTATAAGGCCGAAGGCAGCCTCACTCACGCCTCATGCCGACGCAGTGGAGCTGAGCGCAAAGCTTGTTGCAACAGACCTGCTAGGTAACGAGCTCCTTGTCCACTCGCTTGTCGAAGATGAGCCTTTCGAGTTCTACGCAGATGTGACCGAGCGCTCGCTGATCAGGGATGAAATGAAGGTCTTTGTCCCACGTGAAAGGATATACCTGTTCGACAGGGACTCGGGGAAGGTCACTCAGATGGGCCAGGGATATTAGTCCCGGCCATCATGGAAGCTCTTTCTTTATGGAGGCCAGCAGGTCAAGAAACATCAACCGGGTGAGCATGCCTGTGTTGGTGTTCCTTGGGCTTGGATGGTATGAAGCATACAGCGCGGGGTGCCCCTCAATCCTGTAGACCGCGCCATGCGAGAACTTCATACCTCTTGAATTCAGGCCTAGAGTTTCACGCAGGAACCGCACGTATGAGTCAAAGGCAAACTTTCCAAGCAGAAGCACAACTTTCGCATGCTTTAGCAGCTTCAGCTCCCTCTCAAGGAAGGGGAAGCAGTTCAGTGCCTCATCCCTTGCAGGCCTGTCCCCAGGGGGCACACATCTCACCGCAGCCAGCATGTAGCTGTTGATCATATGCAGGCCGTCATCCATGCTGTCAGAGTTTGGCTGGCTGGTGAAGCCTGCCTCGTACAGGCAGTCGACCATGAACTTTGCCGACAGGTCGCCCGTGAAAACCCTGCCTGTCCTGTTCCCTCCGTGCGCCGCAGGCGCAAGGCCTATTATCACTAGCTCCGCTCTTCTGTCACCGAAACCCGGGACAGGCCTGCCCCAGTAGTTCCATTCAGCGTACCTTTTTGTCTTCTCTGCGGCCACCTTTTCCCTGTAGGAGACGAGCCTGGGACATTTCCTGCAGGACACTATGTCGCTCTTCAGTGCACTGAAGCTGTCATGCCTTTCCGTGTTCCTTGTAACCTTCAGAAGCTCGCCCCGCTTGAATGGATATTGCTGCTTAAAACCTATCAGGGATTCTCATCCTTTCGCCTGTCGCCTTTGGGCCTTCCCGGCTTTCGCCTTGTACGCTGAAGGGCAAATGGAATTCAGGACGCATTCAGGGCAGAGCGGCTTCCTGGCCCCGCAGACAGCCCTGCCGTGCGCTATGAGCAGCGTTGTCAGGTCCCCCCACTCATCCCTTCCGACGGTTTTCATGAGATCTGCCTCGATATGCTGCGGTGTGCGCGCGGCTGAAAGGCCAAGCCGGATGCTGAGCCTGGCGACATGGGTGTCTACTGCTACCCCCTCGTTAATCCCGAAGGCAACCGACAGCACCACGTTGGCTGTCTTCCTGGCAACACCCGGAAGGGTTGTTAGCTCCCCGATGCTCTTAGGCACCTTTCCGCCGTATCTGTCCATGAGCATGGAGCAGGCATCCCTGACGAACCTTGATTTCTGCCTGTAGTATCCGCACGGCTTTACGATCGACTGCAATTCATGCAGTCCGGCCGAAGCTGCCCCGCTGGGGACAGGATAGCGCCTGAACAGCTCGGGAGTCACGCTGTTGACCATCGCGTCAGTGCACTGGGCCGACAGTATGGTGGCAACCAGAAGCTCCTCGGGTGTGCTGAAATCAAGGCCGCATTTTGCGTCAGGATACCGGGACCTGAGCCTGGCTATCACTTCCGAGGCTCTTTCCCTTCTTGCAGCAAGGGTACGCCCATGTCCCTTCACCTTCGCCGGTGGCGATTCTGGCATCCCGCTCATGCGTCACTTCTGCGCGATGGGGAACTTGTCATCGTAGAGTATCATCCAGGTACCTATTCCCCGGGCGCATCTCCTCCCGTCACAGTCAATCAGGTCCATTTCGCAGACAACTATGTTCTTCCCTCCGCGTATGACCCTTGCCTCGCATGTCATCTCACCCTTCCTGACAGCTTCCAGGAAGTTGACCTTAAGTTCAATTGTCACCTGATTCCTGCCGCCGTTCACGGTTGCGGTCGCTGTTCCGCCCGCCGCGTCAATGAGGGTGCAGATGGCACCCCCGTTGACTATTCCCCCGTGCCTGAGAACATGCTCCGCTTCCCCTATCCTGAGCTTCGCATATCCCTTCTCCACCGAAATAACCTCCACACCGAGATGGCTCAGGAAGGGGTCACCCCGTATTATCGACGCAAGCTGCGCATAGCGGCTGAAGTCTTCATTTTCCTTTTCCATGTAATCCATCCAACAAGCACTGTCAACTGCCTAACGCCCTTCCGGGTCAGGAGGCAAGCCTCTTCATCACATACTGCAGGATGCCGCCTGCGCGGCAGTATTCCAGCTCCATCTCGTTGTCAAGGCGAACGAGCAGCTTCGAGCTGGATGTCTCATCCCTGCCCCTGGCAGTGAACACCAGGGTAGCTTCGCACTTCGGCGCCATTTCGTCTGGAAGCATGATGCTGACCTCCTTGGAAAAGTCGATATCAAGCTTGCGGGCATCCTCGCCTTCCATAAACTGCAGGGGCACAATCCCCATACCTATCAGATTGCTCCTGTGAATCCTTTCGAAACTTCTGGCGACCACAGCCCTGACTCCGAGAAGCCTGGGTCCCTTGGCAGCCCAGTCCCTGGAGCTGCCAGTACCGTACTCGGCGCCGGCAAACACGACAAGCGGCACCCCCTCCTTCCTGTACTTCTCGGCAGCGTCAAAGATGGTCATCCTCTCAGCGTCAGGGAAATGGAGTGTGTATCCTCCCTCCACCCCGGGAACAAGCATATTCTTTATCCTCTTGTTTGCGAATGTTCCCCTCACAAGGACCCTGTCATTTCCTCTCCTTGAGCCATATGTGTTGAAGTCTGCAGGTGAAACCCCTTTGCTGATGAGATACTTCCCGGCTGGAGTGTCAGGCGAGAAGGCACCAGCGGGCGAGATATGGTCTGTGGTCACAGAATCGCCGTAAACAGCCAGGACCCTTGCATTCAATACCGAATCTATCTTCCCCTCAGCCTTCGGGTCAAAGCCTGAAAAGAATGGCGGTGACTGTATGTATGTACTCTTCTCATCCCAGCGGTACTGCATTCCCGACGGGACTGATAGTGCATTCCAGTCCTCGTTTGCTTCTTCGAATCCGGTGTATCGCCTGCGGTACATCTCGGGGGTTACTGCGGTCCCCATCACGCCTACAATCTCCTCCCTGCTTGGCCAGAGGTCCTTCAGGAATATGTCCCTCCCGTCCACATTCTGTATCGGCTCATGAACAAGGTCCTTGAGGACTGTGCCCGCGAGAGCGTAGGCCACGACCAGCGGAGGCGACATCAGATAGTTGCCTCGAACGTCGCCATGTATCCTAGCCTCGAAATTCCTGTTTCCCGACAGTACGCTTGCAACAGCCAGCTTCCCCACGTTAACGGCCGTGGAAATGTGCTCCGGAAGCGGGCCGCTGTTCCCTATGCACGTGGTGCATCCGTACCCTACAAGATAAAAGCCCAGCTTTTCCAGGGGCTCCTTGAGCCCCGACTTCTCCAGATAGTCTGTCACCACCCTTGAACCGGGGGCAAGACTTGTCTTAACGTTCTTACCAACCTTCATACCGAGCTCGACGGCCTTCCTGGCAACAAGGCCCGCCGCTATCATTACCTCGGGATTGCTGGTGTTTGTGCAGCTTGTAATCGCCGCTATCACAACATCGCCGTCGGATATTGCACCCCTGCTTCCGTCGGAATATGTCACCTCCACACTCTTCCCAACATCCGTGAACCTGACCTGCTGCTGGAGATGGGCCCTGCCGTCCGGTGCGCCCTCGCTTGAGAAATTATTCCCATGGTGTGTTCCGGCACCACTGGTGGTGAGGAACTCCTTCACGAAATTCTCGGGCACGGCAGAAAGCTCAAGTCTTGCCTGAGGCAGTTTAGGCCCGGCAACGCTCGGAGTAACACTTGCCAGGTCCAGCTCCACGACTGAGCTGTATACGACATGCGAATAGTCCATGGATGAAAAGCCCTGCGCTGCATAGTATGACTTAACAGTTTCAATCAGCTCCTCACTCCTTCCTGTGAACCTGAGGTATTTCAATGTCTGCTCATCCACAGGGAACAGTGCCACCGTTGCACCATACTCAGGGCACATGTTGGTCAGCGTTGCCCTGTCTGGAATTGTCAGCTTCTGAATCCCGGGGCCGTAAAACTCCACGAACTTCCCGACAACATTGTGCCTGCGGAGTATCTGGGTGAGAGTAAGCACCAGGTCCGTGGCGGTTACCCCCTCCTTGAGCTCGTTTATAACATGCACCCCTACCACCTCGGGCTGTGAAAGGGCTACCGGCTGGCCCAGCACAGCCGCCTCTGCCTCTATCCCTCCAACGCCGAAGCCGAACACGCCTATCCCGTTCACCATTGTTGTGTGCGAGTCAGTCCCCACAAGTGTGTCAGGATAGGCAATCTTCCTGCTCCCGTCATCTCTGACATGAACGCACTTTGCCAGGAATTCCAGATTCACCTGGTGGCATATCCCCAGGGATGGCGGCATCACCTCGAAACCTTCGAATGCATTGGCTGACCACTTCAGGAGTGAATACCTCTCTGCATTTCTCTTGAATTCCATAGCGCTGTTCAGCATGAAGGACTGAGCAGTGCCGTACGAGTCCACCTGCACCGAATGGTCTATCACCAGGTTGACTGGCACCTGCGGCTGTATGAGAAGAGGGTCCTTGCCCAGCGCAGCCATGGCATCCCTCATTGCCGCCAGATCAACGACTGCAGGAACTCCCGTGAAATCCTGCATCAGAACCCTGGAGACCTTGAACGGTATCTCCCTTTCGACGGGGGACTGGGCATTCCAGTTGGCGAGCGACCTTATGTCCTCCTCCTTCACCGTCTTGCCGTCGAAGTTCCTGAGCAGTGACTCGAGTACAATCCTGATGGTCAGTGGAAGGGTGGAAACGGGTCCGACACCGCTCCTTTCAAGTGCCGGAAGTGAAAAGAAGCTTATCGTCTGCCCCTTGGACGTCCTGAACTCTTCGATTGTATGCCAGCTGTTGTGAATGTCCTGAGAATCCTGTCCAGTGGTCATGGGCAACTCTAACCCCTATTATTGATTAATGTCTTTCGAAAAGAGGGGAGCTGACAATCCCCCGAACCCGATGAGTTGCAGGCCGCCTCCAGCACGCTGGAAGCAAAGCCCGCATACGCAGCGTAGCCAGCAGGGATGTGCAAGCCACCAGGGAGATTTGAACTCCCGACCTGCTGATTTCCTTGAAATCATACAAGTCAGCCGCTCTACCAGCTGAGCTATGGTGGCACGGACCAGATGAGGAATCGCGATGTGTTTAAATGATTTGCCCAGACGCCAGACCCTAGAACCCCTCCGGGCCGCCGTCTGTGTCGTGCCGCCCGGTGTCGAGAGGGCGGTAGTTGAACGTAATCTCCCCCTTCTGGAGTCCTTCAGCCTCCTTCTCGCTCATCCTTGTCATAACCACGCCATCACCTATAATCGCGCTGTTCCCGTAGGGATCCTCGACGACAAGGCGGAATTGTCTTTCACCCCTCTTCATCATTTCCAGCTCCCCAAGAAGCGCGTTGCACTTCTGGTGCACGTCCTGCTCGGCATCAGCCATCAGGGTTGAAATCACCTCCCCCACCCTTTCAAGGATTCCCTCGGCATTCGTGATGAAGCTCTCCGAGGCAATTCCGGGCTCAATATCAACACCCAGCTCGGGTATCCTTATCGTTCCCGAATTGGACCTGACCACCCTCAGGTCCAGGTCGTCTGTTCCGGATACCGTCGCCTCATACCGCATCGGCCCCTTGTTCTCGAGCGCTATCAGGTCAGAGTGCCTGAAGCCGCAGTCCCTGCACATGTAAGTCGTCTGCATAGCAGCCCCGAGATAGGGGATGTCAAGGTTTGTAACCATGTTGACAACAGACCGCCCGCCGCATGAAATGCACGGCTGGTCAATCTTAACCTCCACCGGAGGCCCGGCTATTCCATCCTCGCTGCCTCTCTCTTCGTCTTCGCCCATGTCACTGAACCATTCTGTTCATTCGGTAAATAAGCTTGCCCCGCTTTCCCCTGCATATGCCGGGGATCGCAACAGATATCCCGGCTTACCCAATTACAGCAGGCGATGTCTGCAAGGCTTACACTGAAACTTCCCTCCGGCGAAATAGAATGCGATATCCTCGAAACCAGGGCCGCTGAGGGGTTAATCGGGCAGCTTCCCGTAAGTGCAAGGGGAAATGTCTGGGGGGAGGAGATATACTTCAGACTGCCGGGGGCCCTGAATGCAGGATCCAAGACCCGGGAGACGGAGGTAGGGGATATTGCCTACTGGGAGGAGGGGCAGTCGCTCTGCATCTTCTTCGGCCCTACGCCGGTCAGCAGGAGCGGCCGCCCCGAGCCTTACGTGCCTGTATTCAGGATTGGAAGTCTGGAGCCAACAGGCCGCGCTCTCGCCATTCTCAGGTCCTTTGAACAGGGCCAGGTGATAGCGCTTTACAGGTCGTCGCAGGCCGGGACCGGGTAGGGTATCGGCCGATCCTGTTCAGACCTCGATGAAATCGCGCTTGGCGTCCGTGAGCTTTCTGCAGCCGCTCCTTGTGAGGACAACATCATCCTCTATCCTGACCCCTCCATAACTCTCAACATATGCGCCAGGCTCAACCGTCACCACCATTCCCTCTTCCAGCCTGTCCCTGCTTCTCGGGGAGAGAACGGGGCCGCCGTCATGCACCTGCAGACCGAGGCCGTGGCCGAGGCCGTGTATGAATCTGCCCTTGAACTCAGTGCCGTCGATGACATTCCTGGCGGCGGCATCGACATCGCTCTCGAGCGCGCCGGGCTTTATTGCCGCAAACGCAGCATCCTGGGCGGACTTGACAGTCTCATAAAGGAGTCTCTGCCTTTCGGTTGCTTTGCCGAACATGTACGTCCTGGTGATGTCAGAGCAGTACATCTCATACTTGCCCCCGAAATCTGCAAGCACAAGATCGCCCTTCTTCAGTTTCAGCTTTCCTGGGAAGTAATGCGGTATTGCCGTGGTCTTGCCGAATGAAACTATCGGTGAGAACGACGGGCCTTCGCTCCCCTCCTCGTAGAGTGCAATGGAAAGCCTGGAAGCAAGCTCGCTCTCGGTCATGCCCTCCTTAAGCATCTCTGGTATCCTGTCAGCTGCCCTGGAGGCAATCCGGCACGACTCCGCAATCTTCCTTACCTCATCCCTGTCCTTGACAGCCCTGCACTTGGCTATCTCCTCGCTTGCATCCACAATCTTCCCCTTGTAGCTCCTCCTGAGAGCCCTGTAGCCCTGGTAGGTCAGGGAGGGGGCGTTGATACCGATCTTCCTGAACCTGGACGTAAGGGAGGCAACCGCATTCTCGAACTGCTTCCTGGTTCCTACGGTCCTCACCTTCACGTCCAATCCCTTGAGTGAACCAGCCTCCAGTACGCTTGTGACAACCGAGGTACCCCTGGCGGTTACAACCGCAACAGAGCCCTCGAATATGCCTGATTTTGCCCTTGTGAAGTACTTGAAATTGTGGTCCGTGTGGCTGTCGCCGCTGTTCACAATAACGACAGCATCAGCCTTGCCGTCGAGCAGGGAAAATAACCTGGAGTTTCTTGTTTCCATGCTGGTAAATCTTGAACCGGTTATAATATATGTGCTGAAACGGGGAAGTGTTATCTTTACCGTCGCAAATAGAGAAGCAGTGAAGTTCAGGGTGCTCGACCACACGGCCGACGTTCAGATTGAGGCGTTCGGCTCAAGCGCCGCCAAGATATTCGAGAATTCGGCAGCCGGCCTGTTCAGCCAGATCGCTGACCTGAAGGAGATAAGGCCCCGGGGGGAGGAGAGGATACAGCTGGAGGCGAAGTCACTGGAGGCTCTCCTGGTCGACTTCCTCAACGAACTTGTCTTCCTCCACAGCACACTGCACTACCTATTCAGCGAATTCAATGTCACCCTTTCGGGCACAAGGCTTGAATGCACCGCCAGGGGGGAGAGGATTGACAGGCGCAGGCACAAACTGAAGAACGATGTGAAGGCTGTAACCTACCACATGCTCGAATTTAATACCAGAGAGGGTTATGCACGGTTCATAATTGATGTGTGAGCTGTACCCATGTCCAAGGCAACATCCGTCGCCCATCCCATGCAGGGGCTTATCAAGTATCACGGCCTGACAGACTCCAGGCTCCGCCTGCCCTACCATGATTCAATCTCGGTGGCAACCGCCCCCCTTGTTACCAGGACAACTGTGGAGTTCGGCGGTTACCGTTCAGACTCCGCCGTCGTGGACGGCGTGAGGGCCAAAGGGCGCGTCATGGAGCGCATTCTCAGCATCGCCGATGAAGTCAGAAGGATGTCGGGGTCTCACGAAAGGTTCAGGATGGTGTCAGAGAACAGTTTTCCCTCGGGCGTCGGACTTGGCGCCTCGTCCTCTGGCTTCGCAGCCCTCGCAACCGCGGCATCTGCAGCGGCAGGGCTCAAACTCTCCAGGGAGCAGCTCTCGGCGCTCTCAAGGCTTGGCGCAGGGTCTGCCACGCGCTCCGTTGCCGGAGGATTCTCGAGGTGGTTCATGGGCACATGCCATGAAGACAGCTATGCGGTCAGGATTGGTGGCAGCGAGGTCAGGATGGGCATGGTTGTTGCGCTGGTCGAGAGCCTGAAGCAGACTGAGGATGCCCACAGGGAGGTTGTGGGTTCACCGCTGTATGCGGGGAGGCTGGCCTATCTGCACTCAGCACTGGCAGAGATGGATGCGGCAATACGCTCGGGGAATGCAGCACGCATAGGAGAGCTCGCTGAGAGGGATACGCTCATACTGCACGCGATTACAATGAGCGGCCCTTCCGGCATGATTTTCTGGAAGCCCGAAACGCTCTCTGTCATCTCCGAGGTCAGGAGAATGAGGGGGGAGGGTATGCACTGCCACTTTTCCATTGATACGGGCGCAACCGTATACATCAACTGTGAAGTGGATGAGATTCCGGAGGTGGAGAGGAGGGTTGCGGCTATGGGACTTAAGGCAATCAGGTGCACCGTCGGGGGGCCAAGCAGGCTGACGGGCCGTCACCTGTTCTGAACCCGCCTTCCCCTCTCGGCGCTCCTCTGCCGTTCAATTGCCTCTTCCATTGTCCTCTCCCCCCTTGCGACCTCCCCCGCCAGGCTCCTGGAAATTGTCGTGAGCCCGCCGCTGATCAGCCTGCTCTTGCGCTGTATGTTCCTGAGCTCGCCTTCCGATGGCGTTATCTCAGGCCTGTCCACCAGGAACTCCCCGGCTGTCATGCCTATCAGGGAGGCAGCCTCCTCGTCAGAGCCGGCCTGCCTGCTGGTCCTGCGCTCATCCACCATCTCTATCCTTCCGGACGAGGGCCAGACTGACCTTATGATTCTGTCCCTGTTCGTCGGGTCGCCGTCACCTATCCGCACAAAAACCCTTCTCCTGCCCACGAGCGATGCAAGAGTCTTGGTGTAGAATGAAACGCTCTCGGGAGAGGGTGCAATGGCGGTTGCCACCCGCCGGCCGCCGGAGAAGATCGCAATGCCCGGCCTCTCGCCAGGGTCGATGCCCACCACCACGTCCGAGCTCCAGTCTGTTAGGCCGTTGGAAACGAGCCATGCCTTTGTGGTGGTATCCTCCGGCGCGCCGTAAATTGTGAACCTGTCCCCCTCCATTATCACCCTCGGCTGCCCCTTCTTTATTACAACGCTGGTCCCGTGCGGGATCTTGGTCGACGGGTCGATGTGCTCGAACGGGGTGCCGAGATGCCTGAGCCTGCTGGCGACAGCGTAAGAAAACCTGAAATCATCAGACACGACGCTAATCATGCAGCGCCTCCGGCAGGGCTGCAACGCACCGCCGCCAATCCACAGCTCGGGTCAGGGCAAGGAACCGCACACTCCTTTCCTGACGCAGAATGCACTCCTGGGTATTTATCTGTGCGGTGGCATCACTTGTATGCGAATGACCTCAGCGGCCCGCCGCCAAGAATTGTCCCGCCTATGGACCTCGCCCTGATCATTCCCCTGAGCCTGACTCCGCCGATATCGTCAAGGCTGCTCTTGTTGACCATTACCAGGCATACCACCGGTTCGCCGCCTGACTCCCTTATGTCGTTCACAGCAGACTCCATGGCGTGGCCCGTTGAAAGCACATCATCCACCACCACTACCTTCTTGCCCTTCGGCGACGCGTAGTTGGAGCTGAATGCACCTCCCGAATTGGCCCTTTCGGAGGGTGGGCGGTACACTATGACTTCAGCCTCGATAATCTGTGCAATCGTGCCTGCAAATGAAACACCGTTGAGTGCAATTCCTGCAACCGAATCTGCCTTCACGCCCTGCCTGTCCAGCTCCTCCCTGGCCATGTCGGCAAGTATTTCGCCCGTGAGCCACATCCTGTGGGCGCTTACACCAAGTGATCGCCAGCCGATCTTGACATCCGACGGAGGGAGAGTTCCCTCGGCCCCCTCCTCCAGGAGGTAGGTCACCGTGTCCACACCGAGGTGCAGTTCGTCTCCGATCTCGAAGGGCTTAAGCCCCTTCTTCTGCAGTTCCCTTGCCTTGGCCGCGAGCTCCTTTACCTCTGCCATCGGATACCCCGTCTGACTATTTCAGGGCGCTGTATTTAATGATAGCGTGCTGCCTTTCGCGCCATTCCTCAGAGGCGCACATTCAGACGCCGAGGGCCCTGAGCACCTCGTCTGTGCTCCTGATGCGCCCCATCCTGGGAAAGGTGGTCCTCAGCGGGAACGAGTGCTCCTCATCTGAGGTTGCGGCCATCGCGTCCTCAACGAAGATCTGGCTGAAGCCAGCCTCGTAGGCGTAGCGGGCGGTGCTCTCCACCCCCACGTTGGTGGAGATGCCGCACAGAACTATTGTCCTGATACCTCTCCTCCTCAGCTGCATTTCCAGTTCAGTCCCGTAGAATGCTCCCCACTGCCTCTTCGTTATGACCACATCCCCCTCCTTTGGTCCCATCTCAGGCACTATCTCGTCGAACCCGTCCGGGAAGGGACCCGACATGCCCGGGCCGTCCGTCTCGGGCCTGAGCCCCAGAGGGGGTGAGGGGTTAACCCTTACAAGGAAAACCTGCATCCCTCCCTTCCTGAATGCCTCGGCCAGCCTGGAAGCATTTGCAATTACCTCCGATGAGGGCCTCGGCTTCACGTCCCTGGCTGTTATGCCCTTCTGCAAATCAATCACAACAAGCGCGCTGCTCCCCCTTGCCAATACTGTTTCCGCCATTCACTCGCCTCCATTTACTCCGGGGCAGTCCCGCCCCTCCCATTCCAGCCCAAACCTGTCAAGGAATTCAAGCATAAACATGTGTCTTCCCTCGGCTATCTCCCTTCCCCTGGCTGTGTTCATGAGATCCCTGAGGTGAAGCAGCTTCTCATGAAAGTGGTTTATAGTGCTGCTCCTGCTCCTCCTGTATTCCTCGAATGTGGCGTGCTGCTGCGGGATCTCGCCCGGAGAATGCATCTCCCTCCCCATCCTGCCACCGTATGCAAACGCCCTGCCGATGCCTATTGCGCCAATGGCATCCAGCCTGTCCGCATCCTGCACTATCTTTCCCTCTACCGTCGCGGGCGCCCTCGCCTGTCCTATGCCCTTGAACGTGACATCGCTGATTGCGGAGCTGACAAGGGCAATTGTGGCGGCATCAACGCCCAGCTCATTCAGCCACTCCTCCGCGGTCCTTGAGCTTGCCTGCTCATTCCCGCCATTGAACTTCCAGTCTGATACATCGTGCAGCAGGGCTGCCAGCTCCACGGCGTAGGTGTCTGCGTTCCCGGTAACCTCCGCTATAGACATGGCCATTCTTCGGACCCTGTCGATGTGCCACCAGTCATGACCTGTGCTTTCGCCGGAGAGCCTCTCCCTGACCCTCTCCTCCACCAGCCCTATTGTCCTGCGCCTGTCGAAACCCGCTCCTTCCCTCGATTCCATCCTGACACCTGCCAGCAGTCTGTTCGTCATGGTTTTAAATAATGCCTTCTATTCCACAGCTGCAAATGGCCGGGGTGGGGTAGCGGCATCCTGTGGGACTGTGGATCCCTAGACCCGGGTTCAACTCCCGGTCCCGGCCCTTCACCGAGGCGTCCCGGTGCCTTCCTTCTCAGTTCACAAGCATCGACTACCCTATTCCCTCCACTATCTGAATGTTGTTGCCGTCCGCATCCCTGACCCAGACTCCCCTGAGCCACTCCGCGAAATCATGCGGCCTGCTCGCTATGCTGACGCCGCGCCCTTCAAGGGAGCTGCAGGCTCCATCTGCATCATCTGTCCAGAGCACAATCTCCGCCCCCAAGGCGCTTCCGGATGTTTCAATTCCGTGCACCGCGCGGGCAGCCTCATGTGATGCAAAATCAGGCACAAGGCCGCCGAGCTCCAGCTCAATATGTTCATGCCTCCCTGCACGGGGGAACCGGAACCTCTCCCCGAAGCCGAAATTTTCACTGTAGAATGACGCCGATCTCCCTGCATCCTCCACGCAGATATTGACCCGCGGGCTGCTGAATCCGGGCCGGCGCTTCATCTCTTCCAGACAGCCCTTTCAACCCGCGTGTGCAGTTATGGAGTTTGCACTCTGCAGCCTGCGCGATTCAGCGCCTCAGCCCGGCGTTCCTGAGTATGTCCTGGTGGCTCCTGGCAAACTGCTCTTCGGGAGCGTTCGGGTCCACATATGCAAGCTCCTTCCATGCCCTGTGCGTCACAGGCTTGTCGTAATGGCCCCTGTACACGAACTCGAGATCCCAGTGCATCGTGGAGGGCTTGTCAGGGGACCCCCCGTAAACCTCGGAGTATATTTCGCCGTTTCCCAGTTCCACCTTCCCTATGCCCAGCTGCTCTCTGACCACCCTCTCGGCTGCTTCCACGGGCGATTCGTTCATGAGGAGATGGCATGAGGGTATGATCCATCCGCCGCTGTGGCGCTGCTTCCTGTATTCGTCCATTGCGCCGATATGGTCCCAGTCGTATGCGGGGTCCAGTTTTCCCATCAGGATCTTCCCCTCGCTGTTTGAGAGCAGCACGAATGAGGAGAGGCACATCCCGCCCTCCGGTATCTCATTCATCCTGAACGGAGGAGCATCCCCTCTCTGGAAGCCTGCGAATTTCCTGTCTGTTGTCATGCCCCTTCATAAGGGTAAACGGCTATATTCCCTTTGAGATCAGAAGCGCGGCTTGGGCTTTCTGAAATAAATCATGAACAGCAGTACTCCGGCTGCAATGCAGCCTATGATGATGTAGTTGTCAATGACATTCGCAGAATTGCCCGGGATGTAGAGCGTGAAACTGGTCTCTATCTGCCCGTTGCCGAAGAAGAGCTGGCCGCTGGAACTGATCTTGACAGTTGCGACATTGCCTCCCGCGGGGTAGTTGTATGCAAGCCAGTCGAACGTTACATTCCGGGTCTGTCCGGCCGCGAGCGTCACATTCTGCGACTGGATGTACTTGTTGTTGATGTAGAGGGAGACGTTAGCATTCTGGACCCCCGATGAGCCCTGATTCGTTACGGGGACGGTGATTATCACCGGTTTCACAACTGTCAGCAGGAATGTCTTGTTGGCTGAAATCTGCTGGTTGCCTGAGCCGGCTGTTATGTTGAAGAGCACTGTGACTATCTCGGCAGCCGTGCCTGCAGTGATGTTGATGACGAATCTCCCTGCCGCGCTGGTGCCTGTCGTCGGGGAAATGCTGAGTCCGGTGGTGTTTTTCGCCTGTACAAACCCCGTGTAACTGTAATTTCCCTCGCCTGCAGGGCCGCCTGAAACATTGAGTATGTATTCGTGCGTGGTGCCATTGCCAATGAGCTGCGGGCCACCAAGGGCAGCAACAATTGGCCCTCCGGTGGATGCACCTGCATACTGCACACCTGCACCAGCCAATGGCACCGCTTCAAGGGCGGTTGCAACCAGCATGGCTGTGAAAAGGAAGAGTATGACCTTCTTCACCTGATCAGCCTCCTCTTCTTGGCATAGTACACGTCGGCCACAATCAGCGTCGCAAGCACGAATATCACAACCGCGCGTTTCAGCGATATGAGGGGCGGCGGGCTTACTGAGGCACCCTGCCCGGACACAGTGATGCCGTTAAGCGTCACCACGGGTTTGGGCAGGCTTATTGGAACGCTGATGGCAGAGGAGCTGCCTGTCTCCTTCTGCGTCACATTGACACCCACAGGCAGTATGCTCGTCGGGTTTGCCGTGGTGGCTGTAAGCGATATTGTGAGCGTCTGGTTCTGGCCCGGCTTCAGCGAGAAGAAGGTGTCATTGTAGAACGGGCCGTTGGATGTGGTGTATATGCCGCCTCTCCATCCCTCCGCATTGAGGCCCGCGATATTGCTCACAGACGCAACATAGTTGGAAACTGTATTTCCCGTGTTGTTTACCACGACAGAGAATGAGATTGTCCTTCCCACCTTCTCCTGGCCGTAGGAGGAGAAGGCAGTTGAGAAGCCATAGGATACAGGCACCTGTATGGATGTGTGCGCAGTTGAGTTTGCAGATGGGGAGAGCAGGGATGTCGCACTGAACAGTACGTTGTTGTAGCCGCCAGCGGGATTGGATGAAGAGAGGGTGACATTAACGATCGCGGATGAATTCCTTCCCGTTCCCAGAACGACATATGTGGGTGTGAACGATCCGTACCAGTTGCTGTTGTCCACGCTCATGTAGAATATGTCAGGCACGTCTCCGGTGTTGTTCACAAGGAGCGAGACGGATGTGAAGCCCGAAGCCCCCTGTGACTGCTGGGCAGACAGGACTGTGAGATCCACCGAGTATGTCGGCAGGAGGGAAAGGACGACCGGTATCTGAGAGGGGGATGATATGTGGGCTGTGCTGTTGTAGGTATAGGCATACAGCGTGCCGTCCGAGGAAGTGTTGTAACTTGCCGTTATGCTGTAATTGCCACCTGGAAGCATGACTGAATATCTTCCGCCCGGAGAGGGGATTGTGAAATTGCCTCCAGCGCCGTTGAACGTTATGCTGGCGTCAACGCCGCCGATTCCGGGCACAGCCACGCTTCCGTTCACCGAGTATGCGAAGTCAAGCACCGGGTTGAATGTGGCGTTCTGGCCCGGAAGGACAGTGAGCTTTGTCACGTTGGCCGCATTTCCGCCTGAACTGTATGTCTCTACCGTGTAGTTGCCTGGGGAAAGCTGCACGCTGAAGCTGCCGTTCCCCGCGGTCTCTGTCTCGGCGGCGGCGCCCGTGGTGCCAATTGGAATGAACTTGAGCTGAGACTGCACTGGTATACTGTAGAACCATGAGGCGGTCCCCGACACTGTGCTGTTGTAGCTTCCGACCGATGTCTGGATATCCACGTTCGCCGAAGTGCTCAGTTTCACAACGGTCCCTCCAGAATAGAGGACGTAAACCTGCCTTCCACTTTCATTCATCGTGGAAACGTAGGATGCATTGACAGTGTAGACTGAAGATGGGAGGGACACAGAGAACGTGCCTCCAGACTGGACCGCCGCCTGCACCGTAGCACCGCTGGACGCAGTGATGTATACTGTCGCAGATGAGAGCGTGCTGCTTCCATGGTAGACGGTTCCGGAAAGGTTGAGCACCGGGTCCAGCGACAGTACGTATGTTGAAGGTGAAACTACGTCGGTGACATTGAGGAATGCATACGGGATATTCCGAACGCTTGTGTATGCGTACACAGTGTACTTCGCGGGCCGCAGGTAGACGCTGGTGTTGTTGGCAACATTGTCAAGGACCATCGGCGAGCTCAGCGCAGGGCTGAAAATGTCTATCCTGGAAAGCTTGGTGGTATTGGTCGCACCCGAGGAGGACGGGAGTTTAAATGCAAGCGTTGTGTTGTACTTCACAACAACATCCGCATTGAAGACTGTATCGTGCCCAACCGGCACAGTAATGTTGCTCTCTGCAGCCGTGACGGTGTATTGCAGCGTGCTGCTGTTGTACCCGCTGAATGAAACCGAGTATATGCCGGGCTCAATAGTTGCAGAGTATGCGCCATTCGTGACAGGCACCGTGACGACGGTCCCGTTGATGTTGCTGAGCGTCATGTTGATTGACGAAGGCAGCACTGCAGATCCGACTGCGCTGCCGCTGAACTGCACGTCCCTTGCGTACATGGAAATGGTGCGGTATGCTGAGCCGGATGTGAGCCTGATGCTCTGGGATACCATGCCCTCTGAAGACAGCTGGACCACCGGGTTGAAACCGTCCGGCAGCGTGATTGAGTAGTAGCCGGTGAGGTTGCTGTAGGTGGAATATGTGAAATTCCCGTAACTGAAAGTGAACTGCGCACCAGTGATGTTCCTGGCCAGTCCGGACACGGCTGTGGCAACCTGGCCGGAGAACGTTGAGGCCTGGTTTTCGACTATGTTCATTGAGGTGGCAGCTCCGTTGACCGAGAACGTGCCCAGGTACGCGCTGTTGCTTCCAGACGTCCATATGCCGTAACTCCCGGTGGGCAGAATGGCGTAGAAGCCTCCGGAGGAGTTGGTAGTGAAATTAAGCTGAATTCCCTGCGCCTGTATGCTCACCTGCGCATAGGGAGAGTAGGTTCCCCCGGGTCCCGTTACGGTACCGGTCACAGGGTAGCCGTCAGAGAGTGAAAATCCGGCCGTGGCGGTGCCCCCGCGCAGGCTGATGTTGGACAGTACGACATACGGTGTAGAGCCGGAGTAGTAGACAGAGTACACAGTGTAGTTTCCTGAAGCGATGCTCAGCGAGTACCTGCCGGATTGTCCTGAAATTGCGGAAAACGGCTGTATCCCCCCGGCCTTGCTGTAGAAGTAGAGAGTAACCGCGGGAGCAGGCTGGCCGCCAACAGTCACAGTTCCGCTGAGCTCAGTGTTTGTCAGCGCCGTGATGTTGAACCCGGGATGGGAACGTGTATAGTTCAGCGTGACAGCGCTTATCGTGTAATGGCTGGAGGTGTACGCGGATGATGACACGTACACTGTATAGTTCCCGACCAGAAGGTCGGGGAATGAGTATGAGCCGTTGGCCGCAGTGGTGACAACAGCAGAGTAATTGTTCTGTGCCCCCTGAAGCGCGACCGTCAGGCCGGAAGCAGGTGCACCTGCAGTGTTGTAAACGCTGCCGACCACATAATAAGGCGTGAGTGCAAGATTCTGGGGTGTTGTGAAATTGTACCGGGCTGTGACATTGGGTTGTGCAAGTATTGTCGACTTTCCGCTGGTCAGGTAGATGTTGTACTCCCCAGGCAGGACGGAGGTGAAGTTGTAAACACCGTTTGCAGCGTAGGTGCTGTATGTCAGCCCGGTGGTGGTGTTTATGAGCTTAACTCCCACATTTAGGACAGGCGGTGTCACTCCGGGCGTGTAGGTGAGGTTGGACGGTGTTGTGAAATATATGTGTCCTGTCACCGACGTCCTTCCCAGAGTCATCACGCCCATGTTGATGTTGTAGGCTGGCAGTCCGGTTGATGAGTTGAGCGTCGGGTTGCGCATTGCCTGTGAATATGAAACATTAAGGTTGACTTCCTTGAGTATCGTCCCGGTCTGTGTGAGATTCTGCGTTGCAGTTGTAAGGGCACCAGAGCTGTACACTATCGTGTCGTTTCCCTGCATTGCAACAGCTGAATACTGTCCCTGTGAGTTGGTGTAGACCACATCATGCGGAATCCCCCACTGGTCCAGCACAGTGACCCTGACATTCTTCGCTGGCTGGCCGTTACCCATCAGCACCGTGCCGTTCACGTATGCACCAGGGTAGTACTCCATCAGCACAATCCCGTTCTGGAAGTCACTCTGGGGGCTCAGGTCGACCGTGTAGTTCTGGAAAGTTGGATCGGCTTTAGCCAGCTGTATTGCCTTCTGAAGGCTTATCGCGCTCCAGTCATTGGGGTGGTCCTTGACGTACTTCAGAGGATACGGGTTGTAGTATGCCGTCCTGTATATCATTTCAAAGTGTGACTCCATCCAACCCGGGAGCGGTCCCATGTTGGTCAGATGCGAATTGTAGAGGAAGTTGCCCGAGAGTCCCGGAAGGCCGCTCAGGTTCTGGCCTGTTATGTCATAGGCTGAGTAGCCCATGAAGAACCTGTAGAGCGTCATGTTGTAGAACATAGGCTGGTAGTTGATGTTGTAACTCACAACCTGCGAGCCTGTGGGAACAGACTGCAGGGGGTATGATACGCCGGTGGACGTCGTGGCGGAGAGCGTGTAG
Source organism: Thermoplasmata archaeon (assembly GCA_021806165.1). Lineage (GTDB taxonomy): Archaea > Thermoplasmatota > Thermoplasmata > Sysuiplasmatales > Sysuiplasmataceae > JAJZXY01. The sequence goes on from JAJZXY010000001.1 coordinate 131,797, forward strand.
TAGTTGTAGGGTATGTTGTAGACGCCGGGCCCTGCTATTGGCCTCCCCCCAAGGAAGGCCGGAGCATAGAATACGCCTGTGTTGGTGGCACTGAAGGGGAACAGCCTTGCGTCAACCGAAAAGAAGCCTATGAACTTGCCAGTCAGCTGCGAAACAGTCTGATAGAGCCTCACCACCGAGTTGAGCCCTATATTCGATATTGTGACCATGAGGACCGCGTACATCACATTCTGGCTCGTCACGGAGGAGGCGAAGGGGCCGTAGACTGCCGGGTGGGCAAGGACTGTGTTCTTGTAACTGCCAGGGCTGGCCAGGACGTTGCTGACGTAGGTTGAGTTTATGCCTGCGGAATCAAGTGCCGCTGTCAGATTCTGCGGGAGTGCATTTCCATTGGCCAGATATGCAGCCTGAAGCACCCTTGCCACCAGGAGCGATATCGCCTGTGTCTGGTTCTGGCTGAAAAGGAATGCGGAAGCTAGCTGGTAACCCTGCTGGAAATCATCCGCCACCGTCGGTACCTGTGCGAATGTGATTGCAGCACTGCCATAATCCCACCAGCTCAGGTAGCCGGGGCGGTCGTAGTACGGAGTGATATTGCCCGTCAGGTTGTTCAGATAGCCCCAGGCTGGAGGGAAGTATGTTCCCTGCGTCTCCAGGCTGTAGCCGAAGGCGCCGAAGTAGAAAGGAGATGCAGTAGAATTCGCAACATACCCAGAAGGCCGGAGGAATCCCGGAAGGACATCATATACCTGCGAATTCAGGGACGACTTGGAGGTGGAAGGCGTGGCGGCGTCTATGCCTGTCCAGACAACGGGCATGACAACTATGAATGCGACGAATATCACAACAAGGACATGCTTGATCTTGACGCTCTTCCTGATGCCCGACCAGCTTGTCCCGTAAGTCTGGAAGCCCTTCCTTATCTCGGAGAAGTCTGTCCAGCTCACCAGGGCGAATATGCCCTCGCCTGCGTAGAGGACGAAGGCAGTGGTCGCATCCAGTACAAACCTCACTGTGGAAACGGCCATGAACGCTGAAATCAGGAACCATATGATCATGAGCATCTGGGAGTTGGTGAGCCCTTTCGGGGACCTGTAGAAGATGTATGCCACCTCTGCGAATGCGATGAAGAACACCGCTCCCCCGAGTGACAGGGCAAGGAGACTGAATGGCGGAGTCTGAGCCTCTGCAATCGTGGTGTAGACAGCGGACTTGATGAAATAGCTCTGCGCGGTGAGTATCTTGATTATCACCCCGTGTATTATCCTCGGATCGGCTATTTCCACAACTCCGACCAGCACCAGGGCTATTCCCACAAGGGCGGATATTAGCGTCAGCCATGGCACATCCCTCGCAACTGTGTAGATGACGCCCAGGATCAGCGTGCCCAGGAAGAAGACGAATGAAACGTAGTACCATGGGTAGATGGCATTGCTGTTGTAGTAGACAGGCAGGGCAAGGACCATGAGAACAGAGCCTGCAACCGCATAAATGCCTGTCAGCGCAAGTGTGTCCCTGTTCTTGAACTTGTAGATGAATGACTGGACGAGGTAGAAGAGTGAAATTGTAACAATTATGTACGAATATCCTTCCCATGCATTCGCTATGCCTGCAAGGACGACTCCCGCCAGCGCTGCATAGAGGAGGGATGTCTTGTTGTCCCTGTAGTATCTGGTGACCCCGGAAGCAATTGCGTCGGTGTCGGGCAGGTAGCTGTCCTTCCTGTTCCACCTTTCTACCCACCTTGTCCCCTTAATGCTGTTCAGTGCCCTGAACAGGAAGAAGAAGGTCACGGCGGTGAGCATCAGGACGAACGGGTCGTGTACACCAAAGCCGACTGTGCTTTCGCTTACGATGGAGGGGAGGAACGCCATCAGGGCTGCCGCGATTATGCCTGCCTCCTTTGAAAAGAGCTCCTTCCCCAGGTAGTAAGTGACCACTATTGCTACGGTTCCGGAAATGGCCGACATGGAGACATAGGCCACGACTCCGGCGGTAAGCTGTCCCGAGTAGATTGAGCCTGTTGCCGGCAGGTGTGAGAAGAACGAGACTGGCCAGGTAAGCAGCACAGTGCTCCAGACGTAAAACGGCAGGAACGGGTTGAACGAGCCAATCGGGTAGTTCAGCATCGGGTCGAACAGAAGCTGGTGGCCCGTGCCGAGCGCATAGCTCACCACATTGAAATAGAAGTCGGCATCAGACCCCCCGCTCAGTGATGGGAAGCCCCCGGCAATAGACTGGAAGAAGTCGAAGTAGAACCTGAGGTATGCCCCCAGCAGCACTATGATCACAAGAGCTCCGAACGTTGTCCAGTCTGCCTTCTTCAGTGAAGCATATCCTCTCTTCAACGCAGAATCCCTGTTTACTACTTCAGACCCGCCCCCTCTCCCGGTGGCCGCCTGCTTGCTATCAGATGCCATTGAAATATGCCCAACCAAGCAGTATTTTTTGCGCAATAAGTTGAATTGCTATTTAAGCGTTGCACGCTGCCCCCGGGGCGCCCTTTGCGTGCGTTTATGGGGCGCTGGACTCCATTGAACCATTAATCTCCCCTGCCAGATCTTATCTCGGCCAGCAGGTTGCTTACAGATTCAAGCGGGTCCTTCGCCTCGTAAATGGACCTGCCGACTATTAGTGCGTCGGATCCGCTCCTGATCGCCGACTTGGCGGAGCCTCCCTGCGGCCCCACTCCCGGAGTGAGTATCGGTATCTTGCCAACAATGCCCCTGAGGTGCTTGATCCTCTCCGGCCGGGTCGCGGGGGCGACTATACCGTCAACCTTCAGCTGCACGGCCATCTCAGCGATCCTGTCGGCAAACTCCACGTTTATCTCCGATGCGCCGGGGTTTGACATCTCTGTTACAAGGTAGACGGAGGCACCGTGGGCGCTGTTGATGCATGCCTCCACAGAATCCTTCCCCGGGAAACCGTGCACAATCAGCCCTGAGGCTCCAAGCTTGGAAGCGAGTGATGCTATCATCGAATTCGTGTGCGGCACGTCTGAAATCTTGAAATCACAGATGACCTTGAAATGATTGGATATTTCAGTTATTATCCCGGGTCCCTGTGCGAGTATTATGGGCCAGTTGAGCTTGATTGCATCAACATACTTGCCAACGGAGTTGACTATATCCATAGCCCTCCTCCTTTCTGTTTCGTCCAGTGCCAGAACAAGGCCACGCTCAAATGTAATCTTCTTCACCGTCACGGCCCTCCCATCTATTGGTCTTAATTCCTGTGACGTAGCCGCTCGGGCATTAAAACACTTTCCGTTAACTTCCTGCGACGCGTGCTGCTTGGCATGGTGCCCAATCCATTCATGCAAGCCGCAGATGCATGCGCTCAACGTCGTAGTATTTTCCCTTCCTCCTTATCATTCCTGGAAAGATGCCTTACTGGGCGAACTCCATGCCGGCGTAGAGCCTCTTTGCAGCTTCATTGACACTCAGGACATCAAGGTATACACTCTCAATCTCCCGGCTGGCTTCAATGAGGATGGCCTGCATAAGCCTCCTCCCGATGCCAAGTCCCCCGTATCCCCTTGCCACGGCTATATCCAGTGTCCCGGTGTGCCCACACCCTCCAGATCCCTACTCATCCTTTTGTCGCAGTCACCGGCGATCCGCCCGTCCATCTCAGCTACTCGGGCAATGGTCCCGCCATCTTTGAAATCACTGTAGAGCTTCGAGAACCATTCCACCTGCCTGCTTTCCGACGGTTTCTCCCTTTCAAGTACGAGGCCGATTCCAGGACTCTGCCACAGCTCACCATAGGATGGCCTGTAGTCTTCCGCCATCCGCGTGAAGTCCCCCCAGCGCAACTCCCTGATCAGCGTGGACGCCGCCCCTTTTCCTTCAGACACGGCCGGATGATGGGCAGATATGTCCTTAGAGCCGGCAGATGGGAGATGTTTTAAACAACTGCCCAAATCACGAGCGCATGCAGTCAGCCGGGGCGCAGGCACTTCTTGACCTCCTCAGGTCATCAGTCAGGCGTTCTGCCGGAAACGAACCTGTGGCCGTCCTTTTTTCAGGAGGGCTCGATAGCAGCATTGTGGCTGCCCTCTGCGCCGAGGTATCCGATGTCACCCTGTACACCGTCGGCACCGCAACGGCCACCGACATACATGCGGCTGTTGCGGGTGCATCGCGCTCCTTCCTCAGACTCGTCACCGTTGTAACAGCAGACGAGGAGGTGCGGGCTGCTTCGCTCGGCGTCAGCGAGCTGTTCAGGGAGAAGCTGGGGACGGACCCGGACATTCTCCAGAGGTCGATATTCTCACCAATGTTCCACGTCATGCGGTTCGTGAAGGAGAAGCATGTATTCACAGGCCAAGGGGCAGACGAACTCTTCGGCGGCTACCACAGGTACCTGGACATGGACCCTGAATTGAGAGAAAGGGCAATGAGGCACGATGCACTGGCGCTCCTTTCGGGTGGAACAGGCAGGGATGTCTGTATTGCAGAGCACTACGGCAAGGTTCTGCACATGCCCTTCCTGTCGAGAGGGGTTGTCGACTTCTCCTTCGCGCTGCCGCCATCTGCAAAGATTGAAGGGCAGGTGAGGAAGAAAATACTGCGCGAGTGCGCAGCTATGCTCTCCCTGCATGCATCCTCTGCCGACAAGAAGGCGATGCAGTACGGCAGCGGATTCAGCCGCGTGCTTTCAAAAAGCGGATGACTACAGCGTCCTGCGGTATTCCATCTGAAGCGTCTCGACCGCCGAAGTCCCTTCACGGGGAAGCTGCTCCATGGTGATGAAATGCATCATGTCTATTCTCCTTATCGTTCTGTAGTCAAGGGATGTCGGCCCCTCCTTGAGATTGAACAGGAATTCATCATCCTCCGCCTCGTATTCGCAGACATACGTGCCTGCAGATTCACCATCTATATCCCATCTTCCCAGGACATTCCAGCCCTCGGTCCATATCTCGAAGTGCCTCTTCCCGACGGTATCGCCGTCCACGGAGAGGATGGAATCGCCTGTGATCTTCCCGTCCCTGAGCGTGCATGACAGCACGTCCGTGAATCTAGTCTCGTCCATGTTGTTGAGCGTTCCCTTCCACTCCCCCTCCAAGAAAGTAAGACGCCTGAATATGCTTTCCGGGCCCTGCGATGGCATGATTTACAGAAGCGGTTCAGTTCAGGGTGTGAGATATAGTTTGTCGTCGGCATCTCGCCTGCAGCAATATCAAAACTTAGTAAACCAAAAACTTAAATTGCATCAAGATGTTCAAGCGGGCGGTGATTAATTGGCCAGGCAGAAGTATTCAGCTGTACCATTGAAATACAAGGAAGTAGAAGGAATTTCAGCCAGGACCTTCTCCGAGCATTTCAAGCTCTATGAAGGGTATGTGAACAAGACCAACGAGATTTACGAGAAGATAGCCAACAACTTTGCCGACTCAACAAAATCGGCCGGCACCTATAGCGAGTACGGTGAGGCCAAGAGGCAGCTCTCATTCTGTCTTGGCGGCATGTGGAACCACAAGCTCTACTTCGGCGACTTCGAAAACGGCAGCGGAACCAAACCATCGGATGCGCTTGTAAGGGCCATGACAGAGGATTTCGGCTCGTTCGAGAAGTGGAAGGAGGATTTTGTTGCAAGCGGGCTTGCCGCCAGGGGCTGGGCAATGCTCTGCTACGGTCTCGACGACGGGAAGCTTCACAATGTGGTTCTTGATGCCCAGAATGCAGGTTTTCCCGCAACGGTTGTTCCACTTGTACTGATGGACGTGTATGAGCATGCCTACTTCATCGACTACGGAACAGCCAGGAAGCCCTACTTCGAGGCATTCTTCAAAAGCATCAACTGGAACTACATATCGAAGCGCTTTGAGAAGTGCGGCAGGATGAGCAAGATCTGGAACGAGTAGTCGGCTCTTCCGCGCCCGCAGCAATGCGGGCAAATCCCTTTATCTTTTTATCAGCCGCCTGACCCTTTTCCACAGGTTTGCAGCCTCAGCAGGATAGAGTGTTACCAGGAGAATGGCTGCAGATGCCGCATAGGCTGTACCTGAAATTGCATAGCCTGCTGCGGCAGCGGTGAATCCTGAGAAGTGGAAGCCAACCTGTCCGGGGCCGCCTGTCACAGTGTAGATGGAGTAGAGCGGCCCTTCCAGGGATGCGGTCGTATTGCCCGCCGGCTGCTCTGCGTAATATGAGACAAGGCCGCTGCTGCTACTCCATGATGAGACACCGCTTCCCGCAGGGGGGATGAAGACGAGATAGTTTGTGGCGCCGATGCCCAGGAGGCCCGGCAGCGAGACGCTGAAGCTTGCGGGGTTTTCCTCATAGCTTGCGAGGGGAACATTTCCGGCCTGCGAACCGTTGGAGCCCTGGCCACCCGGTATCCATGCGTAGTCCATAAGGTTGACCTGGGAGGAAAGATTAACCAGCTCAGCATAAGATGAGAAATGCCTGACCTGCTGCACTATGTATGCCCTCGAAACCCGGTGGAGGTTGAGGAAAAGGGCGCACTCGCTCGTGTTCAGCACAAGCGCAAGGTCAGACTGCCTGTACAGGAATGAGTAATTCCAGTAGTCTGCGCTCTTGCTGAGGAAGACGTACTTCGCGTCAAGGAGTGACAGTATGTTGCCCAGGTGCGTAACGTTGTTGCGCTGCGAAAGCACCTGTGTGACCAGCAGATCCGCTGCTCCCTGCACCGCTTCCTCCCCCCCCACATACGAGTTAGTGCCGCCGAATACCAGGTTCTGCCTGAAGAACTGGTTGAACGGGCTGGCAAACTTTGTCTGCGACCAGTTGTAATACATGTAGGTGTGCCATGGGAAAACTATGACCGAGTTGTCAGATGTATTCTGACTCATGATGTTTCCGGCCGTGTACCATGAGGATGGATACTGCACATTTGTGAGCTGGCCGTTGAACCCGTCAACCTCCATGTACGAATAGGCAAATGGTGCAATCAGCGCGACGGCCATGAGCATGACGACTGCGATCTCCGCAAACCTCCTAGCGGTTCCCCTGGAGGGGACGGCAGCTCCGCTTCTCAGGAATGACTCAAGTTCGTATATGCCCAGCGCGCCGAGGTAGCTGTAAGCGAGCACCACCACCGCAACCATCTTCTGCGGCTCCCTGAAGCCGCTGAAGAAGGGCATGTTGTTGAACAGGTAGGTGTATATCCCGGATGTGAGAGGCGAGGAGATGCCCGTAGCCAGTATGATGCTTGCGACCATGCCCACGGTAAGGGTGGCAACCAGCGGTCCCCTCCTTCTGCTGTTCCAGTTTGAAACTATGCCAAAGACGGCCAGGAAGAGGAAGAGAAGGAAGAATATTATCAGATCGGGGTAGGCTGTTATGGGGTAGGCATAACCTGTCCTGAAGAAACCGTACATTGCTGCTATGCTAAGCATGGTGTTGTTGTAGATTGTGGGCTGCGATGCAAATGCTATCGCATCCAGGAATGTGAAACCGCCGAGTATCCTGCCCGATGCGGCACCTGAGAACAGAAGCCAGTATGCGTTGAAAAGGGCAAACATTGCGGCAAAGGAGAGGATCGGCCCGGCACTGCCCCTGACGTATTTCAGCACTTCCCCCCTGTTGTAAACTGTCTTTGCAGCATAGTAGATTACAGCCAGTGCAAGCAGTAGAACCAGGGTATGTGTGTCAAAAACAGCAACGAGGGAGAACAGCGATGCCGCAAAGAATGCCTGCCTGAACCATCTGCCTGAGCCGCCTGAGTCAGCAAGGTTCACAAATGCCAGCAGGCAGAGCGGCATGAGCGCATATGCGAACGAGAGCGCCCATGCGCCCGCAAGTATGCGGGCATAGAGGAACGGGTTGACAGTGTACAGAAATGATGCATAGTATCTCGCAGGCCCCATCTTCCTCCCTGCGAACATGTACATCGAATAGCCGGAGAGGAAGAATGTCAGGAAGAGGAATAGCTTCTCCACCGCCCATCCCGGCACCGCCATAACCGCCGCGGCCTGGAAGGCCGTCAGCGCAGCGGCTCCTCCGAGTGATGTGCCAATTCCATATAGCCCCGCCGCTGGAACAACGGGGCCGAATACCATGTCGGTCACAAGGACGTAACCGGGGGAAAGGAATGCCTGCATGATGAGCAGTGACAGCAGTGCAAAGGATGCAACAGGAAGCAGCTCCCTGGCGGCACCCTGGAATCTGCCGCCGTCTGAAATGAGCTTTGAAATGCGCCTGATGCCCCTACCGGCGATGCGGGAGAGGCGCCCTCCCCGGTGCCTTTCCCGGTAGCCGTCGGCTATCATGAGGATGACGCCAGCCACGAGGCAGTAGTAGGAGACAATGGCAATGTCGTTGGCAGCACCGCTGTTGCCTGCCGCATCTTCAACGGCGGCGCTCACAAGCAGGACAAGAGCAAGGCCTATCAGGTACCTGGGATCAGTCCTGTAGAGCAGGTAGGCTGCTGTGAAAGGGAGCAGTATCGCGAGCCCTACTATATTGTATATCTCCGTCTCCTGCCTCCTCGGGAACAGAATACCTGCCTGTAGATAAAGCAAGACGCCTCTGTCCGGGCAATGTACGTTCGGATGTCTGGCTTAGTTTTATACATGTTACCGTTTATTGTCTGTAAGGTGGTACTTTGAAGCTGATCCGCGGAATGCTTCCCGCATCATCCTCCCTGGTCGGGGTCTCATCGCTCTTCCTCATGGCAGCGGGCTCAGGCGGTGGCAGGCAGCGCGACGACAGCGAACCACTTGGACGGAGCAGCTACTTCGTGGACCGCGAAGGCAACATACGCGTCTTTGAGTCCATGGTTGTCAAGGGGGACATACGCTCAACAGGCGATCTCTGGATAGGACGCGGAGCAGTCATCGAGGGCAGCGCATACGCGGACGGAGATCTTGTGATGGAGAGGGAGTCGCGTGTCACAGGCTCGATATTCGTCAGGGGCTCTGCCAACTTCAAGCAGGACTCCGTGGTTTCGGGCAGCGTGGATATCGGTGGGGCTGTTTACAGGGGGAATAATCCGCCCGAGCACCTGTTCAGGCGCAAGTATCCGCCTCCTTCAACCGAAGATGCCCAGCCAGTGGACCAGGGCAGCCTCGAATCGGAGGTTTCCTCCGTGCTGGAGGGGAGGAAGCTCCAGGACGGCGGGATGGTCATCATCCATGAAAAGAAGGCGGAGCTTTCATACGCACTTCTCAGGAGGATGCTGGCTGACGGCACGCCATGCATGATTATAGGCAGGGAGCCACCAGAGAGGCTGCAGAGCGTGCGTGGTCTCAGGATTGACGAGGAGAGCGTCATATGGCTCACCAATCTCGTGGGACGTCGCTGCGTAAACCCGACCCACCTCAGTGCGATGCTCAATACGCTGACAAGGTTTTTGGACAACAACAGGAAGGGCGTTGTGCTGATAGACGGTATAGAGTACCTGATTACGAACAACGGTTTTGAGCAGGTGCTGAAATTCATCAACAAGATAGAGGATATGATTATCACAAGCTCAGTATCATTCATTGTCACACTGGACCCGCGGACGCTTGACGCTCAACACCTTGCGCTCATAGAGCGCGGTGCAGAGACCATTGTCAGCGGCGAAAGGCAACCCGAGGAAAGAGGCGGGATCAGGGAGGAATTCGAGGAAAGGCTGAAGGAGGAGGCTGTCCGGAGGCAGCAGCTGGAAGACAGGCTTGACGGCTACCTCTACAGGATTGAGACCGCCATAAACGCCGCCCAGGCTAGGCCACAGGCTGAGCAGGCTTCCATGGAGCCTGAAATAAGTGAGCTGAAGGGTGCCCGTGACACCATAAGGAGCGAACTGAGGACCCTCGAGCAGCGCATCGGGGAGAAGGAGAGGGAACTGCTTGAGACGCTTGACAGGAAGATTCTGGAGATGAAGGAGGAGGACAGCAGGACAGACCTGGTGGCGGCGATGGAGGAGCAGCTCAGGGACAACTCAGAACTGTTGCTGAAGGCTGTGCTCCTTGCTGAAAAGCTCTCTGCGGAGAAGACCGCAAGGCTGGAGAGCCGGGCCGGCGACTGACCTCACTAATTCCTCTTCATCCTGAACTTGGAAAACACGTAGAGGGATGCCACCATCGCCGTGACCAGGGGGAGGAGTATGGCGGGCAGCAGTTCGTTGAAACCAGTGTACTGCGAGAGTGTGTAAACCACGGAATTGGAACTCTGGTTTTCCACGCTTACCAGGTATGTCCCGGGTGTCCCGTTCGGCACACTGATAATCTGGCGGAATGTCCCATTTGCTGAAATGCCTGAAACCTGGGTTAGCTGGTTGCCGTTCCATAGTAAAGTCAGGTTGGTTCCGGGCACGAAGCCCGTGCCCGAAACAGCCAGCCTGCTGCCTGCAGGTCCGGAAATGCTGCTGAGGCTGATGTGCGGCTGGATTATGAGTGTGAATACGGTCGCATTGTTGCCTTCGACATCATAGGCACCGAGGGAGACATTTCCTCCGGGAAGCACCGGAACAGTGATGTTGGCATACAGCGTTCCGTTCTTCCCCGAGGTATAGGGCTGAGGCATCAGATCAGGCCCTATGTAGATGCGTACCCTGGACGAGGGGTAGTAATAGTTGCCTGTCACCTGGATGGTTGCGCCTACATTGACGCCCACCTCCGTTGCCTGCACTGTGGGCCTGACGGTCAGCATGGTGATGTTGGAGGCAAGGCCCGCCTGCGAAGTGGCCTGTACGGTGTAGCGGCCGGCCGTCATCCGGGGGACTGTAAAGTTGATGACGCCCGTCCCGTTCCCCGCAGTCGTCACAGTCCCCGCCGATCTCCCGTTGTATATGAGGTGAAGCGACGAGGCAGGCGAGAATCCTTCGGCAAAGATGCTGACCGTGCTGCCGGGAGAAGCTCCGTATCTTGAAAGCAGCACCGTGGAAGCGTTTATTGTGAAATACGCGACAGAGCTGACTCCTGTCGTGTTCGCAAAGAGTGCATGCTCACCTATCGTCCCCGCAGGTATTGAGAGGACGAGAATTGCCTTCCCCTGGCCGGAGGCGCGGGTCGACTTGACCGTCTTGCCCGCCCATGAAATGCCTATCGCCTTGCCGGCAGGAAAACCGGCAAGGCTTGCAACAACAGCCTGCCCGACGTGTCCCGAGCTCGGCACAAGCTGGAGGCTGGGTATGACTGCAAGTGAGGCCGTCACTGTGAAAGCGCCGCTCATCCTCACTGTGTAGTTGCCTGAAGGCATGTCTGCCAGCTGGAAGGAAACGCTGAAGGCACCGTTTTCGTCAGATGAGGTCCTTCCCGCTGACTGGTAGGACTGATTTCCCACCACTGGGTATCCGACCTGCTGCATTGCATCGAAGCCTGCTCCGAATATGCTCACAGGCCCGCCACTTGCCTGTGAGCCGGGGTATACGAACAGTTCTGCCGCAGCCGCGTCGGGCGTGGAAGCTATGCCTGCATTTTCGACTGTGAACATGGAACCGCCTGCAATGCCATCGAGTGAAAAGGGTCCCACGCTTGCATTCCCCTCAAGCGTGACGGTGAATGAGGAGAGCGTGCCCGACGCGGATACGTTCACTGCAGCATTAATGCAGGCAACAGCTGCGCCCGAACTGTCTGTGATTTCTGTCGAGTTGGCTGCTACCGGGAAGCCTGGAGGCAGACCGGATATGGTTGAGAAGGCAACAACGCTGCCGTAAGTGCCAGGCGTTGAAACAACAGATGAAACTGAGGCATTGATGCCGCCCACGGCCGATGTGTTGGCAATTGCAGGTGCGGCGGCAGGCAGGGCACTGGGCGCCTGCAGTCCTGCCCCGGATGCCTGTCCCGCCTGGAGCGGGGACGCTGTTAATATTAATACAACAATAGCCGCTGCCAAGTGCCCCGCCGACGCCATCTTTGCCACCATGCTGGAATTGAGTGCCCTAACTGATTGGATGTATAGGCAGGAGATAAGTTTCCCCGCTATCTTAATATCAATTGTGATAATGAGCCCTTTAAATATTAATCATTAGCCAGTTTAAGCATAGATCACAGAAGGGAGTACTCACTTGACGGACCCGCTAGTGGAACACGACGGAAGGAAGATACTCACGGGGGAGGTCTACCTGGTGGAGGAACCAAAACCTTCGCTCTTCTTCGACATCTTTTCTGAGGCAATGATACAGGGTGTGAAGGGCCTCCTGATAACACGTGAATTCCCGGAAAGGCTCAGGTCAAGCTACAACCTGAACAGTGCCTCGATTGTCTGGCTTACTCATGTGGTCGGCAGGGACTGTGTTGAGCCGACACAGACCAACCTGATACTCAACAGGATTGTATCATTCACAAAGGAGGGTTCGCCGGCGCTGATCATGCTTGACGGCATAGAATACCTGATCAACCAGAACAGCTTTGACGTGGTTATAGGCTTCCTGAACCACATCAGGGACCTCATCATAATAAAGAACTGCGTGCTTATGGTCGCAATAGACCCGAATACGCTGGATACAAAGGAGCTGGCTCTGGTGGAGAGGAATCTGCAGGTGATAAAGGCGAGCGGTCAGCCCCAGTCAGGCCCTCTCCTTTCCCTTGAGTCTGGCGTGCTGAAGGTTATGCGCATGCCCAACTCGAAGCAGCTCTGACCTACTGCCCTTCGTCCCTCTTTCTCCTGAAGAGCAGCACACTGGCTACTCCTATCAGCAGGGCTGCTGACACGAAGGGCAGTACAAATGCAGCAAGGCTGCCTGTCTGTCCAGATGCAGGGACGTATATGTGCAGGGATGCCATGTTGCCCGGGGAATAAACGGTTATTATGGTGTAGGAGCCGAGTGATGTCGTGTTCTCCAGCGTGGAGTTGCCGTACGGTGCCACTATGGAGGGCAGGGAGCTGCTGTTGACAACCTGCCTTCCGTTCACTTCCACAGAGAGGCTGGAAATGCTGCCGTTGAAGATTGAGCTTGAAACAAGGAGGACAACCGTATTCGGCATGCCGGGCTGCATGGCAGTCATCTGCAACTGAATATCACCCCTGGAGACAGTCATCTGCTGCACCCTCAGCGCATTGTTGAAATAGGCGCCGTCATAGGCTGCCTGGCCCCCCTGCATGGTCACCGCCGCGTAGTATGATATTGTGTTGTGGCGCATTCCCTGCGCTATGATGGAGAGGGTGGAAGCATAGTCGGAGTCACCGCTGGGGACACTGAACGAGTTTATGTAGGAACCGGAAAGCACTCTCTTTGTCACAGAGTATATGCCGCCGGTGCTGTGCGCCTCAGTGAAGTCTGAACCCTCGGACACAAAGTAGCCCGCAAGCTGGGTGTCATTGAACATCACAGCGACTGTGCCGTTGGTCGTTGCAGTCGTCCCCGACGAGGGGCTGATTGTGTACTTGCTGTTCGGCTGCAGCCCCTGGGAGAGGATGGCCTGTACGGTCGCACTTGCGCCGTATGAGAAGACCTGGATGAGCGCCTGTGGATTGTCATGGGCAATAAGCATGGTGTTGTTGGTATATGCATAGAAGATGGAACCTATCACACCGTGCCCCAGGACGAGGCCTCCGGTCGACAGAACCTGGTACTGTGAGTAAACCACCCTGCTGACATTTGAGAAGGGTGTTTCATTCACATGGACGTCATAAATAGCTATATTGTCCTGATTTTGTGACGCCCCACTGTAGATAAATGACAGGAATTTGCCTGTGATATTAAAAGTCAGGGGGTTATAGGAAAAAGGTGCAAAAAAAGTGGAATTTGCCATGCTCTGCGATACGCTTGTCGCAAGTATTCCACTGAAGTAGCTGTTCGGCGGTACCATAAGCTCCGTCGATGACTGAGCCCTCTGCCCGGATGGAGTGGCTGCGGTAAGCCGGATCGAGGCTGACGCCATCATCAGCCCTATGACAACTAGTATGAGCGCCCTGCGGATCCCTGTATTCATCTCTGCCGCTCCATTGGTTCTACGAACTCAGGTACATTCGATCCAGCGCCCACACTATATAAGAATTGAGTAGTATCGCGAGGCAGCATCGATACAGCCTTTCCCCGGGGGGCTCACATGTTAAATCATGGAGGGCGATATCAGGCCAATGAACGAAATTGCACTCTTCCTGATATTCCTTGTGCTTGGTTTTTCGGTCCTGCTCCTTGCAATATCCGCAGCCAGCGCTGTGCGCGTCCGGAGCACCAAGACCTCGCTGCTGGCACTGGCATTCCTCTTCTTTTTCCTGAAGGAGGTGTATCTGCTCTATCTCGAGCTCTTCACTTCTTTCCGCATGTACGATTTCGTGACAGTCATGAGCATCATGGACGTACTTGTTCTGTTCTTCTTCTATGCTTCAGTTCTGAAATGACGGTAGAGGGTGATGGAGAAGGACCCGCTTTCTCTGGAAACGAGGAGACGTATCTTCCAGTTCATTCGGGAGAGGCCAGGAAGCTACCAGCGTGAGCTGGAAAGGCAGCTTGAGCTTCAGACAGGCCAGCTGCAGTACCATCTGGGAGTCCTGGAGGAACTGAGGCTGATCACATCACGGGGAGACGGCTTCAGGAAGAGGTACTTCGTGTCTTCCGAAGTCAGTCCGAGGGACAGGCAGCTGCTCTCCATCCTGAAGCTCAAGACGCCGAGGCGAATCGTTCTCTACCTTCTGCAGCATCCCGAAAGCTCATTCGACGAGATACTGTCGCAGTTTACCTTTTCCAAGAGCGCTCTTTCCTTCCACATCAAGAAGCTGACAGAAAACGGCATCGCCTCGTCCGAAAGGTCGTCCGCGGGGGCGCGTTACTCCATCATAAACGAGGATGAGGTCGCGAGGACCATTATAACCTACAGGTCAACCTTCCTAGACAATCTGGTGGACAGCTTCATAGATTCATGGCTCCAGCTGTGACTATGCAATGGAAGGTTAATAACCGCCCGCGCTCATCACAAGGCAGGTGAACCCGACGGCCGGTCAGCTTGACAGGACGGATCTGCAGATACTGAAGACGCTGCAGGAGAATGCCAGAATGAGCTACAGGGACATTGCCAAGCATCTCCACCTCTCCCTGAATACTGTCTCAAGCAGGATAAGAAGGATGGAGGCGGAGGGGACCATTCAGCGCTATTCTGCCATGGTCGATTCTGCCCGGGCAGGTTTCGACATGACGGCGATAATAGGCATACAGATTTCCAGGGGAAAACTCCTGGAGGTTCAGCGCAGGATTGCGGCTGACGGGCACGTCTCGGCAGTCTACGATGTCACAGGCGAGTGGGACTCCATAATAATAGCAAGGTTTGCCAGCAGGGCGGACCTGAATTCGTTCATCAAGAAGATGCTCACAACCGAATATGTTGTAAGGACGCAGACACAGGTCGTCCTGAACACTGTCAAGGAGGATTACGCCCTTCCGCTCTGAGAAGCGCAGATTCGAATTTTTGATTCTTCTGCCGTTTTTCGAAACAGGCGGGGAGGCTATTTAAATGCGGCAGAAAGGTATAAAAATCCTTCCTCCAAAGCTATTTGTAACCCCCAGGGCCATCCTGTTAATGTAAGTTTGACAGTTGGGATGCTTGACTCCTGTCTGCTAATGCCGGGGTTTGTAAATGGCAAACAACGGCAGGAGGTCAAACTTTATGGCGGTAACTGAGAAGTTCGGTCTGATATTCGACCCAGTAAAGTGCACTGGGTGCAAGGATTGTGAAGCTGCGTGTGTTTCGGCCCACCCGGATGACATCGTCCAGGAGCCCAGGATCAGGATAAGTTTCAACCCTGCGGTTAAGGCATACAGCGCCACATACTGCGTCCAGTGCAACGAGTGCGCACCATCGTCCGTCTGCCCTCCAGATCTCATATCATTCGACCGCTCCAATCTTACATGGCTCCTCGAGGAAGAACGCTGCATAGCATGCAACGCCTGCCTTCCCAAGTGCGACTACAAGGCCATATTCCTCGACCCCACGATGGGTGTGGAGACAGCCTACAAGTGCGACATGTGCATCGGCGCCGGAGGTCCGAAATGTGTCAGCTCATGCCCCACGCAGGCAATCGCCTTTGCAGTCAGCCCCGCCGAGCGGGTCAAAGGGAGAGTTCCTGTTTGACGGAGGAGGGGCAGCATCCGCAGGCATTGCAGCAGCCCGCTGCCGCGGGTGTCAACGAGTTTCCACTGCCGTCCTGGGTCCCTGAATGGGCGCTCCATGCTCCTTCCATGAAGGTCATACCGCCAGGGCCGAAGAGCAGGGATGTGGTAAAGCTGGACAAGGAGTATGTGTCGCACGCGTACGACAGGGTTTTCACATTCACGATAGACAGGGCTGCCGGCGCCACCGTTGCGGATGTCGACGGCAACCAGTACATCGACTGGACTGCGGGGATAGCCGTAATGAATGCAGGCTGGGGTCACCCCGCCGTGGTGGATGCAATCAGGCTTCAGTCGGAGAAGCTTGTCCACTCCTTTGCCAATGACACCTATTTCGACAAGGAGGCAGAGCTGGCCAGACTCCTTTCAGAGATATCCTTCTCAGGCAGGCTGAAGGGAACCTTCTTCGGCAACAGCGGTGCCGAAGCCGTAGGTGCTGCTGCCAAGCTCTCCACGTACTACACGAGGAAGTATGAGTTCCTCTCATTCTATGGGGCATACCACGGAAGGGTAGGACCGGCCCTCAACTTCACCAGCAAGCTGAAGTACCGTTTCGGTTTCGGGCCCATGAACAACACACTTTTCGCGCCATATGCCTACTGCTACAGATGCCCGTTCAAGATGGAGTATCCTTCGTGCGACCTCTACTGCATGCATTTCATGGAGGAGCAGGTCATGAACCTGGGGGGGAGCACTGGCTCCCTAGCCGCAGTTATAGTCGAACCGGTACAGGGTGAAGGAGGCTACATCGTCCCGCCTGACAGGTTCATGCCCTTCCTGAGGAAGTTCTGTGACCGCAACAATGCACTTCTCATTGCAGACGAGGTGCAGGCCGGCCTTGGCAGGACGGGCAGGATTTGGAGCAGCGAATGGACCGACACAGTTCCAGACATTCTCGTAACAGGCAAGGCGGTGGGAGGCGGAATCCCTCTGGGCGCCATGATATCCAAACCGGAGATAATGAAGCGCTGGAGGCCCGGGGCGCACTCCAGCACGTTCGGCGGCAATGCAATCCAGATGGCTGCAGGTCTGGCCCATATAAATGCGATTGTAGGCGAGAGGCTTCCCGAGAGGGCCGCCTCTCTGGGCACATACGTGATGCGCAGGCTTAGGGAAATACAGGAGAGGCACGAGATTATGGGCGACGTCCGTGGACTCGGCCTGATGATTGGGGTCGAATTTGTAAGGGACAGGAAGAGCAGGGAGCCGC
The DNA here is from genome assembly GCA_021806165.1 of Thermoplasmata archaeon. Taxonomy (GTDB): domain Archaea; phylum Thermoplasmatota; class Thermoplasmata; order Sysuiplasmatales; family Sysuiplasmataceae; genus JAJZXY01. Next base: position 149,015 of record JAJZXY010000001.1, read on the forward strand.
TCGACATAACCCAGCTGCAGGTAAAGTGCTACAGGAAAGGGCTGCTCACGCTTACAGCCGGCACCTACGGAAACGTTATGCGCATCTCACCTCCGCTCGTTATATCGAGTGAGTTCATGGACAGGGGGCTGGAGATATTCGAGGAGGCAGTCAGGGATTTCGAGCGTGATCTCACCCAGGCGCAGGCGGCCGCCGGCCCGGCAGCTCCACCATCCGCACACTAGAGCGGAGACGCCATGTAATCGAATGTCGACTCCATGACCTCAAGCGTCCTTGCAAGGTCGGGCTTTGTCAGTGCGGTGGAAATAAAGGCTGGCCTGCCAGGAAAGAGGAATATGCCCTTGTTGGCCAGGCAGAGGTCGAACAGCTGCCTTGCGGATGCGTCCGCCTTCGAGATGTCCCTGTAGTTGGTTATCTTTCCCCTGGTGAAAACCAGGTTGAGTATTGATGATATTCCAAGCACCTGAGCCCTGAGGCCGTAGGTCTGCTCCAGCCCCTCTATCTCCTTCCTGATGGTCTGCGTGATCTTCTCCAGGTAAGGGTAAGTGCCCTCCTTCTTAAGCTGGTAGAGCGTGGCAAGTCCGGCGGCCATGGATAAACTGTTGCCGTTGTATGTGCCGGAGTGGTAGACGCTCATCTCCCCCCTTCTGCCTGGAACAAGCGGGTCCATGAACTCCCTCAATCCGGCCACGGCTCCGACTGGCAGGCCGCCGCCGAGTATCTTGCCGAGCGCAGTCATGTCAGGAGTGACCCTGTACTTCTCCTGCATGCCGCCCAGTCCCACCCTGAAGCCGGTTGTTATCTCGTCGAATATAAGCGGTATGTCATACTTCTCGGTGAGCTCGCGGACACCTCTGACAAAATCCCTGCCGGCCGGCCTGTACCCCCCGCCAAGCGGTTCCATTATCACACATGCCAGCTCCCTCCTGTTCTTCCTGATCAGCAGGGCTGTTTCCTCCAGCCTGTTGAATGGCATTACCAGCGTGTTGTAGAGGGAGTGCTCGCTGACATCCTCTGAGGCTGCAAACGGGTAGGGTGCCCTGGCAGGTCCCCCCTCCCCCCTGGGAACGCTCGCGCTTACAAGCCCGTAGTCGAATGAGCCATGGCAGAAACCCTCGAACTTGCCAACCTTGCTCCTCTTTCCCCTGGAGAGAGCAAGCCTGATTGCGAGCATGTTTGCTTCAGAACCGCTGGATGTGAACCGCACCCTCTCGGCGGACCTGACTATGTCCGTGATCTCTGTTGCCAGCTGCAGCTCAAGCGGGTTCGGGACGCCCGTGACGCTTGTCCCGTACGTCTCCATTGTGTTCTCAAGCGACTGGTGCACCCGCCTGTTGCCGTGGCCCAGAATAAGCGAACCTGCGGCCATGTTGTAGTCAATGTACGCGTTGCCGTCGAAATCGAAAATCATGGCACCGGAGGCATGCTCGACCTGGATCGGGTAGGGCTGGAAGAAAAAGTCCTCTCCGCTGACACCGCCCGGCATGATCCTCCTCCCCCTCACCCATGCCTCCCTGGACGAAGCGCTCCTCTTCTTGAAAATGCGGAGCTGGCGGGAAAGCTTCCTTGTTATATCATGTATCAATTGCCTTCACCCGTCATGTTCCTACTGCCTGCTCCTTAATGCGGCCGCCGCATTAGAAACTAATCCCCTCCTCATGCTGCAGCCGAGAGTCACATTTCTGATTTTCGTGGGGAAAGTTAGTTAATACAGGTTTGAGAAGGAAGGGTGCCTCTCAAGGCAGAGTGAATGCATGAAGATCATACCCATTGCGCTTGTTGCTCTGCTTGTGCTGTCCGGCCTTCTGGTGCTGGTACCTGCACATGCATCCGCGGCCTCACGCTCTGACGTAGTGACTACGAACAACGTGTACGGCAATCAGCAGAACAGGTTTACAGTTGACGGAGCAATGTTCTTTTCCGTCTATCTGAACGTGAGCAGCCAGCAGACTGTTACCCTTTCCGTGATAAACACAACCAGCGGCAGTACACTGCAGTCCATGAACGTCGCAACTTCCAGCGCAGGTGTCTACCAGTCATGGGTTGTAAGCAACTTCAACTTCTTCGACCTCAGCTACTACTCCCCAGGAAGCTACAAGCTCCAGCTCAGCTACCGTGGTAGCGCAGTGGCAAACGCCTCCTTCACCATATCATACCCTGTGTACACTTCGTATGTGCGCACCACGCTGTCCAGCTATGTGAAGAACAACGACTACTACCTGTCGGGCAGCAAGGTGTATGTCAGCATACTGACGGTGGACCAGTTCGGCAACCCCATGTCCGGCAACACAAGCGCATCCCTCTATGAAATGCTCTATTCGGGGATGGCAAACACATCACAGGACTACCTGATACACAGCTACCTGGTGCCCAACGATTATGGCATTGTCGACACAGCTTTCTATTCGGGATATGTCGGCTATATCACTGGTGCATACAACATCACCATAGAATTCGGCGGTTACCCTGCCGGGTCCAACAACTATTCACCAGTGACAGGCAGGGGATCATTCTTCCTCATATCGCCAACGCTGACAATATCGCCGTACAAGCCGAGCGATATCTACGGGCAGGGAACCAATCTCACATTCCAGGGCTACTTCGCGCCATTCAGCGGCAGCATCAACGTGTCCATCGTGAGCTACAACAGCGGCGCGGTGATATACAGGCAGAGCAACATACAGCTCTCAGGCGGCTACTGGAACGGCAGCTACTATGTCAACTACAGCGTCCCTGACGGGATGTACTACCTTAACGCTTCCGAAGCTTCCAACAACTATTCACTCTTCAGCAACACCCTGTATTTCCAGGCGCTTGAACTGTCTGCTTACTCAAACCAGCGGTACTACCTCCCGGGAGAGCCTGCGAGCATATTCTATACAGTCACCAACACGTCAAACAATGCTCCGGGGACAGGTGTCAACGTGTCCTACACGATGAACTACACCACCACAAACGGGAGGCAGTCACTTGGCGGAATAGTCTCGGGCGGCCTGCTGAACCTTGTGATACCGTCAACAGCTGTAATTCCCTCCACCGTGAGGGTCAAGCTGACGGCCGTGGACAGCTTTGGCCACAACGCAACCGAAACACTCGACCTGAGAGTATCCTCGCTGCTCGGCAGCGTGGAAACAAGCCAGTCAACATATTTCCAGGCTGAACCGGTGATAGTCTCTGTCTTTGCAATGGCGGGCAACTCGCTTTCATTCACTTCGCCTGTTGCGGGAGCATCCGTTTATGTCAACGTGTCAATAGGCGGGTCCGTCGTTTCATCCTACAGCAGCAGCGCGCTCACCACCAATGCACAGGGCAATGCCTCATACGTGTTCATGCTCGGCAGGAACGTGACCGTCGGGACATACACGGTCAGCGCAAGCATCAGGGCATACGACTGGTCCAACACCACCACAACAAGATTTACCGTGGCGAAGCAGACACCCGAGTACGCACTGCAGCTGGTTCCAGGGCAGTCGTCATATGTGGGCGGGCAGATGTTCTCAATGACATGGGCGCTGATAAACAACGGAACAGCGGTCACACCAGCATTCGCCTCCTATGCGGCGGCGATAGGCAACAGTGTCGTGGCGGCCGGCACCAACTCCAACGGCAGGATATCATTCCAGCTGCCTTCGGGCATGTCAGGCACTCTGTTCATCGAGGTCAGTGCATCTGACGCGCGCGGCAATTCGGCCACTTCTTATGCCGAGGCAAGCGTGAGCCAGGCTGTCCTGATTGTCAATCCGAGCACAACTGAGTACTCACCGTCCGCGGTTGTCACATTCAGCTACCAGATTGTCGGTGCAGGCTATTCCTCGCCTGTATACTTCTACAAAATAACCGACCAGGCTGGAAACAACGTGCTGTCTGGTACAACCACGGCATCCTCCTTCAGGTTCAATGTTCCCGCAAGCCCGTCAGACCAGTACACTGTGGAGATAACCGCAACCAACTCGACCTCCGGAGGAGTTCTGACGCAGTCGGTGACCATATACGAGCTGTCAGGCCTCCAGTTCGCCTTCTCGATATCCCAGTCGAGCTATGTCACAGGCACATATTCTCCGGGCCAGACTGTGAAGCTCTTCTACCGCATCTCGACTCTCGGCCCAAGCTCACCCTCGAGCACATATGACATATACGTCTGGATATCAGGCTTCTACGACTCCTACAGGGAGTATACCGTTTCCGCGCAGTCAGGCACCCTGTCATACCAGATACCCTCAGGTGTCGGTCAGGGAAGCTACAGCATATCCGCATACGCCGTTTCACTTCCGGGAAACAGCTACACGCCCACAATAGGCCAGTCACTTCGTGTTTCCGGCGTTGAGCCTTTCTGGAACTACAATGTCGTGGGCGGTGTCAGCCTCGGCTCGGCAATAATGGGCATTGTAACGCTCATAGCTCTGGCACTTGCTGTGATTGCATACAGCGGCCAGAGGGCGCACAACGAGAAGGGGCCAAGGGGCGGCAGCGGCGGCCAGCAGCCAAAGGCGCGTGAGACCCAGGAGCAGGCACCGGCGGAAAAGAAGGCCGATGAGCCATCCGCCGGCAGCCAGGCGGGCGACGGAAATCAGTCATCCTGAACAGGCTGTTGCCAAATTACTTAACCAATCATTTACCCTCTATCTTTATTGAGCAGTAGGCCACGACCTCGTGCATCGGTCTCACAAGGCCTGAGTGGCCGTAAGCCAGCATGGTAGCCGATTGGAAATCCACAGCGCAGAGCATTGCCATTACAGGACCGTAGCCGCACATGCTTATGTCCCTCCCGATCACAGCCTCGTACAGCCCTTCCGGATCGTTGGCCAGAATCCTTTCGATGGCAACCATGTCCTTCTTTCTTGCTTCCTCCGGGGCTATGTAGTGTGAAAAGTCGCTCGACGCCACGACCACCGCATCAACGCCTTCAAGGGCCTTCCTGACTCTCTCACCGACACGCCTCGCGCTCTCGTAGTCCTGTGCACCCATGCAGATGGGGACAAACCTAGCATGATCGTCCATGAACTTCAGGAAAGGGAGCTGCACCTCGATTGAGTGTTCAGATGCCTGCGCCACGTCATCAAATTCCAGGAGTCCCCCGCTCATCTTCTCCGAAAGCGCCGCGTCCACCTCTGCCTTTCCCAGGGGCGTCATAAAATCCTCGGTGGACAGTGCAGCCTTCGGGGATGTAGCGTAGTGGTTCGGCCCGATTACAACAAAGACTTCAGGCAGCCCGTCCTTCCATATCTCCATGTAGGAATGTGCCGCGAACGGACCCGAATACATCAGGCCGGCATGCGGGACCACAACACCCCGTATTCTCCTCCTCTTCCCGGCCCCCTCCCGGCCAGGGACTCTTCCAGGGCCGAGAGGCGACTTAAAACAGCTCTCAACCTCGGCCCTCAGCGCCCCGGCATCTCGCTCATAAAATGCTCCAGCTACCGCAGGGTATCTCAAAATACCACCGCAGTACAGTAGGGGTGAGGGAGCCGATTAAATTGACGCCTCGAAGTCATCAACCGTCTGGATGAATTCCTCGTTCGTCTTTATGAGCCCCCTTGCCTTCATGACCTCCCGTGTCAGGAGCCAGTAAATGCAGGCAAGAGCCCTTCTTCCCTTGTTGTTGGTGGGGACGACAAGGTCCACATTCCTTGTCTCGTTATTTGCATCGCAGAGACCCACAATCGGAATGCCTATGTTAAGTGCTTCATGCAGCGCCTGCTGGTCGGCCGAGGGGTCCGTGACAAACAGCACCTCGGGCTCTGTAAACTCAGGAAGGTTCGGGTTTGTCATCGTCCCCGGCACAAAGCGTCCCGGCATCGACTTTGCAGCAATCATGTCCGCAAACATCTTCGCCGGCTTCTGCCCGTACTGCCTCGCCGAGACTATCAGAACGTTCTGCGGGTCGAACCTTGCCAGGAACTTTGCAGCCACCCTGATCCTGAAATCAGTCTGCTTGATGTCAAGAACGTAAAGGCCGTCGCTCCTGACCTTGAAGATGAACTTCTTCATGTCGGCGCTTTTCTGCTGAGTGCCGATGTGGACTCCCGATGTGAGGTAGGTGTCCTCGGGTATCAGGAATTCTTCTGTTCTGGGCTCCTCGCTCATCATATGGCATACCTAGTTGTTTGTCCTCTTCCGTCTAACTGTCATTGGTATTAAGTCTTTGCTGAACTCAAGCATTGAAATATCGACCGGGTCTATCATCTCGGGCGGCACTTCGACAAGAATGGGTGCACCCATGGAAATCTGCAGTGCCCTGGCGCCTATGATGCGTGCCCTTTCAAATCTTGTATATTTAAAATCCAATTAAATGCACCTAGGTGAATCCCCCTGTATTGGAGTACCTTTTATAAGCCTTTCGTGATTAACTTCAGCACGGTGGCCGCTCCCCGCGTGATAGCACGTGTCAAATACGCCCCGCAGACTTCGTTGCTTTTCTATTACGCCATACTAAATTCGTAAATATTTATATATGTAACATCTAGCCGACTCTTCACCGTCTGTTTAAATACTCTGAAGATGCACGCATGTCATACGGCTGTATTTTTATACATTCGTGGCATTGCTGCGCTGCCTGCAGTCAACAGCGCCACCTGCCTGCCTTTTAAAGCTGTGGACACCACTTCCATGGCCGAGGTGGTTTCATGTCCAATGTACCTGATATCAAGGTCACCCCCCCCGGTCCTTCGGCCAGGGAGATTATCGCGAAGGATGAACATTATGTTGCAACAACCACAAAGAGCCTGCCCGTTGTCGCGCGCAGTGCAAAGGGTCTTGTGGTGGAGGATGTGGATGGTAACCTGCTTCTCGACTTCTCGAGCGGCATCAGCGTCCTCAACACAGGCCACTGCCATCCCAGGGTTGTGGAAGCAGTCAGGAAGCAGTCTGGAGAACTCATGCACTTTGCCGGGACGGACTTCTATTACGATTTGCAGGCATCCCTTGCCCAGAGGCTCTCCGAGATTACGCCGGGGCCCCCTGAGAAGAAGGTATTCTTCGGAAACAGCGGAGCCGAGTCCATAGAGGCCGCAATTAAGATCGCCAAGTGGTCGACACAGCGCATGAGGGTCATTGCATTCATAGGTGCATTCCACGGGAGGACAACTGGTGCCCTGTCACTCACGGCGAGCAAGAATGTGCAGAAGCAGAGGTTCTTTCCGACGATGGATGGCGTCACCCATATACCGTTTGCAAACTGCTACAGGTGCCCATATCACCTCGAATACCCTTCGTGCGATCTCTGGTGCGCCAAGACGCTCGATGAGACATACCTGAGCACCTTTGTGCCGCCTGACGAGGTCGCGGCGCTGTTCGGGGAGCCTGTCCAGGGGGAGGGCGGATACATAGTGCCGCCGAAGGAGTTCTACCCGACCATCAGGAAGACGCTTGACAAGTATGGCATTCTCCTTGTGGACGACGAGGTCCAGGCAGGACTGGGGCGTACAGGCAGAATGTGGGGTATAGAGCACTGGGGTATCTACCCAGACATTCTGACAATCTCAAAATCACTAGGGTCAGGAATACCCATATCGGCAACGGTCTTCAGGAAGGAGCTCGATTTCGGGGTGCAGGGAGCGCATTCCAACACATTCGGTGGAAATCTTGTCGGGTGCGCAGCCTCGCTGGCCACACTGGATGTTCTGAGCGAGGAGAAGCTTGTCGAACGGTCGGAAAAGATGGGTGCCTATTTCAGGAAGAGGCTCGAGGAGCTGCAGGAGAAGCATGAGCTGATAGGCGATGTCAGGGGCCTCGGGCTTATGCTGGCAATAGAGCTGGTCAGGGACCGCAGGACAAAGGATTTCGCCACGGCCGAAAGGGACAGGGTGATAGCCGAAGCTTTCAGGAGGGGCCTCATACTCCTTGGGTGCGGCAGATCCGGCATAAGGCTGATACCCTCACTTACGGTAACGGAGGAGCAGATAGACACCGCCCTGGCTATTCTCGACGAGTCTCTCTCCACTGTCGCCAAGTGAAAAAATCACTGCCTGAGAAGCCGCCTGGCTATCACGTGGCGCTGTATCTCGCTGGTTCCCTCGTAGATGCGTGTGATCCTGGCATCCCTGTAGAACCTTTCCGCGGGCGTCCCGCGGATATAGCCTAGGCCGCCGTGAATCTGCACGGCCCTGTCGGCAACCATGTTGGCTGTCTCCGATGCCAGCAGCTTTGCCATTGATGCAGCCATCCCGTAATCCCTGCCTGCATCCCTGAGGAATGCAGCCCTGTAAAGCATCACCCTGGAAGCTTCAACAGACATGGCCATGTCTGCCAGCATCCACTGTATGCCCTGGAATTCAGCAATCTTCTTCCCGAACTGCTCCCTCTGCCTGGCGTAGTCAAGCGCGGCATCCAGCGCCCCCTGGGCTATCCCCAGGCTCTGCGCGCCAACGCCTATCCTGCCGCCGTCAAGCGTCGAGAGTGCTATCTTCATACCGTCCCCCTCCCTGCCCAGCATGCTTCCGGCAGGAACCCTGCAGTCCTCAAGCCTTATTGAAACGGTCCCTGACGCGTTGAGACCCATCTTGCGCAGCGGTTCTGATATCTGGAATCCCTCTGTCCCCCTCTCGATCAGGAAAGCGCTAAGGCTTTTGCTGCCCTTGCCGGGGGCTGTCCTGATCATGACGAAAAAGATGTCGGCCTTGTCGCCATTTGTTATGAACAGCTTCTCTCCGTTGAGCACGTAGTCGTCGCCGTCCCTGACCCCAAGGGAGGACTCGTTTGCGACGTCGGAGCCGGCGGTCGCTTCAGTGATGCAGTATGCGCCAAGCTTCCTCCCACGAACCATGTCTGGCACGTGCATATCCTTCTGTTCATCGCTGCCGAATGTAAGGAGCGGATGAAGCACGAGCGAATTGTGGACAGAAACTATGATGGCAACAGAGGCGCTGGCCCTGGCCAGCTCCTCAATCGCCATTGCGTAGCTGACAGTATCAACGCCGGCCCCGCCGTATTTCTCGGGCACCTGCATTCCCATAAGGCCGATGCCTGCCATGCCCGGAAGCAGTTCGACAGGGAAGCGCATCTCCTCCTCTATGGAGGATGCAATCGGGGCCACCTCCCTTTCCGCGAATTCACGTACGGTGGAGGCAACCAGCCTCTGCTCCTCCGTGGGATCAAAGTTCAAACCGCCTCACCACCCTCGAGCGCAGGCCCGCCTATGGCCAGCCCTGCTTCATCCTGTCTGGATACTTCTCCTTGAAGTGGGCATAGCAGTCGTCGTCGCAGAAGAGCGGAACGTCCGCCGTCGACGGGTCTGGGTTGTAACCTATTCTGAGCTCACAGTACGCGCAATGCATAACATGCGGATCATCTGGCATAATCACACCGTATGGCCGAACAAAGATTCTACACATAGTTATCTCTTTTCATCGGGCGTGGTCGCAGGGCCTACTAAAATTACATATATGGCGCTTCCCAATCCAAACCGCAGGTGTTCACATGGATTATGCAAAGCCTGATTCACTGGTAAGCACAGAATGGGTTGCAGCCAACATTCACAACAGCTCCCTGAGGATCGTGGAAGTGGATTATGACCCTGTCCCAAACTACAACCAGAGCCATATTCCGGGCGCTGTCCTTTTTGACTGGAGAAAGGACCTCAACGACCCGGTTTCACGCGATCTGCTGAGCAGGCAGCAGCTGGAGGAACTCCTCGGGAAGGCGGGTATAGACAACAGCACCACGGTAGTGCTCTACGGAGATTTCAACAACTGGTTCGCTGCCTATGCCTTCTGGGATCTGCTCTACTATGGTGTTGCCAACATCAAGCTCATGAACGGCGGCAGGAAGAAGTGGCTTGCGGAGGACAGGGAGGTAACCAAGGAGGTGCCCACCTATCCCCGCGCCTCCTTCTCTGCAAAGGAGCCTGACGCTTCCATCAGGGCATACATAGATGATGTAAAGGGAGTGATTGGCAAGGGAGGCTGGGCACTCGTTGATGTCAGGAGCCCGGCCGAGTTCACGGGACAGGTATTGACGCCGCCCGAGTACCCGAACGAGGGGGCGCAGCGGGGCGGGCACATACCGGGCGCCGTAAACATTCCATGGGGACAGGCTGTAAACGAGGACGGGACATTCAAGAGCGCTGATGAGCTGCAGAAGCTCTACGCGTCCAGGGGGATCACCCCTGACAAGAACATAGTCACCTACTGCAGGATAGGCGAGAGGTCATCTCACACATGGTTCGTCCTGACACACCTTCTCGGCTTCAGGAACGTCAAGAACTATGACGGATCCTGGAGTGAATGGGGCAACGGGATAAAGAATCCCATAGAGAAGTAGTGCTACGCCTTCAGTGCAAGGAAGTGGTACACGCCGTCTATCTTCCTCGTATCCGTCACCCTGTTACCCGTTTCGTCAGCCCACCTGACCATCTCGATCGGGGATGTGATGTCATCGGTTACAAGGTGGACAGCAAACCCCTTTTCCCTGTTTTCCATCAGTCCGGACAGCCTTGAAAGGACGGCGCTGCACTCGCTTCCTATCTCCACCATTTCGGCATCAGGCAGCTCGGAGAAGCAGTGGATGCGGAGCGCTGCAACCTTTTCAAGAGCCGCCTTCCGCGCAGCCTCACCGCCAAGTGTATACTCCTCAACCGCCGTCGCGTCCACCGGGCTGACCCTCGCAAGCCAGTGACTTTGGTAGATGGAACGGGGCGTCAAGCCTCCATGGGACGCGACATTACCGTTGAGCTCCTCGATGGTGCAGGCGAAGGGCACCCTCATCGTGTCGAAAAATCTGGGACTCTCGACGCTCCCTATGCTCTTCCCTGCCTCCACGGTGGAACCCCTTTCCTTCATACTCACCCTGAGAGGTTTGCCAGCTGTCCAGAGCAGGGCGGATGTCATCCCAACCCGCCACCCTCCCTCCTTTGGGGCAAGCCACAGGTTCATGTCAGCCGTGTACCTGAGTTCCTCCGGGAAGATGCACCCTTCAGTTTCCATTGGAGTCCTCCATGGTCAACACGCTTTGCCACGGCTGAAGCATGCATAAATCTTTGCCTGCGACAGGTAGCCTCAGACCTTCCTTCTCCTCACGAAGGCAACAGCTGCCGCCCCCGCCGCAGCACCGACCGCGGCCGATGCGGCCATCAGCCAGTATGTGAGCTGCGTTATCTCCCCCGGGCCCGGGCTGGTGGTCAGAGCTCCGGTGGAGAGGATTGTGAAGTGCACCACAGAAGACGATGAGTAGCCGTCGGCGCTAGTGACCGTGTAGTTGAGCTGGTAGACACCCCTTCCCAAACCCTTGATTAGCACTGATACCGCCCCCGAGGTATTGAATGTGTAGTGCGTCCCTGGCCCCGTGATTGTCAGCACCTCCCCTGTGAGATAGTTTCCGGAATATGTCAGTCCGACTGTAAGATTGCTGCTCCCGCTGATCACGGAGTAATCGGAGGGTGAGGTTATTGCAGCGCTGGGCACAGGCTGAGGCGTCCCGTATAGCCTCAGGAACGCAGTGGATACAACGCCGTTGAGGTTCATGGCGGTAAGCGTCACAAAAAGGGGTCCGTAGCCGAATGCGCTTGCATTGAAGGTGAAACTGTCCGTGCCAATAACACTGTAAGTGAGCTGGCCGATATCAATCGTCTCATATGCCAGGAATGCACCTTCGGCAGTGGTAAAATTGAGGGTCGTCCTGCCTGTGACGTATGAGCCGTCTGAAGGTGAAGTGAACGAGACTGTTGGCGGCGGATTCACCCCCTGCCCGATGACATGGAATGTGTAACGCACAGTGTATATGAATCCCAGTGAGTCCGAGAAATAGACAGTTATCGTGTGGCTTCCGACAGCCAGCGCGGGAAGTGAAAACTGCCAGATGAATTCCTGCTGTCCTGCAGCTGGGAGGGGAACCGCGGACGCAATGCCGTCGAGTGAGTATGAGAGGGATGTGATATTGTCCAGCGGCATTCCTGCAGCCAGGGCCGGGGTGCTTATATAGAAGGAGGCATCAGACCCCACGGTACCGACGTAGTTTGTTGAAACAAGGCTGCCTCCCTCAGGCATCAGCGTCCGCACCTCCCCGAAGGCGGGCTGGACCAGCTCGAGCAGCGCACAGCTGTCATTTGTGAGCGCAGGCAGAGTGGTTGTCACATTCGGCACAGCGGGGCTTCCTGCCTGGTAGCTGCCGTTGAACGCCTGGACGAGCAGAAGGCCGCCGGTTGCAGAGGCGTCCATTGTAACGACCGAGGTGATTTCCACCTGTGCAACCCCCGTCGCGTTCGTTTTCACGGCCGAGCCGTTGACAGGCTGCACATTGAAAGGTGCACTGCCGGTATTCATGAGCGCCAGGTCGACAGTTATCCCCTGAAGCGCCCTGCCTGTCCAGTCGGTAACCTTCACAGGCAGGGCGTAGCTAAGTGAACCTTCGGCCCCGGGAGCTACGATGGTATTGAGCGCGCCCAGGCCAAGGTAGCCGGGCAGGGAGCCGTACTCGGACGCTATGGAGGAGGAGAAGCTGTTGGTCGACTGCATGTCATATCCGGGGGTGACGTTCAGGGCGGTCGTGGCGTTCAGGCCAAGGTATGATGCATTGACGTAGTAGTTGACCGGCACCGCCACGTTCCATGTTTCAACGAATGCTATACCCTCTGTGTTGGTGTAGGCCAGGGACCTGTACGGTGTGGCGTTCAGTGTGCCGCTGTAGTACTGGTTCGGGTAGGAGGGCGGAGACGAGAAATATGGTGCCCCCGGAGCCTGCGCCGTAACCATTGCATCATAGACAGGAAGAGGGGTTGAGGAACCAGGGGCGGTGTAGGTCACGCTCACCGCCACCGTGTTCGGCATCAGCGGCTCTATTGCGGGGTACTGGGGTGAGAGGTAACCGTTGAAAAAGTCGAAGCCGCCCATTAACGAAGCCGGTCCCAGTATGCTTATGTTCAGTGTGCCTGAAGTCAGGTTTGGCTGGAAGAACCACACTGTCTGGAAGCCTGTCCCCTGGAGGCTTGTACTGTATATCTCCAGGAAACCTGCCCCGCCCTCCGCGCTGAACTGGAACTCACCGTTTGTGGCAGTGGTTGTGTTCAGGTATTCGGCTGGACCGCTTCCCGGGTAATAGGTGAGATTCAACGTGGCACCGGATAGCGGCGTGCCATTTTTTCCGGCGAGTGTAAAGTTGTAGGGGGCGCCGCCGGGCAGTTCGGATACGCTCTCATTTCCAAGCAGGACAGTATTTGCATTTGAGCTGCTGTTGGCGGCCAACAGTGCTCCAGCATCCACCGCCATGTTGTATGCATCCGGCACTCCCCAGCCCGAGAGCATACTCCATCCCGCAGACCACTCAGCCCATCCGGATGTCCAGTTCTGACCACCGGGCCATCCCCTGCCTGCGCCAGCCTCCCTGGTATCCCATGGATTGCTTCCGGAAGTAATCTGGCTGAACGGAGGGAGAGCCAGGTGGCCGTCGCTTCCCAGCCTGTACAGGAGAGGCTGCGCCATTCCCAGGTAGTATCCTGTCCTGTTTGTGCTGTTTCCCGCAGTTGAGTTCAGGTAGGCGTCGAGCAGGGCGAATTCGCCTGCAACCGTGGGCGCGGCGAAACTTGTTCCGCCCCACAGGAAGTTCCACGCCCCGCCAAAGTAGACAGTCTGGTTGAAGTCAGCCTCGGCGGCAATGTCAGCCACCATCCTCCTGCCCGTATCAGGGACTGCAGGGCCATGCTGCCACCACGGCTGGGAAAACCAGTAGCTCAGCCCTATCCCTCCAGAGGCAGTATCCTGCCGGCTGCCGCTGCCAGAGTACCAGTAGGTCTCCGCTGACGCAAGCGATGCATTGGTGCCGTTGAGCGGATAGTCCGGGAACCATGTCGGAAGGGAAGCAGTCTCGGAGTAGCCGTACGGTGCCACGGTTTCGTTGACAACATACCCTCCCGATGGAAATGCAACGCCTGTGGCATTGGCGACCGTGGTCCTCACGCCTCCGACCGCTGTCACGTACGGCGATGATGACGGGAAATTGGGGGAGAGAAGACCTGAATAGGAATCAAAACCCCCTGCGTCGCCTGAAGCAGCAACAATCGTGGAACCCATGGATGTCAGCTCCATGAAATAGTTTTCAAGTGCCAGGCCGCTCTGCCATGAGGGGCCGTAGAGATTCCACCATGTATCCTCCCAGCCCCCCCAGCTGTTGGTTATTATGTTCGGGACGGGATTGAGAGTTGTAAGTTTTGCATATGCACTTACAAGCGAGGCGGTATCAAGACTCGGCCCGTAGACTGCATCCAGCCTTGCAGCCGGCGCCATGGTCGAAGAATACTCGAGATCAAGTGTAAACTCAAATGCAAGACTGTTCAGGAGCGTGGTGCCCCCGGGGTATGAGGCATTCCCGGCAGCCCCGCTGACAGGGTATGGTGTCAGCCTGTCAAGCAGCTGGCTTGAATTGTTGAATGCGAGCTGCGAATATGCTGCAAGGTCGGATGGATTGTATCCAGAAGCCATCACAACTGCAATAGTGGTCCCCTGCCCGTAGTCACCCAGATTGTAGAGGGGAGTGGCATTGTATGCCGCAGTCATGGTGGATGGGTTGAGGAACTGCGTGGCACCGTAGGTGAATGACGCATTGGTAAAGAGATAACCTGGAGCGGAAAAGTTCACTGCCCGCGCCATTGTCGAGTATGCGGCAGCGCTGCCCCCGGCAGCGTACGCTACATTTCCCCCGGCTACCAGGGGACTGTGTATCAGCATGGGCCTGACCTTCAGTATGTTTGTGAGTCCGTTAACAGAAGCGACATTCTCTCCTATGGCTGCGGGAAGCGACAGGGGCTCCCTGTTGGCATATACGACAGTTCCGTTAGCCAGGCCGTAGTAGTCAATCGCTGTACCGAATGCCGCCTCAACCTGTGCCGCAGTGCCCTGAAATGCTATTGTCATCCTGCTGCCTGTCTGGACTGGCGTAAGCCCCATCGAGATGAAATACGACATCGCCTCAGCATAGGTGGTCTGGCTGGGGCCGAACATTCTTTCAAACTGCTTAAGTGAAAGGTATTGCCTGTAATGGGGGTTGCCTGGTGTGGACTGCTGCTGGATAAGTGTCTCAAGCGACTGCCTGTTGTTAATATTGAAGCTCAATGTGAAATAGACCGGCGACGAAGCAGGCATGGCACCAATATCCCGGGCTCCTGCGATCATGGGCAGCTCGGTTCCACCGCCCGTCACATGGGGACCGGCCATGAGCTGGGATGGCGAAAGAGGGGCGGTTCCCGGTGCCGTATAACCGGAAGCAGCCGGATGCAGGGCTGACAGGAGCGTCAACAGCATCAGGATGGTGAGAGCGGAAGCGCATACCTTCCCAAGCGCTTCCTCATGCCTCATTCTCCTTGAACAGGGGAGTCCTCTGAACGACAGGCGCGATCTCTCCTTGAAGGGCTATATGCCCCGGTAAGAGGGCACTGCCTCTACATAAACAGTTGGAGTGGAAGGACAATCTGAATCGTATCCAGCCATCAGCAGGGAAGACCGATCACCTGATTACTTTGTCCACTTCCCTCATTATCAGATTGACTTCATTCTCACTTATTGCATTCGGATTTATCGATAGAATCATTATGGATTTCTTGACAGCCGCCGCATCCCTGAGGTACTGAAGCATCTTGAGCACTGTTATGAATCCATTGTTGGTGATCAGGTATTCGAGACCGTCTATCAGTATGACGCTTCTTGACTTGCTGAGGTATTCGTTGCACTGGAGTGTGATCTTCTCAAGATCCTTTGGGCGGATCGCGTTGTCGCTTCCTATATTGGAAAGCCAGTATATCGAGGAACCGTCCGCCGGGAATTTCTGGCTGATTTTTTCTGGATACTGCCTTGTGAAGCACAGGCCCGCATATCCCATAGCCAGGCTGGCTGTGAATAGGTCGAGCGAACTCTGTGCAGTCTGCTCGAACACGGCATAGCTGTTGCCGGGCTCAATCACCCTGCCGTAGTCTTCCTTGCGAAGTCCGGTGAGAACCTGGGCCGATGCCTCGCCACCTGCAGAGGAAGGGGAATGATCTGCTTCCCTGGCATGGCCGTTTGCATGGTTTCCGCCGCCGTTGCCCAGAATCTGCGTCACTGTCATGCCCGTATCCTCCGCCCCTGCCTCCTCCTGTGCTGCCTGGCTGTGGCTTCCTCTCCCCTTCCTGCTCCTTATGTAGAGTGCTCCTATGACTATCTCAAGGGCGACAAGGGCCGCTATGATTATGATAAAGAACCATGTCCCGGAGGATATCCCCATGGGTCCGGCTGATACGGGCTCAAATGCTATGGTGAAACTTGAATTGTTGCCATTCACGGTTATGTTCCTGTCCGCCCCTTTGAGGGCATAGCCTTCAATCTTCGACACCGAGAAGCTGTAGCTGCCGTTGGGCAGCAGGAATACTATGGCGCTGCCGGAGGTGCTGTTGGTTTCCCCGTCAACAGTTACAGACCAGGCTGTGTTAGACGGCAGTCCAGATTCGGTGAACGTGATCCTGTAGTAGATCAGTGTGAAGGTCAGGTTCACATAGACGCTCGAATTGTCGACCCTTACCTGTCCGTGGGAACCCATCGCCCTGTATCCTGCCTCAGCCAGGACAGTGTAGTAGTAGGTGCCGTTAGGCTCTTCGAAGAAGATGGAACCGTCTGTGGAGTTGTGCACAGTGCCGTTCAGCTCAACAGACCAGTTTGAAGAGGCCGGAAGCCCAAGTTCGCTGAATGATATGTTGTACTTAACCTGAGTAAAATCAACCTTCACCGCGGCACTTGCATTCCTGACAGTAATCGAACCGCCTGCTGGAGCAGGCATGTATCCGGCCACTGCCCCGATGCTGTAGTTGTATGTGCCGTTGGGTTCGCTGAATGTCACCGTGCCCAAAGTGGAATGGAGTGTGGAATAGCCCAGGCTGACAGACCAGTTGGTTCCCGCGGGGAGTCCCGACTCCGTGAAGCTGATGTTGAATTTGTAGGCTTTGAACCAGACCGATATGTTGATGTCAAGGCCCGCCACAGTGATGTTTCCTCCCGGCGAGGTGAGAAGCACATAACCTGGAACAGGCGAAATGACGTAGCTGTATGTTCCATTGGGGAGGCTGACCTGGATTGCGCTGGAAGTTGAGTTGTATGTTGCAGCGAATGTGCTGTTGTTGACAACCACCTCCCATTTCACGCCCGTCCCAAGGCCGCTTTCATTGAAGGCAAGTGTGTAGTTGATCTGCCTGAACGTCACAGGGATTGTGACGTTGGCCCCGCTCACGGTGACGGAAGAGCTCGAGTTGCCCACGGTGCTGTAACCTGATACAGGGTTGATCTTGTAGGTGTATGTTCCGTTGACAGACGAGAATGAAATATTCCGGCCCTGCGAAGCGTAGGTGCTGCCGTTGAAATCAACCGACCATATTGTATTCTGCTGCAGCCCCTTCTCTGAGAATTCCACTGTGTAGAGCTTTGCAAGGCTAATGTTTAGGTGCGAGGACACGCTTGAATTCACATCCACCACCTTTGTGAAATTGACATAACCGGGCAGCGAAGCGATGACGGTGTAGTACGAGGGCTCAACAGAGACATTGAAGCCGCCTGAGGAGTTGACAACGACCTGCTGTCCGTTCAGTGTCACCCCTGCGCTGGCAGGGTGGACCTGGCCAGTCACCCATCCAAAGTCGGGATAGGTGAAATTGTATGCCGCGCCCCCTGAGCCTCCGACACTGAAGTTCAGAACTATCGAATTGCTCGGTGTGAAGCTGGATGCATTGAGGTAATATTCCACAAACAATCCCTGGGTCCCAGTAAATGAAATTCTCGATGCATCGACCGAAATGCTTACCATGTACATCTTCGCGCTTGCGTTGTACAGGTTTAAGGAACTGTTCTCTCCTCCGAACAGCCTGGAGAATGTTCCGGTGCTGTTGTAGGCGAACGCCTCCATGCCAACATAGAGCTTGCCTGAATCGGGTGACCCGGCGGGGGATGTGACATTGACGCCCACGTTAAATGTCCAGTTGCCGGAGGCGATGGTTATGGGCTGGCCCGAACTCTGTTGAAGGTAGGAAAGCCAGCCGAACGCATTTGAATCTGTAGGAACGGGAATGGATGAGTTGGCTGTCTGATTCGCACTCAGAGCTTTTCCAGGCTCAAAGAGTGTGAAACCACTGTATACTGGAGGAATCAGAGGGTCAAGCAGCGAAGTATTGCTGTAGGTTATTGTTGTCCCTTTCTTGGGGAGCGATGTCTGCGGGACAGAATTGCCCTCCCAGACTGCAGATGATGGGGGGAACTGGGCCGACGTGGATGTCAGGTACTCCGTGGCGCTAGTCTGCCCTATGGACTGCGTAGATGCATGTTGTTCGGCTCCTGTAGGTTTCTGGACAGTCCGGCTGGTCGCATGCCCGGGGGCGGTAAAAAACGCTGATGCTCCGCTAAGAAGCAGCAGTAAGACTATCGCTATCGAAAAAGCCGCTTTGCGTCCTCGCATCTTACAGGAAAATAAAATCCCCCAAAGGATATAAAGCGGTTTGTTCAGCTTATCGGGTTCGAAATCCCTTGCGATGCCCCTGCCTGACCAGTCTCGCACACCTGCATTGACAGCCACATCTCTCCTTTCTCCGTAATATCCAGTCATTCAAGTCAGCCGCCGACAGCCGGAGGGCGACAGCTTAATCCATGAGGAGGGCTTAGGCACCACGGATCAGACTGGGGCATCAATATGGAAAGTGTACAGGATTACGGCGTCACACTGACAAGGGGCATCGAACCCTCACTCCACCCGTTTACGGAGTATTTCAGGGGCTTTGAATCGCTGCCTGTCATTCGCGGGCTCTTCGGAGAGAAGACCGAAAGCGTGCTCTCTGACCTCAAGG
The DNA here is from genome assembly GCA_021806165.1 of Thermoplasmata archaeon. Lineage (GTDB taxonomy): Archaea > Thermoplasmatota > Thermoplasmata > Sysuiplasmatales > Sysuiplasmataceae > JAJZXY01. The sequence continues at coordinate 167,790 of JAJZXY010000001.1, forward strand.
TGGAGTTCTTCTCAGCCAGGTGGGGGTACATGAGCACCAGCGACAGGGACGGGCATCTCCTCATCAGCACACACCATCTTGACCACTCCGACTTCAGGACAGTCTACCTGGATGTAGTTCACGAGCTCTGCCACGTCAAGCAGTTCCTTGACGGGAGGAAGCTGTATGACGACATGTTCGCATACGTGGACAGCCCGGTGGAGGTTGAGGCCTACCGCACCACTGTCGAAGAAGCTAGAAGGATTGGCATGACTGAGGACGAGATTGCCGAATACCTCCGTGTTGAGTGGAACACAGAGGAGGAGCACCTCAGGCTTCTCACCAACGTGGGTGTAAAGAAGTAGGGCTTACCCGCTTCCCGGGCCATGTTAAAGGCGCAGCTGCCCGGCGGCATAAATGCTGATATCATTCCCGTCAGGATCGGCCAGACAGGCATGCCTCCAACCCCATTCCATCAGCCTGGGCATCTGCTTCAGTAAAGCCCCCTTCTTCTCCAGCAAGGAGCAGGTGGTGCCAAGGTCCGCAACTTCGAAGTACTGGCGAATTCCGCCGCGGCCTGCATGAACACCGTCGCCTGCACTGTGCAGGGCGATTGTGGTATCCGAACCGGGGGACCGGAGCCTCGAATATCCATCACCCAGCTGCTCTATCAGCTCAAAGCCGAGTATGTCGCGGTAGAAATGCAGCGATGCTGCCATCCGGCGGGTGTATATCATGGCATGGTTGAATGCCAGGCGGTCGGGTTGAGCCACGTGTAGATGTCGCCAGATCGCTATATCTCACTTTGCGCCTGCATTTTCCGCTTGCGGGTGGGAGGCACAGCGAAATGAAAAATGGAACGTATGCGATGTGTGTCCGAATCAGATGATTAACATTCGAAGCTCTCTTCCAGAAGTGCCTGTGGAAACAGCCGCAGGGACGATTCCCTGCTACATGGCAGGAAGGGGCCGGCTCAACTTCATCCTGCTCCACGGCCTCAACTCCTATTCGGGAACCTGGAAGAAGAACGTGGGAATGTTCGAGTCACTTGGAAGGGTCTGCGCTCCCACTCTCCCCAGGACACCAATGCTCCGGAATGGAGACTGGCGTGAACCACTGGATGCACTCACCTCCTCCGTGTCGGCGCTCATGGAAGCTGTGAATTTTACACCTGCCGTGATTGTGGGTAACAGCATGGGGGGCGCAATCGGCATGCGCCTGGCATCCACCAGGCCTGAAATGGTTTCCGCGCTTGTTCTGGTGGACAGCGCGATCGCTCAGCGGCGCAGCGGGGGCGGCGGGCAGGACGCAGATCCACCCATGCCCGGCACCAAGCTTGAACGCATGCCTGTGCTCATAGTCTGGGGGGAGGAGGACAGGGTGATACCGCTGTCCAGAGGACGGGAGCTGCATGCCATGCTTCATGGCTCAAGGATGGACGTAATTGCGGGCTGTGGTCACATCCCACATCTTGAGAAGCCGGACATATTCAATGCACTTGTCATGGAGTTTGTCAAAGACAGTCTTGTTGCCTGAAGCCCGGTATCAATAGGAAGGTGCTGCCTCGTCCTCTGTCCTGAAAGTGAACTGCACAAACAGGAAAGCCAGCCAGATGCCGACCACAGGCAGGGCCATCAGCATGAACGAAACAGGAAGGCCGAACGTTCCCGAAAGGTATCCGATTGCGATCGGCGCTGCTGCGAACGGGATTGCTCCAGCGGATGTGAACAGTGCATTCGCCACAGGCAGCCTCTCTCTGGGCGTTGCCTGCGCTATCATCATCGTCGATACAGGATACTGGAGACCGTGCGGGATTCCCAGTATCGCAAAGGAGAGGAACATGAGGGGTGCAGAGTTGCTGAACCTTATCATTGACATCCCGGCGACGGATACAACAATTGAGATGCTCAGCAGAAGTGTTTTCCTGCGGACGTCAGGTGCAAGGGTTAACACAATCCTGGTAGCCCATGAGGTGGCAAAGAATGCGCCGAACAGGTAGAAAACCATCCCATACCCGGCTCCGATGCTCTGCTCCGCGAGGATACCGCCGAACGAGAGTATGCTCGCGAACACAATAGAATAGCTCATCTGTCCAAGCGTAGGAAGCAGAAATCCCCTGGATGACAGGAGGCGGCGGGCATCCTTCATTGTTGGAAGGGCAGCTGCCCTCCTTCCAGGCTGCCCGTCTGCGCCCGATCGTGCATGGAACACGTGCCTGACTGCAATCAGCAGCACTGAGGCAAGGACGAAAGGAAAGAAAGCAAGGAAGACGGGCCTGAGACCGGAATAGGCGCCAGCCACAATCCCTTCAAGTGCGGGGCCGAATACCAGGCTGGAGCTGAGTGCCACAGTGTAAATTCCTATTGTCCTGTGTGCGCTGCCAGGCCTCATGGTCTGTGCCGAAGTGAGCATCAGGAGCATCACCGTCGATGATGCAACCGATGTTGCCAGAATCAGCGCAATGAATGAGAGTATGCTGTCTGAAAAATAGAAGAGCGGGACTGCAAGTGCGAAGAGGGATGAGAATGCCAGCAGGGATGCGGTGAGGCTGTCAACCCGCACCCTGGATACAATCAGCAGCGGCGAGGCAATGCCGGCCCCGATAAACAGCGCAGATGCAAGGCCTACCTCTGCTGCATCCATGCCAAGGTAATCCTGTGCGAAGAGCGGTATGGTGGTCTGCACCATATTTCCTGTCATCCTAAGCAGGAATGTCGTCACGAACAGCAGCACCAGGGCTGGAAGCGCACCAATGTCCCGGCTTCTTTCCCGGCTGGCTGTTTCCTCGGCCACACTGTGCGCTGTAGCAGGACTCTTACTAAAGCTTAACCCGAAATGACTGCTCCCTGTTAGTTATATTATCCACCTTCGCCATCACAGCCTCTCAATGAGCCTTTACGGCCTTAACAGGGGACAGTGGCACCAGGTGATTGCCGCCTGGTCCGGCTGGCTTATGGACGGATATGTCAGCATAAGCTATCTGCTACTGGTGGGTGTTGTGTCCATCCTTCTCTTCCCTTCAGGCTTCACGGGTTTCATTGCCACGGTATCCGCCTTCGTGGTTGGTGCCATTGCACGCTCATTCGGATCGCTCTTCCTTGGCAACTATCTCGGCGACAGGATCGGGAGAAAGCGCCTTCTGGTCATATCCATCATCGGTTTTTCCGCATTCTCCGCGTCACTGGGGCTGCTGCCCACTTACGCGAGCGCCGGGATTGCAGTGCCTGTAATCCTCTACATACTTGTGTTCATAGAGGGCATGTTCGGCGGGGCGGAATACGGCGGCGGAACGGCTCTCTCGATGGAAAGCATCCCCCCAGAAAGGAGGGGTATGGTCGGCGCATTCGTCCAGAGCGGCTTCGGGGCAGGATTCCTCATAGCCGCCCTTGTGCTGAATCTCATCGCTTCTGTCACCAGCCTTGTTGCGGTGGGATGGCGCATAATGTTCCTCAGCACGCTGATTCCTGGAATCATCATACTTGCGGTACGGTTTGGCGTGTCGGAAACAGAGGTATTCAGTGACATGAGCTACAAGGGGGAGGTGGAGAAGGCACCGATCGGAGCTCTGTTCAGGGAATCCGGGCGGCCTATGATCATAGCACTGGTGATTACATCGGCGCTCCTCTACGTGAATTCAGCAACCTTCAGCTTCTGGCCAATCTACCTTTCCAGCTATGTCAAGCTAGGCGTAACCACCTACACATTCTACATACTGCTGATCAACTTCATCTCCCTGTTCGGAGTGCTGCTCGGAGGAGCGCTAATTAACAGGATAGGCGGCAGGCGCCGCCCTATGCTGATTTACGCGGTCATCTTCACTTTCCTTATAATCCCGCTCACGTACTTCTCCCTGTCAGGGAATCCGGCAGCCTATGTGACTGCCATGGGCGTCATAGCATTCACCGAGGCAATGATTTTCTCTGCGATTCCAGCCCTCCTCTCCGAGACATTCAGCAAGCGCTACAGGGTCACTGCAACCGGTTTTGCCTACAACGGCGGGAATATCGCAGGCTCATGGGCCGTGAGCATCATACCGCTGATGGCAGCCGTGCTTGGAATAGGAACGGCATGGGTGGTCAATGTCGTTATAGCATGCATCATACTTGTGGCAGGCATTGCCGTGTCCAGGGAAACTTGGGTGGCCGGCAAAGATGAAATAAGCAGATGATCCTCGCTGAACCGGTATTTCATGCAAAGCGTCCGGACGGAGGCACCTGCAATTGAAGCGAGCTGACCTCACACCATACCTGGTTTTCGACAGGAAGCAGTGGTCACTGCTGAGGAATTCAACCCCGCTTACTCTGAGGCAGGAGGACTTTGAAAAACTGCTGGGCATTAACGAAAGGATATCCCTGAAGGAGGTGAGGGAAGTATATCTTCCCCTTTGCAGGCTGCTCAGCCTCCATTACGGCGCATCGCTGGAGCTATACGGCGCCCGCAGCAAGTTTTTCGGAAAGTCGCAGAGGCGTGTCCCCTACGTTATAGGTATCGGAGGCAGCGTCGCTGTCGGGAAGAGCACCACGGCCAGGATCCTGCAGGCCATCATAAGCCGCTGGGAGCAGGAGCCGAAAGTGGATCTGGTCACAACGGACGGCTTTCTCTACCCCAACAGGGTGCTGGCAGAGCGAGGACTAATGGGAAGGAAGGGTTTTCCGGAGAGCTATGACACCAGGGCCCTGCTGAATTTCCTCATGGATCTCAAGTCGGGAAAGGGCAGGCTCAGGACGCCCGTCTATTCACACCTTGAATATGACATACTGCCTGACAGGCATAACACGGTGGACAAGCCGGACGTCGTAATCATAGAGGGGCTGAATGTCCTTCAGAGCGGCAGGCGTTTCACCTCAGAGAGGTTCCCGGGTCTGCTTGTCTCGGACTTCTTCGATTTTTCGATATACGTTGATGCTGACGAGGAGATAATCAAGAAGTGGTTCATCGACAGGTTTCTGGTTCTGATGAAAACTGCATTCACCGACCGGCGCTCCTATTTCCACAAGTATTCATCAATGAGCAGGAGGGAGGCAATTGAAGTCTCATCAAGGATATGGGACGAGATCAATGCGGTCAACCTTCATGAGCACATCGCCGGTACAAAGTATCATGCCGACCTCATACTCAGGAAGGGTGAGAACCACTTCGCGGACGAGATCATGCTGCGCAAGATCTGAGCACCGGTGCCGTCAGAGCAAATCCAGCATATCCCCGAGGGCATCTATGATAAGGAAGGGCTTCTCCCCGGGCAGGCCGTCCGCCCTGCCCCTGCCGTTCCTGACCCATATGCCTTTCATTCCCAGCTTCTGCGGCGGTATCACGTCCCAGGAGAGATTGTCCCCTATCATCCATGCCTCCTCAGGCCTGGAGTGAAGCGCCTGGAGAGCCGTGAAATATATCCTGCTGTCCGGCTTTCCGTACCCCTGCTCCCCCTCTATGAATATGTGGTCAAAGAGGGGCGACAGGCCAAATCTCTCGATCTTCTTCCTCTGCGGCCCTGAGCCCCCGTTTGTTATGAGGGCGAGAGATACACCCCCTGCCCTGAAAGCCTCAATGGCCTCGACTGCGCCTGGTATTATGTGCATCGAGTCCTCCCTGATGTCAGAATAGCGCACTGCCATTCTTGAGGCAAGCGCTTCATCACCGGCACCGGCAGACTCCATCGCCGCCGTGAATATCATGCGCCTGGCATCCTCGAGCTTCACCCGCCATATCCTGTGCCTCTCGGGGTTAGACCAGAACCTGTCGGACTCTGCGTGAAATGATTCGTCGAACCTGCGGAACGACTCCTCATCAAGCTCCGCCGAGAACTCCCTCCAGAGCGATTGCATGCAACTGTCCCTCAGCACTTCGTTCGCGAGTATTGTGTCATCAAGGTCCATCAGTATGGATTTGGGCAGCTTCAGCACATCGTTCCCACCTTCAGAACAGCCCTGCGGATTAAATGCTTGCCGTCACGACTTCGGGCTGTCCACTCGGGTGCGGGCACATGGGCAAACGGGCCCGCCGGGATTTGAACCCGGGACATCTGGCTATCTTCGGCAAAGATAGAAGGCCAGTGCTATATCCGTACTAAGCTACGGGCCCGGAGCTGATGTAACATCCCCTGACTTAAAAACATGCTTGTCGGCCCAATCCGCACACGCCCGGACACGCGGGTGCTGACATGACGCCGCTGTTCAAAACCAACAATAGGGTGGGGCGCCATATAGAGGATGAAGCGTGTGGAAGCGAAGGTAATGCATCATGATACTTGTGACGAATGATGACGGTGTTTACAGTCCAGGCATAATTGCTCTCGCCAAGGCAATCTCAAGGAGCAATGAGGTAAAGGTGGTGGCCCCGAAGGGGGCACAGAGCAGCTCCGGCATGAGCGTCACCTTCCACAGGCCGGTGCGTATCAGCGGCGTGAAACTGAAGAACTATGAGGCAACTGCAATAGGCGGCACACCTGCCGACTGTGTGTTTGTGTCCGTCCACAAGCTGCTTGGAAGGAAGAAGATAGACATGGTTGTCTCCGGAATAAACATGGGGGGCAACATCAGCATGCAGTCATTCTTCTCATCAGGAACGGTGTCTGCCGCAATGTCAGGCTCTGTGATGGGTATCAAGGCGGTGGCTTTCTCCAAGGAGACAAGCTCCGAGGACGAGTTCCTCACCGAGAAGGAGTTCGAGACCTCGGCCTGGTGGGCCGAGAGGATTGTCTCCTACCTGATGAAGAATGGCTTCCCTGAAGGAGTGGATATGCTGAACGTCAACTTCCCGGTAAAGACGCGCAGGACGACACCTGTCAGGATAACCAGGATGGCTGGGGAAATGTTTGATGATTACGTCGTGGAAAGAAAGGATCCCAGGGGCAACAGGTATTTCTGGCTCGCCGGGACAAAGAAGGTCCGCGCCGAGCGGGGTACAGACCTTTACACAGTTCTCACCAGACACGAAATCAGCATAACACCCATCAGTGTCAACTCAATCCAGAGGAATTCCCTGGAAGAGCATGAGAAGTACTTCAGGGACATGCTTCGCTGACTGTCAGTTCTCTGCCGGCTCAGGCGGCTCAACCGCATGCTGTGATGCGTCCTCCCTGCCGGCAGCAGGCTTGGGTTTCGTCGATGAAATGAGTGTGAAGCCTATGGTGGAGACGACGACAGAGATCAGTGCGAGGATGTATATTTCCGCCGAGAAATCTATCCCGCTCTGAAGTATCAGGACCGCAACCGCAGCAACGGTTATGCCCTTCGGCATTGTTGCCGCGACAAGCCTGAAATCTCCCTTGAAGCTCTCCTTCCTGTACCTGCTGAAGAATGAAATGGGGAGGCCTGCAAGGCCGCTGAGATAGCGCAGACCCAGGAATACCGGTCCCATTATGACGGTCATGAAAAGTATTCCGCCCCATACGCCGTCGGGTATCGCCTGCGAACCGGGTAACGGGGAGAGGATCATGAAACCAAGGCTCACCCCTACACTGAAGTAGAAGACTATCCTTGCCAGGAGCTCAAACTCATCGTGGAACAGCATCATGCCCGTGAACGCCCTCCTGCCCATCTGCTCGGTTGCTGAATCCACAGTATATGTGGTGCTGCCCGGGAAGAGGTATCCGAGGAAGAATCCTAGGTAAAGGAGTGCCAGCAGCGAGAAGAGGGAGGTGCCTATTCCTGCAAACGAGGTTGCCGGCTGGGTCTGTATCGTCTCGAAAATCAGCAGCGCTATGCCCAGAACAATTCCGTACAGCATCATTCCTATCCTGAACTGCTTCTCGCTCATCTCCTGTGCAGAATCATCCTTGGGGAGCATGACATCGTTCAGGGAGAATATCGCCGTTACCTTCAGCTTCCTGGAGGCCCTGTCAACCAACTTTCTCTTAGTGAAGAATATCATCAGCCTTGAGAAGAGGTATATCAGGAGCGGGATGCCCGCTATCACCATGACCAGGACGGGCCAGTGCAGCTCGAACACCTGGATAAGGGAGGCCCAGCTTGAGGAGAAGAATGACCCTAGCGTGGGGTTGTAATTGCCCACGCTTATCTCGTTGTAGAACAGGACGAGGAACAGCAGAAGTGTTATGCTGTTCAGTGTTGACTCGAGCTTAAGCACATTGGTGAGCTTTGACAAGTGCCTGCTGCTGCCACCTTTCTCCTGCGCCAGTTTTGCCTGGTGGTCGACGTATGGGACTACAACGGCAGCCGACGTCTCCCCCATCAGCGTGCCCAGAAGCGCACCGTAGATCCATGGCCAGCCGAATATGAACTCGCAAAGGTAACCGAATATCAGGGCGCCGGGTATGATGTCGATAAAGGCCATCACGGCGGAGGCTGCGAATATCCTGAGACCCTCCCCCCTGAAGGATCGCGACTCCCATCCCATTTTCAGCCCCATGCCTACGAATACTAGCACAAGGACAAGGTTGGTTATCAGCGGTGTTGAGAAGCCTGTTATGAACGGCTCAAAGTAACCTGGCATCTGCAGGAAGTTGAAGTGAACCAGGAATGCGAAGAAGAGGCCTACGAGGATCAGTGCAGCAACCTGGAAGGCCACGCCTGAATTGAACTCGTATATCGCGAATGCGAGTATCGAGCCCATAAGTATGAGGTAGGCTGCGAAAAGCAGCACCATATCGGGGGAAGGAAGAACCGTTGCCGTGGCCGCACCTTGGAAACCATACTTTCCCGCACCCCTAATAAACCTATTCGAGCCGTTCATTTGAGATGGACTGAGGCGGCCTGCGCCTATTGCCCGACCGCCACCTTCCTGTAAACAGCCGCGACGCGCCTTGCCTCCTCGTCGGGGGAGAACCTGGCTGCAGCCCGCAGCAGGGCCTCCCTGTCAACCTCCTTCCCGAGCGCCTCCATGATTGCGCCTGCGAATGAATCTGGCTCAAGGCTGCAGTAGCTCACATCGCTCCCGAACTGGTCGGTGAAGACAGGGATGCGGTTGACGAGTGCAGGGGTGCCGCATGCCAGCGCCTCGGCAGGCGTGTAGCCCGCCCCCTCCTCCTCGCTGGCATATACGAAAAGGTCTGCATGTGAAAGGTAGTCCACAAGCGTGTCGTCAGGCAGAGATCCGAGCATGTGTATGCCATCCCCCTCCGCCGCTATGGCCTTAAGCTCCGCCTCCCTCTTCGCCCAGCTGTTTACAGGGCCGATATGGTAGAGGTCCACGCCTTCGAGCATGTTCACCGCCCTGTAAAGGACGTCGTACCTCTTCCTGGGGTTGTAGTCGCCCACGGTGACAAGATGCTTCCTTCCGTCAGCGCTGTATGGCGACGGACGTCCGGACGGCCTGAAAAAGTCACCCACAGATGAACCGCACACCTCTATGCGCGAATGGTCTATGCCTTGCTTCACCAGTTGCTCCTTTATGTGGGCGGTATGAACTATTATCGTCAGTTTCTCTAGCCTGCCGAACATGATGCTGTAGCCTGCCTTCTCTCTCCTGCTGTTCATGAAGAGCTCCCTGTGCTGGAGAGGTATTATGTCATGTATCGTAGCCACGTTGGTGTGCCGTGTGATGACGTCAGGAGACAGCGAATGGACCACGGGGCAGCTCGTCCCGATGATTGAAGAGAAGAACTTCTGTGAAAGCAGGCCACCGGCGGGCTTGCCCCCGAGGCTGAACTCTATCTTCCGTACGCGGTGCGCACGTACAGGGGTCCCAGTCCTGATGAATGCAGCCAGCAGCTTCTCTGAGTACCGCCTGATGCCAGTCATCCTTCTGGTGTATGGGTATATCAGGTCTGCAAGCGGCTCGCCGGGCAATTCGGTTCAAGCTCCGCTCTGTGCATCATCCGTGCAGCTAAAAGCATTTTTCCGTACGCATGAGAGAACTTTTAAACAATGCATCCAATGAAGCGGGCGATGAAGCTCTGCGTGATAGGGAAGGGGGAAGCTGTGATGACAGATGTGCCCGTTCCGGCGCCCGGAAGGCGGGAGGTCCTCATCGAAATGAGGGCATGCGGGATTTGCGGAACGGACTTTGAGAAGCTGGCCGGTAACTATTCATCCACCGTCCTCGGCCACGAAGCGGTTGGAATCGTTGAAGAGGCGGGACGTGACATCGATGCAGTCTCAAGTGGCGACAGGGTGTTTCCTCACCATCATGTCCCCTGCTACAATTGCCACTACTGCAGGAGCGGCAGTGAAACCATGTGCCCCGAGTTTTCGAAAGCCAATCTAAGGCCCGGAGGACTTGCCGAGTATTTCATCCTTCCAGAGTGGAACATTTCTCATGGGGGCCTCTTCGTCCTGCCTTCGGCAGTTTCCTTCCGCACCGGCACCCTGATAGAGCCTCTGGCATGCGTTCTCCGCGGACTTCGCAAGCTGGCGGTCGGAAAGGATAGCACGGTGGCAGTCGTAGGCTCAGGACCTGTCGGAATGCTGCAGTTATTCGCCCTGAAGGCACTTGGAGTGAGGAACGTTGTTGCAATGGATGTGTCTGAGGAGAGGAGCCGTTTTGCCAGAACTTTAGGTGCTGTTTCATCCTTCACTAGTGCCTCCGGTTTGAAGGAGGCATGCCTCTCCCTCTCGGACGGCAGGGGGGCCGATGCCTCGATAGTCGCAACCGGCCATCCGGCCGCCACCGAGGCGGGCATTGCCTCCCTGAGGAAGGGCGGCATTATGCTCCAGTTCGGCCTTCCACACCCTGGTACTGCGCTTGTACATGACACCTCGGACCTGTTCAGAAAGGAGATACAGATACTCAACACCTATTCAGGCGTGGAGAGGGATGTCTCCGATGCCATTGAGATGCTGACATCCCACGGGGCAAAGGCTGAGGATATAATATCTCATTCATTCAGGCTTGAGCGGGCCCCGGATGCATTCAGGACCGCGTCCGATGCGGGAAACGTCCGCAAGGTCATAGTGGAAAACGGAAAGGCCTGAGCGCCTCAGCCCTCAAGAGTGAAGTAAAGGCGCCTGTTGCTCTTCCCCTTGTTCTCGAATTTCAGTGGTGTCACCTTTACAACTTCGCCGAGATTCTTGACATGCACACCCCCGTCCGCCTGTATGTCCAGTCCCTCAATCTCGACTATCCTGAATGTCTCAATGTCAGGCGGAGCTGCCCCGGCGAGCTTGACAACATCAGGTATTTTCACCGCCTCCTCCCTTGGAAGGAAGTACGTCTTGACAGGAAGGTTCCTGGACACCGCCTCGTTCACCATGTCCACATATGAATTCATCAGATTCCTGTCGAGGTTTTCAAGGCTGAAGTCAATCCTGGATTCGTCAGGCCTTATCTGGTTGCCTGTTATGAGCGCTCCTGCCTGCCTGTTGAATACGGCGCTCAGCGCATGAGCGGTGGTGTGCATCCTCATTATCCTGTATCTGCGCTCCCAGTCCACGACTCCGTGCACACTCTCCCCAGGCTCGAAGCTTCCCCCCTCCACAACATGGAATATGCTGCTCTCTCCCTCCTTCTGCGTGTCCGTAACCCTTGCGCCGCCAAGCGAACCGCTGTCGCCTAAAAGTCCTCCCCCCTTGGGGTGGAATGCCGTCTGGTCAAGGTAGACCTTGCTGCCTTCCACCTTCTCCACCTTTGCATCAAATTCCCTCACATATGCATCTTCCCAGTATATTTTGCGGACCATTGACACCACTGCTCACTTGCCAGTCCAGCAGCTTCCTGTTTTCCTGTCATACCATGCATTCACATACTCGCCTGTGCTCAGTTGCCTGCAGAAGTAATTCGTGTCACAGAAGTCACACAACTCCTCGTTCCCTATCACCCAGCCGGTTCCCGGATTCATGTCTGTCTTCAGCTCTACCATCTCCTCCGAAAGGCCGCTCGTCAGTGTATCGAATGGATTCCCAGTGCACTGGTTGCACCCCGACTGGCAGGGATAGGGTTCAACGGTGAAGAAGGGGCCAGTGTTCCCGTTGGCAGTATTGTGGTAGTCGCAGAATACCGCGCATGACTGCTCCCCAGACAGGGTAGCTGTCACACCTGGCGGCAGAAATACATTGTAGGCGCCTTTCTGCCGGAGGTCAGGGAGCTTGATGGAGGAAATCCAGTCAGAAATCGCCTTCGCGATCTCGCTGCTTGACACAGCGCTCGGCGGATCTTCAGGCATTATCGCCCTGCCGGCCAGTTTTCCAATGCCTACGTTGTACTGGGCAAGTCCGCCGGAGTAGCTCTGGTTGGTTTCAATATTCACAGTCGCCCTGTCCACATCCCTGATCCACTGCTGGGAGGACGGGGAGGAGTAGAACTTTCCCCAGTAAACGTTCACCCAGGAGTAGCCATCCTGCCAGAGCGGTCCGCCGTTGTACTTGACATCAACCGCACTCTGCCTGACCGAAAAGCGGTGTCCGCAGGGGTCTGCATAATGCCAGATCCCCGACCTCTGGCTGTCATACTTGAGATCGTAGTTTATGATCGGGATGCGCAGCGTGCTCACAGTACCCCTTACTCCCACGTGTGAAAAGCCGGTAACAGCCTCGCCGCATATCGGGCACGTGCCTATTCCGGAGCAGTTCTCGCATTCCGACATCGCATATTCCAATACCTTCAATCTTTATTTTAAGATTGCCTGGGAGTGCTGCGAACCCTTAGCAGCGCCATGCATTCAGATCAGAGCTGCCACATAGTCGTTGAACTCATCTACCATGTCCTGCCAAGTCCGTTCCAGCGCCTTCTCCCTGAACACCGGTGACGAGCCTGTCTCATACGCTGTCCTCAGAGCGTCTACGACACTCTGCTTCTCCCCATTCCTGCAGAAAAACACACCAGGCTTTCCTCGATATACTTCCTTGTGAACCGGCAGGTCACTTATCACCACCGGCTTCTCCATGGTAAGCGCCTCCCCCGGCGTTATAGAATAACCCTCCTCGAGAGACAGGTAAACGTAGATGTCACTCTCCGCATAGACCTTGAACATTTCATCATTGCTGCCAGCCCCCCTGAGGTCGAATCTTATGCCCGCCTTTTCGCAATTTGTCCTTAGCATTTCCTCATTCCAGTTCCACTTCCCCGCAACATGGATCAATCTTATCTTCCTGTCTGGAAAGGCCTCCCTGAGAATCTCAGGGAGCTGAAGCATCGGTGTCCTCCTGCTTCTTCCCGGGGCTATGCCTCCAACGTGCGACACGACTATTTCATCACCATGGCGCTTTTGCCGGGGAATATCGTGCTCCTGAACCCCGCACCTGATAACCTTCACCGGTTTTCTGTATTTCCTCTTCAGCCTCTCTGCAACGAATTCGCTGAGGGTTATGTATGAACCTGAAAAGCCGATTGCCATATTGGTAAGCGCCATTTCTGCAGGATCCTCCTTCAAAATGTTGGGATGGAGCACGAGCATCACATCAGGGAAGAGATACCTGCCGTCTATGGAAACTGTCAATACCCTGCTCCTCACCCTGCTGGACACAAAAACCCTCAATGAGGCACCGACGAGTCCAATGAATGCATGTTCAGAGCGGTTGCTGTTCAGCATGATACAGGGGAAGTTGCTTCCATGGCGCAGCCTCTCTGAAATCTGTGATATCGCGCTGTTGCTGCCGCCATAATCCATTGAAACAAGACATGCTCCATTCAAGGTCGCAACAACTCCGGTCGGCCCCATCTAATGCTCATTAAATTTAAACCTGTGGTTTTTTTATGTCGTAATTGAGAATCACCGAACAGCATGTTCAAACCGCACGGAATGGCAGGTACCTGCAAGTGGCAACGATCGGTCCCCGCTAGGTACATGAGTATGATGCGCACGCCTTTCCACACAATGCACCTGTTTACGTGCCGTACAGGGGACAGCACCCCACCAGCCCCGTCGGGTCAAAGGAGTCGAACAGCCACCTGCCTGAGCGCCGGAGCTGCCTGAAACAACAAGAAGCTTTAAGTCAAAGTCTATAATCGAGTCCTTGAGCCGCCAATATACGCTCCCGTAGTGTAGCGGCCAATCATCTAAGCCTCTCGAGCTTGGGACTCGGGTTCAAATCCCGACGGGAGCAAACCAATATAGGTTGTGGCTCTAATATTATCTTGATTTATCGACAATAAATGGGCGAATATTAACACTGTAATTTGAAAAGAAATCGCGCAACTGTTATCAATCCACGCACCCGTGAAGACAGTGTACCAGATCTGCTGTAATTTCCTGATCCTGTACTCTCACTCTGTTCGCCTCAACTGTCTTCAAAGCTAAGATATTTTCTGCCTGTCAGCCACTCCTCGTTTATGTCCATCAATATGGACA